>CAZWLJ010000024.1:0-46098 GCA_964634605.1 uncultured Paludibacter sp.
ATAGCCGCCGTTTTTAACGAAAGTCCTTTACAAGAAATTGTAAGGGACTTTTTTTTGTTTGTAGTAATTTCATGCTGCAAAGCAGCCGGTACACAATGAGTATAAATCATGATTAAATTAGACAAATTGATGTGTTTTACCTTTTCATAATTTTTTATAACTATATAAATACGTTTTAAGCTCATTTATATGTTTTATAACATATAAAATAGATATTATTTTTATTGATTTATTTTGTAAATTGCGTATCAGTTTTTTGAACTGTAAAATTTATATCATTAAAACATAACTATTTATAAATTAATAAGATATGAAAGTATATCAAACAAATGAAATTAGAAACATTTCATTGCTGGGTAGTTCCGGCTCCGGAAAAACCACTCTTGCAGAAGCTATGCTTTTCGAGAGTGGGGTAATAAAACGCAGAGGTTCAGTTAAGAATCAAAGTACAGTATCTGATTATTTTCCTGTTGAAAAGGATTATGGTTATTCTGTTTTTTCCACGGTACTCTCTTATGAGTGGAAAAATACAATGATGAATATCATTGATTGTCCGGGTTCTGACGACTTTATCGGAGGTGTGATATCCGCCCTTAATGTTACCGACATGGCACTCATGCTTATTGACGCCACTAGTGGTGTGGAAGTAGGCACGATGAATCAGTTCCGCTATACCGAAGAACTGAACAAACCGGTAGTTTTCGTTATCAATCAGCTTGATCATGAGAAAGCTGATTATGAAAACACGCTGACCGGACTTAAGGAAATGTATGGAAGTAAAGTAATTCCGGTACAATACGCTGTAAGTTCAGGAACATCATTTGATGCTTTAATTGATGTTCTTAAGCAAAAAATGTATAAATGGAAACCGGGTGCCACTGCTCCTGATGTACTTGAAATCCCGGATAACGAAAAGGAAAGAGCAGCAGAGGTATTTCAGCAACTGCTTGAGTCGGCTGCAGAGAATGATGATACGCTGATGGAAAAATTCTTCGAACAGGGTACGCTCAGCGAAGACGAAATGCGAGAAGGTATCCACAAAGGAATGGTTTCACGCTCAATGTTCCCGGTATTCTGTGCTTCAGGCGAGAAAAACATGTGTGTACACAGAATCATGAATTTCCTTAGTGTAGCTGCACCATCGCCCGCCGAGATGCCGGCACCGCATAATGCAGAAGGTGAGGAAGTGAAACCAGATTCATCAAAACCAACCAGTTTATTCTTCTTTAAAACAACTGTAGAGCCGCATATCGGAGAAGTTTCATATTTCAAGGTGATGTCAGGCAAACTGAAAGAAGGTGATGACCTTATAAATGCCGACAGAGGCTCCAAAGAACGACTTTCACAAATTCAGACTGTAGCAGGTCAGATCCGCAACAAGGCAGAAATGCTTGAAGCCGGAAGTATCGGGGCTGCAGTGAAACTGAAAGATGTGCGTACCGGAAACACGCTCAACTCCAGGGAAGCTGAAAATAAATTCGATTTTATCAAGTATCCAGATCCAAGATATCGCCGTGCCATTCGTCCATTGACCGAATCAAATTCTGAAAAGATGAGTGAAGCTCTTTCGCGTATGAAAGAAGAAGATCCTACCTGGGTAGTTGAAGTTTCAAAAGAACTGAAACAAACGATTGTATCCGGTCAGGGCGAATTTCACCTGAAAACACTGAAATGGAGAATCGAAAACAATGATAAAATTGAAATTGAATTCATCGAACCAAAAATTCCTTATCGCGAAACTATTACCAAAGCTTCGAGAGCAGATTACCGCCATAAAAAACAATCAGGCGGAGCAGGGCAGTTTGGTGAAGTTCACCTGATCATTGAGCCTTATTTTGAAGGAATGCCCGCACCGGATGTATTCCGTTTTGGCGGACAGGAGTATAAAATCAGTAACCGCGACACGCAGGAAATCCCGCTTGATTGGGGAGGTAAACTCGTATTTATCAACAGCGTGGTAGGTGGCGCAATCGACACTCGTTTCCTTCCTGCAATTCTGAAAGGTATTATGGCCCGCATGGAGCAGGGTCCACTTACCGGCTCGTACGCTCGCGATGTACGTGTAATTGTTTACGACGGAAAGATGCACCCTGTTGATTCTAACGAAATATCCTTCATGCTTGCCGGACGTAATGCCTTCAGCACCGCGTTCAAAGAAGCAGGACCCAAAATTCTGGAACCAATCTACGATGTAGTAGTTTCTGTTCCGTCGGAGTATATGGGCGATGTTATGGGCGATTTACAAGGACGCCGCGGACTGATAATGGGTATGGAAAGCGAAAAAGGTTTCGAGAAACTAAAAGCCCGTGTTCCGCTGAAAGAAATGTCTACTTATTCAACGTCATTGAGTTCACTGACCGGTGGACGCGGATCCTTCAATATGAAATTTGCAAGCTATGAACTTGTACCAGCTGATGTACAGGATAAACTTCTGAAAGAGTACGAGGCTCAGAAAAAAGAGGAAGATTAACGATATCAGTTGTATTATCATTTTAATGAAAAAACGGCTGTCTGACGGTGTCAGGCGGCCGTTTGTTGTTTTTAGTACCGAAAAGAATTGCATATATTGCACATTTTGAGTATTTTTGTGCTGAAATTAAACCGGATAAATGAACTATTTGAATATATAAATGGTTTTATTTGTCAAAAACAAAAAAGAAATAATTATGAGTCACAACTTATTAAAAGGAAAACGAGGCATTGTATTTGGTGCACTGAATAATATGTCAATTGCCTGGAAAGTAGCCGAACGTGCAGTAGAAGAAGGTGCCGTGATCACACTGTCCAATACTCCGCTTGCAGTGAGAATGGGTACAACACAGGAACTGGCTGAAAAACTCAATGCAAAGCTGATACCTGCCGATGCTACCTCGGTGGAAGACCTTGAAACTGTTTTCCGGGAATCGATGGAAGTATTAGGCGGAAAAATTGATTTTGTTTTACATTCCATCGGCATGTCGCCTAATGTACGGAAAAAACGCACATATGATGATCTGGACTATGATATGCTTACGACCACTTTAGATATTTCAGCCATTTCGTTTCACAAAATGCTTCAGGTTGCCAAGAAAATGGATGCAATAGCCGATTATGGATCGATTATAGCCTTGTCGTATATGGCTGCTCAGCGTACAATCTATGGTTATAACGATATGGCCGATGCCAAAGCAATGCTCGAAAGTATTGCCCGCAGTTTCGGTTACATTTACGGCCGCGAACACAATGTGCGTGTGAATACCATCTCTCAGTCGCCCACCATGACAACAGCCGGAAGCGGCGTGAAGGGTTTTGACAGCCTGGTGGATTTCTCTGAACGGGTAGCTCCACTCGGCAATGCTACCGCTGAAGACTGCGCGGATTATTGCATGGTTATGTTCAGTGATTTGACCCGAAAAGTTACGATGCAGAATCTTTTCCACGATGGTGGATTCTCCAGCATGGGAATGAGCTACCGGGCTATGGAGCAATACCTGAAAAGTTTTGAATGTCCGGAATCAGACGAGAAATTCAAAGAATTCAAAGACGAAAAAGGGAAAATTATTTACGGATAGACAAACCGGAGATTGAGAAATTAACTAAAAAAAACAAATCAGGCAGTTGCTTTTAAGGGCAACTGCTTTTTTTTTTTATGCTTTAAAGGTAGATAATTCATATTTTTTTCGGAAATTTGAACGAATTCAATCGGAGATATTCTTCGTTCGTCGGGAAGATCGGCCGATTCATCGAAAAACTGTTGCAATCGAGTTGTTTGAATGCTACTTTTGCATCAAAACAATTTATTAATTTTGCAATTATGGAAAACGAACTTAGAAAACATCAAAATTCATCACGCCGTAAAGCGTTAATTTTCGGGATGTTAATAACAGGAACCGGACTTGTGCTCCTTGGTCTGAACTGCGGCTGGTTTAATGCATCATTGAAACCGGTAATATTTTCGTGGCAAATGCTTCTTATTGTTGTTGGTCTGTATCAGGCTTTTAACAGAAATTTCTTATCTTCATTGATTTTATTCAGTATCGGTATATTCTTCCTGTTACCAAAACTTGCGATGATCTACCCTGATCAGTTTCCGGGAGTTTCACCTGATTTTACTGCAACTTACTGGCCTGTATTATTGATAATTGCAGGTATCTTTTTTCTGTTACATTATATATTTCCGGACAGGTTCAAAAGTTGCTATTATACTAACTGGCATCATCAATGGAAGACGAACAGTAGTAATTTACAGGAACTTAATTCAGATTCCGGTGAAAATAATTCTTTCAATAGTTTTAGCAGGAGCGTGGTATTCGGCAATATTCAGCATATCTTTCTGGACGAAACTTTTCCGGGAGGTGATATTGAATCTGTCTTCAGTGGAGTGATTCTTGATCTGAGGAAAACCAAATTAGCTGAAGGAAACACGTATTTGAAAATTGACGCAGTATTTAGCGGTGTAACGCTTTATGTTCCCAACGACTGGAACGTGATTACCCGATTTGATTCTGTTTTTGGAGGAGTATCGGATAAAAGAATTTTGCAGCAACCTGTGGATAAAGTAAAAACATTAGTGATAGGTGGTGACATGGTTTTCAGCGGTGTGGAAATTAAATAATTCGATTTAATTATGTTCAGGCACCCGGCATACGTTATATTGCCATTGATTTTAATTTTTGCATTCGCATTGAGTTTAGCACTTTACCGTATGCTACCGGTACCTTACTGGATTCTTTTTGCCGATGGGATTATTCACGCCGGAACCTTTACCGGAATTGCATTTCTTATCCGGGTGATATTAAAAAACGGAAATTATTCGGCATTATCCGTTTTTCAGCGAATTATTAATTACGCTGCTATCGGATTATTGGGAATTGGAATCTGGCTTGGAATAAGTTATGGTTTATTTTACCTGACAGCTGGTGAAAAATACAGTTTGATAGTGGCAAATTCAATCCGGATAAAAGGTTTTCTCGGAATCTGGATGTACCTGCTTTTGATACATTACTGTTACCATCATGATTCTGAATCCGAACAAAGTACTGAACCGGAATTCACTATAACTGATGAAAGAGCAGATGTTTCCGGCATAAATATATCTGAAAATGAACTGCTTGAAAGAATAGCGGTGAAGAACGGGCAAAAAATTCAGGTAATTCCGGTTTCAGAAATAATACATATCCAGGCAGACGGCGATTATGTGAAAATTCATACAGCTACCGGGAAATTCCTCAAAGAAGAAACAATGAAGTATTTTCAGGAAAATCTTCCTCCTAAAAAGTTTGTACGGATACACCGTTCTTACATTGTTAATGTGGAAATGATCAGCCGGATAGAAATATATGAAAAGCAAAATCAATTGATCACGCTGAAAAATGGAGAACAGATAAAAGCAAGCGCCACAGGTTATAAACAGCTAAAATCTGTTCTGAATTTATAGTAACCGGATGAAATAACCGGTTCTAAGGGACTGGTTCATTACAAGAAACCGCCGTTTTCAACTGAGAAAACGGCGGTCTTTTTTGGATTTTTGTGCAATTTACAATTGCCGGAAAGTCGGCTATTTATTGTTTTTGTCTTCCCGTGGAGGACGTGGCAGCAGGGCTTTGTGTGATAGTTTGAATTTGCCTGTTTTTTCGTCAATATCAAGCAATTTGACATCAATCATTTCGCCTTCTTTCAGCCCGGCCTGATCCATTGTTTCCACCCGTTCCCATTTCAGTTCAGAGATGTGGAGCAATCCTTCTTTGCCCGGCATAAATTCAACAAATGCACCGTAAGGCATGATTGATTTCACTTTAGCATTGTATGTTTCACCTACTTCGGGAATAGCCACTATTGCTCTGATTTTAGCAACGGCAGAATCCAGTGATTCTTTGTTGGCCGAAGCAATTTCCACTCGTCCCTGTTCTCCGATTTCTTCTATGGAAACAACAGCTCCGGTTTCGGCCTGAATATTTTGAATGATTTTTCCGCCCGGGCCTATTACAGCACCAATCAGTTCTTTCGGGATAAACATCACAACGATGCGCGGAGCATGTGGTTTCAGGTCCGCACGTGGTTCTGTAATTGTTTCCTGAATTTTATCCAGTATATGCATTCTGCCTGCTTTGGCCTGGTTCAGGGCGTTTTCAAGAATTTCAAAGGAAAGTCCGTCCACTTTGATGTCCATCTGAGTGGCAGTGATTCCATCGCGGGTTCCGGTCACTTTGAAGTCCATATCTCCCAGGTGATCTTCGTCACCCAGAATATCGGAAAGAATAGCATAATTCTGACCTTTGTTTTCGGAAATTAATCCCATGGCGATACCCGATACCGGTTTTTTGATCTGAACTCCTGCATCCATCAGGGCTAAAGTACCTGCACAGACAGTTGCCATAGACGAAGATCCGTTTGATTCCAGAATGTCAGATACAACACGTACCACGTATGGGTAATCGGTAGGAATCATCGATTTCAGGGCGCGATAAGCCAGATTGCCGTGTCCGATTTCCCGGCGACCAACGCCACGTTGTGGTTTGGCTTCACCTGTTGAGAATGGCGGGAAATTATAATGTAAAAGGAAACGGTCTTTTCCTTTGATCAGAGCTTCATCGATGATTTTTTCATCCATTTTGGTTCCCAGTGTTACAGTAGTAAGTGACTGGGTTTCACCACGGGTGAATACAGCTGATCCGTGTGCTCCGGGGAGATAATCTATTTCGCTCCAGATGTGACGAATTTCTGTTGTTTTACGACCATCCAGGCGTTTGCCTTCATCAAGAATGGAACGGCGCATGGCTTCTTTTTCAACAGCGTGGTAATAACGGTCAATCAGGCTTTTCTTTTCTTCAGCAACTTCGGGATCCAGCGAGGCAACGTATTCTGCCTTTACTGCTTCGAAGTTTTCGATGCGTGAATGTTTATCAGCATTGCATGATGCAGCAACCGCATAAACCTTATCGTAAGTTTTCGAATGGATATCCTGTTTGAGTTCCTCGTCGTTTTCTTCGTGACAATAAGTACGTTTTTCGGTTTTTCCGACTTCGGCCATCAGCTCCACCTGAGCCTGGCATTGTATTTTGATAGCTTCATGAGCAATACGGATGGCTTCAAGCAATTCTGCTTCGCTTACTTCCTTCATTTCTCCTTCCACCATCATGATGTTGTCTGCTGTTGCAGCCACAATTATGTCGAGATCAGCTTCTTCTTTTTGAGCAAAAGTAGGATTTACCAGATATTCACCGTTTACTCTTCCAATTCTTACTTCTGATATTGGTCCGTGAAAAGGTATATCTGACACTGCCAGTGCTGCAGATGCAGCAAGTCCGGCTAATCCGTCGGGCATGTCAACTCCGTCGGCCGAAATAAGATTTACATTTACAAATACTTCTGCGTGAAAATCATCGGGGAAAAGGGGGCGAAGAGCGCGGTCAATCAGGCGGGCAATCAGGATTTCATAATCAGATGCACGGCCTTCGCGACGTGTAAATCCACCGGGAAAACGGCCTGCAGCTCCGTACTTTTCTTTGTATTCAACGGATAATGGCATGAAATCAGTACCGGGTGTGGCATCTTTAGCCGCACATACGGTAGCCAGGAGCATGGTGTTTCCCATGCGAACTACCACAGAACCATCGGCTTGTTTAGCCAGTTTGCCTGTTTCGATGGTAATTTGTCTTCCATCACCCATTGTGATGGTTTTTGTAACTACATTCATAAAAAATTACATTAAAATTGTTTTAGACTTTATTTTTCGGATGCAAAGGTACGAAAATAAATTGAATATTTAATCGGACTGCAAAATGGCTTTAAACAGAAGCAGGAAAAGAGCTGATATAAATCGATATGCACTACTTCCGACATTCAAACCAAAAGGCGGAACTTGAATTTTCCGCCTTTTGGTTTGTATATGGAGACCGACAGTGATTTATCGGCCGGATGAGCGTGTGCTGTTACTTCTGTCAGTACCTGTCCTGGTGTTGGTGTCAGTATCTGTACTTCTGCTTCTTGTAGTTGTTTCTGCGTTTCGCATTTGCCTTTCCACTCTTACCGGGCGTCCGATGGGTTCGCCGTAGTAGTTCGTGTCTGTTGTTCTCCTTGTAGTGGTTTGTACATCAGAACGGGTGTTGGTTCCGGTGTCAGTCCTGGGAGAAGCTGTACTGCGATCAGTTCTTGTAGTAGCAGTGCCGGTGCGCTGGGTTTCAGGTATATCAGTACGGGTTGTGCTTCTGGTTTGTTCGGTGGTAGTCCGTGTCTGCGTTCTGGTCTGGTCGGTTGTTCCGGTCTGTGTTCTTGTGCGATCTACGTCGGTCGTTCTGGTGCGGTCGGTTGTATTGCTGCGGTTAACATCGGTCGTCCTGTTACGGTCAGTTGTATTGCTACGGTTAACATCGGTCGTCCTGTTACGGTCGGCTGTATTGCTCCGGTCCACATCGGTTCGTGAAGAACGCTGTGCTGCAATTTGTCTGGTTGTTTCCTGTTGTACACGTCTGTCGGATTCGGAGTAGGTAAACCTGCGGTTGTTGCGTATGTTCCGGTCGTCCCAGCTTCTTGCGCGTTCTCTCTGATTTTCAGGCCAGTAGATAGCTCCTTTCTGATTTTCGTTGAATCCTCTTACATAAGGAATGTTGCTATAGTCGTAGTAATCGATGTAGTAGTATCTGGGATAGTGCGAATTGTAGTAATGATGATGCATCCAGGGTTGGTAAACACCTCTGTTGATGATAATAATAAAGCTGGAATACAAATCAAAGTTGGAATAAAACGGATTTAGATTTTGTACAAAAATCCATTGCCCGTTGTTCAGGAAGATGAAATCCCGGCTTGCCAGATCGTAATAGGCTTCTATGTCAGGAAAATAGTAATAACGTGCCCCGGCATAGTACGAAGGTGCCCATACGGGGTTGTTGTACGAATAGTCATCATAGTAGTCCTGCTGGTCGAGTGTACCGTAGTAGGTAGTACCACATCCGGTGAATGCGAATGCTGCGAACAAAATTATTGCTGCTGCGAATGATTGAAGTACTTGTTTTTTCATGGCTTATGTTTTTTATTAAAAGTTTCGAAATTTATGCTCTTAAACTGTTGAATATGTTAAAACAAAATATGTGCCGAAATTTTCATCATCAAAAAAAATACCAGCAGCCACGTAATATCAATTAGTGAAATTATTACGGGCATTCCGAAGTTATCTGTTTTTCAAAATCCAATATGTATCAAATCGCTGATGGATGAAATCTGTATCTGAGCAGCAAAATGACGAAGTATGCTGATATCAGTCAGCAATCTGAAAAGTGCAGCTGTAAAAATTACCCCGTAAATTCCACCGGTTATGTGTGCTGTATGATTAATGCCTCCCGAATGTTTTTTCTGAAGGAAGATGGATAAAATCACAAATAAAATGCCGAACAAAAATGCCGGAAGCATGACGGGGATAAACATGATGCCCATAAAACTCATCGGATTAATCAGAATATAAGCAAAAACCACTGCCGAAACCGCACCTGAAGCACCCAGCCCCCTGTAGTATTCATTGTTTTTTTCTTTAAGGTAGGTTGGCAGAATTGAAATAATTAAAGCGCTGATGTATAGAGCTATATACCACAATCCTCCTTCCTGATTGCCAAATACTGCCTTGAAGAATTTTTCGATATAGGTTCCGAAAATATACAGGGTCAGCATGTTGAATATCAGATGTGTAAGGTCGGCATGTAATACACCGTATGAGATAAGCCGGTACCATCCGCCCTGTTTTACTTCGCGAGGATCGAATATGAGCCTGTCAGAATACGAACTGTTATTGAACGCCAGGTAGGATATGAGGGCTGTGACTGCTATGATGACGATGGTGAGCATGTTGACGAATTATTATTATTAAAAAAATCAGAATTATATGTATTTAATATGACTGAGAGATAATTTCCCTGCAGATTCGAAATACGAATCCGGTCATTCACGTTTCAGGTTTCCTCTTACGAGCGAAAAATAGATTCCAGCCAGACTTACGAGTGAAAAAGTGATAAATCCCCATCGCATTGCTGTAAGAAACACCGGGGCTGAAACCTGTTCGATTGCCTTTCCGCTGAAAAGTCCGGCAAAAAGGAGTGTTACGACAGTCATACTTATTATCTGTCCGAGTACCCGCATGGAAGCAGCCGTACCAGAAGCCTGACCGTATTGTGTCCTGTTTACTGAACTCATTATCAGATTCATATTGGGTGAGGAGAAAAGCGCAAAACCGATTCCGATCCAGATGAGTATCGAAATGATAATCCAGTGAGGTGTAGATTGGTTCAGAAAAGCCAGAAAAGCTAATCCCGCTGAACACATAGCCATACCCGAAGTGGCAAAATACCGGGGTTGATGCTGGTCAGAAAGTTTGCCCACCAATGGCGAAAACAAAGTCATCATTATCGGTTGGGCGATCAGAATAAGCCCTGCCTGCTGAGGGGTAAGATGCTGGATTTTCTGCAGATAAAGACTCAGAAAGAAAACGATGGCGGATGTTGATCCGTAGTTAATCAAAGCAGCCATGTTGGAAAAGGCAAACATCCGGTTCTTAGTAAAAAGTCCGGTGTCAATAACAGGATTTTCGGCTTTACTTTCAATTTTCCAGAATATTACCAGTGCTGACACTCCTGCCACCATTAACAGCCAGCCCGATACAGACGGGATAACGGATGAACCATAAACGAGGAAAACCAACCCGATCATAAAAAAGAGGATGCCCTTAAAACTCATTTTACGGTGAGTTCCCGCTTCCTGTTCATCATTGCCCAGATAAAGAAATGAAACGATCGCAGAAATGAGTCCCAGCAAAGTTGCCGCAAAGAAAATGGATTGCCAGCCAACCTGCTGAGTGAGTACACCTCCCACAAACGGACCGAACGAAAGACCGAGATACACCGAAGAAACTGAAATACCCAGTACGCTCCCGCGGTTTTGAGGAGGAAAATTCCCTACCAGAATGGCCTGTCCTGTTGTGTTGGTAAATGCAGCTCCAATTCCTTGCAGGTAGCGTGCAGCAATGAGCCAGCCTCCTGAAGGTGCCAGCCCGCATAAGAGGGAGGATAAGGTGAAAATTATCAGACCGGCTTTGTAGAGTCTTACTACACCCGAAATATCGCTCCAGCGTCCTGCAGGAAGCAGAAACATGGCTGTAGCCAGCAGGAATGAGGTGACAACCCAGCTAAGCATAACAGCGCTCAGCCCGAAAGACTTTTCGATGGAAGGCAGGGCAATGTTGATGGATGAGATAAGAAATGTACCCATAAACGAAGTTATGGATACTACTGCCAGCGTCGAGATTTGCTTTTTAGTCCAGTTCATTGATTGAGAGCTGTGTTTTTTGTTTGATAGAAAAAAGCAAAAAAATTAAATGAAAACCGGCAAAACAGGATCATATCTGATGCTGTACCAAAAAACAAGCTGAAAACAAAGATTTGCTTAAGTCTGGAAAACAAACTTAAGCAATCTTTCTCAGAAATTAACCAGGGTTACTTTTTCAGAAACGGAGAAAGTGCTTCTTTTTGTTCCTGCTGTGTAGCTGCCACCGGTAGAAAAACCATTCACTGTCGTTCCTCCCGAATAACTTCCACCGGTAAATACCGAATAAGTACTACCGGTTTTTAATGACGGAGAAGAAAAATGCAGGTAAAACGAGCTTTTGATGGGTTTGAAGGTCACGAGCGAATTACCCGCTGCATCCTGTATGTTTATCAGATTGGTTCCTAAGGTGGCAGATGTTATTTTCAGACTGTTCTGGGTGGATGCACTGCCCGGGTTTTTCACAAGAGCGCCTGCATTCGGTCCGCTTGCCACATAGATTCCATTCGTAACAATAAATTCTCCGAGGCAGGTTGCAGCCACCTTTGAATTATCGTACGGACCCTGGACTACAGTTGTGCCTCCGTTGATATGTATATTGCCATCGCTAACAAGTCCGTAGCTCAATGAATTGACGTACAGGCTGCCTCCCGAAACTATAAGCTCACAGTCGTCAGGCTGCGTGGTGGCTGTTTCATGGGTTGCATTGATGGCAATTTTATTGGTAGTGACTTGTGTTGTACCTCCCGAAATAGTGATGAAGGGACTTTTTATTCCCTGTTTTGAGTTTTTCATTACCGTAACATCGCCTCCTGAAATATGAACCAGCGAATCGCTCCGCAGTCCCTGGCTTTCGTATGCCGTTAGTTTTATTTGTCCTTTTTCGATGAGGATTCGTTTTGTGGTATTTATCCCGTCGCCCATGGCTGATGAGAGGGTGAGATTGCCACCGTCAATTTTCACATAGCCCCGTCCGCCTATTTCAGTATTATCCGATTTCAAAGCGTGTCCGGTAGTCACTAATACATTTATATTGCCATCGTGAATAGTCACGAAATCTTTTCCCCGTATGCCGTCGTCAAGTGCCTGGATATTGAAGTTGCCTTCATGGATAATTACTTCGTCGTCGCTTGAAATGGCATCGTTGTGGTTTCCATTCACATTTAAAGTTCCCTGACCGGTGAAAGCCAGGAAACCATTACTGAAAATGGTTGTCTGCGGCTCATCAGTATTCGTGTATACCGCTGCGTCTGATATTGTATTGACCGTACCCGCTTTAAGAAAAACAATGACTTTGGATGCAGCCTGGATAAAGAAAGGCGAAGTTGTAGCGCTGGCCATGGTTACACCATCGAGCATGATTTTTAGTTTTGCTTTGGGAGCATTCACTACCAGCTGTCCGTCGGTGAGGTTTCCCTTCACAATATAAAAACCACCTGATGTAATGGTTGCAGTATTTCCGCTGATGGTCACATCAGCCGATGCCGACGTGATTGTGTTTTGGTTGAAAACGATGGTTTTCACATTGCTGTCGTCCCACTCGTAATCTGTTGCAGTCTCGCCTTTGATAGTCTCTTTTCCGATTACGTTTTCAGGATCGCAGCCCGTAATGATGACAGCCAAAACGGTCAATGCGAGAAGATGTTTGAGTAATTTGCCCATAATCAGTCTATTTTAATGTGTGGGAGTATTTGATGTCCAGTATATACTTTCCGGAATAATCTGCCACGTCTGCACCCAGTTCGTTGTTATAAATTCCGGATAGTTTTACAGAGTTGTGCTTGTTGATTTTGTATTTGAAAAAAAGCGAATAGCGCACTTTATCAAAATCATTTCCATCGGGGTCATTGAGTTCAAAATAACTTTCGAGCTCCAGCCCTGGTGTTAATCTGGATTTTGGTACGTCGAATTCAGCCTTAACAGAATTTTTCCACATCAGGGCAGGATTGATTTTGTAGGAGTCTGTGTTCCCGTAATCATCAATGCGCTTGCTGGCGTTTTTTGATGTCAGTTGAAGCCCTTCCGACAGTGAGAAATCAAAATTACCCCATTTTTGCTTACCAGTGATGCCTGCATTCAGTCTGTTTCTGAACTGATAATTGAGGTATTTCTGATCCAGCACGTTCATGAATGTATAGCTAAGACCGATTTGGATTGGTTTTGCAATTTTATATTCAGCATCCAGACCAATACTCCAGCGGTTGATAAGCCGGAGGTAGTGTATTGTACGTATTTCTGTATCGGCTTCAAAATTCCATTTACCAACTTTTTTCTCTATACCGATACTTGTCCATGTTCCGTATTGTTGTTGTGCGATTGCTTTCTGACCTGTCAGAATAACAAGGAGCAAAAGGATATAGAATGTTTTTTTCATCAGTTGTAATAATAAATGGTTATGGTTGCACTGTCACGGAGGTATGAAATGTCTTCAATGGATACCCGGTGAATGTTGAGTCCGGTGCGCGATTTCAGTTCATCGATCAGTTCTTGTTGTTTGGAGGAGTGAACCAGGTCGATGTTATCAAAAAATATGATTTTGGTGGCCTCGCGTTTGATAAAGAATCTGGTATCCAGGAAGAAAAGCATAACATAAAGCACTCCATAGATAATAAGTAAGTCATGAATCTGAAGGCGCACTCCGCTGATCAAACCCAATGCTATGAAGATGAACAGATATGTCATGTCCTTGATGCTGATACCTGCAGTACGATAGCGGAGCATGGTAAATACGGCAAAAAGACCGAATGCAGCTCCCATCGATATTTTAATCTGGTTAAGAAGAGATATGAGCAGAAAAATGGACACGTTGAACATCACGAAAGTGAAAACCGTATCCAGTTTTCGGTAGTTTGGATAATATATCGTTCTGATGATAAGAAAAACCATGAGTAAGTTCAGAATCAGACTCAGAAAAAAGGTCATACCAAGTTCAACTTCCTCTTTTTTGGGTGGTTTGATCACAGCTTTGAATTCGGCTCTCAGTACGCTGTCAGGGCTGAGGGAAGCTCTCGGTTGTTCGTCAAGCATTTGTCCGGTCTCTTCCATCATCATTAATTCATCCTGAGCCGGAAGTTGAGAAAAAGGAAAAATTACCAGAAAGGTAAGAAGTACAATTACCTTAATTGAGCGGCGTGTCACAAATTTTTTTAACATAACGTATTTGATTTTTAAAGTTATTTCTTTTAATTCCATCCACAAAACTTGCTATCCCGAAACAGTATTTGCTCAGCGAAACACGGTGCAGGTGCTGCTGATGCAGGATTTCAATTAATCTTGATTTGGTGGATTTATTTTGTTTTACTTCCAGGATTACCAGGTCGGGGTATTCGTGCTGAGCGTCATTGATCAGGTAACTCATGTCGAAGTCAATCGTGATGCGTTCAGTCATTTCCCTGTTAGTCAGTGTGATTCGTTTGTACTTAACCTGAATGCTTCTTTTGAGATTTTCAGATGAAATATGTGATTTTGTTTTCAGAAATTCGGCACATTCATCCGAAATGAATTCTTCAGGTTGTGCAATTTTAATACGGCTCTTGATTGTACGGCCTTTATTTGATTTGAATTTTATTTCAAAAAAATGCAAATCTGAGTCCACATAGCTTCTGGTTCTTACTTTGAAACGGTTCAGCCGTTTGTTGTGATGATCAAGATAAAAACTGTAGTCTGCTGTGTCGAAGTAATAGGTGTTGTAGTCGGCATATCGCTGTTCGTTGATAACCAGCGAACGGTAGTCATCTTTGGCAAGGAGCAGTATATCAGACAGCAGATCCCGATGGAAAACAAATTTTACATCTGTACGGTTGAGAAGTGTTACTTTTCCCATCTCAGGTAAAGTAATGGAATCGAAATCTTCAATGATTTGTAAGAAATTAGTCAATGGTGTTACAAAAGTATTAGCTGGATATTTCATTTAGGTTACAAAAATAAGATAAATTTTCCATATATGAAGTACAATATGCCTGTTTGAAATTATTTTATCCTTTTTTGGTTTAAAAATGTACTTTTCATCCGGTAAAATAATATCCGTCTGAAAAATGGCAGCAAAGATATTCAGTAACAAAGTTTAAACTCTGCCCGGAAATCAGCCGGTTTCGGTTCAGCTGACAGAGAGCAGAAGAAATCATCATATCTGCCTGAATATGAGTTGAAAATATGTTTTTTTAAGATAGCCTTAAATGTTTTTTCTTTAACAAATGTTTCTTTTTCCAAATTGTTAAAAACCTAAATTACGTTTCTTTTGTTTATATTTGTAGCCCCGGCTATGAAGAGCTGGTTTGATATGAAAATATATCTGTCAGATAAAGGTGATCAGATACAAAATCCGTAAGAAGGAGATTGCTCCTGCGGAGGCATTTCTGATACCGGAATTTCAAGCCATACACGTGTAAAAAATTATTAACAAACTGGATAAATATATGAGAGAATTACAGCCACAAAGCGTTTGGAATCACTTTTACGAAATCACACAGATTCCGCGTCCATCAAAAAAAGAAGATAAAATCAGACTTTACCTGCAGGAATTCGGTAAAAAACACCAGCTGACCACCAAAACGGATGAAGCTGGTAATGTGTTGATTACCAAACCATCCACTCCGGGGTACGAAAGTAGTAAAACGATTATACTGCAGTCGCACATGGATATGGTTTGCGAGAAGAACAGCAACGTGGAGCATGATTTCGAAAATGATCCGATACAGACCGAAATTGACGGTGAATGGATTCGGGCAAAAGGCACCACGCTGGGGGCTGACAACGGCATTGGTATGTCACTCATGCTTGCTGTACTTGCTGCGGATAATATTCAGCATCCGGCACTTGAATGTCTCTTCACAACTGATGAAGAAACCGGTCTGACCGGTGCTTTCGCGCTGGGTACCGATATGCTGTCGGGTGATGTGCTTATCAATCTCGATTCGGAAGATGATGGTGAAATATTTGTCGGGTGTGCGGGCGGAATCGACACCACAGCTACACTTAACTACGAAACCAAAAAAACGCCCAAGGGCTATTTTGCTTTTTCGGTGGCTGTGTCAGGGCTTCTGGGAGGACACTCCGGAGATGATATAGACAAAAACCGCGCAAATGCTAATAAAATTCTGAACCGGATCCTGTGGAATATTCACAACGAAATGGACCTGCGAATAGTTAAAATCGACGGTGGAAATCTCCGCAACGCCATACCTCGGGAAGCATCGGCCACTGCTTGTGTGCCTTACACAGAGAAGGAAAATGTACGTGTAATATTCAACCGGGTAGTTTCTGATATCGAGGACGAAAATCTGGCTGTTGAAACCAGAATGCGCATCGAACTTCATTCCGAAGATTTACCGAAGGAAACACTCAGCAAGAAAAGTACAAGAAAACTGCTGAATGCACTCTATGCTTGTCCGCATGGCATTAAAAAAATGAGCACGGATATGCCCGGACTGGTCGAAACATCAACCAATCTTGCCTCGGTAAAAATGAAAAACGATGACCGGATAGTCATCACTACCAGCCAGCGGAGCTCAGTGGAATCGGCCAAGTACGACCTGGCACACCAGGTGGAATCGGTTCTGAAACTTGCCGGTTGCAAGGTAACCCACGGCGATGGTTATCCCGGATGGAAGCCAAATCTGAATTCAGGGATCCTTAAGACAGCCGAAAACAGCTATAAAAAACTTTACAATACAAATCCAAAGGTTAAGGCAATTCATGCCGGTCTCGAATGTGGACTTTTCCTGAAAAAATATCCGCACCTGGATATGATTTCTATAGGTCCAACCATGCGCGGCGTGCATTCACCCGACGAACGACTGCATATACCTGCTGTAGAAAAAGCATGGAACTGGCTGGTGGATATTCTGGGGACGAAATAAACAGTAGCTGCCCGGGTTGCACTGAGTAAGCCGGCAGTTTTCTTATTCCTATTAACACTTATTTTACGAATACCTCAGTCTGGCAGGAGGTGAAGAGAAACTTACATGAAGCGAAAAATTATAAATGATCCGGTGTTCGGATTTATCAACATCCCGAACGATTTCCTGTATGATATAATTCAGCACTGCTATTTTCAGCGATTGAACCGTATCAAGCAGCTCGGACTCTCGTCATTCGTATATCCCGGCGCTCAACATACACGAATGCTTCATTCGCTCGGAGCCATGCACCTGATGGGTGAAGCCATAGCCCAACTCCGTATTGCCGGGCAGCCGGTAAACGAAGCTGAAGAAGACGCCGCAAGAGCCTGTATGCTGCTTCACGATATAGGCCACGGACCTTTCTCGCATACACTCGAAAACAGTATCGTAAAAGGAATCTCGCACGAAGAGATTTCGCTGCTGATGATGCAGCGCATCAACGATGATACCGACAACAGACTCGAACTGGCCATGCAGATATTTACCAACAGGTATCCGAAACATTTTCTGCATCAGTTGGTTGCCAGCCAGCTGGATATGGACAGGCTCGATTATCTGAGCCGCGATAGTTTCTTTTGCGGTGTGAGTGAAGGTATTATCGGGGCGTCACGCATCATCAAGATGCTCAATCTGCACAACGATAAACTCGTTGTGGAAGCCAAAGGAATATATTCCATCGAGAAATTTCTGGTTGCACGCCGCCTGATGTACTGGCAGGTATATCTTCATAAAACTTCGGTGGCAGCTGAGAAAATGCTTATTAACATACTCAAAAGGGCCAAAGAAATAGCCTCACAGGGCGCTGAACTTTTCGGATCGCCCTCGCTGAAGTATTTCCTGTACAACAACATCACCCGGGACGACTTCATGCATTCGGCCGAAACGCTGGATCATTTTGCCATGCTCGATGATGCCGACGTGCTTTGTGCTATTAAAGTATGGAGCGAACTTTCTGATGATCTGGTACTTGCTGAACTTTGCCGACGGTTTGCCAACAGAAAACTTTTCAAGGTTGAAAATCTGGCTTCAAGCGAACAGGGCGATGAACTGCGTGAAAAATATCTGAAAAAATATCAGGAACATTTCGGAATTTCAGCATACGAGGCTGCCTATTTTATCGGCGAAGAGGTCGTTTCTACGGATACATACAGTCCCGAAGATGAAAGTATCGGTATTCTTTACAAAGACGGAACGATTAAAGATATTGCCGATGCATCCGATATGCTGAATATACAGGTGCTGACTAAAACAGTAGAAAAACATTTCCTGTGCTACTGTAAGATATAATTGGCATTTATCAGCGTCAACGTATAATTATTGAAAATAGTTTTGTAATTTTGCACTCAAATTTTTAAAAAGATATGGAGTACACCGCTCAACAGATAGCAGAATTCCTTCACGGTGAAATAATCGGCAATCCATCCGTAAAAGTTCAGAGCTTCTCTAAAATAGAAGAAGGTGAAAACGGAACACTCAGTTTTTTGTCAAATCCCAAATACAGCCAGTATATTTACGATAGCAAAGCAAGTATTATTCTGGTAAACCGTGATTTTCAACCCGAAAGAGACGTTAATGCCACTTTGATTAAAGTGGATAATGCTTATGAATCGCTGGCAGTGCTGCTGGCGTCCATCGAACAGTTGAAGCCAAAGAAAAACGGTGTTTCAGCTCTGGCACATATTTCACCTTCGGCAATTATCGGGATCAACGTTTATATTGCTCCTTTTGTATTTGTGGGCGAAGGAGCCGTTATCGGTAATTACGCTTCCATAGATGCTTCGTGCTACATTGGTGAGAATGTGAAAATTGGCGAAAGCACTCAGTTGCATGCCGGAGTAAGGGTGGAGAAGGAATGTATTATCGGAAAAAACTGTATTCTTCAGGCAGGAGCTATCGTAGGATCGGATGGATTCGGTTTTGCACCTGCAAGTGATGGTTCGTACCGAAAAATCCCTCAGGTGGGCAATGTGGTGATTGAAGATGATGTGGAGGTGGGAGCAAATACGACCATCGACCGTGCAACACTCGGAAGTACCATTATACGCAGGGGAGTGAAACTGGATAATCTTGTGCAGATAGCTCACAATGTGGAAATCGGAGAAAATACAGCCGTGGCAGCTCAGTCGGGTATAGCAGGCTCATCTAAAATCGGAAAACAATGTGTCCTGGCAGGGCAGGTGGGTATATCCGGACATATCGAAATAGCCGACGGATGTGTTTTCGGTGCTCAAACCGGAGTACCCAACAACGTGAAAGAACCCAACAGCATTATGCAGGGATACCCTGCCGTACCGGTCGGTACTTTCCGCAGGGCTTCAGTAGTATATAAAAATCTGCCTGATTTACAACGTACCGTTTTCGAACTTCAAAAACAAATTGATGAACTGAAGAAAAAGATGTAATTTTATAAAAAGAGATGACCGGTAACGGAAATCCAACATGAAGGAAAAAACTTCTCCTTTCAAAAAAAAGCAGAAGCTGTAATTTGAATAAATAATGCCTGAGATGATTCTCCAAAGCATTTAATTCAATATGCCTTCGGCCTCGTTTACAGAAAAACAAACCAAAAAATATGATAACTTAAAGAGCTTAAGCACCCCGGCAGGAGTGCTTAAGCTTTCAAATTTCAAAAAATATGGCAACACAACGAACAATCAGATCAGCTTTCGGTATGAAAGGAAAAGGACTTCATACCGGTGTGGATATAAATATCACTTTTCAGCCTGCTCCGGTCAATCACGGTATCAGAATCAAAAGAACCGATTTGCCCGGACAGCCTGATATACCTGCCCTGGCCGATTATGTGGTATCGACTAACCGGGGAACCATTCTGAAACGGGGCGATATGCAGGTTAGTACTATCGAACACGCGATGGCTGCTCTCTTTGTATGGCAAATTGATAACTGCCTGATAGAAGTGGATGCTCCTGAATTCCCTATTCTTGACGGAAGTGCAAGCTATTTTTACGATGCAATAGAAAATGCCGGTTTCGAAGAACAAACCAAAGCCGAAAAAGACATTTACATCGTAAAGAAAAGGATTGATTACCAGGATGCCGACACCGGTGCTAAAATCGTAATATTACCCGACGATCATTTCAGTGTGGATGTTTACGTGGATTATAATTCACCCGTTTTACCTGCTCAGTTTGCATCGCTCGACGATTTGTCTGATTTTGGAAAAGAAATAGCCGATTGCCGCACATTTGTTTTTGTAAGAGAGATAGAACCCCTGCTCAAACAAAACCTCATCAAAGGTGGCGATCTGGAGAATGCTATCGTAATTTACGATAAGGAAATGCCTCAGGATGAACTTGATAAGCTGGCTGACCTGATGAATCAGCCCCGGGTGGAGGTTGATAAGCTGGGCATTATCAGTGGTGATCTGAAATATAAAAACGAACCTGCCCGTCATAAACTTCTCGATATAATCGGCGACCTGGCATTGGTCGGCAAACAGATACAAGGAAAAATAATAGCCAGATATCCCGGTCATAAGGTGAATACTGAGGTGGCTAAAATAATCCGCAGGGAAATAAAAGGACAGGAAGTACAGGCACCCCTCTACGATGATACGATTCCGCCGTTGCTCGATTCGAATGCCATCCGTAAAATGCTGCCGCATCGCTGGCCGTTTCTCATGGTGGATAAAATTCTCGAAATCCGCGAGCGCTCTATTGTGGGAGTGAAAAACGTAACATCGAATGAAACCGTTTTCATGGGGCACTTCCCCGACGAACCGGTCATGCCCGGCGTGCTGCTCATTGAAGCCATGGCTCAAACCGGAGGACTTCTCGTGCTCAGCCAGCTCCAGGATCCGGAACTGTATTCCACTTATTTCATGAAAATTGACAACGTGAAATTCCGCCAAAAAGTAGTGCCGGGCGATACTGTTGTATTCCACGTATCGCTTATGGACGAAATCCGCCGGGGAATAGCCACCATGAAAGGTTATGCCTTTGTGGGAGGTGAAATTACTACCGAGGCTGAATTTATGGCCCAGGTAGTGAAAAATAAATAGATTTTTCAAACAACAATAATAATAAAAAATAAACACTGAGGCTTAATCGGAGTACAAAAAAAATACTGTACTTTTTCCGGAAGCCTGAATATTTTACAGATTTATGAAACAACCACTTGCATACATTCATCCCGATGCCAGGATAGCCCGTTCGGTGGTAATCGAACCTTTCGTTACGATAGATAAAAACGTGGAAATAGATGAAGGAACCACTATCGGATCCAATGTAACCATACTGGAAGGCGTGAGAATAGGCAAAAACTGCCGGATTTTCCCGGGAGCAGTCATTGGAGGAATACCACAGGATTTGAAATACAATGGTGAAGAAAGCCTGGTCATTATTGGAGATAACACCACCATTCGCGAATTTGTAACTGTAAACAGAGGCACGGTTTCGAAAGGAAAAACAGTTGTTGGAGATAATTGCCTGCTCATGGCCTATTGTCATGTGGCACATGATTGTGTGGTCGGAAATAACGTTATCATGGGTAATGTCACCCAGCTTGCAGGCGAAGTGGAAGTTTCCGATTTTGCAATTCTGGGCGGAGGCACACTCGTTCATCAGTTTACCCGTATAGGTGCTCATGCAATGATTCAGGGAGGTTCCAGGGTCACAAAGGATGTTCCGCCGTATGTTACTGCCGGTCGCGATCCTCTTTCCTACGCAGGCGTCAATTCCATCGGACTTCGCCGCCGCGGATTTACCAACGAGCAAATTCGTGAAATACAGGATGTATACCGGTATATGTATCAATACAAAATGAACACCTCGCACGCGGTGGAACGTATCCAGGCAGAACTGCCCGCAACCAGGGAAAGGGACGAAATTATCATGTTCGTCAAAGACTCACCGAGAGGAATAATTAAGGGGTATTTTGAATAATGCACCTGCAGACCCTGTGAAAGGATAATTCACAGTATTTACACAGTTAAAAAATAAACGAATTTCAAAATATCTCCTCTCTGGGGAGAGTCAAAGAGCGTATGGAAAATAAAAATCTCAATTTTATCGAACAAATTGTTGAAGATGACCTTGCTGAAGGCAAAAATGACGGACGAATTCAAACCCGGTTTCCGCCGGAGCCCAACGGTTATCTCCACATTGGACACGCCAAAGCCGTTTGCATCGACTTCGGTATAGCTCAAAAATACAACGGCAGGTGCAATCTGCGCTTTGATGATACCAACCCGGTGAAAGAGGATGTGGAATACGTGGATTCTATCATGGAAGACATAAAATGGCTGGGTTATAGGTGGGATAATGTGTATTATGCATCCGATTATTTCAGCCAGTTGTGGGAACTGGCCGTCAGATTCATCAAAGAAGGAAAAGCTTATGTTGACGAACAGACATCCGAAGTCATTGCTCAGCAAAAAGGGACTCCCACGGTTCCCGGAACAGAAAGCCCTTACCGCAACCGACCGGTGGAAGAAAACCTCGATTTGTTCATTAAAATGTCAGAAGGCAAGATTCCGGATGGCAAAATGGTGCTCAGGGCACGTATTGATATGGCTTCACCCAACATGCACTTTCGCGATCCGATCATCTACCGTATTATAACCACTCATCCGCATCACCGAACAGGATACGACTGGAAAGTATATCCGATGTACGATTTTGCTCACGGGCAATCCGATTATTTCGAAGGAGTAACCCATTCTATCTGTACGCTCGAGTTTGTCGTTCATCGTCCGCTCTACGACTGGTTTATCGACCAGTTTAAGGAGACGGAATACCGTCCGAAACAAATTGAATTCAACCGGCTCAACATCACGTACACCGTGATGAGCAAACGCAAAATGCTCCAGCTGGTACAGGAAGGACTCGTTTCGGGCTGGGATGATCCACGGATGCCTACACTCTGCGGACTCCGCCGGAGAGGGTACTCACCCGAAAGCATTCACAATTTTATCGACAAAATAGGTTACACCAAAGTAGAGGGAATTATCGACCTCGGACTGCTCGAACATGCCGTGAGAGAAGAGCTCAACAAGACTTCCACCCGGGTAAGTGCCGTAATCAATCCCGTGAAACTGATCATTACCAACTATCCCGAAGAGAAGGTTGAAATGATGGAAGCATTGAATAATCCGGAAGACGAGCATTCCGGTACTCACCCGATTGCATTCACACGCGAACTCTGGATGGAACGGGAAGATTTTATGGAAGATGCTCCCAAGAAGTTTTTCCGCATGACACCCGGTCAGGAAGTCAGACTCAAATCGGCTTATATCGTTAAATGTACTGGATGCAAAAAGGACGAAGCAGGTAACATTACCGAAATATATGCCGAATACGACCCGCTGACCAAAAGCGGAATGCCCGATGCTAACCGCAAAGTGAAAGGAACACTTCACTGGCTGTCGGCTGAGCACAGCTTACCGGCAGAGGTACGCCTGTATGACCGGCTTTTCAGCGTTGAGAATCCATCGGCTGACGAGCGCGATTTCCGTGAACTGATTAATCCGGACTCACTGGAAGTAAGAACCAACTGCTATGTGGAGGAATACCTGAAAGATGCACAGCCACTGGATCGCTTCCAGTTTCAGCGTATAGGCTATTTCAATGTAGATGCAGACAGTACACCCGAAAAACTGGTATTCAATCGTACTGTGTCCCTGAAAGACAGCTGGGCTAAAGAACAGAACAAGTAATAATTGCAGCGACTGATAAGACTGTAATTATACTAAAATAATTATATCCTGGCAGAACCGGGAAACGCTGAAAAAATCAACTGTCACGGCGGTTAAATGGAGCAATACATTTAACCGCCGATTGTTTTTAATTATTCCCTTTTTTATTTGTAACTTTGTTTATCCCATTTTTTACCAATAATTCATTATTTGTATGCTAACTGTGATCCCGGTCTACTTCAATCTTTCAATAGCCCGCATGTTTCATATCCCGGAGATATCACGAATTTTATCCTGACAACTATGCATGAAAATTATTCAACACACGATTACGCCAAACTCTTTGCAACACTCACCAGTCAGAATGTTTTCCTGACCGGAAAAGCCGGAACCGGCAAAACAACTTTTCTGCACCGACTGCGCGAAACTTCGCTCAAGCAGATGGCTGTGGTAGCACCTACAGGCGTAGCAGCAATCAATGCAGGAGGAACGACCATTCATTCTTTTTTCCAGTTACCGCTCACCCCTTTTATTCCTACCGATGCAGGCAGAAAAGAACTGATTGGCAAAATGAAAATGCAATCAAACCGGCGCAGGGTGCTTCGTGAACTCGAACTGCTTGTGATAGATGAGATAAGTATGGTACGAGCCGACATACTGGATGCAATTGATACGGTGCTTCGCCATGTGCGCTATCGTCACAGCGAACCCTTTGGTGGTGTCCAGATGATTTTTATCGGCGACATGTATCAGCTTTCACCTGTAGCTCAAAACGAAGAATGGCAGATTCTTTCCTCTTATTACCAGGGAGTGTACTTCTTCAACAGTCACGTTTTTCAGCAAAAACCTTTTGTGCACATTGAATTCGAAAAGATTTTCCGTCAGAAAGACATTGAATTCATCCGGCTGCTCAACGAGGTCAGAAACAACCAGCTTTCGGCCGAAAGCAAGGCACTGCTTGATAAACGTTACAATCCGTTTTTTGTGCCTGCTGCCGATGATACGTACATCATTCTTACCACCCATAATTACAAGGCAGACCGGATAAACCGCGAAGAGCTGAATAAGCTGAAATCTGACTCGCGAATCTTTGAAGCCGGTGTGACCGGTGATTTTCCCGAACGAAGTTTTCCTGCCGAAGCCAGGCTGGAACTGAAGATAGGAGCAAAAGTGATGTTTCTGCGAAACGATACCGAGAATCCAAGGCGTTTCTTCAACGGAAAAATTGGCCTGATTACAGCATGGGATGATGACACTATTCGGGTAAAATGTCCGGAGGATGATGAAGATATTGCTGTGCTTCCGGTAGACTGGGAGAATATCCGTTATCAGACCGACGAGGCTACTCTGCTTGTTAAAGAAGAAGTGCTCGGCACTTTCCGTCAGTATCCCCTGCGGCTCGCATGGGCTATAACCATTCATAAAAGTCAGGGACTGACATTTGACAAGGCGGTGATAGATGCCGAAGCAGCTTTCGCGGCCGGGCAGGTATATGTGGCCCTAAGCCGCTGCCGTACGCTCGAAGGATTGGTGCTGCAAAGCAGAATAAACTCCGGAAGCATTCAGAGCGACTTCGAAATACAGCAGTTTTCGTCGGGACATCTTACTGCCGTTGAACTGGAAAATAATTATTACTCGTCGAAGCAGCAATATTTCCTGTCGCTGTTGCATCAGGTTTTCGATTTCAGCCAGATGGTGGCTGTTTCGGGCAGATGGATTAGATCGACAGCCGAAGTTTCAGCTTCGTTCAGCGAAGATACCATGGAATTTCTGCGAGGTGTCAATGTGCAAATAAATGAGCTCCGGGATGTTGGATCCCGTTTCGGAAACCAGATTACACAAATAGTTCAGCATGATTTTTCAAATCAGGAAGCGTTGAACCTGAGACTTAAAGCTGCCGAAAACTATTTTTCGGAAAAACTGAACCTGCTGACCGAATTTCTCAAACAATTACCTGCCACTACTGACAGCAGGGAAAATGCCCGGGAGTTTGATCAGTATTTCACAGATATCTTCACCTTTACCGAAAAGAAAAAACACTGGATAAAGGGAATCAGCGACGGATTCAGCATTGAGAAATATTTTCAGCTCCGAAAAACATTTAATATGCCTGAACTGAAATACAGCTCGTATTCACGCCATCAGAAAACCGAAAAGCTTTATTCGCGCCATCCCGAACTGATGGGCATTCTGTATGAACTGAGAAATTCAATAGTAGATGATACCGGACTGCCGGTTTATATCGTTGCAGGCTCTCACTCAATCGCCGAGATGGCCGAATACCTTCCTCAAACCAAATCCGAATTGCTTAAAATCAGTGGGTTTGGAGAAGCAAAAATCGAAAAGTTTGGTGAACAGTTTTTGGATGTTATTCGGGATTATTGCCTGGAAAACGGAATACATTCGAATATGGAGGAGCTGGTGGGCAGAGAAAAACGAAAAAGGAAAGAGAAAAACGAAAAGAAACCGAAAGGGAGCTCAGCGCTGCTTTCATTTGAGCAATTTACAGGCGGAAAAAGTGCTGAAAAAATTGCATCCGAACGAGGTTTGTCAGTTGGCACCATTTACGGCCATTTAAGTCAGTTTGTAACTAAAGGCGAACTGGATGCAGAAAAAATCATTTCGGTGGATAAATTGCATAAAGCCAAATCAATGCTTGAAAAATCGACCGGCGAAGGCTCTGTTTACAGTAAACTGAAAGAACATATTTCTCAGGGTGAGATTACCATATTTGCTGCCTGGCTGAGGAAACAGCAGTCTTAGCTAAACCCCTAATCATTCGTTTGAATTCTCAAAGGCGTTTTTCACTGGAATTTTTAAAAAAAGTAAGAGGGTGTCATGTCGGGCACCCTCTTGAAACATTAAATCTGATGTGAAATATCTTTGAATTACTGCTGTATTGCTTCGAGTATGATTTCTATATGTTTTTCGGCTTGCGGTTTGCTTTGCTTCCTGCCTCTTCATTCATTTGAATCAGTGCTGGTTACCAGCCCTTTTACGGGTTGATTTCCTTTGCTGCTTCGCGGATGTTTCGGCCATACCTTTCGTCGGATAGTTTTTTGCTTCGCCGTGTCGGGTTTATTGCGGGTAGTTTTTTTCAAAACTGCCTGTTTGCAATTCCCGAATCCTGATAAATGTCAGACTCAAATGATTGCTCGTTTGAACTTTAATTTAGGGGGAGTAAAGCAGGTGTCTTATCTCATCATCCTTTTTGAAGGGATTTTCAGTAAAATCACCACTGTTCCTGAATTCTCATTCTGTTTTCCTGCTGACCTGAAGTTGTAAAAGCCGCTTAATAATCTTTCGCTGAGTTACCTCAGCCTGTTTTTTCAGGAGACTGAACAATTTGCCTGTAAGCGTCTGGTTCTGATTCTGAATTTTCATGCTACTTTTACATAGCTTCCGAAACGTTTGTATCTCAGCTTTTTACAGCTTCATACTCCGTTTCATTCATCCTCCGGCATCATCTGTTGCCTTTAGCAGCTTTGCCGTCTTCTGATGTTGTCATCAGCATCCGGTTCAGATGATTATTCTTCCTGCCCGGATTGATTTCCGTCCCTTATTGAAGGGGATTTCCATTTTTTCCAGCAGTGCTGAATCCTGTTGCCTGCCTGCTTTGCTTCGGGTTTTTGACACCCGTTCATCCCGTTGCTGAGCTTGCTTCCGGTGTTTTACCATCGTTGGCTGTGCTTGCAACCGTCTCTTTTTCATGTCAAAAAGAAAATGTATCTCTCAGCATTTTCACCAAAAAGTAAATTTGTTTAGTGATAAACGCCTTTCTCAATCTTAAATTCCGAACCTTGTTTTGACTTTTAATTTTTTTGCGCTGCGATGCCTGAAACTTTCGGATGCATCCCGAAAACATGGCTGTTTTCGTTATGGCTTCCTTTTTGAATGTGTGCAGATATCGAAATATCTGTAGCTGCATTTTTTGTTATGGCAAACCAGCGTCCCTGCCTTCATCAGGCAAAGTTGCGTTTCGTTGAAACGTATTATTTGAAAGTCGGATATCGCCGGAAATTACACATTACCCGGGATCGGAAAATCACAGACTTTGTTATACTTCACATTGGCCGCTTGCGCAACCAATCCGGAAGATAGCGGCGACTGTAATCAGTACATCCTTTCTGCAAAATGTAAGTTTACCTTTGTATCCGGTTGCTAATATTTGTCGATTGATTTTTTTGATGAATCAGTTTTTCAAAGAGCACTTCGCATTCTCATTAATGCTATGAGCCGTAACTCATGTTGCAAATATAATAAACGGGAATATCGTTTTGCAAATTTTTTTACCTGTTTGTATCAACAAGTTATCAGGTAAGTTTTCAACAGGGTTATCAACAGGTTAAAGTATTGAAGATGAGAGTTATGTGTTTTGATTGTTGATAAGTGGCTATCTGATTTCCTTTATTATTTTTTGGAGACCTGTTTCCAGGACTTCAAAGTCATTCTCATTTTTCAAATCGCCGGGCATCGATTTTTTTACTATTCGTTTACATTCCTTTTCGGTAAGTTTTCTTTTAAGGTTATCACCGGCTATGATTTCTGCTTCGTTCAGTTTTTCCGAAATGACGAACATCACCGTGTTTTTTTCCACATCATCAGTTTCCCAGTTTGCAAGCAGGTCAGCGCTGTACTCGTTCAGGCTGGCATATGGTTTGAATGATTTGGTTGTTACGATATTTATTTTTTTATCCGATTTTGTTTCGTACTCTACAATGATGCTGTCAAGCTTTCGAATTTGTTCTTCGGTCAGAATTTTCTCAAAATCGCTTACGGAACCCAGCGGAGCAGGCAATGCAAAACCGGCAGTATCACCCGAAACCAGAAATTCGGCAGCTGCGGAAGTTACCTTGCGGCAGGATCCGAAGCTGGCGAGCATTACTGCCAGGATGAACAGAATATAAAACCGGACTTTCATAAAATGCCTGAAACGATTAGTTGATAATGATTGCAAAGATAGTCTGAATTAAACAAATCTTTTTATTAAAAATGCTGAAAGAATTCAAAACAAAAAACAGTCATACAAGTTTTATCACCCGGGAGAAATTTATCCTTAAAAAAATTTTTACCTTTGCAGTAACAATTAAACAGGATATGGCAAAAAAGAAAAAACAGCTTCCACTTTTGGAAAATGTGCTGATTACCGGTGTTGCTGCTGAAGGCAAAGCCATTGCGAAACAGAATGATGTTGTCGTGTTTGTTCCATTTGTAGTACCGGGCGATGTGGTGAATTTGCAGGTTACTAAAAAGAAAAGCAGCTTTATGGAAGCTCGTGTGATTGATTTTGTTGAAAAATCAGCGGTTCGTGAGGAGGCTTTTTGTGAACATTACGGCGTGTGTGGCGGATGTAAATGGCAAATTTTGCCTTATGCTGAGCAGTTGAAACATAAACAAACTGAGGTTGAAAATAATCTGAAAAGGATAGGTAAAGTTGGTTTGCCGGAAATTTCGCCGATTTTAGGTTCTGAAAAAACAGTTTTCTACCGGAACAAACTTGAATTTACCTTTAGCAACCGACGTTGGAGAACGTATGAGGAAATGAATTCTGAGAAAGAATTTGACACCATGAATGCTGTCGGTTTCCACATTCCGGGTATGTTTGATAAAGTGCTGGACATTAATAAATGCTGGCTTCAGGACGATGTTCAAAACCAGATACGCAATGAAATCCGATCGTACGCACTAAAGAATAATCTGACATTTTTTGATTTGCGTTCTCAGGAAGGTTTCCTGCGCACCATGATGGTGCGAACCACTTCCACAGGTGAACTGATGCTGATTGTCGTGTTTTTTCACGAGGATAAAACCGGGCGGGAAAAACTCTTGCAGCATATAGCCGATAAATTTCCGCAAATTACATCTTTATTGTATGTGATCAATTCCAAGGCTAACGATACCATCACGGATCAGGAAGTAATCACTTTCAAAGGAAGTGATGCCATTTTCGAGGAAATGGAAGGATTACGTTTCAAAATTGGTCCGAAATCTTTCTATCAGACCAATTCCGAACAGGCGTATGAATTGTATAAAGTTGCCCGCAATTTTGCTGAACTTACAGGTGATGATTTGGTGTATGATCTTTACACGGGCACAGGGACAATCGCGAATTTCGTTGCAGGAAAAGTACGAAAAGTGATTGGTATAGAGTACGTACCGGAGGCAATTGAAGACGCGAAAGTCAATTCAGAACTGAATGGTATAAAAAATACGCTTTTCTATGCCGGTGATATGAAGGATATTCTGAATGAAGATTTTATAAAAGAACACGGAAGACCGGATGTAATTATTACGGACCCCCCACGTGCCGGTATGCATGATGATGTGGTGAAAACGATTCTGAATGCTGAACCAAAGAGAATTGTATATGTCAGTTGCAATTCTGCCACGCAAGCTCGCGACCTGAACTTGCTGGATGAAAAATATGAAGTGACTGCTGTTCAGCCGGTGGATATGTTTCCACATACACACCATGTGGAAAATGTGGTTAAACTGGAATTAAGACGATAAACGACTTTCGGTTACATGGTTTCAACAGAAAAATTCAACCATTATGATTAAAAAATTCGATTTTCTTGTGGTAGGAGGGGGTATTGCCGGCATAAGCTTTGCCCTGAAGGCAGCCCGGTATGGTAAAGTAGCACTGCTGTGTAAAACAACTCTTGAAGAAAGTAACACTTCGTATGCTCAGGGAGGTGTGGCTACGGTTATGTACGAGCCCGATAATTACGAAAAACACATAGAGGATACCCTCACTGCCGGCGACGGGCATTGCGACAGGGATGCCGTGGAACTGGTAGTGAGAAATGCCCGGAAAGAAATTGATCAGTTGCTGGAGTGGGGAATGGATTTTGATAAAACCGAGGATGGCACACAGTTCGATTTGCATAAGGAGGGCGGACACTCCGAATTCCGAATCCTGCATCACAAGGACAATACCGGTTTTGTAATTCAGGAAAGTCTGAACAAGCAGGTTCGGAATCATCCCGATATTGATGTCTTCGAGCATTATTTTGCCATCGAAATTCTGACCCAGCACCACCTCGGAGAGATTGTAACCCATCATACTCCCAACATAGAATGTTACGGTGTGTATGCGCTTAATCAGAAAAGTAACCATATCCATACCTTCCTCTCAAAAATTACCGTGCTGGCTACCGGTGGCATCGGAAGCGCCTATCAGGCATCCACTAATCCGGCCATCGCCACCGGCGACGGAGTGGCGATGGTTCACCGTGCACGGGGCGTTATCCGCGATATGGAGTTTGTGCAGTTTCATCCTACGGCATTGTATCATCCGGGTGATAAACCGGTTTTCCTTATCACCGAAGCCATCAGGGGCTACGGAGCAGTGCTCCGTGGACGAAACGGCAAGGAATTCATGCAGAAATATGACAGTCGTGGTTCACTTGCTCCGCGCGATATCGTGGCACGTGCTATCGACAATGAAATGAAAATTCACGGCGACTCCTTCGAATATCTCGATGTAACCCACAAGAATGCAGAGGAAACAAAGGAACATTTCCCCATGATTTATCAGAAATGCCTGGAATACGGCATTGATATTACACGCGACTTCATACCCATCTGCCCCACACAACACTACATCTGTGGCGGCATTGCTGTGGACCTCAACGGACATTCTTCCATCAACAGGCTTTACGCGCTGGGCGAATGTTCGGCTACCGGACTCCACGGAGCCAACCGGCTGGCTTCCAATTCACTTATCGAAGCTATTGTGTATGCCGAATGTGCTGTGAAGCATGCTGCTTCAAGGATTACTCAGCTTACATTCAACGAAATGATTCCCGACTGGAACGACGAAGGAACTTCGCTTACCGAAGAAATGGTACTCATTACTCAAAGTTTCAGGGAAGTGGAGCAAATTATGAGTACCTATGTGGGAATAGTGCGCTCCAATCTCCGTTTGCAACGTGCCATGAGCCGCCTCGAGATACTATTCCGTGAAACAGAAAGCCTCTTCAACCGTTCGGTGGTTTCACGCGAAATTTGTGAATTGCGCAATGTCATAAGTGTGTCGTACCTCATTATCAAACAGGCACTTGCAAGGAAAGAAAGCCGTGGATTACATTACACGGTGGATTATCCTAAGAAGATGGAAGAAGAAAAAAATTACTACGAAACGATTCAAAAAAGAAAAAAACAACAAAAAAAATGATTAAACACATTGTATGTTTCCGGCTGGCAGAGCATGCCGAAGGAAAAACCAAATCGGAAAATGCCCTGATTATCAGGCATGAACTGGAGAATCTTATCAACCTCATTCCGGAACTCAGGAAAATAGAGGTGGGAATCAATCATCCGGCTACACCCGATTCGAATTTTGATATAGTGCTTTATAGCGAATTTGATTCAGTAGAACACCTGAATATCTATCAGGAGCATCCGGAACACAAAAAAGTGGGTGCTTATATCGTCAAAGTCAAAACCGACCGCGTTTGTGTGGATTACGAGGTGTAAAGATTTGAATGAGATGCCATTCACAGGCCGCTGCCGAAAGAGGTAAACCGATTCCGGAATTATAAAACAAATAATACACATGACTGAGAATCAAGCAAAACAAACCGGAAAAACTGCCGTTCTGCTGGTCAATATGGGCGCTCCTGTGTCTGAGCAGGGAATGAGGCTGTTTCTCCGGCGAATGTTTCGGGACAGGGCTATCATTCAGTCACCGGCTCCTGTGCGTTACCTGTTCTCGGAGCTTGTGAGCAGGATTCGTTACAAATCATCCTGGCGAAAATACCTCAGTATCGGTGGTTCACCTTTGCTTGTTTCCATGAACAAGACTGCCTCCGGCTTGCGTAAAATGCTGGGAAGCAGGTATGTGGTTGTGTGTGCTTATTCTTATTCCGAACCATTTATCGGAAATGAAATCGCTGATCTGGCAATGGATGGCATCGATGATTTCATTGTCATCTCCATGTATCCGCAGGGTAGTTTCTCCACCACTGGCAGTATCTCTGCTGTAATTGATAAAGCCAGAGCCAGTTTCCCGGAAATACAAATCCGTTTTGTGGAAGATTATTCCGACCACCCGCTGTTTGTCCGGTTCTGGACAAAACAGATAAAAGCAAAAATGGAAGAAGCGGGTTACAAAAATCCCTTTTTACTTTTTAGTGCCCATGCCATTCCGCGGAAGCTGGTGGAGCAGGGCGACAGTTATACACAGAAAACCGGAAAATCGGCAGAACTTATTGCCGGAGCACTGGATTTGCCATACGGCGTGGGATATCAGTCAAAAGTTGGTCCCGTGAGCTGGACTCGTCCCTCTGTAGCCGAACAGCTGAAAAAACTGAGTGTAAGAAATGTGGATGAAATTATTCTGGTACCGCTGAGCTTCGTGAATGAAAACCTGGAAACATCTTACGACCTGGACACCGAACTAATCCCTTATGCCATTAACAAGCTTAAAATTAGAAATATCAGCCGTGTCCGCATTCCCGAATCGGATGAAAACCTGTTGGAAATGTACCTCGGTTTTATCCGTCAACCTGAATATTAATCTGCTTCGGGGGTGTTTTTTTTTAATTTCTCAAAGGTGAAATACAATGAGAATACATTTTATAACTGATTGTTTCTTCCGTTAAAAAATAAAGTCCCCGATAATTCGGGGACTTTATTCTTATCAATATATTCTTGCTTTACCGCACCATCAGTTTCAGTGCGCCGGGTTTACCAGCCACTTTCACAATGTAAACGCCCTGTCTTACTTCTCTGCGGGCATCGATTCTTTGTCCGTTGATGCTGTAAACTTCGAATTGTGTTTCCGGTTCTTTGGCAATAATTCTCCTGCCTGCCACATACACACCGTAATCGGTTACTGCAACATCTTTCACACGGGTACCCACTGCCGGTACAAATTGCCAGTTGTTTCCCGGATCGCCAGCTCCGCCATCCCAGAATGCGATATAAGGAGGATTGTGACCTGCATAGCTGTTGATTTGTTTGCCGGTTTCTTCAACCTTCAGGAGGTAATAACCTGCACTGGCCGGTTCATAAATAACGGGTGTTCCGGTAAAATCAGGCAAAACAGCCAGAAGATTAAGACCTTCATCGCATGTTATAGCACGTGTTTCGTCAAGTTTGCTGTAAATGAGATATCCTGTCGATGGATCGGGTGCCTTTTCGAACTTGAAGAGTAACGAATCCGTTTTTTGTTCGTCAGGAATTGTAGTGCCTTTGATCATTATTACACTGTTGGGTGTTTCGCCATAAGTTCCGAGTTTCCACCAGCTCGGATTCGATCGTTTGTCCTTAATCCAGTACCAGTGTTTTTCGGTGGCGGTACTTACCTTGATTGGCGGATTCTGTGCTGCTTTGAGTTCATCGATAGCAGTTTGCAGTGTTACAATCATATCATTTACTTCGCTCTGAGCTGGTTGCGGAGTGCTGGTTTCTTTGGTTACCAAATCAACAGCTGAATTGCGTACAGCCACGAATGCATTCCATTTTTCAGCCGGATACTGATTTTCATTAGGTCCTACCGGATACAAGGCTTCTGTCATTGCAACTGCTGTGGCAACGAGTTTTTTCAGTTCGGTGAAGTCGGTTTGACCGGCTGAAAGCACTTCGATAAATTCCCAGTTATTTCCAACATCGTTTGCGCCATCGCCGGGATAATAGAAAGCAATGAATTGTGGGTCATAACTTGCATAACTGTTGAGCTGACTCGTTTTCTGTCCTTCGAGGAAGACGGTGAAGTGAGCCGGATCAGCTGTCTTGCCTATCTGCCATTTTGATGGCAACGAATCAGCATTGACATAAATCATATTTTCATCCAAACTTCCGGTAAGCGGAGTGTCTTCATTCAGTTTACTGTAAATGTAATATCCCTGTGATGGTGCAGGAGCTTTTACAAATTTAAAGAGCTGGTCGTCGAGCGTGTTATCACCTGTCTGCGACATAATGAGTGCTAGTGGATAGGTAGTCGTTTCATCCGCTGTATATGCTCCAACCTGCCACCAGCTTTGGGTTGTACGCATGTCGCGTACCTGATACCAGTAGGTTTTGCTTGTGTCGCTGAGTTTGAATGGAAGAATCATACTTCCGTTAAGGGTGGAAATAGCCGACTGTAAAGCCGTTGTGTTGTCAACCATTTCCTGAGCAGTCACAGTTGTTTTGGCAATAAATGTTTCTGCAACCTGCAATGCTGCTTTGAATGTATCCCATGCGGCTTGCGGATAGGTGCCCATTATAACACCAATCGGGTATTGTGTTGCATTGTATTGTTTAGCCTGATAAACCAGTTTGGGGAGTACGGCAACCGAATCCAGGTTATGAACAGCATTGTTGATGGCTGCTAACTGTGCATCAACCTGTTCCTGTGTACCGTCAGTTCCCGCTGCAACAAATGTTTCAGCAGTTGAAATAGCCGTCTGAAGTGCATTCCACTGAGCTTCAGCATAGGTACCAAGCACTGGATATTGTGATGTGGTATTAAAGGCTTTCACAGCGGTGATCCTGTTTGTAAGCAGGTTGTAATTGGCACCCATAATCTGAATAAGGGAGAACTCAGCCAGGGTAACGCATTGCTGTGCGCCTGAATAAGAAGCTACAGCACCCAGTGAAACTTCAGTTTCTGCATTGAGTTTGAAGTAAACAGTCACTTTCCAGTCGGGAGCAACCGCAGTGTTGAACTTGGTGGAACCAAGCGCTGTTGTCAGGTTTTCGATATTCGGAATACCTTTTCCGGTTCCTGCCACTAAGTATGCGGTGTTTGCTCCTGACCAGTCCTGGGCACGCTTTGCTGTAAATTCATACGAAGCAGCAGGCAGTGTTACTGTCTGGTACACTTTCATATTGCTGAATGTACCGGCAAATCCGTCCCATCCGGGAGTAAGCGCCATTACACCGGCACGGGTGGCGTCAACTGTGGGGTAATTAGGTGATTTGTTGAAGTCAACATGCCATGAGGTGTAGTCAACACCTTTGGTTCCCAGATCGCCTTCGGTAACCCACGGGGCAGCCAGTATCTGCCAGCGGGTATTAGTCCCGATCAATGTCTCCCCGGTAGTTGTAAAAGGAGCCGTGTAATTGTTCAGGTAATTAGCGGTTACATCTGTAGGTGTACCCGCAAATGATATTTGCATAAGTCCGGCCAGAACTATGCCAAGAAGTAACTTTTTTCTCATTTTTTTTGAAAGTGTTAAAAGGTTAATAGATATTTGAATTTATTGGCGCCTAAATTAATAAAAATATTAATAATATGAAATGGAATGAAAGAAAAATTTTTATTTTTTCATTCGGGTGAAATCTTACTGTATCGTGTGGCTTATATATATTATCTTATTTTCATCCTGATTTTTCCTGCCTGAGGGATTTAATCTGAAGTCATTAGCATTTCAAAAGGGATAAATACCTGTCCGGTTAAATAAAATTTAATTCTGAAAAATAGAAAATGCTCAGATATGGAGTAGTGGGAAATATTCCTTATCCATTCATTATCAAAAATACAGGTGCTTTTTGTGCTAAAACTTTTTCCGGCAAACACAGAATCGGAACAACTGATGTAATCATAATTTCTTTTATTAAATAGAAATACGAGTTAGTTGAATTACATTTCGGTAAATTTATGAGAATATTTTTTTATTTTTGCATATAAAATATCATTTCGTTGGAATAGTGAATGAATTGATTGCTGATTGTGATTTTTTAAACCAATTGATTGTCATGTTATCGACCATATTTCTTATCAGTCCGCTTTACGTTACATTGTTTTGGGCAATCGTGCTGAATACTGATGTTGACAGGAACACATCCCCAAGAACTTTTCTGGGGAAATTTATGATTTTTGCCATTATAGTTTATCTGTCCCATTTTTTGTATTTCGATTTCCAAAAGGAACTTTACTCCTGGATTGATGCTGTTTATCAGTTGGCATCGCTGCTTGTGTATCCGATGTATTATATATATTTCAGGTTGCTTACCATCGATGTTCAGTATTCGCATAGAAAACATTTCCGTTACCTGTTGCCGTCTGTTTTTCTGTTTCTGCTGTATTTGTTCGGAATACTGATAACTCCCGGGGCTGAGTATAAATCGTGGTTGTTTCAGAAAGACATACATTCAGAATCTTTCGGTATCGGCTGGCTCAACGTGATATTTATCCTGATGAAAGCAGTTTTTGTAATTCAGGTAGTGCTGGTGCTGGTAGCTAATTCCATTTTAATACGAAAATATGCGCACAAAGCCGCGCAGTATTATTCCGATGCTCACGATAGTGCAACTACCAATGTAATGTTGCTAAATGCTTCCATGCTTTTTTCTGCCATAACATCTGTTGTTATTGCTGTGCTGGGACGCGATTTCTTTGTTACTCACAAATTTGCTTTGGGTATTCCATCGGTCATTTTTTCGGTATTGCTTTTCACAATCGGATGGCTGGGCAACCGGCAAAAACCCGTTAATCCGGCATACGAACAGACTGACCGACCCGAAAAAGAACTGGATACGGTATTGATAGGTGCAAGTGGAAAGGAAAACATCCTGAAGAGAATTCTCATTTTATTTGAAGAGGAAAAAATCTTCCTGCGCAGTTGTGTTACCATACAGGATGTGGCTAATATCATCGGAACCAACCGCACCTATATTTCTTCGGTTATCAATGAATACAGTCATCATAATTTCTGCTGGTTTGTAAACAGTTACCGGCTCGAGGAAATGGAAAAGCAGCTGAAGATCAATCGTGATATTCAGGCATATAATCTGGCCGAGCAAACGGGATTCGGGTCGGTCGACTCCATGAAACGCGCCATACGTACCAAATACAATATGAGCTTCAGGGAATGGAAAGATTCTGTGCTGAATAATTCGGATCAATCTGAATTGACCGAATCCTGATCAGCATGCAGATTCAGGTTAATCTTTCACGCAACGAACTGAATATCCTTGCTGTTTGCTTCCTTCGCTTCGGATTAAGCCTTCACCATCAAAGTACATGCTGCGGTATCTGGCAATATTGGAATCGCGATCGGTACTACACCACCAGTAACCGCTGTTAGTCAATTTATCGAATACTTCAACCCAGTCGCGTAAGCCACCCGGAAGAGCTGTGAATCCCGTAATATTGCTTGCACCGGTATTGGGTGTTGTCCAGTGAATAATTCCGGCTTCTTTTAGTTTGCCTCCGGCAATACTTGTGCCACCCAGGTAATCATTTAACTGTGTCCATTCGGCATCACTGGGCAAATGCCATCCCGGAGGACTAACGCCCTGAACTCCGCTTGGGTTGGCAGAACTACTTGTTGAACCGGCCATGGCAGCTGCCCAGTTGTACAATACGCCATAGATTGCGTAATTAGCTGTAGCTTTTGCGGCGTTCACATCCGTACCATTGTAGCCGTAAACGTAGTAATAAGGCGTTGTTTTAGAACCTGCAGCGGGCCCTGACACGCTTGGTAAGTATCTCAGATTTTCGGCCATCCATACCTGTGAGCCGATGGTAATCGTACGGTAAACGTTTCCGTCGCGACTGTCGGTGAAGGTATTGCCCGGTGTGACTGGCTGATGGAAAATTATACTGTCAATCTGAGTGTTTATGTTGTATTTTCCAGCTACAATTCCATTTTTCATAATATACAGCGTGTCGTTTTGGGCATTAGCTACGGGTGCTACTACCAATATGAAGGCAGCAAAGAATAGGTATTTTTTCATTTTTTATCCTCCCTCTCTTTTTTTATGATTTTTATTGTTTGGATTCCTGTTGAGCTGATGTAGCGGAAAAGGTATATTCCTTGCGGCAACTGGCTCATATTGAGCTTTATCAGGTCATAGTTATTGGTTCCGCGGGTCATAACTACTTTGCCATCGGTCGAAAGAATGCTGATTTTACCGTCGGTATTCGTGCCTGTTAATTGGATATTCAGCACATCGGTTACCGGGTTTGGGTAAGCTGCAATGCTGATATCTGGCTGTTGTGCCAGCTCCTTTTTCACCGAAGTAAATTCTTTGAATATCAGAGATATCAATCCGTTGAGTGCGAAAATGCCGGAGCTTTGGTCTGTTTTCAGAACGGAAAGATTACCTGACGAAAATGTGATTTTTCTTACTTCGCTTAGTGTGTACGCTGTTTGAGTACCATTGATTTCATTTACAAATAGTGTTTGTGCCTGCAACCCCGTCAGGCATATCACCGCTATAAGGAAAGCGCTAAAATTAAATCGTTTGTTTCTCATTTCTGACCTCCTGATTTTATGTAAGTTTATATAGCTGATGCTTGTAATCTTTTTTAGTTTCTGCTTTGTATTCAGATATAACAGAATCGTTTATAACGGATTGTGTGTTTTATTATTTGTTTACATACATTTATGGTTGAAGAAGCGGATTCTGAATCTGAACTTACACCATAATACGTCGTGAGCCAGAGCAGTTTTATTTAATTTATCGCTTTATCACCTTATACACTCCCTTTTCTTTTCCATTATTAATCCTCAAAAAATATATTCCAGCCGGAACATTCAGGTTCAGATTGATTTTTTCTGCTATATTCCATGAAGAAAACCGTTTCTAATGTGTAACGCCTGAATGGCGAATAATCAGAGGTACCGGTAATGTATGTTGAAGTTAAAGTTTTTATTGTAAAGATATTATTCTCCACTAAAAGAAAGTATGTTGAAATTATTTATCATCCAGATTCTACGGATTATTTATATAAGGTAATACTTTGTTTTAAAGGGTCGGCACAGCCAATAACACAACCAACTGTGAAAGAGATATTGCCTGTCAGGCTGTTTTCATTTACCGATCCATTAGTGAATTCGACATATTTACTAATCGTGCCACTTACGTTCGATTGAGTACCAAACACTGATCCTTCAAGATTAAACGGACCTCCTGTTACTGTGACTTGCCAGGGAGGATGAGAAACAGCCGTAGGAGACACAGTACCGGTTACAATCATTTTACCTCCATATGGATAATCCAGTGTGCCATTTCCGGAAAGTGTGATTTTTACTGTGGATGTTATTGTATAAGTAATTGTTGCTTTTTCCGATTCTTCGATCTGTACGCCATTCAAAGTTCCGATGTAAGTAACCGGAGCGGGTTTAATTTGAATGAATGAAAGTGATTGAGTAACGAAATCAGGAATAGATAAATTCATTGCAGGAACCGTATTAGTTAAGAAATCATACACTATTCCTGCGTTATCACCTTTCGCTGCGCTGATGATTGGCGAGATGACTCCGTTGGCAATCATTTTAACTCCTTCATTAAAATCTTCAAGCAAGTTTTTTGCAGCATCCATATTGTCGTAATTCATTGAAAGGACAGTTGCATCCATCTGCATCATTGTTGCTAATAATACAAAGTTAGGTACTGCAAGAAGAGCCACGACACTCAATGGTACACTTCCTACAGTAAGAGCCATTCCTGCCCCAATCGCAAATGTACCATAACCAACCATTTTAGCCAGTGTTGCCAATTGATTACGAGTGGAAGGAAGTAAATTTTGTCGATAATCTGCTTTTGCGCAATCCTGATTATTTGCTCCACTGATTTTACATGTCAAAAAATCATCGACATCAGAGGAACTTTGCTCATTCGCATTTATTTTGAAAAGCAAAGGGAGTGGCTGTAGGTTCTCAAATCCTGAAATAACAGACGATGCTTCTGTTGCTTCTGGTGAAATCCCGTTCACAACAGCAAGCAGCCATTGGTCAAGTATCTGCAGATTTTCGGTATTGAAATATACTTTCGTGTCATTGATTTCTCCCGCAAGTTCGGTTTGGGTCTGACCGTTCATTACTTGCCGGATTTTGGCTAAAATTTGCCCGCATTGTAACCTGGACTTTTCAAGGTCAGACTGAAGTTGAAGCGTATTTAATATACCGCCGGATGTTTCATCCATCTTTTGCAGACGGATGATTTCATCGGCAAGCAATATTTCTAAAAAAGCATAAAAATTGGATGCAATTGTACCCGGAGGAAATTTCAAAGCTGGTAAAGCACCGATACTTATACCTGATTTACTGTTCGAAGTGAGTGACAGCTTACCTAAATCTTTTACTACCTGAACATTTACTACGCCCGGTTCTATCAAACCGGTAATACTATTTACATAAGCGGGTAAAGAACAAATCATGAACTCCGGTGTGGAATTAGCAGCCGGAATAGTTACTGAGTAGCCCAGGTTATCAAAAAAACGGAGCGCCATATTTTTCGTGTCAAAACCCGAACCGGATACACCGGTAAAAGCTAAAGGAGCATAATAGTTTTCAAAATCCTCTTCCTCCATCAATAATGTTTCCGAAATGTTTATATCGCCCAAATCAAGACCGTTGTCCACAATATTATCCACTTCAATATATACTTTTCTTTCAACATCAGGACCTGTTACCACAATACTGTCAATTTTAATTTCGTTCACTGCTTGTTTGGGAGCATTTAATCTTTGACTAGTAATTGACTGCAATTCCGAAGAGGAAGAAGGACTTCCCTGCTTTAGCCACACCTTTCTTGAAACTGAATATCTGTCATCCAATTTAATTTTCAGCAGATAAAATCCATCGGCTAATCCTTTGAGGTCAATATCCAGGTTATGATTACCGGTTCCAAACTGATAGCTTTTGCTTTCTTTTACTTTTTGACCCTGGAGGTTGAAAATATCCCAGGAAACTTTTCCGTTAGCAGGAATACTAACAGTAATGCTCGTAATAAATGAAAAAGGATTCGGATGGTTTTCCGATACATAATATCCCTCGGGAAGCTTCTGAACTTCTAAGTCAGTTGTAATCTTCAAGGAAAAAGTACCGTCGGTTGCTGAAGTGGCTTTAAATACATACGGGTAAATGTATGCTTTAATTTCCATACCGGATTTCCCATTTCCCAGATCATCTGTTAAACGACCAGAAATAGTCTGAGAATTGCATATACACGCAAAAACGAATGAAATTAACAGGAGAATAAAAGATTTTTTCATTGCCTAACCCTTTCAAAAAAATACATTATATTCTGAATCTTGTATAAAAGAAAATTCGAAAAAGAATTACAAACAACAGAGTGTAGATTCTACCAAAAAATATTAATCAAAAATCCGGAGAATAATCATTTCAAAAATGTGAAAAGAATTTAAATAATTTCACCCTGTAATATAAGGATATGCGGTGGTAAAATATAAGGAGGAGAAATGCTGTGAAGTTAGCCTGGAATACCAACCGAAGTGCCGGAAATGAGCACTGAAAAGAGGCTGAAGCGTATCAGGAGGTATGTGAAAAGCCGGAAGGAGGCGATTGAGTATTAAACAGCTGTTTTGCGTTCAGCTCACCAGCCCGTTTTTGAGCGCAAAAGCTACAATGCCTACTACGGTTTTGCAGTTAAGTTTTTGTTTTATGTTTTCCTTGTGACTTTCTACGGTGGTAATGTTGATTTTTAGTCTTTCGGCTATTTCTTTTGCTATGAGTCCTTCGGTAAGCAATTTTATAATTTCAATTTCCCGTTCGGTCAGATGCCAGGGTTTTGCATTGGCGTGCATGGCCTCAGCAGGAGATTTGAAACAACTTTCCAGTACCGATTTTGGGATAGTCTCTCCCAGAAAGAATCCTTTGCCGCTCATAGCCAGATGGATGGTCTGTTTCAGCTCTTCGGCGGTGGTGTCTTTGGTCAGGTAGGCGCTGGCGCCTGCTTGTATCGAGTGGATGATGTGATTAATGTCCTTGAGATAGGACCAAACGATAATTTTCAGCTGCGGGTTGAGTGTTCGCAACAGTTGAAACGACGAATTAAAATCCCTGTTCGTATCGAAATCACAGTCGAATAGCACTACATCCGACTGTTTCAGCGCGTCACTTTCCTGTGCATCCTTCACACTGCCGAAAGTCCCGGTAATGCTAATGTGATTTTCGTCGGACAATAAATGCCGGAGACCAGCCAGTTGAATCTCAGCATGGTCAATCAACAATACTTTTATAGGCCCAGGTATTATCATCTGTCACAGGGTAATTTTGGATGTACAGTTGATTTTGTAAAATATGGTCGTAAAGATAAATACAGTTTGCCGGATTAAGAAATATTAAGGGAATTATTTATAAATTCTGTAAATGAGTATTTTGTAAGGTGTTTTTTGCTGTAAAGATGGTTCATAAGCCCATCCGTTTCATCGGATATACCCGATAGATGAGCTAATGGCAGTACTGTTCAGTAGCATTAACGTCAATCCTGCTTAAGAGGCTGTAAGGATTAGCGATACGGCGTTGAATACATTTCTATTGCTGTGGTTTTGTTCCCGGTTTTCAGATTTTTGTCTGACTTTTGCCTGTTCTGATAATATGATGTACCGGGATTTTTCAGTTTATCCATTCTCACTTCTTCAGCATTTTCCCCGACAGGTTGCTATTCGCGGTAGTAGTTACTACGATATAGGTGCCTGATGCAAGTTCGCCAAGTGAAATATTCACCGTGTTCTCGCCGGAGCACAGCACATCCTTTACAATGGTCCCGTTGATAGTTAGCACCCGCACGCGGCGTATGGGCGAATCGGAACTTTCGATGGTGAGCTGGTCGGTCACCGGAACGGGAAACATCTTAACCGTATAAACCTCCGGAGTAGAAATGCCGGTGGGAGCTACTGTAATGTATTTCACTTCCACGTAATTTTTTCCTTCAGTTGCACCGTAATGCCATACGGTGGCTGCAACGTCAAATTGTCCGATGGAGTCGTACACGTGCTCCGGCTGATAATTCACTTCGGTTTTTCCGTCGCCAAAGTTCCATACAAGTTTGTCGATGAAATGAAGGGTAGAAGGAGTGAAACGAACCGTATCCAACTGCCTGATATCACGTTTGTCGGCTGTGAAGCTGAACAGGGCATTGCCTGCCTGCGATACACTGTCGATGATGATGGGCGACCACACACCGCGGCTGTCCTTCACCTGGAAACTCACCTGGTGCTTTCCTGTGGGAACGTAATCAGCATTTATATCCTGCACAATGTTAGTTTCGGGCGCTGTTGAAGTCGCCGGATAGCTGTCGAAAAGTGTTGGTTTATCTGCGGAGTACCAAATCCGATAGCCGGTAATTTTGTTTTCACCTGCCGGGATCATATCTTCGTTATTTTTGATGAAGAAACGGCTTTGTACGTTGCTCCACACGCCACCATCGTCCTGCAGACGTACATTGAGTGTATGCAGTCCGTTCTTCAGTGCGGGCAGGTCAACTAATTCCTGCCAAATATAATTTTCAGCAGTCTGGAGGTTTCTTTTCACTCTTGCTGTTGCATTTTCGTCCGTCCAGTATTCTAATCGGGTAAGTTTGCGGTCAGTACCTTGACTGATAGCCGTGTTTTGTTTCAGAATAAAGCGGCTCTGCACGTTGCTCCACACACCACCATCGTCGCGGAAGCGGACATTAAGCATATGCACCCCGTCGGTGAGCGAGGCAACATCTACCAGTTCTGTCCAGGTGTGCGATGCCACGGGCGTGAGTGTTCGTTGGGTCTTTTGCGCTGTGTTTCCATCCGTCCAGTATTCCATAGCGTTTACCAGGCGGAGAGTGCCTTGACCGGCAGCGGAGTTTTGTTTCAGAATAAAGCGGCTCTGCACGTTGCTCCACACGCCGCCATCGTCGCGGAAGCGGACATTAAGCGTATGCACTCCGTCGGAGAGCGAAGCCACATCCACCTGTTCAGCCCAGTTGTATGATGCCGAGGGTGTGAGTGTTCGTTGGTTTTTTTGCGCCGTGTTTCCGTCCGTCCAGTATTCCATAGCGTTCACCAGGCGGAGAGTGCCTTGACCGGCAGCGGAGTTTTGTTTCAGAATAAAGCGGCTCTGCACGTTGCTCCACACGCCGCCATCGTCGCGGAAGCGGACATTGAGCGAATGTACTCCGTCGGAGAGGGCAGCCACATCCACTTGCTCCAGCCAGCTGTACGACGTGGCGGGAGTGAGGGCACGAAGTACGCGGGCGGAGGTGTTGCCGTCTGTCCAGTATTCGAGTTGATTGATGGCTTTCTGTCCGTAAGAAAGAATGGAAACCAACACCCCGACAATCAATATGGTTATTTTATAGATTGCGTTTTTCATGAAAAAGAGTATTAATACGTAGTAAGACAATATGTACAGTAAGTACAGTATCAATCCGGTGAAGATAATTTTTTATCCACCGAATCGGAAATCTTATATTTTTCTCTACCGGTTGCGGGCTTGCACGGTCATATTTACCGACAGTTTTCCGTTCACTACATTTTCAGCATTGTTGATGGCGGTGAAGCGGGGAGCATACGTAGGCACCAGGAATGGGTATTCTGTACCGTAAATTCCTACCTGACGGCCATCGGTGGCCAGGGTGAGAGCCTGCGTGCAGGTGGGCTTGATGTGGTAGTCGCCTTTGGCTGCATCCACAAAGATATCGGCTACCGGAACGCTGAATACATTATTCTCCATTACGAATGATGGAAATGAAAAGTCGTTACCCCGCACAAAAAGATTATTTTTATAAGTAATAGAGCTTGTAGCATAACTGGAAAATGAACCTCCGGTACCAGTAATGATTGAATTTTGTATAATCAGATTACTGTTGCTATCAAGAAAATAGTTGCCACCATAAGTTAGCACACAATTTTTTATCAACATGTTGTTGGTTTTGTTACCCGGACCTATATTTCCCTGAATAAGACATCTTTCTATCAGCGTATTGGTAACTACATCGTTTGATCCGGTAATACTCTCTCGTATCACACAGTCGCCTGAGTAGGTTCCCGAAATTTTATTAGTGCCGTTTTGTATTTCCAGTGTATTCAGGTTGCATCGGGTGATGGTGATGGCGGAGTCTTTCACATATACATTGCCTTCGATGCGCACACCGGTGATGGATGAGCCTTTGCTTTTCTTGTTGAAATAGACGTGTCCGGTAATTTTAGTAATACCGCTCACAGCCGCTGTATCGGGGTGGTATCCGGCTCCGATCACCGCCACTCTTTTTTCGAGCGTCAGGTTAACGTTAATGGGTTTTGGGGGCAGGTAGAGGGTGTCTCCATCCTGCAGGTTGGTGGTAGCATCGGTAATGGTGTTGTAGAACAGCGTTCTTGCGCCATTCTGGAGCACATACACGGTTTGTGCGTTTACTTTTGTTCCGACAAAAATGATTGTCAGGAGAACTGGGATAAGTACAATCTTTTTCATGGCTATGCAAATATTTAATGGAAGTTAATAAATATTCAATAATGTAATATGCAAATTTAGAATTAAGATTAAAGTATATCCGTGCAATTCGTAAAAAAAAGTGCGCAAAAGTAAAAAAACACAGGAT
>CAZWLJ010000025.1:0-45288 GCA_964634605.1 uncultured Paludibacter sp.
GCTGGTTTTCAATCAAATATAGATATTTTTAAATTTTTGTCATGTACTTAAAAATATTTTACAAAATTACTACAATTACACATATTGCCAAATTTTGTGCAATATTTTTATGGAAAATATTAACTTTTTGAGAAAGCAATAAATGATGAACAAAGAAAAAATCAGTACCTTTGCAAACTGTATCAGAAAACAGACAAAAGTGAAAAGTATTCAGATTATCAGGGTCTGAAAGCTTTGAATGCGAATGTCAAATTACACAAAACTCAGAATAGGAATATGAATATTTCGTACAATTGGCTCAAAGAATACATTAATATTAATGTATCTGCAGAAAAACTTGCTCAGATTCTTACCTCGACCGGACTTGAAGTAGGTGGTATTGAAGAAATTCAGACCGTGAAAGGCGGAATGGAGGGTTTGGTGATAGGTGAAGTGTTAACCTGTACCCGACATGAAAACTCCGACCACCTGAGCGTTACAACTGTAAATGTGGGTGGCAGCGAATCGTTACAGATTGTATGTGGCGCACCAAACGTGGCTGCCGGACAAAAAGTGGTTGTCGCTACTTTGGGTACAAAACTATATTCGGGTGATGAAAGTTTCACGATCAGGAAATCTAAAATCAGGGGAGTTGAATCGCACGGAATGATTTGTGCAGAGGATGAAATAGGATTGGGAACCAGCCACGAAGGCATTATAGTGCTTCCCGCCGATGCAATACCCGGCACGCTTGCAAGCGATTATTACGGAATAAAAAATGACACGCTCATTGAAGTTGATATCACACCAAACCGGGCTGATGCCGCTTCGCATTATGGAGTTGCACGCGATCTGGCTGCCTATTTTTCGCTTCACGATGACAGTGTAAAACTCCGGAAACCATCCACAGACTCCTTCAGAACAGACAATAACAACTTGCCAATAGCAGTAAAGATTGAAAATACCGATGCCTGTCATCGATATGCAGGGCTTACTATTTCGGGAATTACCGTAAAAGATTCTCCCGACTGGCTTAAGCAACGCTTGCTGACCATCGGTTTGAGACCAATCAACAATGTTGTGGATATTACCAATTTTATTTTGCATGAACTGGGCCAACCGCTGCACGCTTTTGATGCCGACAAGATTACCAGTCGCGAGATTAGGGTAAAAAACCTGCCCGAAGGCACACCTTTCACTACTCTTGAAGGTACAGAAAGGAAACTTAACCCGGGCGACCTGATGATTTGCAACGGTGATGTGCCCATGTGTATCGGGGGTGTATTTGGTGGTTTTGATTCGGGAGTAACTGCTGACACCAAAAATATTTTTCTCGAAAGTGCCTACTTCAATCCTGTAAGTATCCGGAAAACCGCTCGCCGTCATGGTTTGAATACCGATGCCTCGTTCAGGTTCGAACGTGGATGTGACCCTGAAATGACCATTTTCGCTCTCAAAAGAGCAGCATTGCTCATCCGGGAAATTGCCGGAGGTACCATTTCGAGCGAAATTGCAGATGAATATCCGAATCCTGTAAATCCTTTCGAAGTCAGGGTACTTAAAAGCAAAATAGACAACCTGATAGGAAAAAAAATTGGCAGAGAAAATATTCTGAAAATCCTTAACGGACTCGAAATGGAACTTGTGTCTGAAACTGAAGAAGCATACGAGCTGAAAGTACCGGCTTACCGGGTTGACGTGCAACGTGATGTGGATGTTATCGAGGATATTCTGCGCATTTACGGATACAATAAAGTAGAAACAGGCGACAACCTGATCTCGACATTGAGCTATGTAAAAAAACCCGATAGCCATAAACTACAGGTAATTATCTCCGAACAGCTTACAGCCCAGGGATTCAACGAAGTACTTAACAACTCGCTGACAAAAACCGGATATTACGGCAGTCTGACTTCATACCCCGAAAATCAGTGTGTCAGAATTATGAATCCGCTGAGTTCTGACCTTAGTGTAATGCGTCAGACTTTGCTTTTCGGAGGGCTTGAAAACATATCGAGAAACACCAACTACCGGAATGCCGATCTGAGATTATATGAATTTGGCAACTGCTACCAGTATTCTGCCGGCAACAGGAATAACGACGAGACACTTTCTGCTTTCAGCGAAGATTATCATCTGGCGTTGTGGATAACCGGAAATAAATATTCAGACTCGTGGATTAACGGCACTCAGAAATCAAACTTCTACGAATTAAAAGCTTACGTACAGAACATTTTCACCCGGCTGGGTTTCGATTTGCAGAAATTGAGTATGGAAGAATACATTACTGACATTTACTCGGAGGCGCTGTGCATTAGTTCCCCAAATAAAACACTGCTCGGCACGCTGGGCATCGTAAGCGATGAGGCAAAAAAACGGGCCGGCATTGAAACCGAAGTGTATTATGCTGATCTTAACTGGAGCAACATTCTCCTTTCGCTCGACACAAAGAATGTGAAATATACTGAATTGCCTAAGTTCCCTGAAGTAAGGCGTGATTTAGCTTTTCTGCTTGATAAAAAAATTACATTTGCGGAAATTGAGAAAATTGCCTGCGAAACAGAAAGAAAATTTCTGAAGAAAGTAAGTCTATTTGACGTATATGAAGGTAAAAACCTCGAAGCAGGCAAGAAATCATACGCGATATGTTTTATCCTTCAGGATGAAAGCAAAACGATGACCGACAATGTAATCGACGGAATAATGCGAAAAATACAGCAAAACATAGAGACTAAACTGAATGCCAGGCTAAGGGGATAGAATGATTAATAATATATTTTCGGGGACTTCTTAGCCCCGAAATTTTTGATTTCACATCTTATATTTGTTTTTTTTACAGTCATATCGCAGACTTCAATTTCTGATACTTAAGAATTATAATTGCATTTTTTTAAAATGAGCGGATTTTTTGGCACAATTTCAAAATACGACTGCGTAAGCGATGTATTTTACGGAACCGATTACCATTCACACCTGGGCACTAAAAGGGCAGGTTTGGCATTTTTCTCAGAAAAAAAAGGTTTCCAGCGTGCCATACACAGCCTTGAGGATGGTTATTTCCGGAACAAATTTGAAAACGACATAAAAGAATTTTCGGGCAACAGCGGTATCGGAATAATCAGTGATTCTGAGGCTCAGCCTATTGTTGTTAATTCGCATTTCGGACGCTTTGGTGTGGCTACCGTGAGCCGTATTGTCAATATCGATGAACTGGAAGACCATTTTCTGAAGTTGCATCATACGTTCTCCGAAACCAGCCAGGGAACTGTAAACCCGACCGAACTCATTGCCAAGCTCATAGCAGAAGGCAATGATTTTATTTCGGGCATAGAAAATGTTTTCAGGAAGGTTAAAGGCTCATGCTCAATGCTCATACTCACCGAAAACGGAATTATAGCGGCTCGCGACAAGCTGGGACGTACTCCCGTGATAATAGGCAAAAAAGAGGGTTCTTATGCTGTCGCATTCGAAACTTGCTCGTTTTCGAATCTTGGTTACGAAACAGTACAGTTTTTAGGTCCGGGGGAAATCGTTCACCTAACAGACGAAGGTCCTGTACAACTTCGCCTTCCCGACGAAAAAATGCAGATTTGCTCATTCCTTTGGGTATATTACGGATATCCGCCCTCGTTCTACGAAGGGATAAATGTTGAAGAAACCCGTTACAGGTGTGGAGCAGCTTTAGCAAAGAATGATCCGGTTGAAGCAGATTTCGTTGCTGGAATTCCAGATTCGGGAGTTGGTCATGCTATAGGCTACAGTCACGCAAAGGGAATACCCTACAAACGACCATACACCAAGTACACTCCTACCTGGCCCCGGAGTTTTATGCCTCAAAGCCAGCACATGCGTGAATTGGTTGCGAAAATGAAGCTTTTACCAAATAAATCGATTATAGAGAATAAAACCGGAATTTTTCTTGACGATTCCATTGTACGGGGCACCCAGCTGAAAGACAATGTACACGATCTGCATCAGGCTGGCATCAGGGAAGTAAATATGCGCATCGCCTGCCCGCCGCTTACGTATCCCTGCGAGTTTCTGAATTTCAGCCGGTCGCGATCTAGCATGGAACTGGCTTCTCACAAAGCCGTGAAAGAACTTGAAGGGGTGGAAAATGTTGATATGAAAGAATACTCAGATGCTAAAACCGAAAAATATGCGGCTATGGTTGATAAAATTCGTGAAAACCTTGGACTTACTTCGCTGAAATTTCAGAAAATAGAAGATCTGATTGAAGCCATCGGACTTCCGAAAGAAAAACTTTGCACCCACTGTTTTGACGGCTCAAGTTATTTCTAATCCGTTCAGCTTAACGGGAAGAAAGGCAGACCAACAAAAAAAAAGAGTTATATCGCTATAACTCTTATCGCTCTCCCTCTTGGACTTGAACCAAGGACCCTCTGATTAACAGTCAGATGCTCTAACCGACTGAGCTAAGGAAGAATTTCCTGCATTTTTCGAAATGCGAATGCAAAAGTAACTGATTTAATTGAAATACACAATAATTTTGACAAAAAAATAAGTAAATATTTATATGAAAAAAATTTTAGGAATGGGTAATGCCCTGACAGACATATTGTTTAAGATTGAAAACGACGATATACTGAGCAAACTAAATCTGATAAAAGGAGGAATGCAATTGATTGAAAACACTCAGTCTGAAGCCATAAAATCTCATTTCTCCGCATCGTCAGCCACTATGGCTACCGGCGGCTCAGCTTCCAACACAATAAACGGGATTTCGAAACTGGGCATCGAAAGCGGTTTTATCGGGAAAATAAGCAACGATGAAATAGGCAGATTCTTCAAAACAAATAGTCTTGAAAACGGAGTTACTCCCCACATGCAGCTGAGCAAAACGCCATCAGGGCATTGCACCATACTGGTTTCGCCCGACAGCGAACGGACACTCTGTACATTTCTGGGTGCAGCCAGCGAGCTGAATGCCGACGAATTACATCACGACATTTTCAAAGGCTATCACATTTTTCACATCGAGGGCTATCTGGTGCAGGACCACGATTTGATACGCACAGCTCTGCGAATGGCAAAAGATGCTGGTCTGACAACCTCCATTGATCTGGCCAGCTTCAATGTGGTGAACGAAAATCTTGAATTTCTCCATGAAATTATTTCAAAATACGTGGACATAACCTTTGCCAACGAGGAAGAAGCACTCGCATTTACCGGAAAAAATCCGGAAGAAGCGGTACGGATAATTGCCGAACTTTGCCGTATAGCTGTTGTGAAAATCGGGAAGGATGGCTCACTTATTCAATCCGGAAACAAATTTTTCAAAATCGAGCCACATCTGGTTAAAAGTATTGACACAACGGGTGCCGGTGATTTTTATGCCTCTGGTTTTTTGTATGGTTATGCCAGTAATTATCCGCTCGATGTATGCGGTAAAATAGGTTCGCTTGTTTCGTCGAGAGTGGTGGAGGTGATTGGTACCAAAATGACCGAAGAGACCTGGAATGAAATTCATGAAAGATTGAAAATTATCATTGCAGGATAGACAGAGGATGAATAAGGAAAATGTCAGAATATATATTTTCATTGTAGTATCAATGCTATGCTGGTCGCTGTCATTTATCTGGACCAAAATAGCGCTGATATCATTTCCACCTCTGGTGCTCATTTCCTTACGCCTGATTCTGGCTTCAGTCTTGCTTTTTATTTTCCTGAAACTTACAGGAAGATTTCAGCAGATTGAAAAAAAAGACCTGAGATTGTTTTTCGCTCTGGCATTTTTTGAGCCATTTCTGTATTACGCAGGCGAAACCTACGGGCTTACCATGGTAAAACCCACACTGGCTTCTGTAATAATAGCAACGATACCGGCCTTTGCACCCTTTTTTGCCTTTATTTTTCTGAAAGAACGGGTAACTCTGATGAACATGATTGGCATTAGTATTTCCATTGCCGGAGTTTATTTAATCGTCAACAATTCAGATGGAAGTGAAACTACGTCTGTGACAGGTGTTGCGCTGGTTTTTCTGGCAGTACTTTCGGCAATAGTTTACGGTTTACTGCTGAGAAAGATACCCGATAAATATTCGGCTACGAATATTATTTTCTATCAAAGTATGATCGGGCTGATTTACTTTATCCCCACAACCCTGATTGTCGATTTCAGGCAGCTGGGCTCCATTACAGTTCATTCTGAATCCATTAAAGCTTTGCTCATGCTTACTTTATTTGCATCGGTTATTGCTTTTGTGCTGTTTGCCGATGTGGTCAGAAAAATCGGGATTACCCGATCAGAAGTATTCACTAACCTGATTCCGGTTTTCACAGCACTTTTTTCGTGGATTTTTTTCAAAGAAATGATGAATTCATTTCAGTGGTTTGGTGTTTTTGTTGTAATTTTGGGTGTTTTTGTAAGTCAAAACCTGATAAAGCTAAAAAAAAAGCAGCATAGGACAACCTGAATGTATAATAAAATAAAACATTTATGAAAATCTTATATCCTGTCTATTTCGTTTACCAGTGGCTTGTAGCAATGCCATTGATGATAATTTCGACTGTCATTACTTCTATCCTGATATTTTTACTTTCCCCCTTACTTCCCGACAGCAAGCTGTCGTATGTGCCCGGCATTATCTGGGGGAAATTTTGCTGTTATATTTTCTTCGTAAACGTAAAAGTAACCGGGCTGGAAAATCTTGACAAAAAACAATCCTATATTTTCACGGCCAATCACCAGAGTGTTTTTGATATACTGGCAGTTTACGGCTGGTTGCCATACATTTTCAAGTGGTTGCTGAAAATTGAATTACGCAAGGTGCCATTTCTGGGTGCAGCATGTCAGGCCGCGGGTCATATTTTTGTAGACCGTTCAAACCCCGTGGCAGCATCACAAAGCCTGCACAAAGCTGTAGACCAGCTAAAGAACGGCATTTCAGTTGTTATTTTTCCGGAAGGCACCCGTACTAAAACCGGAAAAATTGGTAAATTCAAACGCGGCGCTTTTCTCATGGCTCTTGAACTGAAACTTCCGATCGTACCGATAACAATTTCAGGAAGTTACGAGCGAATAAAAGGTTTACGAACATTTCCCGGAACCATCCGTATGATTATCCATCCTCCGGTTGATGTTTCAACATACGGAATGAACGAATCTTCGGCATTGCTGCGCAATACTCAGGAAATTATCAGATGCGGATTGTAATTCCTTCCATGCAAATCCTGCTGCCTCCCGCTTACTTTTATGTGAATTCAGGTAATTTTTCGATGAATTGACTTCGAACAAAGTTAAACATTGTTAAATACTAATCCGTATCAATCCCGGTAACAGTCTAATAATCTGTATGATAAATAGATTGCATTGCAAAGATGCTTCATTTTGATGGTACTTGGTATTGCATAGTATTATATCAAAAATTATCTTTGCAACGTAAATTAATTGAAAGAGTATTTTATTTATAAAAACATATAAGTCAACCGGATTATTAAACCAAAATTTTTCAACAGACCATGTCAGACAAATACGACGATTTAGAAAAGCTGAGAGACCTTTATTCAAAAGGTATTATCACCGAAGCCGAATTTCAGGCTGAAAAAGAAAAAATTCTCAATGACAATCAGAGGACAGCTCCTGCCATGAACGAAGGAGTAGCAGCAACAGGCAACGACAACGGTTTCAGTTCACTGATGCATTTGTCCCGTTTTTCAAACTACGTATTACCGGGAGTAGGCATAATCATTCCCGTCGTAATGTGGGCAACCCGTAAAAATCAAAGCAAGACAGTAGATGTAAACGGTAAAATTATCTTCAACTGGATGATCAGCTCGTTTATCTACTCGTGTCTGCTCGTGTTTTTATTAATTATTGTAGCTCTGGCATTTGGAGGTTCTATGATGCTTGCCGGGATAAATACAGGCGACGGTAACTTTGAAAGACTTTTTGAAGAAAGTCCGGTAGCTGTATTTCGTTTTCTGGGTGCATTGGGAATTGTACTGTTTCCTATTATAGCTATCGGAGTTCTTGATTTCGTATATACCATCATCGGAGCTATCAAAGCCGGTAAGGGGCTGGTATGGAATTACCCCCTCAGTATTCGGTTTTTCAACACGAAATAAATCCGTCTATTGATTTATAAACCGAATTTCACTATCGGAAAAACTCCGAACGCCAAACAGAGCAGTAACACCATACACAAAATACAATAAATGATTAAACTTACAAACATAAACAAAACCTATTATACAGAAGCCACCTCGCTTCACGTACTGAAAGGTATCGATCTGACTATCGAAAAAGGTGAATATGTTTCGGTAATGGGAGCGTCCGGTTCCGGAAAATCCACATTACTGAATATTATCGGTATTCTGGATAATTACGATACGGGAAGCTATTACCTGAATGATATCCTGATCCGGGATTTGAGCGAAAAAAAAGCTGCCTGGTTTCGTAATGAAATGATCGGATTTGTATTCCAGTCGTTTAACCTTATCAATTTCAAGAATGCGATGGAAAATGTGGCTCTTCCGCTGTACTATAAAAATATAGGCCGTAAGAAACGCAATTCCATAGCTATGGAATACCTGGATATGATGGGGCTGAAAGACTGGGCAACCCACATGCCTTCAGAGATGTCGGGTGGTCAGAAACAGCGTGTGGCAATAGCCCGTGCAATTATTTCGCAGCCAAAGGTGCTACTGGCCGACGAACCTACAGGTGCCCTCGACAGCAAGACAAGTCTCGAAGTCATGGGCGTACTGAAAGAACTCAATAAAACGGGAATTACAACCGTCATTGTGACACATGAACAGTCGGTAGCAGATACCACCGACCGTATAATACACATCAAAGACGGACTCATCGAAAATCAGTATCACACAGAAAAAGTGTTAATCTCTCAGAATTAAACAAACATGAATACGCTTGAAGAGATATTAGCCGCGCTCAGACACAACAAACTCCGAACAACCATGACCGGACTTTCGGTATCGTGGGGTATATTCATTCTGATTATACTGCTCGGGGCGGGCAACGGATTGCGTAACGGTGTTACAAGCAATTTCAGCGAAAGAGCCACCAACACGGTTCAGATGTGGCCCGGACAAACCTCGCTGCCTTACAAGGGACTGAAAACCAGCCGTAATCTGGATTTTTCGGAAAAAGAACTTGAAACCGTAAACGAAAGAGTTACCGAGAGCGATGAAGAAACCGGAATAATCGATAAAAACTCTACCATCACATTCGGTAACGAATATGGTTCATACCGTTTGAAAGGAGTGCATCCGAGTTATAGTACAATTTACAATCTGGAATTTGGTCCCGGCAAAGGACGCTTTATCAATAACCTTGATATCGAAAAAAATAACAAGGTAATCGTGCTTGACAAAAAAATTGAAGAAACACTTTTCAAGGGTAAACCGGCATTGGGGCAGTACGTTCAGGTAGGTTCGATTATGTTTCTTGTTGTTGGGATCAACACAAAAAAAGAAGGCTGGGATGGCACACAAGCTTATATCCCCTTCACTACGGCTCAATCCATTTACAACCCGAATAAGAAATTCAACTCCATTGCATTCACCACTCAGGGCCTCGAAACCAAAGAATCGAATGAACGATTCAACGAGCAACTGAAATCCAGGATGTCACAAACCATGATGTTTGACCCGAAAGATGAAAAAGCACTCTGGATAAACAACTCGCAGGAAAATTACCTACAAACGATGCGGATTTTCAATGGAATCAACCTGTTTGTAACCATCGTGGGGATTTTCACACTCATAGCGGGTATTGTCGGGGTAAGTAATATTATGCTGGTATCCGTAAAAGAGCGTACACGCGAAATCGGCATCAGAAAAGCTATCGGAGCACCACCTGCATCCATACTTATTTCAGTTGTAATAGAATCGATATTAATCACTGCTCTTTTCGGATATATCGGGATGATAACGGGAATCGGACTTACTGAAATAATCAACTTTATAATGGAAAAAAGTGCCGCCGGACAGACAAACGCCGGAGGTGAGCAAATGTCAGTATTCAAAAACCCAACAGTAGAGCTCGGTTATGTGATATTTTCAACACTGGTACTAATCATTTCGGGTGTGATTGCCGGTTACATGCCTGCCCGAAGAGCTACAAGAATAAAACCGATTGAAGCAATGAGAGAAGAATAGATAAGTCAGGCACATCAGAATACTAATATCCTGAATATCTGCCGGATAAATCGATATTCAAAAATGAAAAAGCTGAATAATGAAAGATCTGAATAAAATAAATAATACTAGTCTGAATGCCTCAGAACGCCCGAAAGGGAATCGGGGAGTAAGCCTGTTCGACCCTGACCGCTGGTACGAAATATGGCAAGCCATTACTCACAACAAATCGAGAAGCGTGCTTACAGCTTTTGGGATTTTCTGGGGGATGTTTATGCTGGTAGTGATGGTGGGTGCTGCCAACTCCCTGAAATCAAATATGATGAAAGAAATCGAGGGCTTTGCAACAAACTCCTGTTTTGTGAGCGACGGTATCACATCGGAACCTTACAAAGGATTCAAAAAAGGCAGATCCTGGCATATAGTTAACGCCGACCTGCCCGTACTTGTCAATAAAGTGCCCGAAATACAGTATCTGTCTCCCGTACTTTTCGGAGGCCGATCCACCGATAAGAACGTAATAAGAGGTGAAAAATCGGGCTCATTTAATTCGAAGGGAGTGTATGCCAACTACAATCAGATAGACCGCAATAAAATGACATACGGAAGATTCATCAACGAAATTGATAATTCTGAACAGCGAAAGGTATGTGTAATTGGCAAAAGAGTATATGAAGTACTCTTCAATAATGGCGAAAATCCAATAGGAAAAAACATACAGCTTAACGGAATTTACTTCCAGGTAATCGGTGTATCGGGCAATTCATCAGGCATCAACATCGGGGGAAATGCCGAAGAAACAGTAATCCTGCCATTCTCTACTATGCAGCAGGCATTCAATCAGGGAAACATCGTGCATTTTCTGGCCATCACGGCCGATACGGGAGTAAAGGTGAGTGAAGTGGAAAATGCTGTAAAAGACGAGCTGAAACGAATTCATAATATTGCGCCAACAGACAAAACGGCAGTATGGTCGCTGAATCTGGAAGACATGTTTACCATGTTTTTCTATCTTCAGATAGGCATCGGAATTTTAGTCTGGATCGTGGGTTTGGGTACTCTGGCAGCCGGAGGAATAGGTGTAAGTAACATCATGCTGGTAACTGTCCGCGAACGCACGAAAGAAATCGGGATAAAAAGAGCCCTTGGAGCAACGCCAGCCAACATCATTTCACAAATCATCATCGAGAGCATTATACTGACACTTATCGCGGGGCTCGCAGGAATGATGTTTGGAGTAGGTATTCTTCAGGTTGTCAGCATATTATTCAGCCAGAATGCCGAGTCCATGCTGAAAGATCCCCAGATAAGCTTTTCGATAGCCATGGGATCTCTTTTTGTCATCCTGGTTATCGGCAGCCTCGCGGGGCTCATACCTGCCCGGCGGGCGGTAAGCATAAAAGCCATCGAAGCTATCAGAGACGAGAACTGAAAAATCCTTATTACAGGATACTCAAACCGGAAAAAAATAAATTATTCAAGACAATAAAAAAAAATTACATAATACAAACAATTTAGTCATACAGTTTTATGAAAAAGGTTATAAAAATCACTTTGTGGGTACTTCTCGGATTAGTTGTACTGGGTACTTTCTACTTTTTGTATCAAAAATCAAAGCCTAAAATCACCAGGTATGAAATCGAAACGGTATCAAAAGGTTCAATCGAAAAAAGAACAGTGGCCACCGGCAAGGTTGAGCCCCGAAACGAAATCCTGATTAAGCCTCAGATGTCAGGTATCATATCGGAGGTTTACAAGCAGGCTGGTGACGCAGTAAAAGCAGGCGATATCATTGCAAAGATTAAAGTTGTTCCGGATATGGTCAATCTGAATGCTTCTGAATCGCGTGTTCAGCTCGCCAAACTTGCCTACGACCAGGCGCTTACCATTTATAATCGTGATAAGGCGCTTTTCGAGAAACAAGTGATATCCAAAGAAGAATTCGAAAAATCGACTTTGACAATGAATAACAACAAGGAAGAGCTGAAAACAGCCCAGGACAACCTGAGCCTTGTTCGCGAAGGAATTTCGAGCCGTACGGCGGCATACAGCAACACGCTGGTGAGATCAACCGTTACCGGTACCATACTCGATGTGCCTGTGAAAGTTGGAAATTCGGTCATCCAGTCGAATAATTTCAACGACGGAACTACTATCGCTACGGTGGCTAACCTGAACGATATGCTTTTTGTTGGAAAACTGGACGAAACGGAAGTGGGACGTATTCATACCGGCATGCCGATGAACATCACCATCGGAGCGCTGCAGGATCACAAACTGGCTGCCAACCTGGAGTACATAGCTCCGAAAGGTACTGAAGAAAGCGGTGCCATCATGTTTCAGATGAAAGCATCGGTAAAAATTCCCTCGGATATATTTGTACGGGCTGGTTACAGTGCCAACGCCGAAATCATGCTCGAACAAGCCATTGACGTACTCACCATACCGGAGAGCTGCCTTGAGTTCAGCAACGACAGTGCGTTTGTGTATGTACTCACCAAAAAAGAACCACAGGAATTTAAGAAAACTTTTATTAAAACAGGGCTTTCAGACGGAATTCATATCCAACTGAAAGAAGGACTGAAAGCAGGCGAAAAATTACGCGGAGCCGAAATAGTGGAAAAGAAAAATGAACCTAAAAAATAACAATTTCTGAAAATGAAAACTAAACTCATACTGTCAGCCATACTGTTTATCAGCACATTACAGACTTCAGCACAGCATCAGTGGACACTCAGGGAGTGTATCGACACGGCTTTGGTCAACAACCGCAATATAAAATTGCAGAAACTGAATTACAAAGCCAGCGAAATAAACTACAATCAGGCAAAAGCAAACCGGTTGCCCAACCTGAATGCGTCTGTAGGTCAGAATTTTAACTTTGGCCGATCGCTTGCCGTTGATAACACGTATCAAAATTCGAACTCTCAAAACACTTCATTTTCCATTTCGTCAGGCCTCACGCTATTCAACGGATTCAGAATAAAAAATGCCATCGAGGCACGTCAGGCAGAACTACTCGCGGCAGGTGCCGATGTTCAGAAAATAGAGAAAGACATCATTCTGAATGTGTCGGGTGTATTTCTGCAGGTTCTGCAAAACAAGGAGATGCTTCAGAACGCTGTAAACCAGCTGACTATAACCCGCGAAAACATAGCCAGAAGAAAAGAACTGATAGCAGCAGGAAAGCTGGCCGAAGGTGAAGTTTTCGAAATTCAGGCACAGGAAGCAAAAGAAGAGCTGACCCGCGTACAGGCTGAAAATCAGCTTCAACTCTCGCTGCTCGACCTGGCTCAGGTACTCGAACTGGACCATTTCGAAGATATCGACGTAGTTATCCCTGAAAATTTACTCGAAAACGAACTCGCGCTCCTTTCGGCCGAAGAAGTGTACAAAAGCGCACTGGCCAGCCGTCCCGAAATAAAATCAGCTAATCAACGGCTCGAAAGCAGTATCAAAAACGTAGAAATAGCCAAAGCCGGTTACAAACCTTCTTTGTCACTGGGAGCACAATGGGGAACGGGTTATTACAATATGAGTAACATCCCGAACAATACTTCGTTTGGCAAGCAGTTTTCGAACAATATGAGCACCGGAATCGGTCTAAATTTATCCATTCCGTTATTTAATCGTTATGAGGTGAAAAACCAGGTGGAAAATGCCAGACTCAATGTCGAAAGTTCGAAAATCAATATTGAAAACACAAAAATTGAACTTCGAAAAACCATTCAACAGGCATACTACAATGCAGTAGCAGCAAAAAACCGGTGGGATTCGAGCCGCAAATCTGTAAAAGCCAACGAAGAGTCGTACCGGTTTGCTGCTCAGAAGTATGAAGTGGGAAGAGCCAATCAATATGAACTCAACCTGGCAAAAACCAATTTATCGCAGTCAATTTCTGAAGAAACCCAGGCAAAATACGAATATGTTTTCAGAATGAAAATACTTGAACTAATGCAATAAGACACTATACTATACTTAGAAAGAAACTGTCCGGGAGGAACAGCACCAATCCTTTAATATTTAAAAATTTAAATGTAACTATGAACGCCGACAACATTAAATCACAAATGCGGAAAGGTTATCTGGAATACTGCATACTGCTTATTCTGAAAAAGAGACCTGCATATGCTTCGGATATCATTGCCGAACTGAAAGCTGTAAAGATGATTGTGGTAGAGGGTACAATGTATCCGCTTCTTACACGTCTGAAAAACAGCGAATTGCTTGATTACCGCTGGGAAGAATCTACTCAGGGACCACCCCGTAAGTACTACGAAATGACATCGAAAGGCCATACTTTTCTGAACGAACTGGACATAGCCTGGAAAGAAATTAATGAAGTAGTGGATAATTTAAACCAAAACAATCAGTAACTTAATTTATTAAAAAACACGAAACAGCCATTTTTGAAACGCCTCTAAAACCCGGAGATAAATAATGGCATGTTACATCTGACAATAATCTAAAAAACAAACAAACAGATGAAAAAGACTTTGACAATCAATTTGAACAATACGGTATTCCATATAGACGATGATGCCTACGAACTGCTGCAGTCATACCTTGCAGAAGTTAGTCACCATTTCAAATCGGAAACCGAAAAAGCTGATATCATGAGTGATATTGAAGCCAGGATTGCTGAACTATTTTCAGAAAAGATGGACAAACAAAAAAATGTTATTACCATCGACGACGTAGATACTGTTATCACGATCATGGGAAAACCCAGTCAGTTCGTGGAAGATGAAACGGACGAAGAAGCAACTCAAAACAAACAGGAAGATACATCGAAAAAAAGAACAAATAAAAAATACTATCGCGACGTTGATAATCAACTTCTAAGCGGTGTATCTGCCGGATTGGCCGCCTATCTCAACTGGGATGTGGCTCTGGTTCGAATCATTTTTGTGGTATTGGCTTTCGTTACTTCGGGTACGTTTATACTCATTTATCTGCTGATGTGGTTAATAGTACCCAAAGCTGAAACTACTGCCCAAAAACTCGAAATGCACGGTGAAGATGTAAACATTGAATCTATTAAAAACAAAATGGTTGATGCCAGGGAATACCTGGAAAGCGATAAATTCAAACAAACCGCCACTGCCACCGGAAGCAGGATTTGGGAAGTTATTCGTGTGATTCTGAAGGTTTTACTATCCATTATCATGGCTATCGTGAGTATCATCGGAGTAATTTTAATTGCTACCCTTATCCTGGCACTCATTCTTTTCTTACTTGAACCTGAACTAATTACAAGCATTTCACCTCAGTTTTTTGCATATTTCGGCGATGCATCACCCGATAAAGTCATCATTCTGCTCATAGCACTGCTCTTTATCATTGGCTGCCCTATTTTTGCATTAATCTACTGGACTACCGGAATTGTTTCGAACAATAAAAAACCTAGATCGTCGTCAGCTTTGTGGATTGCAGGGATACTCTGGCTGGCCGGAATCTTCATGTTTATAGGTACAGGAGCCGAAACACTTAAAAAGCTGAAAGACAGCGATATTGTATCGTACAACCGCAGCATTGATAATGCCGACTACACCAATGATGTGCGAACATTAGCCGACTTCAGCACCATCGAAGCATCGGGAGCTATCGAAATAGATCTGACCCAGCAGCCAAATCAATCGGTTACGGTGAACACACTCAGAGAATACCTTCCGAATGTAAAAACCGAAGTTGTGGATGGAAAGTTGAAAATATACTCTACCGACAACCTTATAAAACCGGTAATAAAGGTACAAATCGGAATCGATTCACTCAGTACAATCGAAGCACGCGGAGCCTCAGATATTGATTTCAAAAACTCATTCGCTTTAAAAGATTTAAATATTATCCTGCGCGGAACCAGCAAGGCTGACATAAAATTAAGTTCGGCACAGAAATTGGAGTTCGACATACAAGGCGCTGGAAAAATTGATGCAAGCGGAGTAGCCGATACGCTGAACATCAGGGGAGACGGAGCCAGCAAGATTGATACCGAGAAATTAGGTTCGAAAGTGGTCAGGATTGAATTGAACGGAGCAAGCCATGCTGAAGTTTTTGCTTCGGAATCATTCGACGGACATGCATTCGGAGTAAGTAAAATATCGGTAAAGGGAAATCCGGCAAAAAGAACCAATGAGTTCAATCCCGGATCAATCATTCAGTACGAATAAAAATATTTTTAAAATTATGAAACGAAATCTGTTATTAATAGGGTTGACATTAGTATGTGTTTTACCCGTTATTTCTCAAACAAAAGAAACCTCCCAGAAAAATGAATACAAAATTGTATCCGAAAAGAGGAATGTGTCTTCTTTTGAGTCGGTTGAAGTTTCCGGCAGATTTCTGGTAATGCTTTACCCAAGTACAACTCCTGAAGTCACCGTGATGGCAGCCGAGGAATATATCCGCGACGTTGAAACTGTAGAAGAAATGGGTGTATTGAAAATCAACATGTTAGACCTTACCGACAATAAAAATGTCAGTATCGTTGACGGGCTGAAAACCAAATACAACGACTATCTGATACGCCAGCCGATTGAAATTCATATCGGAGTGACCAAAATCAGTAAAATTGTGGTAAAAGGTGTTACTACTATTGAAACGGGCTCATTGCTGAAACTTCAGAATTTATACATCAGCATAAGCGATGCTTCGAAAGCGAATCTGAAAGTGGATATTGAAAATGGTTTCATGGCTTCACTTTCGGGAGCAACAAAAATGGATATCAGCGGTAAGTCTGCAGATGCCGACATAAGTGTAAGCGGTGCTTCAAGTTTCGAAGGAAAAGACTTCATGATACGAAATGCTAAAATTGAGCTTACAGGAGCGAGTCGTGCCGAAACTCATGTGTCTGAAAGTCTGGATGCCGATCTGAAAGGGGCCACAAAACTGATTTGTACCGGCAGTCCGAAAAACATCCGGCAGAATGCCTCAAGAAGTTCAGCTATTGTGATAAAATAAAACCCCGGTAAAATAAACAGAATGCCGGTAAGCACTTGCTTACCGGCATTCGTTTTTATTGTGAAATTTCTGGCTTATTCCCAATCCGAAACCGGTGGACATGTGCACACGAGGTTTCGGTCGCCAAAGGCATTGTCCACACGGGCTACATTTACCCAGAATTTATTTTCCGCTACCCAGGGTGCCGGATAAGCAGCTTTTTCACGCGAATATGGATGTGTCCATTCGCCTGAAACAATGGTGTACTCAGGATGCGGAGCGTTGGTCAGAACATTATCAGCCTTATCAGCTTCGCCGTTTTCAATTTCTTTTATTTCTTCGAAAATCTGAAGCATGGCATCTGTAAAATGATCAAGTTCGGCTTTCGATTCACTTTCAGTAGGTTCAATCATCAGCGTTCCGTGTACCGGAAAAGAAAGTGTGGGCGCATGAAATCCGTAATCCATCAGGCGTTTTGCTATATCGGTTTCGGTAATTCCCGAAGTGGCCTTAAAATTACGGCATTCCAGTATCAGCTCATGCCCTACCGTTCCATTTTCTCCGGTATAAACAATTCCGTAAGAATTTTTTAGTAATGCAGCCATGTAATTTGCATTCAAAATGGCATAACGTGTTGATTCCGTCAGACCTTCAGCGCCAAGCATCCGGATGTATCCATAAGTTATAGGCAACACTCCCGCGCTTCCGTAAGGAGCAGCGGCAACGGTATTTTTCCCGCAATTTTTATCCGGCAGGAACGGAGCAAGATGTGCAGCCACACAGATGGGGCCCACACCCGGACCGCCTCCGCCGTGAGGAATAGCAAAAGTTTTGTGGAGGTTCAGGTGGCAAACATCTGCACCGATGGTTCCGGGATTGGTCAGTCCTACCTGAGCATTCATATTGGCACCATCCATATACACCTGACCGCCATTAGCATGAATAATTTCGCACATTTCCTTAATTGAATTTTCAAAAATTCCGTGTGTCGAAGGATAGGTAATCATGCAACCAAGCAACGTATCTTTGTTTTGTTCGGCTTTTGCTTTCCAGTCGGCAAGATCGGTATTTCCCCCCTCGTCACATTTAACCACCACAATATTCAGCCCTGCCTGGGCAGCTGAAGCAGGATTGGTGCCATGAGCAGAAGCAGGAATTAAAACCGTTTTACGCTGATTCTCTCCTTTCGCTTCGAGGTAAGATTTTATAGTAATCAATCCCGCGAATTCACCGGAAGCACCTGAATTGGGCTGCAAACTGCAAGCTGCAAAACCGGTGATCACCGAAAGAAAATCTTCAAGTTCTTCAATCAGTGTATTATAACCTTCGGTTTGGTCAGCCGGTGCCAGCGGATGAATTTTTCCGAAAGCAGCATTGCTAAGCGGCAACATTTCAGCAGCCGCATTCAACTTCATGGTACATGAGCCGAGCGAAATCATCGAATGAGTGAGCGAAATATCACGCCGTTCCAGTTTTTTGATGTAACGCATCATTTCGGTTTCGGTATGATAACGGTTGAAAACCTCAGCTGTGAGATATGCAGATTTGCGTTCGAATGCTTCATCGAACGATTGCAGAGCTTCAAAATCGCTTTCGGAAGCATAAACGGGTGAATTTCCGGCTGCTGTTGCAAAAATATCGATCAACCGGTTTACATCGTCAATATCGGTGGTTTCGTTTATGCTCACTCCTATCTGCCCGGATGCAAAATAGTGGAAATTTACTTCATTTTCGAGTGCTGCAGCACGGAAATTTTCAACATTAACACCTTCAGGCAATGTAATTTTCAGCGTATCGAAGAAGTTTTCGTTTTCCTGGCTGTAACCATACACCGGAAGTAATTCGTTGATATAAGTTGCTATGGCATGTACTCGGGAAGCAATTTCCTTCACACCTTCAGCTCCGTGGTACACGGTGTACATGCCAGCCATTGTTGCGAGCAATGCCTGTGCCGTACAGATATTTGAAGTAGCTTTTTCACGTTTTATATGTTGCTCACGGGTTTGCAGTGCCATTCGGAAAGCCAGTTTACCATTGACATCTTTACTTATCCCAATGATACGGCCGGGTATGTCGCGTTTAAATTCATCCCGAGTGGCAAAATAGGCTGCTGAAGGTCCGCCGTAGAACATGGGAATTCCCCAGCGTTGCGTTGAACCGAAAACAATATCAGCTCCCCATTCGCCCGGAGGAGTCAGCAAAGCCAGACTCAAAATGTCAGCAGCCACAGCCACTTTACAACCCGATGTGTGAGCACTTTCAACAAAGTCTGCATAATTTTCGATATTGCCATTGCTGTCAGGATATTGTAAAACGGCACCAAAATGTTTCCCATCAAAATTCAGTGTACTGAAATCACCTGTTTCCAAAACAATTCCCTGAGCTTTTGCTCTTGTACGAATGACGGCAAGTGTTTGCGGAAAAATATTTTCATCCACAAAAAGAGTGTTAATTCCTGCCTTTACCTGCTCCCTGTTACGCAGATTGAACATCATGGTCATGGCTTCGGCAGCAGCGGTAGCTTCATCGAGCAGCGATGCATTAGCCAGCGGCATTCCTGTAAAATCACATACGGCAGTCTGAAAATTGAGCAGAGCTTCGAGTCGTCCCTGCGAAATTTCGGCCTGATAAGGAGTGTATGAAGTGTACCAGGATGGATTTTCGAAAATATTGCGCTGGATAACAGCCGGAGTTTCAGTATCGTGCCAGCCCTGACCGATATAAGTGGTAAAGATTTTATTGGCTGAAGCAATGGATGCAATATGATTTGAATACTGATGCTCAGAGAGTGCATCAGGTAATTCGAGTGTTTTACCGAGACGGATATTGCCGGGGATTGTCAGATCAATCAGCTCTTCGAGCGAACTGATGCCAATTGCCTGAAGCATTGCTGCTTCATCTTCTTTTGAAACACCGATATGGCGGCTTCTGAATAGGTTTTTCATGTTTATGAGTTGTTTTTATTTCATTCCTCAAAATTACTTATTTTCTGCCTGATTAAAAATAAAATCCTGTGAAAAGTTTTTAACAGTTTCTGATTCTTAACAGCATTAATCGCTTCGATATTAAAATTTCTTCATTTCTGATAGTTTTTCTTTCATCGAACTTTCAGTTTAACAAAACAGATTACAATATTCGATTATTTTGAAATCGCATTACCGTTCTTCTTTTAGTACTCACCGGTTTATTCTGTCTTCCTTTGTTCATCCGAAAGATTGTAAACTGAATAAACTTATAAATCCCGGCTAATAATTCTTTATGATTTAAGTGTAACTTTATTTGTGTGTTGTTTTCCGTTTATCTATGTGTTGTTCTGTTTTCATCTTCTCAAAAAAGTACAAAAAAAACCTGACAGATACCTTTCGGTCTGTCAGGTTTTATATTTAATATTCGGAATGCCGATTATCCTTTGATAGCTGCCTGTGCTGCTGCCAGACGCGCAATAGGAACACGGAAAGGAGAACAACTTACATAATTAAGACCTGCACGGTGGCAGAATTCAACTGATGAAGGTTCGCCACCATGTTCGCCGCAAATACCAACTTTGAGGTTTGGTTTAGTCTGACGGCCTTTTTCAACACCCATTTCAACGAGTTTACCCACACCATTCTGATCAATTGCAGTAAACGGATCCACCTTGAAAATACCTTTTTTCAGATAATCGGGGAGGAATTTACCGGCGTCGTCGCGCGAGAAACCAAGTGTCATCTGGGTTAAGTCATTCGTACCAAAGGAGAAGAATTCGGCTTCTTCGGCAATATGATCAGCAGTAAGTGCAGCACGCGGAATTTCAATCATTGTACCAATCTGGTAATCAATGCGGTCACCTTTTTCGGCAAATACTTTTTCGGCAGTTGCTCTGATTACATCGGCCTGATTTTTCAGTTCGGCAACAGTACCCACGAGCGGAACCATAATTTCAGGACGTGCATCAACACCTTTCGCCTTGAGGTTGAGAGCAGCTTCGATAATGGCTCTTGCCTGCATCTCAGTAATTTCAGGATAAGTAATACCTAAACGGCAGCCACGATGTCCGAGCATCGGATTAAACTCTTCGAGTTCGTTTACTTTTTGTTTAACAGCTTCGATGGAAATACCCATTTCTTCGGCAAGCACTTTCTGCATTTCCTGCTGATGAGGAACAAATTCATGCAAAGGCGGATCGAGGAGGCGGATGGTAACACCGTATCCGGCCATCGCTTCGAGAATACCTTCGAAGTCTGCTCTCTGGTATGGAAGTAATTTTTCGAGGGCTTTTGTGCGTCCGGCAGTATTTGATGACAGAATCATTTCGCGCATAGCCTTGATACGTGCACCTTCGAAGAACATGTGTTCTGTACGGCAAAGTCCGATACCTTTAGCTCCAAAACTTCTTGCGCGCTGAGCATCATCCGGTGTGTCAGCATTAGTACGAACGCTCATGCGGGTATATTTTTCGGCAATTTCCATCAGTTCGGCAAAGTCTGCATCCAGTTCAGCTTCTTTTGTCTGTACCTGGCCCAGATAGATATCGCCTGTAGAACCGTTGAGTGAGATATAATCGCCTTCTTTGATTACCAGTTCATCAACAATCATTTGTTTGTTTACATAATCAATTTTCAGTGTTCCGGCACCCGAAACGCAGCATTTACCCATACCGCGTGCAACAACAGCAGCGTGTGAAGTCATACCACCACGGGCTGTAAGAATACCTTCGGCAGCAGCCATACCGGCAAGGTCTTCGGGAGAAGTTTCAACACGTACCATGATTACTTTTTCCTTGCGTTCAGCCCATTCGGCAGCATCATCGGCATTAAATACGACACGACCTGTTGCAGCTCCCGGCGAAGCAGCCAGTCCTTTTGCAATCACTTTTGCACTTTTCAAAGCAGCCTTATCAAATATCGGGTGGAGTAATTCATCCAGTTTAATCGGATCAACACGCAGCAAAGCTGTTTTTTCGTCAATCATTCCCTGATGCAGCATATCGATGGCTATTTTTACCATAGCAGCACCGGTACGTTTACCGTTGCGGGTCTGGAGGAACCAGAGTTTACCTTCCTGTACAGTAAATTCCATGTCCTGCATATCTCTGTAGTGATTTTCGAGTTTGGTTTGCAAAGCATCGAGTTCAGCATAAATTTCGGGCATGGCTTCTTCCATCGAAGGATATTTTGCCTGACGTTCTTCTTCAGAAACTCCGGTGAGTTCAGCCCAGCGCATTGAGCCGATTTTGGTGATTTGCTGAGGTGTGCGGATGCCGGCGACGACGTCTTCGCCCTGAGCATTTATCAGGTATTCGCCGATAAACTGGTCTTCGCCTGTTGCAGCATCGCGGCTGAAGCAAACGCCTGTAGCAGATGTTTCGCCCATATTTCCGAACACCATTGCCTGTACGTTAACGGCAGTACCCCATTCAGCAGGTATATTTTCCATCTGACGGTAAAGAATAGCGCGGTCGTTCATCCACGAATCAAAAACAGAGCAGATAGCTCCCCAGAGCTGTTCATAAGCCGATTCGGGGAAATCGTGACCGGTTTGCTTTTTCACGGCAGCCTTGAAACGGGCAACCATTTCCTTCAAATCGTCCACCGAAAGTTCGGTATCAAGATGAACTCCTTTTTCTTCCTTAATTTCTTCGATTATGAGTTCAAAGGGATCGTGATCGTTTTTGTTAGCAGGCTTCATTCCGAGTACAACATCTCCGTACATCTGTACAAAGCGACGATAAGAATCCCAAACAAAACGCGGATTACCGGTTTTTCGGGTCATGCCTTCCACAACACTGTCGTTCAGACCAAGGTTCAGAATGGTATCCATCATACCTGGCATGGAAGCACGGGCACCCGAACGAACTGATACGAGTAAAGGATTTTCGATATCACCGAATTTGGATTTCATCAGGACTTCTACTCCGGCAATAGCTGTTTCAACTTCAGGTTTCAACAGTTCTACAACCTTTTCTTTTCCCAATGCGTAGTATTCCGTACAAACATCTGTAGTAATTGTAAATCCCGGAGGTACAGGCACACCAATTAAATTCATTTCTGCAAGGTTTGCACCTTTACCACCAAGCAGATTTTTCATTTCTGCTTTCCCTTCGGCATTTCCGTTACCGAAGGTGTAAACTCTTTTTACGTTGTTCATAAATTTATTTATTGTTTTTAGATAATATTCTGAAGTTAATAAACAATATGATTAAGCTGTTAAGATTTAATTATCAAATTATTAATCATTTATAAATAGCTTACAAAGATAATTTATTTATTTAATTTTAAAAAATCCTGTAATAAAATGCGTATGGATTTCTGCATTTTTATTTGTTTTTTTTTCACGGATATCCGACGAAAACCTAAAAAACTCCCTCTGATTTATACAGAACGAATGTTGCACTGTTTGTAGCAGTTTGATGTGAAGTTCTAAACTTTTCCTTTCAGAAATTTCCCTGTATAGGAACATTCACACCCGACAAGTTGTTCAGGTGTTCCTTCAAATATAATATTTCCGCCCAATTCGCCACCTTCGGGTCCGATATCGATTATATGATCGGCGCATTTTATCACTTCAGGATTATGCTCGATAATAATAACGGTATGACCTTTTGAGATCAGCGCATCGAGTGCTTTGAGCAGAGTCTTAATATCGTGGAAATGAAGTCCTGTGGTAGGTTCATCAAACACAAAGATAGTCGGTTCGTGTTTTTCGTTTGCCAGGAAAGATGCCAGTTTCACGCGCTGGCTTTCGCCTCCCGATAGTGTGCTTGAGGATTGTCCGAGTTTCACATACCCGATTCCGACATCCTGCAAAGGCTTAAGCCGCTTTACTATTCGTTTTTCGGTGTTTCCGGTTCCTTCGGAGAAAAATTCGATAGCCTGATTCACCGTCATATCCAACACTTCGTAAATATTTTTACCGCGGTAGTTTACTTCCAGAATATCGGATTTAAACCGTTTGCCGTGACAGTGATCGCACTCCAGGACCAAATCGGCCATAAATTGCATTTCTACCGTTACAGTACCCTCGCCCTGACATTCCTCGCATCGTCCACCCGGAGTATTGAAAGAGAAAAAAGAGGCTGCATAGCCCATTTGTTTTGAAAGTTGCTGATCGGAGAATAGTTTTCGGATTTCGTCGTATGCTTTGATATAAGTAACCGGATTGGAGCGTGTGGAGCGTCCGATGGGATTCTGATCCACAAATTCAATATCCTTTGCGAGATGCATGCTGCCTCTGAGCGAACCGAATTGTCCGGTTTTTTCGGCTACACCTCCGTAGTATTTTTTCAGAGCAGAATAAAACACATTCTTCACGAGCGAAGACTTTCCGGAACCGCTAACACCAGTCACAACGGTGATTACAGAAAGGGGAAACTTTACATCGATGCCTTTCAGGTTGTTTTCACGTGCGCCAAGCACCTCGATGTAATTATTCCATTTCCGACGGTGTACCGGTATATCAATTTTTTCCTGATGAAGCAAGTACTTCAGGGTAAAGGAGTTGGACGTTTCATCTGTTTCGGTGCCAGGTGTGAGTTTATCCGGATTCCCGCGGAAAACCACGTTACCTCCGGCTCGTCCGGCTCCCGGGCCAATGTCAATGATGTAATCGGCTGCCCTCATGATTTCTTCGTCATGCTCTACAACAACGACTGTATTTCCGATATCACGCAGTTGTTTTAATACTCCGATAAGCAGGTGTGTATCGCGCGGGTGGAGCCCGATGGATGGTTCGTCAAGAATATAAAGTGATCCCACCAAACTACTCCCGAGCGAGGTTGCCAGATTGATACGCTGGCTTTCACCTCCCGAAAGCGTGTTGGACAACCTGTTGAGGGTAAGGTAGCCAAGTCCGACATTGAGCAGAAACTTAATCCTGTTTTTTATTTCTACCAAAAGCCTTTGTGCTGCAAGTTCGTCATGCTGGTCAAGCCTGATATTCTCAAAAAACTCATTTAACTGCGAAACAGGCATCTGAACTAATTCAGTAATGGATTTCCCGAAGACTTTCACATAAGTTGCTTCTTTTTTCAGCCGTGTACCCCTGCATTCAGGGCATATTGTTTTGCCGCGAAAACGTGCAAGCATAACGCGGTACTGAATTTTATACTGATTGGCTTGTAAAAAGTTGAAAAAATCATTCAATCCCCTGAAATATTCGTTTCCGGTCCAGATAGTCTGACGCTGTTCGTCGGTAAATTCGAAAAAAGGCTTATGAATAGGGAAATTGAATTGTTCAGCATGCTGTATCAGATCTCTTTTCCACTCGCTCATCACTTCGCCACGCCAGCATACCACGGCATCCTGATAGACTGATAGCGATTTGTCAGGTACAACCAGGTCTTCGTCGATGCCGATGACTTTTCCAAAACCTTCGCAAACCGGACACGCTCCGAGCGGATTGTTGAAACTGAACATGTGTTCGTTGGGGAGTTCAAAGTTTATTCCGTCAGCTTCGAAAGCTTTTGAGAAATTACACATTTTTGTCCCCTGTTCAGTAATTATCTGTAAAGCACACACACCCTTTCCTTCCAGAAAAGCAGTTTCAACAGAGTCAGTCAGCCGGCTAATGCCCGGAATGCTTCTGTCAACACTTAACCGGTCGATAAGCAGGTAAATATTATCTTTTACTTTCAGCCTGGCGGTATCCGGAAGAAGTTCGTCAATCCGAAAGACTTGATTTCCAATAACCATACGGCTGTATCCGTTCTGTAAAAAAAGATTCAGTCTTTCGGATGCAGATACTCCTTTCACATGTTTGACGGGAGCAAGTACCATGAGTTTTGTTTCGTCGGGATAGTCCAGAACCGCCTGCACCACATCTTCTGTCTCGTGTTTTTTCACCTCTACGCCCGAAACGGGTGAATAGGTCTTACCGATTCGGGCATAAAGCAGTTTCAGATAGTCGTAAATTTCGGTTGAAGTGCCTACTGTAGAACGCGGATTGCGTGTGTTTACCTTTTGCTCGATGGCAATGGCGGGAGGAATTCCCCTGATAAAGTCGACTTCGGGTTTTGACATCCGGCCGAGAAACTGGCGTGCATAAGATGAAAGACTTTCTACATACCTACGCTGCCCTTCGGCATACAGGGTATCAAAGGCAAGTGAAGATTTCCCGGAGCCAGACAAACCGGTGATGACTACCAGTTTGTTGCGGGGTATTTCCAAATCGATATTCTTCAGGTTGTGAACCCTTGCCCCTTTTATCGTAATATTTCCCTGTTTAGGCATCCTTATCCTTTGGTTGAAAAATGAGTTTGCAAAGGTACAAATTTTCGCCCGCTCCGACAATAATCTTACTGATCCATACTGATTTATTATCACAATATCACCCATTATTCCACTATCATCTGAAAATATACATTGAGTTGAAAAAACTTGACTTTTATTTTCAGTCTCAAAATTAAAGTAGTACTTTTGCAGGGATTTTTTTCGTATTTTTTTAAACTTATTTTTAGTATTTCATTTCCTTAAATTATTATCGCACATGGACACGATGACTCTCTACTGGATTATTTTTATTGCATTATTTTTTATTGTATTTTTCATAGACTTATACGTTACCGATCACCGCAAAGGTGAAATTACAGTAAAAACATCACTGAAATGGACAGCTACCTGGATTAGTATTGCTTTGCTTTTCGGCGCTTCGCTTTTTTTCTTCTTCCCTCAAAACCCGGACAGCACGGGGAACACAGCCCATATCATGGGGATTAAGTTTATCTCCGGTTATCTGACTGAATACTCGCTTTCGGTGGACAATTTGTTTGTTTTCATCATGATATTCTCCATGATGGGAGTTGCTTCACACAATCAGCCTAAGCTGCTGAAAATGGGTATTATACTGTCTATTATTTTGAGAATTCTGTTTATACTCGTGGGAATGGAACTGGTAGAACGTTTTCACTGGATTATTTACATTTTCGGTTTGATCCTGATCTGGACAGCATACAAGATGGCATTTCAGGACAGTGAAGATTCGGTTGATCCGAAATCAAACTTTTTGTACAAAGGCGCTTCAAAAATTTTCCCGGTTGACCCGGATACCCACTCCACTCATTTTTTCACCAAGCACAACGGCACCCGTTTCATAACCATGAATCTGCTCGTGTTACTGGTAATCGGCTCAACCGACGTGTTGTTTGCGGTTGATTCCATTCCGGCAATTATTGGTGTGATAAAAGAAGGTGCTTCCGGCATACTTACCCTGAGTGAAGAGAATTTCCTTGCTATCACATCCAACGTATTTGCCGTAATGGGGCTTATTTCACTCTTCTTTGCTCTGAAAGGTATTATGGGTATGTTCCGTTTCCTGAAACATGGTGTGAGCTTTATCCTGTTTTTCATCGGAGCTAAAATGTTGCTGGGATTTTTCCACCCTGTAGCTAAGTTTTTTGGAAGTCACTCATGGGTTTCATTAGCCGTAATCGTTGGCACTCTGGCATTTTCCATCATTCTTTCAATGCTTATTTCTGAAACAAAAGAAAACGAAGAGCTGAAAGAAGAGCTGAAAGTGAATGAACTTACAAAAGAAAGATCAGACGAAATCTAACGGATTTATTTATGCAGGAAAATCAGATACAGAATAATCAACCGGTAAAAACCCAAAATCCTGTCATTGACTGGATTATCCGGTTGGTTAAAGGTGTATTTATTGGTATTGGCTTTATTCTTCCGGGACTTTCGGGAGGAGTACTGGCAGTGATACTGGGTATTTACGACCGTATTCTGGCTTTTCTTGCCAACCTGAAAAAAGATTTTATTAAAAATATTCTTTTCTTTATCCCCGTTGGTATCGGTTTGGGCATTGGTATTTTTCTATTCTCGATTGTGGTGGAAAAAGCCTTCGGCAAATATGCCGCTCAGTTTGTCTGCCTTTTTGTGGGATTTGTCATTGGCACTTTCCCTTCGCTGTATAAAACTGCCTGTAAGCACGGCCGTAACACCAAAGACATGGTGATTATGCTGATTTCGGGATTAGCAATTTTTGCTTTGATGATGCTCGGCGAGCAGCAACTAACTATGGTGGCACCATCGGTTCCGGCATGGTTTGGCTCGGGAGCTCTGATTGGTCTGGGGTTGATAGTACCCGGAATGAGCCCCTCGAATTTTCTTATTTATTTCGGACTTTACGATAAAATGGCTACCGGCATTAAGAACGGCGATATGGCTGTGATAATTCCACTTGTGCTCGGAGCGGTAATCTGTGTTATCCTTCTTGCGAAAATAGCAGCCTGGTTGTTCAAGAAATACTATTCGGGTATGTATCATTTTGTTCTCGGTTTGGTAATCGGTTCGTCGACTGCCATTTTTCCCGCTATCGTATTTCCGGCATTTTCAAGCGAGGGACTTGCTGCAAGCGGATTGAGCTTTGGAGGAGCTTTGCTCTTTTGCATTGTGCTGCTCATTACCGGAACCATCGGTTCCTATCTTTTCAGCAAAGTAGAAGAAAAATATCCCAGAGAAGATTTATTTTAATATCCGTATTCCTATAGTATTATTGTTTAATCCTCAAAAAGAAGAAATTTAATACATGAAATTTTAGTTTTTCTAAAAAAATAACACATTATCATTTAATAAATTAATAAACAAAACATGGAACTTTCACAATTGTTTCCCGCCATTTCGGGAATGACCTGGCAAAATCTGGTGATGATTGCTGTTGGGTTAACACTTATTTATTTGGCTATCAAAAAGCAATACGAACCCACGCTGTTGCTGCCAATGGGTTTTGGTGCTATTTTGGTAAACATTCCTTTTTCGGCTGCACTCACACAGATTGACCCTTCAAGCGGCAAAGCGCTGGAGGGAGCTCTGGATGTATTCTTCAATGCAGGTATTGCTACCGAGGTATTCCCGCTGCTCATTTTTGTGGCTATTGGTGCAATGATTGATTTTTCACCGCTTTTCCAGCGTCCTTCATTGCTTCTGTTCGGTGCTGCTGCACAGTTTGGTATATTTGTGACGATGGTGTTTGCCACGGCAGTCGGTTTCAATCTGAAAGAAGCTGCATCGATTGGTATCATCGGAGCTGCTGATGGCCCTACTTCCATCATAGTCTCTTCAATTCTTGCTCCTAACCTGCTTGGACCGATTTCAGTTGCTGCATATTCGTACATGGCTTTGGTGCCCATTATTCAGCCGCCGGTAGTTAAACTGCTTACATCACGCAAGGAAAGGCTCATGCGTATGCAGTCTGATACGAATAAAAAAGTATCCAAAACTACATTGATTTTATTCCCCATCATGGTAACGATACTGGCAGGGCTTATTGCTCCTTCGTCACTTGCCCTGATTGGTTTCCTGATGTTCGGTAATCTTATCCGCGAGTGCGGTGTACTGAACAGCCTTTCGCAAACAGCACAAAAAGAACTGGCAAACTTAGTAACCATTCTGCTTGGTATCACCATAGCAAGTACTATGACCGGTGAACGGTTTGTTACTTTCGACACTTTAAAGATTCTGAGTTTAGGAATTTTTGCTTTCGTGTTTGACACTGCCGGTGGAGTTCTCTTTGCAAAAGGCATGAATTTATTCCTTTCTGAAAAGAATAAAATCAACCCGATGGTCGGAGCTTGCGGTATTTCTGCTTTCCCGATGTCGGCACGCGTTATCCACGGTATGGGTCAGAAAGAAGATCCGCATAACTTCCTGCTTATGCCGGCTATCAGCGCCAACGTGGGCGGTCAGATTGGTTCGGTGATTGTAGGAGGTCTTATTTTAATGTTAGTTCCTTTATTTGCTTAAAAAACACAAAAGAATATGAGTCCAGATTTTTATAAAGCCTTAGAAATTTCCGGAATAGGCATTGCCGGAGTCTTCGTTTTCATGACAGTATTTTATTTTGTGATACTGGCATTGGATAAGTTTTTCCCAAACCAAAAAAAGGTGGAAAAAGTGGTCGAAGAAACCACTCAGGAGTACAAACCTGTAGAATTTGATGACGATGAGTTTGAATAACTGATCATTCATCTTTCTGATATTGAAATAACACCCGTGGTATAAACTGCGGGTGTTTTTTATTAATAAAGAAAAAAACTTTCATCCCTTCTGAGTTGTTTATACTCAGCTAAATATTTTTTTAAACTAAGTTCTTTTGCATATTTAAGTAAAACCGTTTCAGAATCCAAATCGGTAAGTTTAGGTATGAATGCAAGGTAAATGAACTTTTTTTAGTATTTTTGCACTCTCATTTCAGAAAAGTTAGTTAATTATAAATGAATAAGATACGAAATTTTTGCATAATAGCACATATTGACCATGGGAAAAGTACCCTTGCTGACCGCCTGCTTGAATTCACACAGACAGTAGCCGGAAAGGACATGCAGGCACAAGTACTTGACAACATGGACCTGGAACGTGAGCGGGGTATCACAATCAAGAGTCATGCCATCCAGATGAAATATACCTATCAGGATGAAGCATACATTCTCAATCTGATTGACACTCCGGGACATGTTGATTTTTCGTACGAAGTTTCACGCTCCATAGCCGCCTGCGAAGGGGCGCTGCTCATTGTAGATGCTACTCAGGGCATTCAGGCACAGACAATTTCCAATCTTTACATGGCAATAGAGCATGACCTTGAAATCATCCCTGTGATGAACAAAATGGATATGGACAGCGCCATGCCCGAGGAAGTGGAAGACCAGATTGTGGATTTGCTTGGTTGTAAACCGGAAGAAATTATCCGTGCCAGCGGTAAGACCGGAATGGGCATTGAGGAAATTCTGGCTGCCATTGTGGAGCGGATACCGGCTCCGAAAGGCGATCCGGATGCTCCGTTGCAGGCTTTGATTTTCGACTCGGTATTTAATGCTTTTCGCGGAATCATTGCTTACTTCAAAATTGAAAACGGCACTGTCCGAAAAGGCGATCTGGTGAAATTTGTGAACACCGGTAAGGAGTATAATGCCGATGAAATTGGTGTTCTGAAATTAGATATGTCGCCTGCCGATTCGCTAAGCGCGGGTAATGTAGGTTACATTATATCCGGAATCAAAACTTCCAGGGAAGTGAAAGTGGGCGATACGATTACTCACGTGAAAAGACCGTGCGACAAAGCTATATCGGGCTTTGAGGAAGTGAAACCAATGGTATTTGCCGGAGTTTACCCCATCGAAGCCGAAGATTTCGAAGATCTGCGCTCTTCGCTTGAAAAACTTCAACTCAACGATGCTTCACTCACTTTTGAGCCGGAATCATCGGTGGCGCTCGGGTTTGGATTCAGGTGCGGATTTTTAGGTTTGCTCCACATGGAGATAATCCAGGAACGACTCGACCGCGAATTCGACATGAACGTAATCACCACGGTACCAAACGTTTCGTACAAGGTTCACACCAAAAAAGGTGATTTACTCGAAGTACACAATCCGGCCGGATTGCCCGACATTATGGCTATCGACACCATCGAAGAGCCTTACATACGTGCTTCTGTAATTACCCGTACAGACTACATCGGACAAATCATGACACTTTGCCTCGGTAAACGCGGTGAGCTGATCAAGCAGGAATATGTTTCCGGAAACCGTATTGAAATCATTTACGACCTGCCACTCGGCGAAATCGTATTCGATTTTTACGACAAACTGAAAAGTATTTCGAAAGGATATGCCTCATTTGATTATCACATGAACGGCTGGAGGCCATCCAAACTTGTAAAACTCGATATTTTACTCAACGGAGAAAGCGTTGATGCACTTTCATCGCTTATTCATTTCGACAATGCAGTGAGTCTCGGAAGGCGCATGTGCGAAAAACTGAGTGAACTGATTCCCCGTCAGCAGTTTGATATCGCGGTACAGGCTGCTATCGGAGCCAAAATCATTGCCCGCGAAACAATCAAGGCTGTAAGAAAAGACGTTACTGCCAAATGTTACGGAGGCGACGTAACCCGAAAGCGCAAACTGCTCGAGAAACAGAAAAAAGGGAAAAAACGGATGAAACAAATCGGATCGGTAGAAGTACCCCAGAAAGCTTTTTTAGCAGTACTGAAGCTGGATTAGTACATTATATGCAGCTATGAAATTACTTTATTCAAGACAGATACAAAAAAACAACAACATAAAAAGTCAGAAATTTTATTAAATTATTTTCAACATGATTGCAATTATAATTATCTTATTTGTAGTGGGGTATGCTGCCATAGCACTTGAACACAACATTAAAATCAACAAAACGGCATCAGCACTTATAACTGGTGTTGTATTGTGGGTTGTCTATATTTTAACACAATCCGATACACATCTGGTAAACGAGGAATTACTAAAACATCTGGGAGATATATCCAGTATTCTGTTTTTTCTGATGGGTGCAATGGCTATAGTTGAGTTAATCGATTCATATAACGGATTTGAGGTGATAACCGAGAGAATCAAGGCTACCAACAAAAAATCGCTTCTCTGGATTATTGGAATTTTGACATTTTTCCTTTCAGCTGTTCTTGACAACCTGACTACCACCATTGTAATGGTTTCACTCCTTCGAAAATTGATTAAAGACCATGATACAAGGCTCTTCTATGTGGGAATTGTGGTAATTGCTGCCAACGCGGGTGGTGCCTGGAGTCCGATAGGCGACGTGACAACAACCATGCTCTGGATTGGCGGGCAAATATCGGCTTTCAACATCATGGCTCGTTTGTTTGCTCCCAGTTTCATCAGTCTTGCCATTCCTCTCGGAGTTCTTTCGCTGACTATGAAAGGCAATGTGGAGCGTCCGTTTCTGGCTACTGAAACATATAAGGAATTATCACGCAAACAGCAAAGCATTATTCTGATACTTGGTTTAAGCATGCTGATTATGGTGCCCATTTTCAAAACACTGACTCATCTTCCGCCTTTCATGGGTATGATGCTTGCAGTCGGATTTTTATGGATTGTGACAGACATCATGCATCGTAATCACACGGAAGATCAACCCGAAAACGGCAGACGGCGAACATTGGTTGAAGTGCTTACCCGGATTGATTTGCCGAGTATCCTTTTCTTCCTCGGAATTCTGCTGGCCGTGGCTTCGCTCGAAGTATCGGGAATACTAAGCACACTTTCTCAATTCCTGGATGAAAAAATCGGAAATCTGAATTTCATTGTTATTGCTATCGGACTGGCTTCGGCAATTATCGACAATGTTCCGCTGGTAGCTGCTACACAGGGAATGTACGATTTGGCTCAATACCCGATGGATCATTACCTGTGGGAATTTCTTGCTTACTGTGCCGGAACAGGTGGCAGCATTCTGATTATCGGTTCAGCCGCCGGAGTTGCAGCTATGGGTATGGAAAGAATAAATTTCTTCTGGTACGTGAAAAAAATCAGCTGGATTGCACTTCTGGGATATTTAGCGGGTGCTGCATTTTATATTATCGAATATTATTTTTCACACGGTACTTTTTATCATTAATCGAAAATTCTTTGACTGAAATAATCTGCCAGGTTTTTTATCCTGGCAGAATTTTTTTTATTTACAATTCGTTAAAAAAAACGGCAGAATAAATCATTAATAAAAGTTTCAAACCACAGTATGGTGTCTGAAACGGCATTTTTATGTATTCCAATAAGAAAATATTTCAGGTAACTTATCCCATTTTCCTTACGCTGATAGCTCAGAACATTGTCAACGTAACCGATACTGCTTTTCTGGGACGTGTTAGCGAAGTGGCTTTGGGAGCTTCGGCCATTGGGGGTGTGTTCTACATAGCCATTTACTTTGTTGGATTTGGATTCAGTCAGGGAGCACAAATTCTGATAGCCCGAAGAAACGGGGAGAAAAAATTTAGTGAAATCGGTCCGATATTTAATAATGCGCTGATATTCAATTTTCTGATAGCTGCTGTTATTTTTACTCTTTCTGTGATTTTCATTCCGGATCTGATTCGTATTTTGGTGCATTCGGATCAAATTTATCAGGCTTCGGTTGAATTTCTCAACTGGCGTATTTACGGTTTTTTCTTTTCGTTTCTCAATGTAGTATTTCGTGCATTTTTTGTTGGAGTTACACGTACTAAAGTACTTTCAATATCAGCTGTCATTACCGCTGTCACTAATATCATTCTCGATTATCTGCTCATTTTCGGCAAATTCGGTTTCCCTGAATGGGGAATTGCCGGAGCAGCCATCGCATCTACAATAGCTGAATTTACAACTCTGATTTATCTGCTGATCATTACTCTGAAACAGGACGACAAACATATCTTTCATTTGTTTGTATTCAGAAAAATCGATTTTCAGACGATTGGAAAGATATTAAGTTTGTCGGTATTTATCATGTTTCAGTTTTTCATCTCTATCTCCACCTGGTTTATGTTCTTTATCTTTATCGAACGGCTTGGTGAGCGGCCTCTGGCAGTAACCAACATCGGCAGAAGCCTTTACATCCTGCTGATGATACCTGGTTCGGCTTTATCAACTACAGTCAATACGATGGTCAGCAATATGATAGGCGAAGGTCATAAAGAGCGCGTCATTCCTTTCATGATGAAAGTGATGAAAATGGCACTTGCAGTAGTCGTGCCAATGATGATTTTTACCTTTGTTTTTCCTGAATTTTTTGCACGGATATATACCAATAATCCCGAACTGATTGCTGCCAGCATTCCCACGCTTCGGGTGGTATCGGTGGCTATGGTACTATGCGCTGTAGGCAATATTCTTTTCAATACCATTTCCGGTACGGGTAATACCAAATCATCTTTTATTATCGAATTTATTACTTTATTTTTCTACCTGTTGTTTGTATATTATACTGCTGTGATTTTACGTACATCAGTTGAAATTGTCTGGCTTTCCGAATTCGTTTACTGGATTATTATCTCTGTTTTAGGCTTTTTGTATTTAAACAAAGGAAACTGGAGGAACAAAGAAATTTGACGAAAATATATTGACTTCTTCTGGCATTTCAAATACCTTTTGACTATATTTGCATTAAAAAAGAATGATTATTCCTTTTTAATCAAGCAATTCATGAAAAACAACAAAATAAAATATTTTCGCTTCGGCGAAGATTTTCTTACCATAGGAGTTGCGTTGAAGCTCGCCCGCAACGAAATTAAAGGCGTTCTCACTCCTGAAACCATCTCCCGTGTACAGTCCAATCGTGATGTGGTACTCAAAATTGTCCATAAGAAAAAAGTGGTGTACGGCATCAATACCGGCTTTGGTCCGCTCTGTACGTCACTAATTAGCAAGGAAGACACAAAAAAACTGCAATACAACCTGCTGATGAGCCACAGCGTGGGTGTGGGTAATTTTATCGATAAGGAAATTGCCAAACTGATGCTTATTCTGAAGCTTCACGCGCTTTGCAAGGGCTACTCGGGTATAGCTGTGGAAACGGTGGAACGCATTCTCTGGCACATCGAAAATGACATAATTCCCTGTGTTCCGGAGCAAGGCTCTGTGGGTGCTTCGGGCGATTTAGCTCCACTATCGCATTTATTTCTGCCTTTGATAGGAATGGGGAAAGTGTGGTATAACGATGAACAAGTGTCTATGGACCTTGTGTTGAAAAAGCTGGACATGAAACCGGTGGATTTAGGACCGAAAGAAGGTCTGGCATTGATTAACGGCACACAGTTTATGGCGGCTCACGCTATTTTGTTGCTCGAAAAACTTCAAAACTGTCTGGACCATGCTGATATTATCGCTGCAATGAATTTAGAGGCGATGATGGGTTCCATTAAACCTTTTGACGAAGAATTGCATCAGCTTCGTCCGCATTCGGGAGGGATTTATGTGGCATCGCGTATGCGTATGTTGCTTTCACACTCCGAAATAGTAAAATCGCACAAAAAATGCAACCGCGTTCAGGATCCGTACTCGCTGCGGTGTATTCCGCAGGTGCACGGCGCTTCGCGCAATGCCTGGCTGCATCTGAAAGAAACCATTCTCACCGAAATCAATTCTGTTACCGACAATCCGATTATTTTCAGCGAAGATAAAACCATCAGCGGCGGGCATTTTCACGGACAGCCTATTGCTTTGCCGATTGATTATGCCGGACTGGCAGCTGCCGAACTGGGCAATATATCAGACCGACGTATCTACCTTTCGATGATGGAAAGTGTACCTGGTTTACCAAAGTTGCTGATGAAACACACGGGATTGAATTCTGGTTTTATGATTTTGCAATACAGCACGGCAGCACTCGTGAGCGAAAATAAATCGCTTTGTTTCCCGGCCAGCGCCGACAGTATTCCCACTTCGCTTGGGCAGGAAGACCACGTAAGTATGGGTTCAGTGGCGGTAAGTAAAAGTCTCCGTATTGTGGAAAATCTGGAAAAAATTCTCGGTATCGAAATGATGTGTGCCGCACAGGGATTTGATTTTCGGAAACCGATGAAATCGAATATTCTGCTTGATGAAATGCATGATTTAATCCGTGAACATATTTCATTTGCTGAGACTGACCGGCTGTTTTCCGAAGATATAGAAAATGCCATTAAACTAATACAATCCAAAAAAATCATCAAACGATTAAATGAAACAGCCAAAAAGCACCACATTCATCTGAAAAATGAAGATGATGAAGTGTTTGGAATATAGATTAAACACTTATGGCACATTTAAGCAGATTGTCTTGGATTAAAAAAATAAACAAGCATCTTCGTCCTGAAAGGACAACTTATTTCAACCCAACGGCAACGCCTTGGGAAAGGGATATGCTCTCGACAATGCGCCCTGAAAGGGCAACTTAATATCTAAATTATGGCACAATCCTTATCAAAACTTTACGTACATTTGATTTCACACATCAAAACCACAAGTCCGACAATAAGTAAACAGGAAAAAAGTGAGTTATATGCATACATGGGTTCAATCCTGAAAGATTTATATTGTATCCCCATTGCTATAAACGGCGTTAGCGACCATTTTCACATACTTTGCGTAATGTCTAAGAATATTTCCTTGTCAAAATTAGCAGAAGAAGTTAAAAGACACAGTAGCCGGTGGATAAAAACAAAGGGAGATTATTACAAAAATTTTGCCTGGCAGGGTGGCTATGGAGGATTTTCAGTAAGTCCTTCATTACACGACAAAACAAGGAAATACATCGAGAACCAGGAAGTTCATCATAAAATAATGACTTTTCATGAAGAATATTTACTATTTTTGAAAGAATATGGAATTGAATATGATGAAACATATTTATGGACAGATTAATTAATTTGCCCTTACAGGGCGCAAAATTGCTTTTTTATATTAAATTACCCAAGGCGTTGCCATTGGGCTGAAATAAATTGGGCTTACAGCCCGAAAACTTTTACCTATGAATTACACTGAATTTCTTGAAACTTATGCTTCTCATCCGAATTACCGGGCACCCCGCGGAAACAATCTGCACGCAAAATCGTGGCAGACGGAAGCACCTTTGCGCATGTTGCTCAATAACCTCGACCGCGAAGTGGCCGAAGATCCTGAAAACCTGATTGTTTACGGTGGTACAGGACAAGCGGCACGAAATGTACAGGCAGTAAAAGACATTATCCGTTATTTGTTGGAGTTGGATGAAAATCATTCGTTGCTTGTACAATCCGGGAAACCGATCGGACTTGTAAGGACGCATCCGCAAGCACCACGAGTGCTCATTGCCAACAGCAATCTGGTTCCGGCCTGGGCCACCTGGGAACATTTCGAAGAACTGAAAGCGCGTGGATTGATGATGTACGGACAGATGACAGCCGGAAGCTGGATTTATATCGGTTCGCAGGGTATTTTGCAGGGAACGTACGAAACATTCGCAGAAGCCGGAAGGAAATATTTCAACGGGGACCTCAGACACCGCTGGATTTGTTCCGGTGGAATGGGCGGAATGAGTGGCGCTCAGCCATTGGCAGCAACCATGGCAGGTGCAGCGTATCTGGGAGTAGATATTGACCCTGAACGGATCAAAAAACGTCTCGAAACCCGCTATGTCGATAAAATGACGTACAGCTATGACGAAGCAGTGGCTTGGCTCAAAGATGCTGTGGAGAAAGGCGAAAACACCTCCATCGGATTGGTAGGCGATATCGGCGACACACTTGAAAAATTACTGAAAGACAACCTGATACCCGATATTCTGACCGATCAGACATCGGCACACGATCCGTTGAATGGTTATGTTCCCAATGGACTGACGCTTGAAGATGCGTTGAAACTGAGAAAAATAAATCCCGAAGAATACAAAAACCTTTCATTGAAAAGTATGGCCCGACACGTCGGTTTTATGCTCGAAATGCAGCAAAGGGGAAGTGTAACCTTTGATTACGGGAACAACCTGCGTGAATTTGCCCGTCAGGGTGGCTGCGAAAATGCGTTTGGTTTTGAGGGTTTTGTACCGAAATTTATCCGTCCGCTTTTCTGCGACGGAAAAGGTCCGTTCCGCTGGGCAGCACTTTCCGGTGACCCGGAAGATATTTTCACCACTGACCGCGCATTAATGGAGCTTTTCCCCGAAAATACACATCTTATCAAATGGCTCACCGAAGCTCAACAGAAAGTAGCTTTTCAGGGTTTGCCGAGCCGCATTTGCTGGCTGGGTATGGGCGAACGGGAAAAAGCGGGACTGCTTTTTAATCAGCTTGTTCGCGATGGAAAGGTGAAAGCGCCGATTGTGATTGGGCGAGATCATCTCGATTGCGGTTCAGTAGCTTCGCCAAACCGTGAAACAGAAGGAATGCTCGATGGATCGGATGCTGTTTCGGACTGGCCATTGCTGAATTTGATGGCAAACACCAGTGGCGGAGCCACGTGGGTTTCGTTTCATCACGGTGGCGGCGTAGGGATCGGATATTCGCAGCATGCCGGAATGGTCGTTGTAGCCGATGGAACCGAACGGGCTGACGAATGTTTACGACGAGTGCTTTTTAATGATCCTGCAATGGGGATTTACCGGCATGCCGATGCCGGATATGAAGAAGCAAAGAAACATTGCCCCCTAACCCCCTAAAGGGGGAATTTTGGGGCGCAGATGACATGGAAAGTACAGATTGAAACGTTTTTTTGAATACAAATGAATTATCACGAATTTCAAATTAGTTCCTGATTAAGACAGTTTATTCTCTATTCCAAAAAAAAGATTTAACATAATATGAATAATACCAATAAACTTTCATCATACCTTCTAAATACTCCCCCTTCAGGGGGCCGGGGGGCAGTCATATTATCCGGTCCTTTCACCCAACTCCTGACCATGGACAATCTGTCTGAACGGGGGAAATTGTCAGATGAACAGTTGGAAATAATTCCAGACGGAGGTATTTTGCATCGGGATGGAAAGATTTTAGCGATAGGGAATTTTGAGCAATTGCGTAAGGAAAATCCGGATGCCGATGTGCAGTATTTGGAAGGTGATTTTGTTTGTTTGCCAGGAATGATTGATGTGCATACCCACATTTGTTGGGCCGGTTCGCGCGCCAATGATTATGCCATGAGATTGGAAGGAAAAACCTATCTGGAAATTGCGGAAGTTGGCGGTGGCATTTGGAGTACGGTGATGAAAACCCGTGAAGCAAGTTTGGAAGAATTGACAGCATTGACCGTTGAAAGGGCTGAAAAACTTTATCGTCAGGGGATTACAACCATCGAAGTAAAAAGCGGCTACGGACTTTCGATGGACGATGAATTAAAAATATTAAAAGCCATTCAGTTAGCCAATAAAAAAACAAACGCTGAACTGATCCCGACTTGTCTTGCTGCTCACATGAAACCGAAAGATTTTCCGGGAAACGAACGGGAATATTTGCAGTACATCATTGAAAATCTTCTGCCGGAAGTGAAAAAACAAAATCTGGCTAACCGTGTGGATATTTTCGTTGAAAAGGGAGCGTTTTCTATTACCGATGCAAAGTATTATCTTTCGGAAGCAAAAAAAATGGGCTTTGATGCAGTAATTCACGGCGACCAGTTTTCTTCCGGTAGCGCTTCATTAGCAACAGGACTTCAAGCCGTTTCTATCGATCACCTGGAATATGCGGATGAACATGAAATTGAAATTTTAGCAAAAAGCGATGTCATGCCCGTAATCCTGCCGGGAGCGTCTATTGGTTTGGGAGAGCGATTTGCACCTGCAAGAAAAATGCTCAATGCAGGCTGTCCTCTCGTCATTGCCTCCGACTGGAACCCAGGCAGCGCACCGATGGGTGATTTGCTCACACAAGCTGCTATTCTTGGAGCGTATGAAAAGCTTTCGATGGCTGAGATGTGGGCTGCAGTGACTTGTCGTGCTGCAAAAGCATTGAAAAGAAATGATATCGGTGTTTTGAAAAAAGGAAATAAAGCCGATTTTATCGTGTTTAAAACAGGGAATTTTAAAGAATTATTATATCAGCAGGGGCAAATGAAACCTGCCCCTAACCCTTTAAATGGGGAATTTTAGTGTGCGAATCAGATTTTTTGAACTCGAATTAGGCAAACAAATACAATTAATCTGCAACCTAATTTTTCACATACAGTAAACATTTGTTGTAATTTTGCTTTTTCGTCCTGAAAGGACAACTTATTTCAACCCAATGGCAACGCCTTGGGATAGTAACGAACTCTTAAAATCAGCGCCCTGAAAGGGCGGCTTAAAAAGTAGATATTATGTCACAATCTTTATCAAGACTATATGTTCATTTGATTTCACACATCAAATCAATAAGTCCAACAATCCGCAAAAAGGACAAAAGAGAAATGTACGCTTATATGGGGTCTGAATTGAAGGACTTAGATTGCATCCCAATCGTCATAAATGGTGTCAGTGACCATTTTCACATTCTTTGTGTGATGTCCAAAAACATTGCGTTGGCCAAATTGGCCGAAGAAGTAAAACGCCACAGTAGCCGTTGGATAAAAACAAAAGATGATTATTACAAAAATTTCGCCTTGCAAGGTGGATATGGCGGATTTTCAGTCAGTCCATCCTTATACATCAAAACAAAAAAATACATTGAAAATCAGGAAGAACACCATAAAAAAATAACTTTTCAGGAAGAGTATTTGTTATTTTTGAAAGAATACGGAATTGAATTTAATGAAACCTATTTGTGGACTGACTGAGTAAGTTGCCCTTTCAGGGCGCTAATTCGCACCATATCATTATTACCCAAGGCGTTGCCATTGGGCTGAAATAAATTGGGCTTTCAGCCCGATATTACTCAAACACTTAATCAATCAAAATAAAATGAACCAAATCATAGAATGCGTTCCCAATTTCAGCGAAGGGAACAATATGCAGATTATCAATCAAATAACTGATGAAATTAAATCAGTTGAAAATGTGAAACTAATTGATGTTGATCCGGGAAAAGCAACGAACCGCACGGTGGTAACTTTTGTTGGCGAGCCGAATGCAGTGTGCGAAGCGGCATTTCGGGCGGTGAAAAAAGCAGCCGAACTAATTGATATGAGCAAACATCACGGCGAACACCCCCGTTTCGGAGCAACAGATGTACTTCCGCTTATTCCGATTAAGAATATCACGATGGAAGAAACAGTAGAATTTGCCCGAAAATTAGGAAAACGCATCGGTGATGAACTTGGTATTCCGGGCTATTTCTACGAATTTGCATGCACAGAGGAAAAGCGCCGCAACCTGGCAGCTTGCCGTGCCGGTGAATATGAGGGATTGCCGAAGAAACTTACAAATCCGGAATGGAAACCAGATTTTGGTCCTGCTGAATTTACCGAAACAGTACGGAAAGCTGGTGCCGTTGCTGTCAGTGCCCGAAATTTGCTGATAGCATACAATGTCAATCTGAACACTACTTCCACCCGCTGGGCCAACAGCATCGCTTTTGATATCCGCGAAAAAGGACGCGTTAAGCGTGAAGGAAATCCGCTGACCGGTAAAATAGTGAAAGATACCGACGGAAACACCGTTTACACACCCGGTTTGCTCAAAGGGGTGAAAGGAATTGGCTGGTACATCGAGGAATACGGCATCGCTCAGCTTTCGTTCAATATTACTGATACAACTGCTGTACCGCTCCATCAGGTTTTTGAACTGGCTTGCGAACGGGCGGCTGTACGTGGAATTCGGGTTACCGGTTCTGAACTGGTGGGAATGGTTTCATTACAAATAATGCTCGAAACCGGACGCTATTTTCTGAAAAAACAACACCGTTCCACCGGAATTTCGGATGAAGAAATCATTAAGATTGCTGTTAAATCACTCGGACTGGATGACCTTGCGCCTTTCGATCCAAAAAAGAAAATCATTGAATATCAGCTCGAAGATCACTCCGATAAACGTTTGGTTGATATGACGATTACTGAATTTGCCTACGAAACAGCATCCGAAAGTCCCGCGCCGGGTGGCGGATCGGTTTCGGCATGTATGGGTGCCTTTGGCGCTGCCTTGGGTACGATGGTTGCCAATCTGTCGGCACACAAAAAAGGTTGGGACGACCGCTGGGAAGAATTTTCCGGTTGGGCTGAAAAAGGAAAACATTATTACGAGAGATTGCTGACCCTGATTGATGAAGATACGCAGGCTTTCAATGCGATTATGAATGCTTTCGGACTGCCTAAAAATACGGATGAAGAAAAAGCAATCAGAACCGATGCCATTCAGGCCGCGACAAAACACGCGATGGAAATACCGTTTCAGGTAATGCAGACCAGCTATCAATCTATGGAAGTCATGCAGGCCATGGTGGAAACAGGCAATCCAAACTCCGTAACCGATGCCGGTGTTGGAGCGCTGGCAGCGAGGAGCGCTGTCATGGGAGCTGCGCTCAATGTGAAAGTTAATGCTTTGGGAATCAAGGATAAAGATTATGCAGCTGAAATACTCTCCCGGGTAAAAGATTTGGAACTGAAAACACAAATACTGGAAAAGGAAATTCTGGATGCAGTAAATAGTAAACTTTAACCGATTCCGGAGTAAAAAAATAAAGGGTTACAACTAAATTGTAACCCTTTATTTTATATTTTCACTGCAATTTATTTATCCACACCTACTCTGTTCAATATAAATGCCAGTTCAAAAGCTGTTTCCTTAATGCCGTCGTAACGACCGGTAGCACCTCCGTGTCCGCTGTCCATATTCATTTTCAGGAGCAAAATATTATTGTCAGTTTTCATGGAGCGCAGTTTGGCTACATATTTTGTCGGTTCATGGAAAAGCACCTGCGAATCGTTGATTCCACCCGTAATCAGCATGTTCGGGTAGTTTTGCGGTTTGATATTGTCGTAGGGCGAATACGAAAGCATGTATTTGAAGTATTCTTCATTGTTCGGATTTCCCCACTCTTCGTATTCGCTGGTAGTCAGCGGAAGTGTATCGTCGAGCATGGTGGTTACCACATCCACAAATGGTACCTGAGCCACGATGGTCTGATACAAATCAGGCCGCATATTAGCCACAGCACCCATCAGCAGTCCTCCAGCGCTTCCACCCATGGCAGCCAGCTTGATGGCCGAAGTATATTTATCGGCTATCAGTTTCTCGCTGCAGGCAATAAAATCTGTAAATGTATTTTTCTTTTTCAGCAGTTTACCATCTTCATACCACTGTTCTCCCAGGTCGCTGCCACCGCGTATATGAGCAATTCCAAATACAAATCCCCTGTCAATCAGGCTATAATAACCGGAACTGAAATATACATCCGAACTCATGCCATAGCTGCCATAGGCATATAGCAGAGCAGGATTGGCGTTGTTTTTCTTCAGTCCTTTCTTGTAAACAATGGACATGGGTACTTTGACACCATCAGCAGCAACTGCCCAAAGTCTTTCCACTACGTAATCATCGGGATTGAATCCGGATGGAATTTCCTGCTGTTTGAGCAAAGTGGATTTCCCGACCGTGCAATCGTACTCGTACAGCGTGGTTGGTCTGTTGAGTGAAGTATATGAATACCTGAAAGTACTGGCTTCATATTCCGGATTGCCGCTTGAGTAGGCATTATAAACCGGCTCCGGGAAAGATACAAAACGACTTTTACCCGTTTCAAGATTACGAATCTCAAGTTCGGTAAGTCCGTTTTTACGGGTTTCGATTACAATGTATTCTTTCTGAATATTCAAACTTTCGATCCGAATATCTTTATTGTGTTTCACAATTTCTTTCCAGGCGCTTCTATTGGCATATTCAGATTTGGCAACCTGATAAACTTTCCCGTTCAGATTTTGCTTGTCCTTATAGCGGATAAAGAAATATTCCCTGTGCGGATAAATATCATATTCCACATCCTGAACACGCGGGATAAATACTTTAAATTCACCTTCAGGATGATCTGCTGAGAGTATTCTTTCCTCTGAAGTGGTGGCACTTGCACATGATATGCTAATCCACTCGCGGGTTTTGGTTCCGGATACACCGGTACTGAATCTGGTGTCTTTTTCTTCGTATATAAGTTCGGGTTTAGGACCTCCGAGCACCTGACGATACACACGGTACGAACGCAGCGTGATTGGATCTATCACACTGTAGAAAATGGTTTTACTGTCATTAGCCCACGCAAAGGATGATGCGCCTTTCACCTCGAAACCGAGATCCTTTCCGGTTGTCAAATCTTTAATTTTCAGCTTATAATCGGCAAACGAACCGGTTTCGTTGTAGAAGTAAGCCGATTTTGTGTTGTCGGGGCTTATGGTATTTCCGCCGAACATGTATGCCGGTTTTCCTTCAGCCAGTTTGTTGACATCAAATGTAACCTCTTCGGGAGCGTTCAGCGAACCTTTTTTTCGGCAATATGTTCGGTACTGCTTCCCTTTTTCGGTACGTGTGTAGTAGTAATACCCGTTGGAAAGCGTAGGATAAGTCTGGTCATCCTCTTTAATTCGTCCGATTATTTCATCAAAGATTTTTTGTTGTAAATCTTTTGTTGACGCCATTACAGTATCGGTGTACGCGTTTTCGTCTTTGAGGTATTTTGTCACTTTCGGATTATTCTTATCTTTCATCCAGAAATAGGGGTCGATACGTTGCTGGCCAAAATTGGTAAAAGTGTCGGCTTTCACTTCGGCAACGGGTGGTGCCGCAAAATCAGTCTGTTTCAAAATGTTCGTCGGTTTATGTTGATTGTTACACGAAATCAGAGTCAAAAAAAATGATGCTCCGAAAAATAATATTGAAGTTTTCATAACGGCAATTCGATTTCATTAAGTTTTTCATTACAAAAATAATATTAAAAATGAAAAAAAGGACTTTCGGAAAAATTCAATGCGCAGAAAATTCAATTTTAAATGCTGAATAATAAAAACGGATTATTATTTACAACAATATTCCGTATCGCAGGTTGTATTTTTAACAAAAAAAACATAACTTTGTAGGAAGAATAGGATTTAATCTTATTTATTGATTTTCA
>CAZWLJ010000026.1:0-43928 GCA_964634605.1 uncultured Paludibacter sp.
GGAATGAAAGACGCTGGATACGAATACATAGTCATCGACGATTGCTGGCAGATTGGCCGCGACTCGCTCGGATTTATTGTGGCCGACCCTGAACGTTTTCCTTCAGGCATCAAAGCCCTTGCCGATTATGTGCATTCCAAAGGACTGAAATTCGGTCTTTATTCCTGCGCAGGCGATAAAACCTGTGGTGGTCGCCCGGGAAGCCGTGGCTACGAATATCAGGACGCATTGATGTATGCCAAATGGGGTGTCGATTACCTGAAATACGACTGGTGTTACACCGATCATCTGAACGCACAGGGAGCTTACACCACTATGAGTAAAGCCCTGAAACAAGCCGGACATCCGATTGTGTTCAGTCTGTGCGAATGGGGAGGCAACAAACCCTGGCTTTGGGCCAAAGAAGTGGGGCATCTCTGGAGAACAACCGGCGATATTCACAACTGCTACGACTGTACCTACAATCATGGTTCGTGGACAGCCTGGGGCGCAATGCAAATTCTCGACATGCAGGAAGGACTTCGTCAGTATGCCGGACCCGGACATTGGAACGATCCCGACATGATGCAGGTGGGAAATGGTATGACCTACAATCAGGAACGTGCGCATTTTTCCATGTGGGCCATGATTGCAGCTCCACTAATGTCGGGCAACGACCTGCGCGACATGAATCCGCAAACGCTAAGTGTGCTTACCAACAAAGAAGTAATTGCCATAAATCAGGATAAACTGGGCATACAGGGCTTTCGTCACGAAGTGAAAGACAGCGTAGAAACCTGGATAAAACCACTCAGCGATGGTTCATGGGCTGTTGCATTTCTTAACCGCTCGGAACAAGTCCGTAAATTCAGCATCGACTGGAATACTTTCAGCGTAACCGATCCGCTTCATAAAATGACTCTTACTACTAAAGATGCAGATTTTCGCTTCAGGGATGTGTGGGAGAAAAAAGACCTTACATTCAAACGCAAAAAGTATCAGTCGGACTTTGTAGTGGGTGGCGACGACATTGTGATGCTTGTATTGAGTCCTAAAATAAAAAAATAATACTCCTTTTAAAACTATATTATTGCTTCCTGATACCTTGCAAATCAATACATCTGCATTAAACAACCGGGATTAACAGTGATTTAATAAAAACAAAAAAATACCAGAAAAATGACCACAGAAAAAATCAAACTCAGAGAGAAAATCGGATACGGCTTTGGTGATGCCGCTTCTTCCATGTTTTGGAAGATTTTTGGAATGTATTCACTGTTTTTCTACACCGATGTTTTCGGTATTACAGCCGCAGCAGCCGGAACCATGTTTCTTGTGGCCCGTTTGTGGGATTCATTTTTCGATGTAATTGTCGGCATTGCCAGCGACCGCACCAAAAGCCGCTGGGGTAAATACCGTCCGTATCTGCTTTGGTTTGCCATTCCTTTTGCCGTGATGGGAGTTATTACTTTTTTCACTCCGGAGTTCGGACAAACCGGAAAACTCGTTTATGCATACATCACCTATTCACTTATGATGATTGTTTATTCGCTTATAAACGTACCCTACGCATCATTGCTGGGAGTTATGTCATCCGATCCGAAAGAACGAAACACGCTATCATCATACCGGATGTCATTTGCCTTTATTGGTAGCTTTATTACCTTCATGCTGCTTCAGCCACTGATTGATTTTTATTCGAATAATTTTGGAAACGAAACCATTGCACAGGGAGCAAACGTAGTCGAAAATTCAGTGAGCACCTCTCCCATCGGATGGGTAATGGGCGTCGGAACCATCGGAATTATTTGTGTGGTGCTATTCCTGCTTTGTTTCAGCTGGACAAAAGAAAGGGTAAAGCAGATTGAAAGCGAAGATAATGTTTCGGTGAAGCAGGATATAAAAGACCTTTTCCACAATTCACCTTGGTGGATTCTGGTAGCTACCGGACTGGCAGCCCTGCTTTTCAATGCCATCCGCGACAGCGTTGCCATTTACTATTTCCGCGATTACGTGCAGGTGAATTACCGGATGGCCGGAACCGGCTGGGACATGACCACCATTTACTTTTTAGTGGGTCAGGCTGCCAACCTTATAGGAGTAATGGCCGCACCTTCCATTTCGGCAAAATACGGCAAAAAAAGAACCTACATGCTTTCGATTCTTTTTGCCGGAATTTTAAGCCTCGGATTCTACATCATCCCGAATAACATCACTCTGATTCTGATACTTCAGTTCTTCACTTCGGTATTTGCAGGTTATGTTCTTCCGCTTTTATGGTCGATGTTTGCCGATATCGTGGACGATCAGGAACTGAAAACCGGTCGCCGTGCCACCGGATTGATTTTCTCATCGTCGTCCATGTCGCAAAAACTCGGATGGGCACTCGGAGCTGCAATGAGTGGCTGGATTCTGGCCATTTTCAATTACGATCCGAATGCCGCACAACAGGCTGCCGAAACAATTTTTGGTGAAAAACTGATGATCAGCATATTCCCTGCTGTATGCGGTGTTCTGGCGTTTGTGGGAATGCTGTTTTATCCGCTTTCAGATAAGGTGGTAAAAGAAAATGCCGAAAAGCTGGAACAAAAAAGAAAGCACCTGAAGTAAAAAGGATTTCTTTCGGAAAATAAAAAACTGAAAACAGTTTCTCTGAACTTTTCCAACCCAATACCCGTTTGGAAAAGTTTATGAGATCCTGCAAAAATTCTGTCAATCAAATACATATATATCTATTAATCAGACATATACAATGCAATACGGACATTTCGATGACAGCCGGCGTGAATACGTTATTACCAATGCACGTACACCCTGGCCATGGATCAACTATCTCGGAAACGAGGATTTCTTTAGTTTAATTTCTAATACAGCGGGAGGTTATTCTTTTTACAGAGATGCCAAATTCCGCCGTATCACCCGCTACAGGTACAACAATGTGCCCATGGACAGCGGGGGGAAATATTTTTTTATCAACGATGGCGAATCAGTCTGGAATCCGGGTTGGAAGCCATGCAAAACCGAACTCGACAGTTACGAATGCCGTCACGGCATGAATTACAGCATCATAAAAGGCTCAAAAAACGGCGTGGAAGCCGAAGCTCTTTACTTTGTGCCTCTGAAAACACATGCCGAAGTGCAACGTTTGCGACTGACAAATCATTCCACTGAAACAAAAAATCTGAAAATATTCTCTTTTGTGGAATGGGCTCTCTGGAATGCCGCTACCGACATGGAGAATTTCCAGCGAAACTTCTCGACCGGCGAAGTGGAAATAGAGGATTCGGTGATTTATCACAAAACCGAATACAGAGAGCGCCGCAATCATTATGCATATTACTCGGTGAATGTGCCCATGCAGGGTTTTGACACCGATCGCGAAACATTTTTTGGTTTGTATAATGGTTTTGACGAACCGCAAACAGTGCTCGAAGGTGCGCCACGCAACTCCGAAGCTCATGGATGGTCGCCCATTGCCTCGCATTATGTGGAAGTGACACTTGCGCCCGGCGAAAGCAAAGACCTGATTTTTGTGCTTGGATATGTGGAGAACGAGCAGGACGAAAAGTGGGAAAGCAAAAATATTATCAACAAAACAAAGGCGAAAGCCTGCATTGCACGCTTCGATACGACTGAAAAAGTGGAAGCTGCTCTGGCTGAATTGCGCACCTATTGGGACGGGCTGCTAAGCGTTTTCAAGATCTCCACGCACGAAGAAAAACTCGACCGCATGGTGAATGTTTGGAATCAGTATCAGTGCATGATAACCTTCTGTTTCTCACGTTCGGCTTCGTTTTTCGAAAGTGGCATCGGCCGCGGCATGGGTTTCCGCGATTCGAACCAGGACTTGATAGGTTTTGTACATCAGATTCCCGAACGTGCCCGCGAACGCATTATCGACATTGCCTCCACACAATTTCCCGATGGCGGTTGTTATCATCAATACCAGCCATTGACAAAAAAAGGCAACAACGAAATCGGACAGGGATTCAACGACGACCCAATGTGGCTCATTCTCGGTACAACGGCTTATATCAAAGAAACGGGCGATTTTAGCATTTTGGATGAAATGGTGCCTTTCGATAATATTCCGGGCTCGGAAGTTTCTCTTTTCGAACATCTCACAGTTTCTTTCAATCATGTCATCAATCATCTTGGTCCGCACGGATTACCGCTTATCGGGCGTGCCGACTGGAACGATTGTCTGAATCTGAACTGCTTCTCAAACGACCCGAACGAAAGCTTCCAGACTACCGAAAATAAAGCCGAAGGCTCAAAAGCTGAAAGCATAATGATAGCCGGACTTTTTGTTGTGTATGGTCGCGATTATGCGGAACTTTGTCACAAAACGGGCAAGACTGCCGAAGCACAACGCGCACAAAACGAAGTGGACAAAATGGTTGTAGCCATCAAACAACATGGCTGGGATGGCGAATGGTTTCTGCGCGCTTACGACTTTTACGGCAATAAAATAGGCTCCGGTGAAAACGAAGAAGGCAAAATCTTTATCGAATCGAATGGCTGGTGTACCATGGCAGGCATCGGACTCGAAGAAGGCCTGGTGGACAAAGCACTCGAAGCGGTAAAAGAGCGTCTCGATTGCGAGCATGGCATTGTGCTCAACAATCCTCCATTTTCAAAATACTATATCGAATACGGCGAAATATCGAGCTATCCTCCCGGTTACAAGGAAAATGCAGGCATTTTTTGCCACAACAACCCCTGGATAATGATTGGCGAAACAGTGCGCGGTCGTGGCGACAGAGCATGGGACTATTTCCGCAAGATATGTCCGGCCTATACCGAACACATCAGCGATTTACACAAGGTTGAACCTTATGTGTACGCCCAAATGATAGCCGGAAAAGATGCTTTCAAACCCGGAGAAGCCAAAAACTCGTGGCTCACAGGCACAGCAGCATGGAATTTTTATGCCATTTCTCAATACATACTTGGCATACAACCCACTTACGAAGGTTTGCGCATTGAGCCCTGCATTCCTGCCGACTGGAAAGCTTTCAGCGTGAAACGTAAATTCAGAGGCGCAAAGTACAACATCGAAGTGAAAAATCCGAAAGGAAAAATGAAAGGCGTAAGCAAAGTTTTGCTAAATGGAGTTGAAATATCAGGCAACATAATTCCGCTATTCGATGCCGGGAATGTGGTGAATGTAGAGGTGATAATTTAAAGCTGTATATCAATAGAATGGATAATAAAACTAACTTTTACCCTTTAGAGCTTAGGTTTAAGGACTTCAAAGAGCAACTGGAGGACGAACTTACGCAGAATATTCTTCATTTCTGGCAAACGAAAATGAAGGACGAAAATGGTGGTTTTTTCGGACAAATGACCGGCCAAAACGAGTTGCAGAAATCTGCAGCACGTGGTGGAATTCTGAATGCACGAATTTTGTGGACTTTCTCATCGGCGGCCCGTATTCTTGGCAATAACGAATACAAAGCCACTGCTGAGCATGCCAAAAACTATATTTTTGATCATTTTTTCGACGAAGAATTTGGTGGAACATACTGGATGCTGAATGCCGATGGCACTGTGGCCGATGCTAAAAAACAGATTTATAGTCAGGCGTTTTTCATTTATGCATTGGTGGAATATTATCGTCTTACAAATGATGCGGAATGCCTCGAACGCGCCAAAGAGTTGTTTTATTTTATCGAAAAAAACAGTTTTGATAAACAGAAAAACGGCTATTTCGAAGCCTACAGCCGCGACTGGAAATTGCTCGACGACCTCCGCCTGAGCGAAAAGGATGCCAACGAAAAGAAAACAATGAATACGCATTTGCATATTCTGGAAGCTTACAGCAATCTTTATCGCGTGTGGAAAGACCCCGTGCTGGAACAACAATTACAAAATCTGATTCTTCTGTTTACCGATAAAATTGTCAATCAGAAAACTCATCATCTCGATTTGTTTTTCGACGAAGACTGGAATTGCCGTTCGACACTTGTTTCGTATGGTCACGACATTGAAGCTTCCTGGTTGATTTATGAAGCTGCTCAGGTGCTTAACAAAGCGGATATTCTTCGGAAAGTACGCCCCATTGTGCTGAAAGTAGCCGATGCCGCTGCCGAAGGTTTACGCGAAAATGGCGCTATTGTAAACGAAAAAAACACAGCAACCGGACATGTCGATACAAATTGTGACTGGTGGCCGCAGGCCGAAGCCATGGTTGGTTATTACAATGCATACCAAATCAGCGGTAATTCAGTTTATCTCAATAATGTATTGAAAAACTGGAATTTTATCAACGAAAATATTATCGACAGGGAAAATGGCGAATGGGTTTGGGCGGTAAATGAAAATGGAATCAAAGACCGTAAAAACGACAAAGCCGGCTTCTGGAAATGTCCCTATCACAACGGCCGAATGTGTCTGGAGCTGATAGAGCGACTGGAAAAAACACTGTAACATTTATCTTTTATAAAAAACTTAATCCAATGAAAATCATAAAATTAGCATTCATTTCCCTAATAGTGATTTTAACTTTATCTTCATTCAGAGCTCCAAAAAATTCACCGGTAGCAGTTAACGGCAAACTCCGGGTCATCGGAACGCAACTTTCCAACGAAAAAGGTGAACCGGTTGTACTTCGTGGTGTAAGCCTGGGATGGCACAATCTGTGGCCCCGTTTTTACAACAAAGGTGCTGTAAAATGGCTTGCCAGAGACTGGAGTTGCACGGTTGTTCGAGCTGCCATGGGACTCGAAATAGAAGATAATTACCGGGAGAACCCGGAATTTGCCCTGCAATGCATGACACCTGTCATTGAAAGTGCGATCAAAAATGGCATTTATGTCATCATTGATTTTCACGCACACCACAACTACCTGAACGATGCCAAAAGATTTTTTAAAGAAATGGCCGGAAAGTACGGAAAATATCCGAATGTGATATACGAAATCTGGAACGAACCCGATTATTTCACCTGGCCGGAAGTGAAAGCTTATTCTGAAGAAGTGATCGCAGTAATCCGCGAAATTGATCCTGATAATATCATTCTCGCAGGTAGTCCTCACTGGGATCAGGATTTGCATCTGGTAGCTGAGGATCCGATTAAGAACGTATCCAACATCATGTACACGATGCACTTCTACGCCGCAACACACGAAAAATGGCTGCGTGACCGCACCGACGATGCCATCTCGAAAGGTATACCTGTTTTTGTATCGGAATGTGCAGCTACAGAAGCTACCGGTAATGGCCGGCTTGGAACAGAAGAGTGGAACACATACGTGGAATGGATGGAAGACCGCAAAATAAGCTGGGTGGTATGGTCGCTGTCCGACAAAAACGAAACCTGCTCCATGCTGCTGCCACGTGCTTCTTCCAAAGGAAACTGGACAGAAGATCTGCTCAAACCGTGGGGAAAGCTATCACGGCAATATATTACAGAGAAAAACAGAAAGAAATAACTGAGGATGTATTAAAGCCAGATAAATTTTTAATTGATTTGGTGTTTTCGTGTTAGTATTTGTTTATTAAGGCAAGTAGAAAACGTTCAGGTGAGGATCGTTTTCTCCTTCTTTTTTGTGCTTCCTGCTGAATAAAACCAACAAATCCGTTATTTTTAAATCATTCTGTATCAGTCTCTTTCTGTTCGTTTCAAAAAAAAACAACCAAGGCGGGAATGCTTTGGCTGTAATTTAATTCGTTATAATGAAAATCAGATACCTTCGGCGTTACCTTCTTCTGTTTCTCCAGGGTTTTTCACTTTCCGAATATCCCGAAAAGGCATTCTCACGATTTCGTCCGTTTCCGGATTTCCGGTTATCGGATTTTCTTTCGTTTTTATATGATTTTCGTTTGTCACCGAATTGTCTGTTCTGCGAGTCAGCACTTTTGCCTCGTTCGTTTGAAGAGCTCCGGCTACCTTTTGCTACAGAAACTTCCATATCACTGGAGTCTTTGAACGAATTCAGCACTTTATCTTTCTGATCCTCAAAGACATCAAAGAATGTAAATTTATTGGTAACTTCGATATCGCCCACGTTAATGGATTTATCTTCTGTCACTTCGTTGATGATACCCAGTATTCGTTTAGGATTCATGCCCTCACGGCTGCCCAGGTTTATTTTCAGGCGAACGCGTTCACCGGTTTTTCGTCTATTTCGTCCACCGTTTTCTGCATGTGTTCGTTCAGTGGTTTCGGTTCGTTCATGTAAATTCAGATCCGGTGCATTCCGGTAATAATCGAGGAACCGGTTGAATTCGAGCGACACAAACCGTTTGAGCAGTTCCTCCTTCGAAAGGTATTCCAGCTGCTTCATTATCTGAGGCATGTAAGGTTCAATTTGCTCCTCGTTTACTTCTACGTTTTGCATTTTATCAATCTGGTAGAAAAGCTGTTTTTTACACACTTCCAGTCCATTCGGTATCTGTCGTTGCTCAAATTTCCGTTTCAGCATCCGCTCAATATCTTTAATCTTGAATTTTTCCTTGGAGTGGATTATTGAAACTGAAGTTCCTGTTTTATTAGCCCTTCCGGTTCTGCCGCTTCGGTGCGTATAAATTTCCACATCGTCAGGCAGGTTGTAATTAATCACATGAGTCAAATCGCTCACATCCAGACCGCGTGCTGCCACATCGGTGGCAACCAGCAGCTGCACGTTACGAATGCGGAATTTCTGCATTACAGAGTCGCGCTGAGGCTGCGACAAATCACCGTGAAGTGCATCGGCATTGTAACCATCATGCATCAGCTTGTCTGCCACTTCTTTTGTTTCCTGACGGGTACGACAAAATACAATCCCGTAAATATCCGGGTTCAGATCCACAATCCGTTTGAGCACTAAATAGCGCTGACGAGCCTGTGATACGTAATAAATATGTTCAACGTTTTCAGTGCCTGAGTTGCGAACGCCCACGGTTATCTCCTGATAATCGTGCATATATTGTTTGGCTATACGCTGAATTTCAGCAGGCATAGTAGCTGAGAACAACAATGTACGTCGGGTATCGGGCGTTTCTTTCAGAATGGTTTCAATATCTTCCTTAAAGCCCATGTTGAGCATTTCGTCGGCTTCGTCAAACACCAGATACTGAATGTTTCCGAGCTGGATTTTACCACGTTCGGTAAGGTCAATCAGCCGGCCGGGAGTAGCCACTATAATTTGCGGTGTACGGTCGAGCTCCTTCAGTTGCTTGCGGATGTCCTCGCCTCCGTAAACCGGAACGATGTGAACATCTGACATGTGTCCGGCATATCCTTTCAGATCGTTTGATATCTGGATGCAAAGTTCGCGGGTAGGTGCAAGCACAAGCGCCTGTACTTCACGTCGTCTCACATCAATCATATTCAGTATCGGAAGTCCGAAAGCGGCTGTCTTGCCGGTTCCTGTCTGTGCCAGAGCCACCAGATCAGTTTGTTCGTTCAGCATGTAGGGTATTACCTGCTCCTGTACGGGCATAGGTTGTTCGTACCCCAGTTCTTCGACAGCCGAAAGTAATTCAGCTCTCAAATTGAGTTCTTTAAATGTCATGTTTTTGTTATTTGTACACGTTCTGAGCAGTAATCCGGAGCCCCCTGAAAGCAAGCAAAAGCGCTTTCATCCAATAGCAAGTATAATAAGAAAAAGTTCCCTGAACGGGAAACGTGTACCTTTATAGATATCCATCTGTCTGAATGACAGCAATATTCAGATTTTTACTCACAACGCATAAGTTGTTTTTAAATCGGGCGCAAAGATACGAAAAAAAACCGGAATAAATCACCCGGTTTTGAAAAATTCTTCCGAATAAAACTTTCATGTTAACGGCATAATCATTCAATCAAAAAAACAAAAAAAATCAGAGATCGTTTTCTTTCATTATATTAAAAAAAGACGTAATTTTGCATAAAATTATAACCAAGTTCAAATACTTGAATATCAAAACATTAAAATTTTATTTCGAATATGAAACCAATGACCAAGAGTCCTCTGCAAATTGCCCGCTCAAGTTATCAGCCCAAAGTTCCGGCTACACTGATGGGCGACGTTTCCATCATTGAAGGTGCTGCCACACAATCAGTTGCAGATGAGGAAGATATTAAAAAATTGTTTCCGAACACTTACGGGATGCCACTTATTGAATTTGAAAAAGGTACAAAAAAAGAGAATCCTTCCATCAATGTGGGTGTAATCCTATCGGGAGGACAAGCGCCGGGCGGACACAATGTAATCTGTGGAATTTTTGACGGGCTGAAGAAACTCAACCCCGACAGCAAACTATATGGTTTTCTGGGCGGTCCCAGCGGACTGGTTGATCATCAATATACAGAACTTACAGCAGAAATCATTGCTGATTACCGCAACACCGGAGGTTTTGATATCATCGGATCGGGACGTACAAAACTGGAAGAAGAATGGCAGTTCGAAAAAGGAAAAGAAATATGCAAAGAATTGAATATCAAAGCTATAGTTATTATCGGCGGTGATGATTCAAACACGAATGCATGTGTATTGGCTGAATATTACAAACAACAGAATGCCGGAATTCAGGTTATCGGATGCCCAAAAACAATTGACGGTGACCTGAAAAACGAGATGATTGAAACATCCTTTGGTTTTGATACTGCGTGTAAGGTATATTCCGAACTGATCGGAAATATTCAGCGCGATGCCAGCTCGGCAAAAAAATACTGGCACTTCATCCGTCTGATGGGTCGTTCGGCATCGCACATCACTCTTGAATGCGCGCTGCAAAGTCAGCCTAATATCGCCCTGATTTCGGAAGAAATTGAAGCAAAAAACATGACTTTGAAAGACATAGTGGATTATATTGTGAACATCATTGTCGAACGTGCAAAATCAGGACTGAACTACGGCACCGTGCTCATTCCCGAAGGTTTGATCGAATTTATTCCCGCCATGAAAAAACTGATTGCCGACCTGAACGATATGCTGGCCGACAACGACGATTTCAACGCCATGACATCTGACGAAGAGCGCCGTGAGTATGTAAAGGGAGTACTTAATCCTGAAAGTACAGCTGTATATCGCAGTTTGCCCAAGGGGATAGCCCGTCAGCTCACTCTTGACCGCGATCCGCACGGTAATGTACAGGTTTCACTCATTGAGACCGAAAAGCTGCTTATCGAAATGGTTGCCAAAAGACTGGCACATCTGAAAGCCGAAGGAAAATACAAGGGAAAATTCTCTTCAATTAATCACTTTTTCGGATACGAAGGACGTTGCGCTATCCCTTCCAATTTTGATGCTGACTACACTTATTCACTCGGAGTAGTGGCTTCGGTGCTTATCAATGCAGGGAAAACCGGTTACATGGCCTCTGTGCGCAACCTCACAGCTCCTGCTTCCGAATGGATTGCAGGCGGGGTGCCTATCACTATGATGATGAACATGGAACGCCGTCACGGAAAGATGAAACCTGTAATTCAGAAAGCACTGGTACGTCTGGATGGCGAACCGTTTAAGTTCTTCGAAAAATACCGCGACAAATGGTCAGATGATACTTCTGATTTTATTTATCCGGGCCCTATCCAGTATTTCGGTCCGTCTGAAGTTTGCGATCAGCCTACACGGACATTGCTGCTTGAAAAAGGGAAATAATATCCCGAGAAAGACTTTTATCAGTAATTGTATCACAAATCCTCCCCGCGACCAGTAAGTCAGAGGGAGGATTTTTTCTGAATAAAAAAGACAAAACAGATACACGGTAAAATAAATTCCAACTATTGATAACATCCCAATTCCATTCTCCGGTCTATGTTTAATGTTCCCAACAGTTCTGATTGCTTTTTTGCATCATACATCAACTGAAAGATATTTATCACTTCTTCAATCAAAATTTACAGAATAATATTAATAATCTTTTGTAGATATTTATTTTTGAATAACTTTGTGAAAAAATATTTGAAAAACGTTTTACAAATATGCATAAAAAGGTATTTTTTAAGAAACTTCTGTCCTCTTTCTTTATACTTACTGTAGCTGTTGTATTAAGTTCCTGTAACACAGCCCGAAAAATCAATTATCTGCAAAAGCCATCAGGACCTATTCCTTCTTACGACAACAGTGTTGGATATGAGGAATATGCTATATCCAAATCGGACAAACTTTATATCAGGGTATACTCACCGGATAAAGACATCAATACGATATTCAACGGAAGCACACAGATGATGGGCGGTCAGAATATGTCAGGATCGGATTACACGGATTTATACACCTACCAGGTAAAAGACAACGGAGCCATCAGACTACCACTCGTAGGTGATATACAAGTTGCCGGGCTTAACATTCGGGATGCAAAAAAAGCGATAGAAAATGCCATTAACACCACCATGATGGACCATTGTTCGGTCGATTTGAGAACAGTGGGAAGATATTTCAGTGTTATCGGGAGCAAGGTGAATGGCAAATACCCTATTTTCAGGGAAAAAATGAATGTATTTCAGGCAATTGCCATGGCAGGCGATATCAGTACGTTTGGCGACAGGAGTAAAATCAAGGTTTTACGTGAATCGCCCTCCGGACCTCAGATAAAAGTATTCGATATCAGAAGTAAAGACATCATCAATTCCGAGTATTATTACATACAGCCCAACGATGTAATTTATATCCAGGATGTGAAATCGCAATTTTTCTCTGTTACCACATTTGGCGCAGCACTTTCAACCCTATTCTCCACTTTTTCGTTTGGTATGCTGATTTATTATCTTGTCACCCCCGATAATCCTGCACCTGCAACTACTACAAACGGAAACTAAAATGGCATCAAACATGGCAGCACTTCAAATTATAAAGACAAAAGCAGTTCAACTTCTTCTTACCGCCGTTGTTACAATTGCACTGAGTTCCTGTTACACACAAAGGGATAAAACACTATTGCAGGAATCGAAAACATTACCTAAATACGAAAAATCCAGTTACGAAGAATATAAAATCCAGGTAAACGACGAGCTCATTTTCAGGATAACAAGTACTGACGAAGAATTTGTAAGGCTCATCGATGCCGGTTCTTCGTCATCACAGCAACAAGGCATATCCTACAGGGTGTATCAGGACAGCACCATTGATCTGCCTTTCGTGGATTCGATAAAAGTAGCTGGGCTTACCATTGCCGATGCCACAGAGGCTATTCAAAAAAGATTCAAGCAAATCATACCCGATGTGGAAGCAAAACTGGCACTATCCAACAAGGTTTATACCGTTTTCGGGGAAGCCGGCAATGGGCTATTCCCAATCTACAGAGACAAACTGACAATCTATCAGGCACTTGCCCAATCGGGCGAAATAGCACTCAGCGGCGACAGAAAGCACGTAAAGATTATCCGGGAGATAAAAGGCGAACCTGTCATCATGGAGTTTGACATCCGGCCAAAATCGGTAATCGATTCGAGATATTACTACGTTTATCCGAACGACATAATCTACGTACAAAAAGAATCGGCCAGCTTTTACAAGACAAACAATTACGGATCATTCCTGGGTCTGATAACGTCGTCCATTTCACTCTTTACTACCGTATATTATTACACGAAAGTGAACAAATAAACAAACCATCTGTTTTAGAATTTTTACCTGTTTTACCAATTACAAATCCTTTTCATTATGCAAGAAAATAACAATAATCAATACTCTCAATTTTCAGAAAACGAGGATTCCGATTTCGTACTAAAAGAATGGCTGTACTTGTTTCTGCATTACTGGTATTTGTTTCTTTTCTTTATTATTCTCGCTTTCGGAGCAGCATACCTTAAAAACAGAACCTGGATAGAAAGTTATCAGTCCAAAGGAACAATAATCATTGAAGAAAACAGGTATGGAAGTTCTCAGGCATTCATGCAGGGATTCGGTGTACAACCGGGCTACAGCAATGTGGACAATCAAACTGTAATGCTGACTTCATACGATCTGATAAGCCGTGTGATTGACAGTATCCCATTCCTGTCGGTTGATTATATTACCAAATCCAGATTCAAAACAAGAAATTTATACAATGAAACTCCTGTTGTAATCAATGCAGACTTTATCGACCCGAAGGTTTACGGCGTTTTATTTAAATTAAGCATTAATTCCGACGGAAGTTATGTAATAACTGACGAAGACGGTTCAGCAGATAAATCACTGAAAGCCAGAGGAAGACTGGGAATACCCATTCAGCACAATTTATTTTTCATAACGGTAGAGCCCACAAGCAACAGAATTTTGCGACGTGAAATTTATTTCCGTTTCCGCAGCAAAGAATCACTTATCAGCGATTTCATGTCGCGCCTGCAAATCGGATTTGTGCAGGATGGTTCATCGGTGCTGGGCATATCGCTCACAAGCGAAACTCCCGACCGGGATATCGACTTTATTAATAAGCTTTGCAGTGTTTTCCTGACAGAAAATCTGGAACGGAAGAATGATGCAGCATCCAAAACGATGAATTTTATCGACCAGCAGCTTGATACTGTTTCCAAATCTTTAGCCATTTCTGAAGGAGCAATGACCCAATTCAGAAGAAGTAACCAGATTGTCGATCTGCCGAGCCATTCTTCTGAAATTTTAGGAAAAGCTACTCAGTATGACGATAAACGTTCAGCTCTGAACCTCAGAGACTCCTATTTCAAATATCTGACTAACTACCTGAAAACCAACCTCGAAGCAGGAGCCGTGGTAGCACCTTCGAGCCTTGGGCTTAACGATCCGATGCTGATGTCACTCGTGCAGCAATTCAATGACCTTATTGTAAAAAGAAACGAGACACCCGAAAAGAATCCGCTTTATGCCAAATACAACCGGGAAATCGAATCATTGAAAAGCTCTATCAATGAAGTAATTACCAACATGCGGGCTTCGATGGAAATCGAACAGCAGGACCTGAACAGAAAAATGGCCAGCGTCCAGAGCGATATCAGCGCATTACCCCGAAAAGAAATGCAGCTGATCGGTATCGAACGGAAATACAGGGTGGATGACAACTATTATACCTTCTTCCTGCAGAAAAGAGCCGAAGCTGCCATCCAAAAAGCATCGAACAGTCCTGACAATAATATTCTTGACAAAGCCAGAATAGTAGCACTGACCAACGGAAATACAAAATCCAGAACCATTTTAATCTACTTGCTGATCGGACTCATCATACCTGCGTTGTTTGTAATACTTAAAGAGCTGCTCAATAACACGATACGCGATACGAAAGATGTGGAAAGAAGCAGTAAATATCCACTTATCGGTACTATCAAGCATACTAAAAACACAGATCCGGTACTGGCAGCTAAGCGTCCCCGTTCATCGTTTACAGAAATGTTCAGGGTTATCCGTACCAGGATAGAGTTTCTGGTTCAGCGAAAAACAAAAATTGCAATTTTGATAACTTCGGCTGAATCGGGTGACGGAAAAACCTATTTCTCCACCAACCTGGCTTCTACATACGGAATGACCGGACTCAAGACTCTGCTCATAGATATGGATATCAGGAAACCAAGTATCAACGAGCGTATGGATATAGAGCAAACCGAAGGGGTTACCAATTATCTGATTGGAGAAAAAAGTCTTGATGAATTAATCCTGAAAATTGATGACCTGAATTTCGATATCCTGCTGGCAGGAAGTGTACCACCCAATCCCGGTGAATTAATCCGATCGGAACAGCTCAGGAAAATGTTTCTCGAGCTTCGCGACAAATATGACTACATAATTGTCGATTCCAGTCCTATCGGATTGGTAGCTGACGCCTATTCGCTGGCGCCGATGATGGATGTTAACCTCTTTGTGGTAAGGAGCGAAAAGACCAACAAGTCATTCTTCAAAAAACTGAGTGATCAGCTGATTGCCGATAAGCTCCAACATTTCTATATCATACTGAATGACATCAGCACCGAAACAAGTACCTACGCCCGATATGGGAAAAATTACGGATACGGATACGGATATGGATACGGATACGGTTACAGCAAAGAAAAAGACGCGAACAAGTACGTTCAGTACTACGAAGACGACAAGGATATCTAAAATTATCATCACATACATCCTAATAGCCTCAAACGTAGTTTTGGGGCTATTTTTTTTATGAAAACGACTCAATAAACCGGCAGATATTATCGCGGATGAATTTCCATTGAAGGTGGCAATAAAAAACCTCCGGCAGTTCTTCACAACATACCGGAGGTTAATTAAATATTATTACAGGATTCTCTTGAGTGTATTCCTTACATCCTGAGCTGAGCAGTTTTCACTATTTCAGCCGTATTCAGTTCGTTGGCAACTCTGGAATATTGCGTGCTGAAGCTTCGGTAAGATTTCATCAGATTACTTGATTGAAGGGCTAATATCTTGGATTCGTTGATCAGATTCAGGAACAAGATACTACCACGGGTGGTTGATTCGTTTTCCTTGACTCTTTTTATCTGTTTTTTTGTGAGTTTAACGTACAATTCTGTCATCGAATCGCGTAACCACGTGATTTCATCAAATCCTGAGAAATTGTTGCTGTCAATCATCGTTCCGAATTTCTGAAAACTGTCGGCTAAAGCATTATACATAAGTTTCAAATCATCTATCTGCTCCTTTGACAACGGAGTATGGTTGTTGTCAATGTATGCATGACTTGTTTCGGCCATCGCTTTCAGAGACTTGGTGATTTCGAAAGAATAATCCACTAGCTGAACATACTCCTGCTCCAGATCAAGCGCACTTATCTGAATCGTTTCAAGGGTTGGCACTACTTCGAACTGACGCTTGTCCTTGAACTTATCGTACAGACTGTTCGAATCAGCCACAAGGTTTCTCATTTGCTTTCTTTGCTCATTTTTCAATCCATCTATGATAAGTCTGAAAGAAGTCAGCGTTTTTTCGAGTACAGATCTGACATCGTTGGTACATTCTGTTACCAGTTGTTCTTCAGTTGACAATTGATGTTGCTGTTTACTTACTTCCTTTGCTCTGAGTTTTGTGTGCAGTTTTCCGGATCTGATTATTAAAAGCGCAACAATAACAATCATCACAAAAACAGCAATTTTTCCTCCCCACATCAAAAACAAACCGACAAGCATAGAAACTGTAAGAGCTACAAGTGCCGTGAGCAACCATCCGGAGACAACGGTAAGTACGCCGTTTATCCGGTAAACTGCACTTTCACGCCCCCAGGCACGGTCGGCAAGCGACGATCCCATAGCTACCATGAAAGTAACATATGTAGTTGACAAAGGCAGTTTTAACGAAGTTCCCAATGAAATAAGCAATGCCGATATGGTGAGATTAACCGATGCCCGGATCAGGTCAAAAGATGCATTGTTTTCAACGGGAACCGGTGCAAATCTTTTTTCAACAAATGTTTTCAGATACGGTGGAGTAGCTTTTTCTATCACTTTACCCATATTAAGTGCTCCGTGAACGATTGACCGGGAGAGTGCCGATGATGAAAACCGCTCCATTCCTTCGCCCTTCCGGGACAAATTAACTTCCGTTTCTGTTACCGTTCTCGATTTTTTGGAAAACCACAAGGCAAACACCATGATAATACCGGCACCTAAAAGCCATTGCCACTGTGCCCTTACAGGATTATTCAGTTCCGACATATAGAGTGTTTCTATCGAACCGCCTGAAGCTACCACATCTTTTGCTATATTAAACGAATCCATTCCTGCCATGAAAACTCCGATGAAGTTCACAAGGTCGTTACCGGCAAATGAAAGGGCAAGGGCGGCAGTTCCGGCAAGTACTACTATTTTCAGGATATTAATTCTGAATAAGAACTGAAATATCGCCATCAACAACGTCCATCCTGCGAAAGAATACAGAATTGCAGTTCCCATATTGTGGTTCAGGTAATCCATCATTTCTTCCGAAACCAGCACACTGCCTTTCAAGCCTTTGAAAATAGCAAAATAGGTAATGGCTGTGAGTCCTATTCCGCCCCATATGGCACCAAGATAGGTATACGTTTTCTTATAATTGAACGAAAATATCAGACGAGAAATGTACATGATGAATGATCCGAAAATAAAAGCAATGGCTATGGATATAAAGATTCCGCTTATGATAGCCAGTGCTTTTCCACTGTTGATATATTCGCCTAAACTGCCTGAATCATTGGTCCAGATAGTGTAAAGTGAAACTGCCAGAGTGGCGCCAAGCAACTCAAAAACAAGTGATACGGTGGTGGAGGTGGGCAATCCGAATGTATTGAAAACATCCAGTAATACCACATCAGTGAGCATCACCGCCAGAAACAGTATCATTACGGCATGAAACGTTAATTTCTCGGGATAGAACACTCCGCTTCGTGCCACTTCCATCATTCCGCTCGAAAAGAGTGAGCCGACTATTACTCCGAACGATGCTACGCTGAGTATCAGCCAGAGGGGTGCTACTTTGGAACCAATGCTTGAATTAAGAAAATTAACGGCGTCGTTGGCAACTCCAACAATCAAGTCCATCACGGCTAATCCAAGAAGTATAATGACAATAATCAGGTAAATTGAATCCATTGCTTTTATTTTTTATTGTTGTAAGTGAAAAACTTATTTCAATTATTTTGCAAAAATATCTGTTTTATATTACAAAAACATTACAAAAAATACAAACAAAAAATACTTAACCGGGTAAAGACTTCATTCGGGTGGAACTGGTTACTGTTCTGATAATTGCAGCAGCTTATTTACAAAAAATACTGAAAATTGCCTGATGAAAAATTTTTATATAAAAATGGCTGTAAATCCTGCGACTTACAGCCATACCTGTTTATTTTTTAATCTTTCAGCAATCTGTAGCTCTCCAGAAGTTGCTTGGCGGCTATGAAAGAGCTCTGTTCATTTCTCAGCACTTTTTGTTCTGCCTCCTGCAAGAGTTTTTGAATTATTTCATTGTTATAGAAACCGGATTTCAATTTTTCATTGATAGATTCGTACATCCAGTATTTGGACTGAGTGGTTCTTTTCTTTTCAAAATACCCGTTTTCTTGTACAAAGCTGATGTAATTCAGCACCATTTGCCACACTTCCGCTATCCCTTTTTTTTCTATTGCCGAACAGTTGATCACTTCCGGATTCCAGCCCGATTCGGCCATCGGAAACAGGTGAAGGGCATTCAGGTATTGCTGACGGGCTATTTTGGATTTTTCCACATTTGTGCCGTCACTTTTGTTGATGGCAATGCCATCGGCCATTTCCATTATACCACGTTTGATTCCCTGGAGTTCATCACCAGTTCCTGCAAGCTGAATCAACAGGAAAAAATCGACCATGGAATGCACGGCTGTTTCGCTCTGCCCCACTCCTACCGTTTCGACAAATACAGTGTCAAAACCGGCAGCTTCACACAGCACTATACTTTCACGGGTCTTGCGGGCCACACCCCCCAGCGAACCTGCAGATGGCGACGGACGAATAAAGGCGTTTTTGGCTACCGATAGCTCCTCCATGCGGGTTTTATCTCCCAGGATACTCCCTTTGGTACGTTCGCTGCTCGGATCGATGGCTAGTACAGCCAGCTTATGACCGCTTTGAAGTATATGCATGCCAAGAGCCTCGATAAATGTACTTTTGCCAGCACCCGGCACACCGGTAATGCCCAAGCGGATGGATTTGCCTGCATGAGGAAGGCATTTTTCAATCACTTCCTGTGCTATTTCCTGGTCTTGTGGCAACGAACTTTCGACAAGTGTTACCGCCTGACCTAATACCGAAACATCACCGAGTAAAATTCCCTCCACATACTCTTCAGCAGAAAGTCGTCTCCGTTTTCTCCGTTTGTTAATGTAAGGATTGATAATAGGTGCATCCGTAACTCCTCCGTTGACACTCAAGCCTTTGTAAAGAGGATCATTTTCCGGATGACGGTGATGATAATGCATTTTTTTCGTAGAATAAAAATTAAATCACTTTGTAACTTACAGTAAATGTAACATACGTACTCACGGGGTCGTTAGTCTGCACTGTAAATGATTTTTTATAATCGCCTTTTGGCAAAAATTTGGAATCAACATCAATTTTGAAGTTCTCTGCATGTCCGCCTTTAATGGCTATGCGCATCGGGTGAATGATTATATCACTGTTGTTATTGGTAATACGGCGAATCTCGAGCGGATTATTTCCTGCATTTTTAATGGTTACTTTTCCTCTCACACGGCTTCCCTTCTTGATATTTCCTAAATAGAGGTTATTGGATTTCACTTCCATTATAGGCGACAATCTTTTTTGATCAGCGTTGAATTTACTGAAATCTTCCATTACATTTGCCAGTACAGTTATCTTGTTTGCATCTCCTGTCACTTTTTTCCCGTTAAGTACCAAAAAGAGTTTATCATCTACAGGTCCCCATTCGGTAGCTTTAGTTCCATCGAATGTAAAGGTAATTGCGCCTTGTTCGTTTGGTTTCAGGGTTTTGGGAGTAATATTCACATCCAGATAAGCCGGTAAATCAGCCAGTGCAACCGTGAGGTTGGATGCCGATGAATTCATGATGGCTACTGTACGGGTTTGAACTGATTTTTTATCTACATTGCTCATTTGTACCAGCTTGCTGTTCAGTTTCAGATCGTCTATCTGTACAGGATAATTGTTCGCATGAGATGAACCCTGCCCTGACGTTGCTTTTGGAGTAACACTACCTTTGATAATAAGACTAACCATTTCGCTGGTCGAATTACTATAAACGTATATCTGCTTATTGAACACTCCGGGACGTCCCATTGGATTGTAAATAGCTGTAACATTTCCTTTTTTGCCCGGTTCGATGGGAGTTTTTGTCCATTCAGGCGTAGTACAGCCACACGATGCATTTACACGCTGTATAACCAGTGCAGTGCTTCCGGTGTTTGTAAATTCGAAAACATGCGATACATTTCCGCCATCTTCAGCTATCTGACCAAAATCATACGATTTTTCATTAAATGTTATTTCAGCTTTTTGTGCCGATATACTTGCTGTACAAAATAAAAACAATACAGCAACGAATGATGTAAATTGACGAGTCATAAGAATAAAGATTTATAATTAGTTTATTTTCATTAGTAAAAACATTATCATGCAAAATTACGAAAAATGTTTTTAAGAACATATCTAAATTCATTTTATCTGTTTAAATTAAGGTTAATTGCTGCTAAAAAAGAATATCTTTGTACCATATTTAATTCGGAAAATCAACAAAATCAAATCAGATTCAAACAGAATGAAGCAAAAATTTCTGCAACTATCGGAGTCCGTTTACCACTATGTGGTTGAATGTTACCGCCATTTACACGCTCATCCCGAACTTTCTTTTCAGGAGTTCGACACATCAGCATTTATCCGGGATCAGCTCAAAAGCATGGAAATATCCTGCAGGTGTGGCTACGGAAACACTGGAATACTTGGAATTATTAAAGGACGGAATCCGGATAAAATTACGGTTGCTCTCAGAGCCGATATGGATGCACTACCCATTCACGAAGAAACGGATCTGCCATGGAAATCGGTCAACCCGAATGTAATGCATGCATGCGGGCATGATGCCCATACGGCTTGTCTGCTCGGTGCAGCCAGAATTCTCAACGAGTTGAAAAATGAATTCGAAGGCACTGTTTTGTTGGTTTTTCAGCCCGGTGAGGAAAAAGCACCCGGAGGAGCTTCACTGATGCTGAAAGACGGGGTCTTTAAAGACTTCAAACCCGATCTGATAATCGGTCAGCATGTATCAGAAGATTATCCCACAGGTAGTTTGTCGTTCAGAAACGGTACAGTAATGGCATCTGCCGATGAAATCCACCTGACGATAAAAGGGAAAGGTGGTCACGGTGCTAAACCCCATCTGTGTAACGATACGGTGCTGGCCGCAGCTCAAACACTGGTGTCGCTGCAGCAGGTACGCAGCCGTTTGTGTCCGCCTCTGACACCGATGGTACTTACTTTCGGAAAGTTTGCAGCCGAAGGCGCTACCAACGTGATTCCCGACGAAGTAAAACTGGCAGGCACATTTCGTACATTCGACGAACACTGGCGGCTGGAAGCTAAAAATCACATCAAACGTATCATACACGATACATGTTCGGTGTACGGCTGTACAGCCGAAATTGATATGCCCGATGGGTATCCGTGTCTGGTCAATAATGATGAGATTACCCGGAAATCAGGACAATTTGCGGTTTCGCTGCTGGGCGAAGATAAGATTCTGGAATACGATCAGCGACTTACGTCAGAAGATTTCAGCTTTTTCTCACAGCAATATCCTGCCTGTTTTTACCGTTTTGGAATACGGGGAGAAAGCAATATTAATGCGGGTCGCTCGCATACATCGGGATTTTGCATCGACGAGAAATCTTTGCTTACAGGTATGAGCGGAATGGCATGGATTGCTCTCGGGTTTTTGAACGAACCGGTAATTCAAGGATAAAAAGTCAGTTTACACCATAAACAAATTGGTAAATGACAGTTTTTATACGTTCAAAATTTTCAGTACCAAACGAATAATCATCGCACATCATATCCAGAGGTACGGAATCGCCTCCCTGGCGGTATGATGGCTGAAAATAGCTGAAAGGAAGAATTTCGAATCCCAATCGCCTGTAAAATTCAATTCTTCGGGCTCCGTATTCTGAATTTTCAGCCTGTTCAACTTCTATGATCAGGGGTTTACTGTTAAATGAACGTACCAGGCTGATTACTTTTTCACCCAGTTTGTGCCCGCGAAGCGGAGGCTCAATTGCGATATGCTCCAGAAACAGGAAATCACTAAAATCCCAGTAGTTGAAGAATCCGATCAATTCATTATTCATCAGTACGGCATTGCAGTTGAACTGATCGTTGGTGCTGAGCAAAAGGGAGAAATCAGCTTCGGTGTGTCGCTGATTTTCGGCAAATGCCTCCATATAAAGCGCTGTGAGCTCTGAGGCATATTTATCGTCGGGTGATTTAATCCGAATAAATTTCATATCTTTGAATATTAATTGCACAAATGTAGTAAAAACAAAAAAGAACGCTGATAACTATCGCGTTCTTTTTTTATAAGTTTTTTCTTATGACTTTACAGCCTGGTTAGCAGCCGCATCCGCATCCATGGGCACCTTTGTGTCCGTCGTCGCATCCGCAGTCGTCGTCGCATCCGCAGTTGTCATCACAGCCGCATCCGCAACCTCCTCCTAAAACTGCTTTCAGTTCTTCTTCGGTTGGTTCACGCACTTCGAGTACCTTGCCTTTGAAATGAAGATTTTCACCGGCGAGCGGATGGTTCAGGTCAACGGTAACATGCGTATCAGTTACAGTAACCACCTGAGCCTGAAGACGATGTCCTTCACTGTCCATCAGTGGCACCACGTTGCCTTCGAAAACCATTTCTTCGTCCAGTTTTCCATCTATTTCAAAAACAGATCTCTCAAGTTCTATAACAGCTTCATCGTCGTAAGGACCGTAAGCTTCTTCGTTAGCGATAGTAAAGTCAAAACTTTCTCCGGCTTCAAGTCCGTTCAGATTTTGCTCGAACACGGGAAGCATCATTCCTATTCCGAAGATAAAATTCAGCGGTTGTTCGGCAGTAGCTCTCTCCATTAATTCAGGTTCACCATTTTCACCGTCCACGAAAAGTTCATATTCGGCATTTACAAATGCATTATTAGCAATTTTCATTCTTTTTTTCCTTTATATTGTTTGTATTTGAAATAATTCCGTATTTAATATTCTGTATAAGTGGTATTTCAGACATTACAGGTTATATAACCTAATACCATATCGTTTTGTTCTGAAAACTCTCGCGATTTCCCTGTTTTTCCCATTTCAGGTCTTGCAACATGCTGGAATTCACACCAATCCTGAAATTATAGGTTTTATACGGGCCGAATGGAACAAAGTTACCGGTCAGTGTCCAGCAATGCAGATTTCGGGTCACATTGAAGCTTGTATAGGTAAATTGTTTGGCTTCGAAATCATAGGAGGTTGTACCGCTAATCTGCCATCCGGGAGTAAGCTGGATGTTTCCCGAGAAATTCAGATTATGAGTCAGGCGGCGGTTGTACTCCATTTTCTCGTAGTCGAATTTATTACCGTCGCCAAATCTCACCGAGTAGTTCACAGATAAACTCCACGGAATAGTTATCTTTTCATATCCATCCGGGTCGGCTTCGGAATTTTCCACATTCTGATTTGTTCCTTTGTTTTGTACGTTCAGATTATATTCCTGATTTGGATTATTCGGATCCTCGTCATAAGCCCCGCTTTCAGTTCCGGCATTATTTCCCTGAGTATCGGATTTTGTTTTTGCCTTCTTTTTGAAAGTTTCGTTGGAAAAGGTATAACTGTACGATAAACTTGTTCCCATGAATCTCGGGAACCTGCCGTTGTTCCACCTCAGTTTATTGATTCTCCTCACTGATTTTCCGTCGGGTCCCACTCCATACATATACGGATCGAATGCACCGCTCAGGCTGAGTGTGTATGCTTTTCCGAGTTTGATTCGCAGGTTAGTACTGAAATTTGACCATTGCATGGAGTCAACAGCCATATTGTAACCGCTGCTTAAGGCAAACTGATCGATTAAGCTTATGATTTTTGTCGGTTTTGTTTCGGTAGTGTCTTTATCGTTGCGAACCTTCATTTCCAGGTTGTTCGAAAGGGAGAAAAACACGTTTCCGTTCTTTCCTCTTCCCGGTCCGCCAAACATGGAAGTTTCGAACCTGGAGTAATACACCTCTTCCATAAGTGTCTTTGTAGGATCTTTAGGGTCAGCGTATGTTTTCATGTAAGTATCCCAGAATCCCCATTTCGGATCACCAAAATCGGGTGTATAACCTAATCCCACACTCGGATCCATCTTGTGCCTGATTGCAATTATCTTATCACCGAATAACTTACGGCTGGGTGTATAAATACCGTAGAGCGTAGTATTGGCTGACACATTCATATTAAAATCGTATGCCCTTTTGAAACCATTCTGTTTCGTATCTACAGTCCGCTTTGTGGTTTCATCCCATTCTCTGTCAATGGAGCTCAGGTACCATCGTTCACGGTAGTTGAACGTTGGTGATAAAGTAATGTAGTTAAACAGATTGAAAGATGCCGAAACGGGTATAGAGTGCTGAACCCCGTTTCGCCAGTCGTCGGCAAGCGACGATTTCAGAATCAGGTTTTCTTTAGACGTTATGCTGTTGGAAATATTACCCGAGTACGACATGGATATTTTTTCGTACCAGCGCTCCTTACCCAATCTGTTTTTTTTCTTGAAAGGGTAAATACGGCTCATCGAAATGGATACATTCGGCAATGTAAGACTTATGGTGGAGTCGCGTGTTCTTTGATCAATCCCGAGGTTGGCTGTTAACGAAAAAGGATTGTTTGGAAAGCGCTGCGAAAACGAAACGCTGGAACTTTTGGTGTTTTCAGCGTTGACAGGCGTATAATAGCTGTTAATATTGCTCCGGTTGTAACCGCTTGTAGAGAAGTTTACACTTGCAGAAAATGTGCGGAAAGGGTTTACCTTCGGATTCTGCGAATGAGACCAGCGGATACTGAAATTCTTGGATTTATTGTAGTCGGGCAAATCTTTTTCTCCCGTTACATCCTCGCGGTATGTAATACTCAGGCCTCCGTTGAATTTATATCTTTTCAGGTAGTTGGACTGCATTACTAATCCCCAGGTGCCTTTAGTATAAATATCGCCCTTGATACTCAAATCCATATAATCATTGATGGCAAAGTAATATCCGCCATTGGTCAGACCGAAACCACGTGTATATTCGGTATCGAAGGAGGGCATTTCGAGCCCGGATGAATATTTGGTATTAAAAGGGAAAAAACCAAACGGCAAAGCTATCGGCACGGGAATATCTAAAAGGACGAGATGTGCAGGTCCGGTGACCACATACTCACCGGGCTTGACCTTTGCTTTCGACAAACCCAGGTAAAAGTGAGGATGATCATGCATATCGCAGGTGGTGTACTTACCATCGGATATGTTAAGAATGTCATTATCAATGATTTTAGTTCTTTTGCTGATAATAAAGCCATCGCCCTGCTGGGTAACAGCCTGTTTCACAAAGCCTCTTTTAGACCTGAAGTTGTAAGAAATCTCGTTGGATGTATATTCCGATTCATTATCTATAAAAATCGGTTTACCTATCATGGTTCCCGTACTGTCCACCGTACTGTAAGCATAAATCATCGAACTGTCCATCCGGATACGAACCAGGTTGGCTTCTTTCAGATTCATCTCCTTGTATTTCACATCGGTGCCCCCGTATAGGAAACCGGTTCCGTTACCAAAAAAAACAATGGAGTCTGAAGCGGTGTAGGTAATTTCTGCATCGAATTGCTCGTTCTTCTTAACGGCAGTGTCCCCGGGCAGGGATTTTTGAAGGCTGTCAGCCGGTTGCCCGGCAACGCGGGGAACGGGATTTATGTTAGTTTGTTGTCCGTATGCAAACTGCAAAAACGAAAAACAAGTTAACAAACAGGCTAATATGTTTATTTTTATATTATGTAAGCTCTTTGGGCGATGCATTGTAAAGTTGGTTTCCCTTTTGCCGGAAAAAGGATTGCAAATTTAAGCAAAAAATAAGTCTGACTCCTAATTTAATCTCAATTTTATAATTAATTTGATATTTTTGAATTTATTAAAAGGGGTTCAACCGATAAAATTTGCTACTTTTGCATCAAATTTGTTAAGCAGAGAATATTAATCCAAAAAGGCATTTTGATGCAGATAAAATCATTGACTAAAATATCAGGAGTTATAATCATGTTTTTGATTATTTCAACTGCCTTTTTATTCGCTCAGAAACCATTTACGGTTGTAATCGACGCCGGACACGGAGGGCACGATTCAGGTGCTGTGGGCAAATATTCAAAAGAAAAAAATATAAACCTTTCAGTAGCCTTAAAACTGGGCAACACGATAAGCGAAAACTATCCGGATGTTAAAGTGGTATATACACGCACCACGGATGTTTTTCTGACACTTCAGCAACGTGCCGATATCGTTAATGACAATAAAGCCGATATCTTTTTCTGTATCCACACCAACGCAACAGGCGGTTCGTCAGCTCACGGCACCGAAACATACGTGCTCGGACTTCACAAAACGAAAACGAACCTCGAAGTGGCAATGAGCGAAAACTCCGTGATGATGCTCGAAGACGATTACGAAACCAGATATCAGGGATTTGATCCGAACTCGGTTGATTCATACATCATTTTCGAATTCATGCAGGATAAATATCTGGACAAAAGCCTGAAAATCGCATCACTCATTGAAGATCAGTTCAGAAACGCCGACCGGTACAGCCGCGGCGTACGTCAGGCCGGATTCTGGGTACTTCACAAATCAGCGGCACCCAGCGTGCTGGTAGAGCTTGGCTTTATATCCAATGCCGAAGAAGAAAAATACCTGAATACGGACGAAGGTAAAAACCAGCTTACGAATGCCATATTCAATGCTTTTGAGTCTTATAAACGTGACTTTGATAAAAAATCCGGAATAAAGATCGTTTCAAAAGATATTCCGGTGTACAAAGCCGACAACAGGAAAGACAGTATAAATGAGAATCAGATTATCTATAAGATTCAGCTTTTCGCTTTGGAAAAAAAAATAAGTCCTAACGGCAGGGAATTCAAAAAACTCAGTGATGTGAACTATTATAAGGAAGGAAATTTCTACAAATATACTTACGGCGAAGAAACTACTTTTGAAAAAATTGAAGCATTGCGTAAGAGTATTACCGACAAATTTCCTTATGCTTACGTTATTGCTTTCAGAGGTAATCAGAAAATAACAGTCAAAGAGGCTCAGCGAAGCAGGTAAAGCCCGGAATTTGCCTTTCTTTTTTAACCATCAATCAGATCAATAAAGCCACTTTTTTTATAACAATTTTAAATTTCGGCATACCCTGATATGTGCTGATTCACATACATAGATTCAAAAATATAAAAAATGAAAAAGCGATATACACGTGAAGTGAAAATAGGAATAATGGTTCTCACAGCAATATTTTTGCTTTACTTTGGACTAAATTTTCTGAAAGGAATCGACATATTCCAGAAAGAATCGGTCTACTACGGTTATTTTGAGAATCTGGACGGATTGGTGGAATCTGCACCGGTTAACGTGAAAGGTTTCAAGGTTGGAAGAGTGTCGGATATCCAGTATGATTTTTCTAAAAAAGTATCCTTTAAGGTTACGATTGCCGTTTCGAACGACATAAAGTTTCCGGTCGGCACATCCATGGTGCTTACCGACGACGGGCTCCTCGGAGGGAAAATTATCGAACTTGCATACGATCCGGCAACGGCCGGCAAACGACTTGTACACAAAAGCAAGGATGAACTCCCCACACAGACGAGCACCGGAATGATGGCCAGCCTGGCAGGAAGTCTGATGCCTAAAGTAGAGCAGGTACTTGTACAGGCCGACTCATTGATTCTATCGGTGCGCAGTCTGTCAGAAAGTAGCCAGCTGGCCAATTCGCTTAGCTCTCTTGAAAAAACAACTGCCGATCTGGCCGTCACTTCCTCGCAACTGAAAGGTCTGATGAGCAATCAGATGCCATTGATGATGAATAATATTAATGCAGTGACAGGCGATATCCGGTATGTAAGTGAAAATCTGAAAAAAGTTGACTTTGCAGGAACGATGGAAAAGGTGGATTTCACGGTGAAAAGCCTGCAAAACTTCAGCAGCAAACTGAACAGCAACGATAACAGCCTGGGACTGCTCATGAATGATAAGAACCTGTATATCAACCTCAACAACACAGCCGAAAGCGCCAATAACCTGATTGTTGATCTGAAAGAAAACCCGAAACGTTACGTTCATTTTTCGTTGGTGGGAAAGAAATAAAAACCGTTTATTATTTATTTCGTTTCTAAATAACAACTTTTTTGAAATAAAATTTTAATACTGTCGAAACAACTGTAAAACAACGAATTTGACTGATTTCGGGCAATATTTCTTAATTTTAACTTCAAACTGTTAACAGACTTATAATCAATGTAATTTGCCATTTTATACCAATCAAATGTCTGATATACTGATTATTACACTGCACCGTTGATATTCAAATACTTATGCTGTTTTTATTGTTCAAAAAAAAAACATGATTTTTTTTATTGAAAAAAGTTAACGAATTTTGTAAATGAGATAAGCATCCGTTTTATCCGGGTTTTAATCGTTTTTTTTACACATACACAATCGCTCGACTTCGGTCGAGTTTTTTATCCTTTTATTTTTTTAAAAATACCAGTATTTAATTATGAGTCGTCACGAACAGTTGTGGAATAGTTGTCTGAAAATTATTAAGGATAATATCAATGAAGCATCCTTTAATACATGGTTTTCACCTATTGTACCGGTAAGGTTCGAGAACAAGGTTTTTTTACTTCAGGTACCAAGTCAGTTTTTTGTTGAATACATTGAAGAAAAATACATCGACTTGCTGAGGATGACTCTGACCCGTGTAGCCGGTAGCGGAACGAAACTCGAATACCGGGTACTTATTGATAAAAACAGTGGTACCGGCACTCAGATACCGAGTACTGCCGAACAAAAGCCAAAACAATACGGCAATTACAAGCCACAATCCACTTTTGTTTCACCGTATCAGCGGGTTCAGCTGCCCGAACTTGATCCGCAGCTGAATCCTTCGTTCAACTTCAACAGCCTGATAGAGGGAAAAAGCAATAAACTAGCCCGTACGGCAGGCCTCAGCATCGGGAATGATCCCGGAAAAACAATTTTCAATCCGCTTTTCGTTTACGGGAAATCCGGCGTGGGCAAAACACACCTTGCCAACGCTATCGGTGTGATGACCAAGCAGCTGCATCCTGAAAAACGGGTTTTGTATGTTTCGGCCAACACATTCCAGATTCAATATACCGATGCCGTAAGAAACAACACACAAAACGACTTTCTGAATTTCTACCAGACAGTCGATGTGCTGCTGATTGATGACATTCAGGAATTTTCGGGCAAAACCGGCACGCAAAACAACTTCTTCCATATTTTCAACCACCTTCATCAGTCGGGCAAACAACTCGTTCTGACAGCCGACCGTTCACCTCTTGAAATGGTAGGAATGGAATCAAGACTTCTGACCCGCTTCAAATGGGGTCTTTCAGCCGAAATAGAAAAGCCGGATTTTGAACTTCGCAAGTCGATACTGAAAAGCAAAATCTATCGCGACGGACTGGAAATACCCGAAAACGTGGTTGATTTTATTGCCGAAAACGTGGTTGACAATGTTCGCGACCTCGAGGGAGTACTTATTTCGCTTCTGGCCCACTCCACCCTGACCAATATGCCTATTGACATCAGTCTGGCAGAAAAAGTGATCAGCCGCATTGTCAATATTACTCCGAAGGTAATGTCAATCGAGTTTATCCGCGATACGGTATGCGAATATTTCAAGCTGTCTGTTGATGCCATTTCAACCAAATCGCGTAAGCTGGAAGTTGTTCAGGCTCGTCAGATTGCCATGTATCTTTCGAAGAATCTGACCAAAAACTCACTCTCAACCATCGGTAACTACATTGGACAACGTGATCATGCCACCGTATTGCATGCCTGCAAAAAAGTCGTCGATCTGATGGATACCGATAAGCACTTCCGCCGCAGCGTTGAAGAAATAGAAGAAAAACTGAAAAAATAAGCCGGGACTTCAAAAAAATTAATGATAAAGAATACCTGAGACGCAGACACCAGCGTCTCAGTTTTTTTTGGTTAATGTTGCCGAAAATTTTCCTTGATTACAAAAAATATAGTAATTTTACATCGTAAACATAAACCAAACGAAAGAACATGATTTTCAAATTTACCATCCTTTCCGACGAAGCGGAAGACTTTGTTCGAATCATTGAAATTGACTCAGAATCATCGTTTCTGGACTTGCATAATGCAATACTGGACTCAGTTGACTTTGAAAAAAATCAAATGACCTCTTTTTTTCTGTGCTCCGACGACTGGGAAAAAGAACAGGAAATCACACTGGTTGAGATGGAATCGAGTTCGGAGTATGACAATCTGGTGATGGAAGATACCATACTGGACGAAATGCTGACCGATGAAAAACAGAAACTGCTGTTTGTATTCGATATCATTTCCGAAAGAGCATTTTTCATTGAGCTTACCGAAATGATACCCGGAAAAGATCTGGACGAAGCCGTTTGCACCAGTTCTTCAGGCAATCCTCCCGTACAGATTTCAGAAGATTTTGATTTTGGTGTCACAACCGGCAAATCATTCCAGGTGCAATCCGACGAGAATTTCTATGGCGATACAGAATTTGATCTGGACGAACTGGATGAAGAAGGATTCGGCGATTTGAACTTTGACGAAGGAAGTCTGTTTGAGGATCCGAAAGCATAATCCATTAATAAAGGAATAATTGAACAGAAAATATTTCAGACCTGAAGTGTTTTCTGTTTTATTTTTATAATCAATTGGCAACATTAATCGTCATACTTGGTCCCACGGGCGTTGGAAAAACTGCAATCAGTATACGGCTGGCTGAGAAATTCGGCTGCCCGATAGTTTCATCCGATTCCAGGCAATTCTACCGTGAGCTGAAAATTGGCACAGCAGCACCTTCGGACGAAGAACTGAAGCGCGTAAAGCACTATTTCATAGGTACTCATTCTGTATTTGATGAGTACAATGCCGGACAGTATGAGCTGGATGCTATCAGACTTCTTGACGAATTATTTCTTAAACACGAAGTGGTACTGCTTACCGGCGGCTCCATGATGTATATTGATGCCGTGTGCAACGGATTCGACGATATACCGTCTGTAAGCCCTGAAATAAGGAAATTCTGGCAACACGAATATGCCGAAAAAGGGCTGGAACATATCCAAAACGAACTGAAAAAAGCAGATGAAAAGCATTACGGTGAAGTGGACCTGAAAAATCCAAAACGGATTATGCACGCGCTTGAAATATGCAGCATGACTGGCAAACCATTCTCCGACCTCAGAACCGGTGATAACAAAACGCGGAATTTCAACATCCTGAAAATAGGACTAACACGGCCGAGACCCGAACTCTACGAACGAATAAACCAGCGGACTGATGAAATGATAAAAGAAGGATTAATTGACGAAGCCCGTGCATTTTACCCATACAAGCACCTCAACACACTCAATACCGTAGGTTATAAAGAACTTTTTTCTCACTGGGACGGACTTTATGACCTGGAATATGCCATTAATCTGATAAAACAGGACTGCCGCAGATACGCCAAAAGACAAATGACGTGGTTCAACCGCGACAAGGAAATCAACTGGTTTCATCCGCAGGAAGAAGAAAAAATTATTGGTTTTGTAACTTCAAAACTCTGAGCAGGAGCCGGACATGGAAATACTAAAAGACATATCACTCAGACCTTATAACACATTCGGGGTAGATGCGAAAGCCCGCTATTTTGCCGAATACAATTCAGAGACTGAACTGAAAGAACTTCTGCAATCGGACACCGTGAAGCAGAATAGGATTCTTCACATAGGCGGTGGAAGCAATTTGCTGTTTCTGAATGATTTCGACGGCATCATTCTGCATTCCGGCATCAGGACAATCGAACTATTTGAAGAAAATCCGGAATCGGTTTTGCTGCGGGTTGGTTCGGGTGTGATCTGGGATGATTTTGTAGAATATTGTGTACAAAAAAACTACTACGGAGTTGAAAATCTGTCGCTTATACCGGGTGAAGTGGGTGCTTCAGCCGTTCAGAACATCGGTGCCTACGGCATGGAAGCCGGAGATACCATTGAAAAAGTCAAACTTATTGAAATAGAAACACTCCGGACACGAATTTTAAGCAACAAAGCATGTAAATACAGTTACCGAAACAGTATTTTCAAGGAAGAACTGAAAGGAAAGGCAATCATTACCCATGTATTTTTCCGGCTGAAGAAACAAGCCGTTTTTGTACTGGATTATGCCAACCTGAAAGAATCTGTACGGCAAAAAGGTGAAATCACGCTGCGCACTATCAGAAATACGGTGATAGAAATTCGTGCAAGCAAACTTCCGAATCCGTCGGTGCTTGGCAATGCCGGAAGTTTTTTCATGAACCCGGTAATCCCGAAAGCTCAGTTTGATGAATTGCTAATCACCCACCCTGCCATGCCGCATTATACGGTATCAGATACGGAAGTAAAAATTCCGGCAGGTTGGCTCATCGAGCAGTGCAATCTGAAAGGAAAGCAATTTGAGAGTGCAGGCATTTACCACAAACAGGCACTTGTAATCGTAAACCTGGGCAATGCAACGGGCAGAGACATTGCCAGTGTGGCTTTGCTGGTTCAGAAAACGGTTAAAAATCAGTTCGGAATCGATTTAATTCCCGAGGTAAATTATATCGCCTGAAAACTGCGGAGCAAGTGTAATCCGGTGTTCGATTTGAATGGATTAATACATTTTTCCGTTCGTTTCCCATATTTTGTAGTTTACTCCAAATCCTTCGGGAGTATAGACCACTACCGGCAACCGCGAATTATACGCCACCATTCTTTTTGCTTCACCTGAGGTTTCGCCGGCTGACGAATTCAGCACTGCCTCATTCTTTCCGCTTTCCGGTTTACGCTCAGGGATAAACACCCAATATTCAAACCCATAGCCTTCCAAAATCCCGGTTTCTGTTTTTCCTTTCAGGCTGATGTTTTTGGTATGATCTTCCGTCATTCTGCAGAGAATTATTTCGGCATTGCGGTTGATTTCTTCGTTCGGTTCTAATTCGGGCAGAAAAAGCATGTGCTTGATGAAACCTGCTTTGTCGGGATAATATTTCGCATTTTCGAGCGCTTCTTCAGTTGCCAGTGTACCGTTTCCGCTTGTTGAAACAGATTTTTCCTCCCCTCCTTTCCACAAACTGTATTTCACCTGTAGAAATTGAGATGTATAAACCACAACCGGTTTCTGGCTGCTGTAGTCCGTCAATACCGATTCGCCCGTAACAAAGCGGGTTTCACGCGTTTCGTCCGGGCAAGCCATACGGGTTGAGAAGATTTCGCCGTTCGTATTGAAAAGATAATACGAATTTCCGTTTTCGAAAGTTTTCTGCAGCATCTCTCCCTGCAAACCATACCTGTTGCAGTCCACGTACAATTCTCTTCCGGGAAAAATCTCAATTTTCAGATTTTTTTCCTGTTCGTCACTCATCTTTTCGGGAAAAATGGCTCTCCGTTCAAATCCGATGATTTCGGGAAATCCGGTCATTTTTTTCTGCATTTCGGGTGTAAAAGCTTCTTTACCTGCTGCGACGTTTTGATTTGTTTTGCATGAGAGGAATAAAATCATCGGAATGATTGCAAATATGATACGTATCTGGTTCATAAGCTGGTTCAATTAAGAATTTGAGCAATGCAAACAAAATCCGTGCAAATATTCCGGCTTTGGAGTGTGCAATACCTTTTTATTGACGTCAAACTGATTAAAATTATTTATATAATTCGGGAATAAATCCCTCCTGAAGAGTCGAAGCCAGTATCTGAGCTATTTCCCTGCGGGTTAAACCCAGCAGACTCTCACCAATTTCGAATAAGAAATCGATTTCCTTTTTGAAAATGCTGTTATCCGAAAAAGCGATATTGGCCATGTACTGAAGCAGTTGAAATCTTTCAGCAGGATTCTGCTGAATTATATTGATAACGGATGATTTGAACACTTCTTCAGTACTTGTATTGCATATCTCGTTGAGGTATTCGTGAGGAAATACCGTGTAGTTGCTCAGCGACCCGATAATGCTTTCATATTCATCGTCGTTGATGCTTTTGTCCACGCAGGCCATAATTAATCCGGCAGAAGCCAGAAATTGTTTCCTGTAAGCATCCATCGGTGAAGTGCTCAGGGTTTGAAGCATAGCAATAAGTTTATCCATCTCCGCGTTGAGTTTATCGTCTGCTGTATAATCCCGTCCGTTGCTGAAATCATCGTAAATCTGCGACTCTGCAAACAGTTTAATGGCTTTTATCCTGAGGGGATTGACCGGATGAGTAAACATATTCCTGTTTTCGGTGAAATATTCAAGAATTTCTTCATTATCAGCAATATAGGCTTTGTAGTCGAAATCAATACGGTCGGTATTGAGTCCTGAAGCCATTTTGAAAAAACCCGAAACGCATTTCTCGATGTTCGGACTGGCAATAAATCCGAAACGATCGGCCGTAAGTTCGGAAACCTTCTGCCAGAGTTCGATTTTGTGGGCCAGAATCAGGGGCATTTTTTCGGCAACCGGAAAAACGAAATTAATTAACCTCACCACACGGGCATACCGGGTTATCAGGTGACCGATTTCGTGACCCACGACGAACCGAAGTTCATCATCGTCGAACATGCTTATAAGCGCTGAATTGATGTTGATGATGTCGGCATCTTTTTCTTCAGACCTTGTGAGCGCAAAGGCATTAAGCTCGGCCGAATTGGTAATGTAGAAATCAACCGGCTTTTTGTAGTTCAGTTTGTTTATCACACTTTGAAAAAGTGCAAAAAGCTTGGGCGACATTTTTTCAGTAACCTTAAAACTATGCCCTTCCAGTATATTTTTCCATATATTCTCCTCGGGCTCATAGTTCGCTTCAGCAATGATTTTTTCCACCATTTTTCCTTCGAGCGTCTGATACAATTTGCTTTCCAGTTCTACTTCAAGATCCACGCGGATGTCGTTGTTTTTCATAATCGTTTTTTAACAGCTAATTGAAAACTTATTGAATGTTCAAAGATAAAGAAAATTACATTGAACTTGATTCAACAATTAAAATTATCGACCAAATTATCCGGTTACATTATAAAATTTCATTAAAAAAGAGAACATTATTCATTCCGGCAAAGAAATCATTGGTAAAAAAAACTTACTTTTGCTTATCGTTATACCCGGAGAGTTTTCTGCTGTTCAACCATTTTGCAGGAAACTTTTTTCAGGGAAATATTAAAGAAATAAACATACTATTTATGAAAGTAAAATTTATAGGTGCATCGCGCGAGGTAACCGGAAGTAAAATACTTTTGACCACCAACGAAGGAAAAAAAATACTGCTCGACTGCGGGATGTATCAGGGAAAAGGGCTTGAAACCGACGAGCTCAACCGTATCACCGGTGTTAATCCGGCCGAACTCGATCACATCATTCTCTCGCATGCTCATATCGATCATTCAGGACTTATACCCTACTTTTACAAGCTGGGTTTCCGTGGTTCGGTAATTTGCACTACAGCCACCCGTAATCTCTGTTCCATCATGCTCCCCGACAGCGGACACATACAGGAAGCCGATACCGAGTGGTTCAATAAAAAACGGGCAAAACAAAACCTGCCGCCTGTTAATCCGATATATGATGTCCAGGATGCCGAAGATGCTCTGAAACTGTTTATTGCAGTGGATTACAACCGCCGTTTCTATATCAACGACATAATCAATCTGAAATTCACCAATACAGGACACATGCTGGGAAGCAGCGTGGTGAACCTGGAAATCAACGAAAACGGCAGGAAAATTCACCTGGCATATACCGGCGATATCGGCAGACCACACAACCGTATTCTGAGTGGTCCTGTACCATTTCCGCAGTGCGATTACCTCATCACAGAATCCACGTACGGAAACCGGCTTCATGAAACAGAAAAGCAAACGGAAGAAGATTTTCTGAAAATCATTACCGACACCTGTGTTGTGAACAAAGGCAAGCTGATAATCCCTTCATTCGCTATCGGACGTACCCAGGAAGTGATTTTTGTGCTGAACAAGTTTTTCAACGAAGGAGTACTGCCCCGCATCAAAGTGTATGTGGACAGCCCGCTTGCCGTTAATGCCACCGATATTTTCAGAATGCACCTGGACAGTATGAACGAAGACGTAAAACGCGAGCTGAAAAATGGAGACAAAGATCCGTTTGGATTCAACAGCCTGGTATACATCAAAAAAGTGGATCAATCCAAAGAGCTGAATGAACTCCACGAACCATGTATCATCATTTCAGCATCGGGTATGGCCGAAGCCGGACGCATCAAGCATCACATAGCTAACAACATCGATAATCCGCGCAACACAATTATGATGGTAGGCTATTGCTCACCCACATCTCTCGGTGCGCGCATTCAGGAACCCGGACTGAAAGAAATCTCCATTTTCGGGAAAATGCATGACGTGAAAGCCCGGATTACCAAAATGGAAGCATTCTCCGGACATGGCGACTACAACGAAATGAAGGATTTCCTCGAATGTCAGGATATTACGCAGGTAAAAGGCACTTTCCTGGTTCACGGAGAATATGAAGTTCAGAAGTTCTATGCTGATATTCTGAGTAAGGAGGGTTTCAAAAACATCGAAATTCCTGCTTCGGGCAACGAATTTGAACTCAACTAGCAACAACAACGCAACTACAATTAACAAATTGAAAAGAATGCTCAGGAAAATCATTTTATCGGCAATACTAATTACGTCTTTACCCGTTTTTTCGCAAAGTAGCTATAAAATGCTGGTCGGAACGTATACACGAGGCACGACGAGCAAGGGTATCTATTCGCTTGAGTTTTCGGGCAAAGGTAAATTGCTTTCCCAAAAACTCCTGGCCGAAAGCGATAACCCGAGTTACCTGGCCATGTCGCCCGACCGAAAGTATGTTTACGCGGTGAATGAAACAGGGGCTGAAAGTACCGTAAGTGCTTTCGCATTCGACACAGGGAACGAAAATCTGACATTCATCAACAAAGTGAAAGCAGGCGGAGGTGATCCGTGTTTTATAACCGTTTCAGAAAAGCATGTTTTCACAGCCAACTATTCCGGTGGAAGTATTTCAGTATTCGAAAGAAAAGCCGATGGTTCGCTTAGTGAAGCCGTACAGGTTATCGTTCACCCGAAAAAGAATTTTGGCAACCGCCGTTACGGGCCCAGCAATGCCCACCAGGTCATATTTTCGCCCGACGGTAAATACCTGATGGCCACTAATTTAGGAACAGACAGAGTATTTACTTACGCTTACCAGCCCGATGGGGGGAATGAAGTTATGGCTTACGTGGACGAAACAGGTGTGAAAAGAGCCAGCGGACCCCGGCATCTTACGTTTAGTAAAAACGGAAAAATACTTTATCTGGTTCAGGAACTGGATGCAGGTATTACAGTATTTTCGGTCTCAGGCGAGGGTAAACTGACAGTGATACAGGAAACAACGCTGGTGACCGACAGCACTGCAAAAAACGGAGCTGCTGACATCCACCTTTCACCTGATGGCAGGTTTTTGTATGCCACCAACCGCGGTGAAGCCAACACGATAACCTGCTTTGCTGTAAAAAAAGACGGTACGCTTCGTTTCACGGAGCAGTATCCCGTGAACGGAAACGGTCCGCGAAATTTTACGGTTACTGATGATGGAAAATACCTGTTCATCGGCAACCAGAAGTCGGATAACATTTCTGTTTTCTCCAGAAACAAATGCAGCGGCAAGCTGAATCTGCTGACTAACAAAGTAGAATCCGGAGCGCCGGTATGCCTGTTGTTCTATTAAATCATCCGGCTGCATGAAAAATGAGAAACTCCCGGAATTCAACTGAATCCGGGAGTTTTTTATCTTTTTTTACCTGGTTTTCGATTAAAGTGTTTCGATCCCACGTACTACAACTTGTTTGTCTTCAGGAATTTCACTCAGAATTTCGGTAAACTGACTGTCGCTTGCACCGGTTTCAACCGGAAATTTCTTCAACTGGTAATTTTTCCCTTCCTTTTTCTCCAGCAGGTAAATGAAATATTGATTATCCGCTTTCTTCACCGCACTGACCGGAAGTGCTTTTGCTGTCCTTTCGCTGACAATGACCAGAGCTTCGACAAAACTCTGATTGACAAGCTGAATATCGCCCGTATTATCAATCCGGGCAATGCAATCGATCACTTTCGTATCGGGATTGATGGTTTTTCCGACAGTTACGAGCGTTGCACCCAAATTTCGTGAAGTGCTGCCTGAAGCCCCGAAACGTACTTTCTGACCCGTTCTGATTTTATGGATATCGGTTTCGAAAACTGAAAGCTGCAGTTGCAATCCGCTGATATTCACTATTTCCACCAGTTCATGCTGCATATCGGCATATTGACCGATGACTGCACCCGTTTTTGTGATATATCCGCTGATAGGCGAAACTACGGGAAATGAAGAATACATTTGACCGTTTTCAATTTGGACGGCATCCAGTTTCAGCGCGTTTATTTTTGCTTTAAGGGCGTTGTAGCTGGCTGTAGCAGCTTTGTAATCGCTCTGAATGGCAACAAAATCCTTCTCGGCGCCGATTTTCTCTGCCCGCAAAGCCTTTGCCCGTTCGAATTCTGTTTTTGATTTCGAATACCGGGCTGCCGATTCGGCAAAATCCTGCTGGAGGGTCAGAAATTCATTCCCCGAGAGGGTGCAAACCACCTGTCCGCTTCGAACAAAGTCACCGGTTTTGCAACGAATTGCATTCACTATCCCGGGAATCGGGGTGCTCACTTTGGCCATGGAATTAGCCGGAGCCATGATATAGCCTTTGCAATCCACTTCTTCCATAAAAGGTTGCTGCGAAGGTTTGCCCAGTTCCATCTTGTTGGTTTCAAACTGCTCAGAAGTAATTTCAGTCAGTTCCTCTTTCGGGGCATTCTCCGTCTTTTCTTTTTCGACTTTTCCGCCGCATGCAGTAAGCAGAGCCAGTGCTAAAGCAAGAATAGGTATTTTTTTAATATTTTTCATAACAGAAATGATGTTCGTTAGGTAATTGTACTGACTTATTTTACCAGATAGTTAATATCCAAAGCTGTTTTGTTATAATTTAACACCGACTGAAAATAATCCATCGTGAGCTTCAACGCGTTTTCCATACTCACTACAAATTCATAAAAATCAATTTCACCCGCCTGATAACTCTTTGTGGCCGAACGGATTATTTCATCGCTCAGCTTTTTACCTTCGTTGTTGTAAAATGCAATTCCGTCCTGATATTTGTTCAAATCGTTTTTCAGCGAATTATATTTTGTTTCAAGCATCTTCAGGTCGTTCTGAAGCAGCATATCATTTGAAATAGCAGCTATTTTTCCGGCCTTTATTTTTGCCTTATTTTCACCGGAATAAAGCGGAATACCCATTCCCACCTGAAATCCGTTGTAACCCCTACGATTGTCAAACTGATTATTTCCGTAAAAATAACTGAGCGAAATATCGGGCAATAATCGTTTCTGCTCCACCCTGATATTTGTCCGGATGTAATCAGACTGCAAGCGGAGCAGTTGTATATCAGCATTCTGCTGAAAATCGGGCTCAATGACCGGAATTACATCCTGTTCCTCAGTTACAACCGTGTAACTTTCGCTGGTTTGCATGAGTGCATTCAGTTGTTGGTATGAATTCTGAATCTCGTTTTTAATCTGGTTCAATTCGAGCTTTACCTGCTGATTTTTTGCCCGGGAATTCATCCATTCAAGCTGACTGATATCGCCAAGTCTGTATCGGGTATCGGCACCGGAATTCAACACATTGTAGAGGCTGTCTATTTTTTGATAATGCCTGATTCTGGCCTGGAGAAACTGAATGGTGTAGAACGTTGCAGATACATTTTTGACTATAAGCTGTTTTTGCTTTTGAAGTTCCGCTTCAGCCATGGATATTTCTATTCTGCGGGCTTTATTTCGGGGAGCATGGATAGTTGGGAACAAAAAATTCTGTTCCACCCCCACGGTCTTAATCGGATGCCCGTTTTCAGCGATATTCGCTTCATCGTATCCGTAGTAAACTGTAGTTTTATCCATTTCCAGTGTGGCAGTTGCCAGCGCCTTCCGTTCTTCAATTTTATACGTATAAGCTGCGATTTCCCTGTTGTTCTTCAATGCCAGATCAATAGCCTGTTCGAGTGTCAGAGCCGGATTTTGAGCCATCGCAGAACTGCCTGAAAGCACGAATGCAAGGATTACCAGAAAGTTTTTAGATTTGAATTTTCTGACAATATTGAATTTCAGTCCTTCATCATCATTGAAAAGCATAAACAACAGCGGCAATGCAATCATGGTAAGCATCGTAGAGGTGATAAGTCCGCCTATAACCACGGTTGCGAGCGGCCGTTGCACTTCGGCTCCGGAACTGGTGGAAATAGCCATCGGAAGGAATCCCATGGCAGCTGCAGCAGCTGTAAGCATCACCGGACGCAACCGGTCCACGGTTCCGGTCATCACCAGTTCGCGCATATTGGTCATTCCGCTGTTTTTGAGGTGCTTAAGATGCTCTATAAGCACGATGCCATTGAGCACAGCAATACCAAACAGAGCGATAAAACCAACTCCGGCTGAAATGCTGAAAGGCATTCCCCGAAGCCATAGAGCAAACACTCCTCCAACGACTGACAACGGAACTGCAGTGAATATCATTATGGTATCCTTAAGCGATTTGAAAGCAAAATGCAGGAAAATAAAAATGAGCGCCAGAGCAATCGGAACCGCAAAAACAAGCCTCCTGGTGGCGTTTTGCAGATTCTCAAACTGACCTCCATACTGGATGTAAGTACCCGGAGTGAGTCGAACGTTTTTTGCAACGCTTGCCTGAATATCTTTTACCACTGACTGCAAGTCCCGGTTGCGCACGTTGACACTTACCACCACGCGGCGGTGGGTATTTTCGCGCGAAATTTTAGCAGGTCCTTCAGTCAGACGAATATCTGCGAGTTCACTCAGAGGCACCAGTGTGCCATCAGGAAGCGGTACCTGCAATTGCCGTATGTTTTCAATATCTGTTCGGCTTTCCTTTTGCATGCGAAGCACTACGTCGAAACGTTTTTCACCTTCGAAAACACTTCCGGCTATCTCGCCACCAAATGCTGCCGCCAGATAAGCGTTCATTGTTTTCATATCTACTCCGTAAAAAGCCACTTTTTCGCGGTTGTACTTCACGCTCATCTGAGGGAGTCCGGTTGTTTTTTCCAGAATAACGTCAGCAGCACCCGGGATGTCTTCTATCAGGTTTTTGATTTCAGTCGCTTTTTCGTTGAGGTAATCCAGATCTTCGCCGAAAACTTTCACGGCAATATCGGAACGAACCCCGGTAATCAGTTCATTGAAACGCATTTCGATAGGTTGGGTAAATTCATAGTCAATTCCCGGAATTACAGTCAGGGCTTCCTTGAATTTATCAGCCAGTTCTTCCTTCGTTTTAGCTGATTTCCATTCTTTCTTGGGCTTCAGCTTTATTATCATGTCAATTTCTTCCATCGACATCGGATCAGTGGGTACTTCGGCAGCTCCGATGCGGCATACTATTTTATCGACTTCCGGAAATTTGTCTTTCAGGATATTCTCCATCTGTGTTGTCAGTTCAACGGTTTTTGAGAGCGAAGTTCCGGTTTTGAGCACCGGCTGAATCACAAAATCGCCTTCATCCAGCGTAGGAACAAACTCACCTCCCATTCTGCCAAAAACAACAAAAGCCAGAATCAATGTACCAAACGACATACCGAGCACCAATGCTTTGTGATCACACGACCAGTTCATTACCGGTTTATAAGTTTTCAGTGCGAAACTGAATAATCTCTCAGCAATATTCTTTTTAGAAGGTTCCTGAGGTTTAAGAAACAACGAAGCGGCCACCGGCAACCAGGTAAGACATAAAAACATGGCTCCGATAATGGCAAAACTGAAAGCCAGCGCCATCGGTCGGAACATTTTGCCTTCGACTCCCTGCAACGAAAGTATGGGGATAAAAACGATAAGAATGATCAGCTGTCCGAAAATAGCTGACTTCATCATTTTCGATGCACCGTTCAGTGTTAATTCATTCATCACCGATTGCCTTTCCCCGCCATGCAATTCATTCAGTCTGTCTTTACTGGCTATCAGGCTTACAGCAATAAACTCAACGATTATCACTGCCCCGTCAATGATTATCCCGAAGTCAAGGGCGCCCAGACTCATCAGATTGGCATCTATACCGAAAACAAACATCATGGAAAGGGTAAAAAACAAAGCCAACGGTATCATGGAGGCAATAACCAGCGCTGAACGCATATTGCCAAGCAGCAATAATACGACCAGAAAAACGATCATGCAGCCAAAAATCAGATTTTCAAAAACGGTTAATGTTGTTTTGCCAATCAGCTCGCTCCGCTCCAGAATAGGATTGATGAAAACACCATCCGGAAGGCTTTTCTGAACTTCAGCTACCCTTTTTTTCACTTCGCTGATCACTTTTTTGGAATTGGCATTCTTAAGCATCATGATTTGTCCCAATACTTTTTCGCCTTCACCATTGGCCGTGATAGCTCCAAAACGGTTAGCATAACCGTAATGAACCATTGCCACATCGCGTATCAGAACAGGAACTCCACCCGGATTTCCAACCACAATTTTTTCAATATCTTCAGTTGATTTAACCTGACCGTCGCCCCGTATAAAGTAACTTTCAGCATTTTTTTCGATGTAGGCACCTCCTGATATGCTATTGTTGTTTTCCAGAGCATCATAAACCTCCATCAGGCTGATATTCAAAGCCCTGAGTCGTTCCGGATTAACAGCTACTTCGTACTGTTTGAGGTATCCGCCCCAGCTGTTGACCTCTACCACTCCGCTGATACCGGACAGTTGCCGGCGAACAATCCAGTCCTGGATGGTTCGCAGATCCATGGCAGAATACCGCCCCTCGTAACCGGGTTTTACATCCAGCACGTACTGATATATTTCACCCAGACCAGTGGTTATGGGTCCCATTTCGGGTGTTCCGAAGCCCTCGGGTATATTGGCAGAAGCCGATTTGATTTTCTCGGCTATCAGCTGACGAGGCAAATACGTTCCCATACTTTCGCTGAACACGATGGTAACCACCGAAAGTCCGAATTTGGAAACAGAACGGATTTCTTTCACACCCGGCAGATTAGCCATTTCCATCTCAACGGGTGCTGTGATAAATTGTTCGATTTCCTGGGTTGAAAGATTTCCCGAAGTGGTTATAACCTGTACCTGGTTGTTGGTGATATCGGGCACGGCGCCTACCGGTATATTAAGAATAGAATAAATACCAAAACCGGCTATGGTAAGTGTAAAAAGTATAATTATCAGCTT
>CAZWLJ010000027.1:0-43710 GCA_964634605.1 uncultured Paludibacter sp.
ATGCTGTCCGTTGTTTTCTGCAAGTGCAAAAAAAATAACATTTCGTGTTTTTTCCTTTTTATTTTTCAGTCTCAGTGCAATAAAATATTCGTTTTATCATGTTCTCGACACGTTTTTCACACCTTTCACATTTTTCACTTTTTTGATAATATTATCCAGCGATTTGTTGTCATTGACCATCACAGTGAGATTTCCCTGAAACAGTCCTGCATTGGTGTCGATGGAAATAGAGCGTAACATCACATCTTTTTCTTTCGAAATAATCGAGGTTATGTTGGTTACAATTCCTATATCATCGTGTCCCACAACCCGTAGCGTGATTGGATATTGTGAACCTTCTGACTTGCCCGACCATCGTGCTTTAATAATCCGGTATCCGAATCGTGAAATCATTTGTGGTGCATTAGGGCAACTGGTACGGTGTATTTTAATTCCCCCCACCACCGAAACGAATCCGAATATATCATCGCCGTATATCGGATTACAGCACTTCGCAAGCTTATAGTCCACGTTACGAAGGTTGTTGTCAATAACCAGTACATCCTCTTTCGAAGCTGTTTCGGGCAGGGCTGACACTTCCTTTGTAAAATTCTCAGCCGTACGAATCTCGGATCCGGTAGTAGTGTCTCGTGTTTCGAGCTCTACATACAAATCCCGCACTTCGTGAATGTCGATTTTTTCAAGCGCTATCGCCTGATAGAAGTCACTCACTGTTTTATAACCCATTTTTTTAGAGATGCGCGAGAATCTGCCGTCTTCGAAATCAATTTTCCAGTTTTTAAATCGGCGTATTAATGTTTCGCGGCCTATTTCTGCATCTTTAAACTCAACTTCTTTGAGCGCTTGCCTGATTTTATTCTTGGCTTTGGAGGTAGTTACGATATTGATCCAGGCCGGCTTTGGCTTTTGAGTAGGCGAGGTGAGTACTTCCACCTGATCGCCGTTGTTCAGTACGTATTTTATTTGTGCATGTTTTCCGTTCACCTTGCCGCCCACGCATTGCGTGCCCAGGTTGGTATGAATCGAAAATGCAAAATCAAGCAGGGTGGCACCTTTGGGCAGTTTGTGCAGATCGCCGTTGGGTGTAAATACGAAAACTTCCTTGTCGTAGAGATTCAGCTTGAATTCGTCCATAAAATCCAGGGCATTCAAATCCGGATTTTCCAGTATTTCGCGTATATTCTTAAGCCATTCATCCATGCCGCTTTCACTTTTTATTCCTTTGTATTTCCAGTGTGCGGCAAGTCCCATTTCGGCCACCTCATTCATTCTTGTAGTACGTATCTGCACTTCCACCCATTTGTTTTGTGGCCCGAGAACAGTAGTGTGGAGGCTTTCGTAGCCGTTTGATTTTGGAATGGAGAGCCAGTCGCGCAGCCTTTTCGGGTTGGGCTGATACATGTCAGCCACTATCGAAAATGCCTGCCAGCATACGGCTTTTTCTTTTTCAACCGGAGTTTCGAAAATAATTCGTATGGCAAACAAATCGTAGATATTTTCAAACGTGGTGTTTTGCTTACGCATTTTCGTATAAATGGAATGGATGGTTTTTGTACGTCCTTTTATTTCAAAAGGATATCCGATTCCTTTCATTTCTTCTTTCAGAGGCTCGATGAAAGCGTCGATATATGCATCGCGCGACCGTTTTGTTTCGTTCAGTTTCAGGGCTATTCCTTTGTAGATATCCGGATTGGTGTATTTCAGCGACAAATCCTCGAGTTCGTTTTTCACTTTGTATAGTCCCATACGGTGTGCCAGAGGTGCATACAGAAATGAACTTTCGCGCGCTATCTGCTGTTGCTGGTCTTCGGGAAAAGATTTCAGTACACGCATGGTCTGTAATCGTATGGCAACAATTATCAGAATAACCCGAACATCTTCGGCCATGGTGAGTAGCAGTTTTCTGAAATTTTCCGATTCGAGCGCTACGTTTTTCTGGTAAAGTTCTTTGACGCGCTGCAAGCCGGATATGATTGGAGAAATAGCTGAGTTAAACTTTTTATCTATCTCTTTCGGGTCAATAAATTGCATTTCAGCAGGTTCCATTAATAAAAAACTGATAACTGCTGCTTTTCCTAGGCCTATTTCGTTCAGCAGGATATCTGTAATTTCAAGATTTCTTGTCAGAAAAGATTCCGAATCTCCAATGCCGTTTTTCGGGTCTGACAGAAATTCTCTTAAAATCCGTATCAGCTCCCTTCGCTCACTTTTCGAAAGGAGTGAATGATGCAGGGTGTAAAGTCTGCGGTACAACTGTATATTTTCTGCATTCATGCTGATGTTTATAACTATTGGTTTTGCAAATATACTAATTCGGATAATTACATTTCGCAGTTTTTACCGAATTTCTTCAAATTATATAATTTAAAAAAGAATGGATTGATTTTTGGTGGGCAATCAATTCTTTCGTAATTTTGTTGAAACTTTTTTTAAGTCCAGATACAATAAAAATAAAGATTATTCCGGTAAAATGTCTGTAAATCAAGTCGATTTTAATCCTTCAGAAAATAATTTACTCATTTGTATTCGTCCCGATTTGATACTTTATTCAATAACGGATGAAAACAACCGGATACTTTTACGTCAGGAAATCAACATTTTACCATTCAAAACAGCCAGTCCAACCTTTTATGAGCATTTTTTCAATCAGCCGGAGCTTAGCATCCTGAGCGAAAATGTACAGATTTTAATTGAAAACGATTATTATCAGCTTATTCCCAATGAACTTTTCAGGGAAGAGAATATGGTTGAACTTTTCGAAATGGAATTCGGCAGGGCAGAAAACAGTAGAATAAATTTTCTCCTGATGCCCAAATGGGGAATTCATGTGGTTTACAGGGTGCCCCGCGTAATGATTGAGTTTTTTGAAAACAAATATCCCGATGCTGTAATCGAACATCACATCTCAAAACTGCTGAAAAAGAAAATCGAAAAGACGCCTGATGCAGTTTATGCCTGTCTGAGAAATAATTCACTGGATGTTCTCGTTGTCGGTGACAGTCAGCTTCAGCTCATCAATTCATTTGATGTGGGAACCTATGAAGACAGCTGTTATTTTATACTGAGCGTTTACGAACAACTACGGTTGAGTACCGAAAGTGTAACTTTATATCTGATTTCGGAGAATGCTGCAGATGAGAGACTTATAAAAGTTCTGAATTCATATGTGGTTAATCTGATAGTAAAATAATATGCGGATAATTGGTGGAAAATACAAGGCAAAAAGGATAGATGTTCCTCACAACATTACGGCACGTCCCACAACCGATTTTGCCAAAGAAGGATTGTTCAACCTGCTGAACAACCGGATTGATTTTGAAGATATTGATGTGCTTGATTTATTTTCAGGCACCGCAAGCATCAGTCTGGAGTTTATTTCACGCGGTGCCCGGAGTGTGGTAAGCGTGGAGCAGAGCGACCGTCATTGTACTTTTATCCGCAAAGTGTGCAACGACCTGAAGATTGATAATCTGATGCTCGTAAAAGGCGATGTGTTTCGTTATCTGGCATCTGCCAGAATCAAATTTGATGTGATTTTTGCCGATCCGCCCTATGAGTTGCCGCAGATTAATGAAATACCCGGTTTGATTTTCAAATATGAACTTCTCAAACCGGATGGTCTGTTTGTACTCGAACATTCCGCCAAAAACAACTTTGCGGATCACCGGTATTTTTCGTCACATCGCCACTACGGAAACGTGAATTTCAGTTTCTTTCAGATGGATGACAAGTGATTTATGTCCGTATCCCCGTTAAATTCAGATTTTTTACAGATGGCACGAACTGATTCTGTTAAACCCCTAAGTTATAAGCAACCTTATTTCACAAGTCTTGTAAATTCTTTCGGTACAGGAGTTTCGAAATGCATGATTTCGCCTGTTACCGGGTGGTAAAATTCCAGTACGCGTGCATGAAGTGCAAGCCGGCCAATGTTTACAGTGGAGCCGTATTTCCGGTCGCCGGCTATCGGGTGGCCGATGCTTTCCATATGAACCCGAATCTGGTTTTTCCGGCCTGTTTCCAGTTCAATTTCCAGCAGTGAAAATTCCTCGCCGGCTTTTATCAGTTTGTAGTTTGTTATCGCTTCTTTTCCTCCGTTGTCGGTTTTACTCGATTTGATTTTCAGCGAAACTTCATTTTCGGTAAGCCACGATACAATCCGGTCCTTCTGTCGGGTAACTTTTCCTTCTACAACTGCCACATAAGTACGTTTGGTTACTATTTCGTGCCAGTTATTCCGTAAAATATGCTGCGCGTCTCTGTTTTTGGTAAAAACCAGTACGCCTGAAGTTTCACGATCGAGCCGGTGAACAGTGTAGATCTTATTAGCAGGTGAAGATTTTTTTACATGGTTTTTCAGAATCGAAAATGCCGTTGTATCCTGATTGGTGCCTGTGGTCACCGTTAGCAATCCTTCTTTTTTTTCAACGATGATAAGATCATTATCTTCAAAGATTATTCTCAGTTTCGGATGAGTCAGTTCGAGGTTTCCTCTCGTGGAGTTGACAGTTACTCTGTCGTTGATCCTGAGTTTCAGGTCAAATTGAGTGGAAACTTTATCGTTCACCGAAATTTGCCGGTGGGCTAGCAGCGATTTTACAGAACTGCGGCTCATGCCTCCCATTTTGGCCATCAGAAATTCCATAAGCTGGATTTCTTCTTTTACAGTAAGTCTGGTAAGCTTTGGAGCTGGTACGTAGGCAGTTTTTCGGCGCATGGTGTTTGGTTTTAATAAATCAGTATTCAAAAACTTTTTTTGTAATTTGTTCGGCGGAAGCTTTGGCCGGATCACAGTTAACCACAGTGAAATGATAAACAGCCTGCCTTCTTTCCCTCACAACGAGCAGTAGACACTGCTCTCGCAGATCGAGCATCGTTTCGCGCAATGCATCAGCTGCCAGGTAATTTTGTTCTATCGTACGGGTGTTCACATTGTAAAATTCCTTGTATGTAATATCTACCGTTGCACCGTACAGATGAGCCGACTGGGTACTTGCATTGCTGTTACGGCTTGTCAGGTCCTGCTGTGTTTCGTTGGTACGAAGTGCCGAAGTTACCAAAAACCGGTAATATCCCAAATTTTTCTTTTTGATTTTTTCATAAAAATGCATACCGATGGTGTTAAGCAGGTCAGCCATTTCGGGAGTAACGTACGGATAGGAGTGCGTCAGTTCTTTCACGTGGTAAAGCCTGTTGTTTCTAAGCCTTACCAGAATATGATTGCTGGCAAGTTGTGCACTGTCAGCCTCGAATGAAGCATTGCTTATGTAAATGTCTTTCAGCCCGTTAGCCTGAGCGTGTATGTTCTGTATGTCATTCTTGTCGTTCATCAACCGCTTTGATGTAATCGGTGCTGTGGCATATTTACTTCTGTCGCAATCTATTATTTCAGGGTAAGAAGCAGAATCACTATCTGAATCTGATGAGCCGGTAATCCTTAAAATGACAAAAACTGAAATTAAAATAAGTAGTGCACCCAAAAGGGCGTATCTGTATATGGAAATAAAATATCTGACGAAATGGTGAAAAGTTTTAAAACGCATAAAGTAAAATTTGCACAAAATTACTGTTTTAAGACAGCATTTCAATGTACTTTAACGTATTTTGGGAAAAATGCCGCCATTCAGAAATTGACTGTTAATGCTGTTAGTATATGAAAAGTTCAATCCCAAAAAATGCCTGTAAGGAATTAATCGGGATTGAAACAAAGAAGATTTTTCAATTTGTAATTTTATTCATTTCTTTTCTGAAAAGAGAGCCGGTTGTTCGTATCAAACCAATTTTCTTTTTCAGCTAAACTCTTTTTTCAGTTTTTCGACCCATGCTTTTACACGTTCGCTGCTCTTTTTGCTTTGGTTCTCAAAATCAATGGCTAATCCACAAAATTCATCACCTCTCACTGCCATCGAGTGGGTAAAATCGTATCCTTCTGTAGAGGTATAGCCTACTATTTCAGCACCCTTTTCCTCGAATAATGCAGCGAGAATGCCTATTCCGTCAACAAAATTATCCGGGTAATTTTTCTGATCGCCAAGACCAAATATTGCCACTTTTTTATTTTTGAATTCAATTGTTTTGATTTTCGGAACTATCTCGTCCCAGTGATCGGGCAGCTCGCCATCAAACCAGGTTGAAGTTCCGAGTATAAAATTTTCGTATTTGCTGAAATCCTCTTCCCAGGCTTCGTCCAGATTAACTGTCTCGATATCTTCTTCCGGAAATTCCTGCATTATTTTATTGGCAATAAGTGCTGTTTTTACCGTGTTTTTGCTGTAAAATAAACCTGTTTTTTTCATTTTCAATAAGTTGTAAGCATTGTTCAATAATTGTTCCGCATACGATACGTATGATTCTTAAATAGAAGCCTGTTAATACTTGATTAATTCTTTTGCAGCTGTGTAAATTTTATCTGTATCAGGTAGTATGGCTTTTTCCAGTTTTGGATGGAAACCTACCGGTGTAAAGGTGCTTCCCACTCGCTGTACAGGTGCATCCAGGTACTGGAAAATTTCTGATCCGATGGTTGCGGCAATTTCGGCTCCAAATCCCGAGAATACTTTATCTTCATGTACTACAAGGGCTTTACTTGTTTTCTTTATCGATTCGAAAATTGTTTCTTTGTCCAGCGGAATAAGTGAACGCAGGTCTACTACCTCCACAGAATAGCCTTCTTTTGCTAATTTCTCCGCAGCGCTTAATGAAAGATGAGTGGTATTGCCGTAAGTGATTATGGTCAGGTCTTCACCCATTCGCCTGATTCTGGCTTTGCCAAACGGTACTTCAAAGTCATCAGGTATGTATGCAGCTGCTTCGGTTGCGTTGTAAAGTGCTTTTGGTTCCATAAACACGGTAAATCCGTGAGTGCGCATACTTGTACGAAGCAATCCGGCTGCATCATCAGCAAAAGAAGGATATACAATGCGGGCACCGGGCAATGTTGTCAGAGCTCCTTCGATATTTTGCGAGTGGTAAAGTCCGCCACCAATGTAACCTCCGGATGCAAGCCTCAAAACGACATTCGGAACAAACCTGCCATTGCTGCGCCACAGTTCGTGCGTACATTCCACATACTGGTTCATGGCCGGCCAGAAATAATCGGCAAATTCAGCACCTTCGATTACAATCTTGATTTTTGGATCGAACCGGCTCATCCCGTTTGCCGTTCCTACGATGTATTCTTCGGCAATGGGTGCATTGAAAATACGTTTTTCACCAAATTCCTGCTGCATACCTTTTGTAACGTTGAATACTCCTCCTTTTTCTTTGTTGGCCACGTCCTGTCCCCACAGAAATGTATCCGGATTGTTTCTGAATTCTGCTTTCAGTGTCTGATTGATAGCGGTCACCATATTTGTTTTTTCGCCTTCTTGATTGTGAGTGCCGTCCCTGTACACTTGTGGCTGATAGGCTTCAGGCAAAACATGGTCGAGAATCGTTGCCGGATCCGGATCGGGCATGGAAATCACCTTTTTATTAGCTGCTGAGAGCGTTTTCTTTGATTCTGCCTCAATTTCGAGCAGTTCCTGTTCCGTCATACGGTTGTAACGAAGCAGCATTCTACGGAATTTGTACAACGGATCAGCTGCTTTTACATATTTCAATTCGTTTTCATCCCGATATAAAGTATGTTTATCCGAATTGGAGTGAGAACCGATACGGACACAGTTTGCCTGAACAATCACCGGACCCTGGTTTTCAATGGCCCATCTTTTGGCTTCGGTCATGGCATTCATCGAATCAAAAACATCCCGGCCATTGCAGTGGATTATTTTCAGATTTTTAAAACCGGAGAAATTGTTGGCTGCTTTCCGGTTGGCAGTCTGGTCTCTTTTCGGAACTGAAATTCCGTATCCGTTATCCTGAATGACAAAAATGACCGGTAACCGCTCGTTGCTGGCGCCGTTAATTGCTTCGTATACATATCCTTCCGAAGCACTTGAATCGCCGTGGCTGGTGATGGCAACGCCTTTATGACCATAGTAAACCATAGCACGTGCAACTCCCACAGCATGTACATTTTGCGAAGCGGTAGCAGAGGAAACGGTTTCGATATTCCAGTCGAGTTTTGCAAAGTGATTGGACATGTGGCGACCTCCACTGGATAAATCGTCTGCTTTAGAAAGTCCGTTCATCAATATTTCCTCCGCTGTCATGCCTGCTGAAAGCACAGAAAGCATATCGCGATAATACGGGAAGAAGAAATCTTTTCCTTTTTCGAATACCTGCCCTATGGCAAGCTGAATACCATCATGGCCTGCGTATGGTGCATGATACGACCATCCGAGAGACTGAATGAGATATACCGGTGCTTTATCGTCGATGGCACGGCCAAGAGTTAGGAGCGAATACCATTTCCTGAGTGTCTCTTTGTCGGTGTTTATAATATCAAACTTCTTCATTTGATTCATAGTTTAAAATGTTTCTGACCAGTTTTCAAGATAATTTGCAATTTTCAGCAGGAAAGCACCACCAACAGCACCGTTTATAAGCCGGTGGTCATAAGATAGTGAGAGGAACATTTTATGACGGATAGCAATCACATCACCTTCGGGAGTTTCGATTACTGCCGGTTTTTTCTCAATGTAGCCAACTCCTAAAATGGCAACTTCCGGTTGATTGATAATCGGAGTTCCGATGATATTTTTGAATGTTCCGAAATTGGTGATGGTAAATGTTCCGTTTTCAATCTCGGACATGGTCAGTTTATTACTGCGTGCTTTGCCCGACAGATTTTCAACCTGATGTGCTAAACCGCTGATATTCAATTTGTCGGCATTATGTATTACGGGTACAACCAGATTTTCATCTTCAAGTGATACTGCAACACCGATGTTAATATCCCTTTTAAGAATGTACTGGTAACCTTCTACAGAAGCGTTCAGTTTCGGATATTCCTTTAGCGCTTTCACAGTGGCTTGTATAATAGCAGGCATATAAGTAAGATTGATGCCTTCCTGTTTTCTGAATTCATCACGGTATTTATTACGCCAGTTTACAAGTTTGGTTACATCAACTTCAACAACGGTTGTGACATGAGCTGATGTTTGTTTGGAAAGAATCATACGGTCGGCAATGATTTTTCCGATTGCATCCATATTTTTTACTTCTCCTTGCGAAGATTCACTGAATGATGTGGTTGCCGGGCTGGATTTAGCAGTGTTTTCTGCCTGTTTCTCAACCAGGAGAGGTTTACTATCCCGAACTGCTGTAAACGGACTGTTTAAATTCGCACGATATTCGATATAATTCTTTACATCCTTTTTGGTCAGACGTCCAATGTAGCCTGTACCTGATATGTTATCAAGTTCATCAGCAGAAATGCCGGCTTCTTTGGCAAGTTGCATTACTACAGGAGAATACCACCGGTCCGTATTTTTTACCTGTTTCGCGGGTTGCGTGGATTGTATAGTTTCAGCAGCTTCTGTTTCCGGACTCTGTAATTTTTCACTTGCTTCAGTTTCATTCGATTCGGCGCTTTCTCCATCAGTATCAATTATCATCACGGTATTGCCAACATCTATTGTATCGCCTTCCTGATAAAGGATTTCAACAATTTTACCTGTTACGGGCGAAGGAACTTCTGCATTCACTTTAGCAGTGGTAACTTCAAAAAGTACCTGATCTTCATCAACCAGATCATTGATTTTGATATTTATACTCACAATGGTACCTTCCGTGATACTTTCACCGAGTTTCGGCATCTTTATTTCAAATTTTGACATACGTATATCGCTTTTGGTTTTTATCGTTTCATAACAACCAAACAATTTAGAATGTTTCTAAATCTATATATTTTATGAAAAATTATATATTTCCTCTGAGTATCCAGTCAGGGTTTGCATATTTGGTATTTTTCAAAGCCTGAATTGCTTCTGATTCTTTTTCTGAGAAGATGATTTGCCTTGAATCAGTACCTGTAAAAAAACGGATAATATGTGCTTTGAAATCGTCGATGGTAAAATCGGGCGGGAAATATCCTGAAAGATTAGTTACCGGACTTTTGACCGATTTCACGTATCTGGAGGTTAATTCCGGCATATCTGTACCTTGCAGCGAGTGGTACAAAAAAGTCAGGTTGGATGAAAACAGCAGGGTGGCGTGATATATAACTTTTTGTGCCCTTAAATGTTGCGATGAACCGGATACTTTCATGTTGTCAATGAAAATTGATCGCCTTTTGTTTGTAGTCGGATTCAAATGCATCGACAACAGAAAATCCATGATTTTTTGGTTATACGAATCGAAATCGATATTTCCATCCGTATTGATGAATGTGAGATTGATGTTTCCGGTATCCTGATATACAGCTCCGCCACCAGAGAAGCGTCTGACAAGTTTTATGTCGTTGGATTGGATAAAATCAAGATTCACTTCGGCTTCCGGAAGCTGATTGCGCCCAATTATAACCGACGGATCATTTTGCCAGAGATGGAAAACCGGTTCACTGCTATGACGATACAGAAATTCCTCGGTAGCCATGTTCAGATACGGGTCTGTAGATGGATTATCCAGGTAAAAATGCATTTACTGTCTGTTTAGGAGATAAGGGATACCGGAAAAAACTCATAATTTTCAAATAATATGATTCATCTTTTGTTATTTATCCTTTGATTTCAGTTCGTAAATCAGAAAGTTTGTATTGCTCTAAAGATAGAGCATTTCATGTATTATTTCTGCTACTGTGGGATGTGGAAAAATAATCTTCCTGAATTTCTCGAGTGTATATTGTTCTTCAATAGCAACACAGGCTGTAGCAATGATTTCAGATGAGGGATTGCCAAGGATATGACACCCGATTATTTGTTCATTACTGTCAGTTATGATTTTACATAGCCCGTTTCCTGTTTCATTTTCGGCTGTGAATCTGCCGGAATAAGCCAGTGGTAATTTGAAAACTTTGTAAGGGATGTTGTTTTCTTTGAGTTCTTCTTCGGTTTTGCCGGTACTTGAAAATTCAGGATTGGTGTAAACCACTCCCGGGTTGGCAATATAGCTTATTTTATCAGCTTTTCCAAGAATATGATTGAGAGCTACCTCGCTTTCGCGTGCAGCAGTATGTGCAAGCATATTGGAGCCTGTCACATCTCCGCAGGCATAAACTCTGGGATGGCTTGTCTGCATGTATTCATTCACTTTAATTCCGTTTCGAAGCAATTCAATGTGTAAAGTTTCGAGTCCAAGGTTTGCTGTGTTGGCTGTTCTGCCTGTGCTGACCAGAATTTTTTCGGCTTCTATTACGGAAATTGAACCGTCTTTTTCGACAGTAAGGGAGTGGTTGTCAACTTCCACCACTTTTGTACTGAGGTGGAAAACTACTCCTTTCTTCGTGTATTCACTCCTCAGCATTGCCGAGAGTTCTTTATCCATCGCTCCCAGTATTTCGGGTAGCATTTCCACTACAGTAACTTTTACGCCCATGCTGTTGAAGAAAGATGCAAATTCCATCCCGATTACACCGCCACCTATTATAGCCAGTGTCCGGGGTAATTCCTTAACCTCGAGCGCCTCTCTTGATGTCCAGTAAGCAATATCCGAAAGCCCCCTGATAGGCGGAACGAATGTTTCAGAACCGCTGGCAACAAGCACGAATGTTGATTCATATTTTTCACCACCTGCTTCAATTATGATTTGCTTGTTTTTTTCACCTTTTATTACGGCTTCATGTTCAATGACATTTACTCCGCTTTCTTTCATTTTCATCCTCACTCCGGCCGTAAGTTTTCTGACGGTTTTGTTTTTTCTCGTCATTATTTTTTCCAGATCAAACGAAACACTTTCTGTTCCCAGAATGCCATATTTTGATGCTGACCTGGCATTATCAAGCAGTTTGGCAGAGTATAGCATGGTTTTGGTCGGAATACAGCCTTCGTTGAGGCATACTCCACCAATTGCTTTTTTCTCAAATAAAATGGTTTTCAGCCCGTTGAGAGCTGCTTTTTCGGCTACGTTGTATCCTGCAGGACCACCACCAATTATCGCAATGTCAAATATCATATTTTTAAGTATTATGTTGTATGTAATTAGTTACCGGTTGTTTTTTTGGATAAAACAATTTTTTGGTTATGAAAATATAAGTGATAAACATTCAAACAGGGATTTAGTTTTTTAAAAAATTAAAAAACGGTTTATTTGTAATGAAAAACTATTTTTTATTGGTGCAAGTTTGAGTTTGATTCAATAAAAAAAGCGTAATTTTGTAGTCATTATATTTTAAACAAAACATACTTACTATGAAACCAACTTTATTTATTCTTGCAGCCGGTATGGGTAGTCGTTATGGTGGTTTGAAGCAACTTGACGGATTGGGACCGAATGGTGAAACTATCATGGATTATTCGGTTTACGATGCTGTACGTGCTGGCTTCGGCAAAATTGTATTTGTAATCCGTAAATCCTTTGAACAAGATTTTCGTAATATTGTTTTACGAAAATACGAAGGGATAGTTCCTGCCGAAGTTGTTTTTCAGGAAATTCAGGATATTCCCGCAGGTTATATCTTTAATCCGGAACGGAGCAAACCATGGGGAACCAATCATGCCGTGCTTATGGGCAAAGACGTGATAAAAGAGCCGTTTGCAGTGATTAATGCCGATGATTTTTACGGAAAAGAATCGTTCGAGATTATGGCAGATTTTTTACGCAGTGTGGCAGGTGAAAAAAATAAGTACTCCATGCTTGGCTATCACGTGGGCAATACATTATCAGAAAGCGGTACAGTAGCCCGTGGCGTATGCGAGGTTGATGAAAAGGGTAACCTGACCAACGTGGTGGAACGTACATCCATTATCCGGAAAAACGGGAAAATCGTATTTACCGATGAAGATGGCAACGATGTGGAAATAGCTGAGAATACGCCCGTTTCGATGAATTTCTGGGGACTTACACCCGATTATTTCGATTATTCTGAAGAAGAATTCAAAAAATTCCTGAAAGAACACGGTGATGAACTGAAATCGGAATTTTTCATTCCGCTCGTTGTCAATAATCTGATTGTAAGCGGAAAATCTTCATGTCAGGTGCTTGATACTCCATCCGGCTGGTTTGGTGTTACCTATGCCGAGGACAGACCTGAAGTGGTGGCAAAAATTCAGAAACTTGTGGATGCAGGTGTGTATCCTGCCAAGCTTTATAATAATTAAAAAGTAAATTACCAAGACAAAAAACATACTGACAGAGTTTTGCTACAGAACTCTTCAGTAATTTTTAAAATTTTCATAAATAAATAATATGGCCAAAATATTAGTGACAGGAGGAACCGGATACATTGGTTCTCATACCGTGGTTGAATTACAAAATGCCGGATATGAGGTGGTTGTGGTGGATAATTTGTCCAATTCAAACATCGAAGTACTGAGCGGCATCGAAAAAATTACCGGGATTCGCCCGGCATTCGAAAATATTGACTGTACGGATTATGTGAATATGGACAGAATGTTTGAAAAATATAACGGCATTGAAGGTATTATTCACTTTGCAGCAAGTAAAGCTGTGGGTGAGTCTGTTCAGAAACCATTGCTTTATTACCGGAATAACCTGGTTTCCCTCATCAATTTGCTTCAACTTATGCCCATTCATAAGGTATCGAATATCGTTTTCTCATCTTCATGCACAGTTTACGGGCAGCCTGATATTCTGCCGGTGACCGAAGAAGCTCCTATAAAACCGGCACTTTCGCCCTATGGCAACACAAAGCAGATTTGCGAAGAAATTATTCGTGAAACTGCCTATTCAGACGGATTTTATCAGGCAACAATTCTTCGTTACTTCAACCCGATAGGCGCACATCCGAGTGCCGAAATCGGTGAACTTCCAACGGGAGTACCCAACAACCTGGTGCCTTTCATCACTCAGACAGCCGCCGGAATCCGCAAACAACTTCAGGTCTTCGGAAATGACTACAACACACCCGACGGAACCTGTATTCGCGACTATATCAACGTGGTGGATCTCGCCAGGGCACATGTGATTGCGGTGGAACGAATGCTTCAGAAAAAAAGCAAATTTAATGTCGAAACGTTCAATCTCGGAACAGGAAGAGGCCTTTCGGTGCTTGAACTCGTGAATACATTCCAGAAAGTAAACGGCGTCAAAGTACCTTATCGCATAGTTGACAGGCGCGAAGGTGATATAGAGCAGGTATGGGCAGACCCTTCGCATGCTAACAATGAACTCGGCTGGAAAGCTCAGGAAACCGTGGAAGAAACACTCCGCACAAGCTGGAAGTGGGAACTCAATCTGGCAAAAAAGGCCAAAGGATAGATATATCCGTGCAGTAGTTATGTGTTTGAAAATTTGTGAATAAATTACAAAACCACCATCCATGTATCCATTAAAATTTACACCCATTCTGAAAGATAAGATATGGGGAGGCAACAGGCTTCAGCAAAAATATGGAAAGAATCCGGGCGCTCTTCCCAATGCAGGCGAGAGCTGGGAGTTGTCAGGTTATGCGACTGATCCTTCGGTTGTGGCAAATGGTTATCTGGCCGGAAAGACGCTACCTGAGATTATCGAATTGTTCAAAGAACAGCTTGTGGGCAAAAAAGTATATGAACGATTCGGAAACCAGTTCCCGTTGCTTTTTAAACTCATTGATGCCAATGACGATCTTTCCATCCAGGTACATCCCAACGATGAAGTGGCTGCCAAACGTCATAATTCATTCGGAAAGACTGAAATGTGGTATGTGCTTGATGCTGAAGAAGGTGCTTCGCTGATTATTGGATTTCAGCATAATTGCACAAAAAAAGAGTACCTGCAAAAGCTTGAAAAGGGAGAAGTGGAATCGCTGCTTCAAAAAGTTCCTGTCAAAGCCGGTGATGTGTTTTTTATTCCTGCCGGTCTGGTTCATGCCATAGGTAAAGGTGTGATGGTAGCCGAGATACAGGAATCAAGCGATGTAACGTACCGCATTTTTGACTATAACCGGAAAGATGATAAGGGCAATGAACGTGAACTACATACCCGGCAAGCGTTGGATGTGATTCATTTCAAAGCTTCCAAAAATCCGAAGACAGAGTACAAACCGGTTATCAACCAGGAAGTTCAGTTGGTAAATTGCGAATATTTCACTACTAATCTGCTTCACCTGAACAGTAAAAAAGACTTCCATTATGCATATATGCAAACATTTGTTGTTTATATGTGTTTGGAAGGAAAAGTGGAGATTTCAGGGGGAACATCAACCGTAACGATAGAAAAAGGTGATACCGTGCTGATACCTGCAAGCATGAAAGACTTTACTTTAACACCGGATGGTGAAGCAAGGCTGCTTGAGGTTTCGGTTGATATGTAGCAACCGGCGGGTAGTTTACAAAAAAATGCGTATCCGATATTTGGATAACGCATTTTTTATTTTCACTAAATATCAGTACTTTTGCAAATAATTCATTAAAAATAAAAGGTTTAAGACACCGCTGAACATTCATATCGCATGGAAAAAAAACAATTCAAAGAAAAACGCCGTCCGGAAAAAGAAATGATTTTCGGTACCAGGGCAGTGATTGAGGCCATTCAGGCAGGCAAAGAGTTCGAAAAAATACTGATCCGGCGCGATATGTCCAACGAATTATCGCGGACATTGCAGTCAGTGCTTCAGGGCAGGGTAGTACCCGTACAGAAAGTGCCGCTTGAAAAGCTCAATCTGCTTACGTCAAAAAATCATCAGGGTGTCATCGCTTATATTTCGCAGGTTAGTTTTCAAAAACTCGAAGATATCATTCCATGGGTGTATGAACAAGGCAGGGAACCATTTGTGGTGGTGCTCGATGGAATAACAGATGTTCGTAACTTCGGAGCCATCGCTCGTACATGCGAATGTGCAGGTGTCGATGCTCTTGTTATTCCGGCCAAAGGGGGCGCGGCTATCAATGCCGATGCTGTCAAAACATCTGCAGGGGCGCTGATGAATATTCCCGTTTGCAGGGAAGAAAATCTGAAGGTGGCATTACGCTTTCTCTCCGACTCGGGATTAAATATCATTGCTGCAACAGAAAAAGGAGAAAAAGACTACACCCGGACATCGTACAAAGAACCGATAGCCATCGTATTAGGTTCTGAAGAAGACGGTATCGCCCCTGAACATATCCGAATATGCAATGAACTGGTGAAAATACCGGTACTGGGCAAAATTCAATCGCTGAATGTTTCGGTAGCAGCCGGAGTAATGATATATGAAGCAGTCAGACAACGTACTTCATAATAATGATTTTCAGGATGTTTCCCGGATACCGGTTTCTTTCTAACAATAAATTAATTCCCCGTTAAGGGAAAGCTAACACATATGACTATTCTCTACGAAGATAATCACATTATAGCAGTCAATAAAAATTCTTCGGAAATTGTACAGGGTGACAAAACCGGCGACAAACCTCTTTCGGAGATTGTAAAATCGTACATAAAAGATAAGTATAACAAACCTGGCGAGGTGTTTCTGGGCGTAACGCACCGCCTGGACAGGCCTGTGAGCGGAGTGGTGCTCTTTGCCCGCACGAGCAAAGCCCTGACCCGGCTTAATGAAATGTTCCGCACTCAGGAAGTTGAAAAAACATACTGGGCTATAGTCTGTAATCCTCCGAAAGAAAGGGAAGGGCGTCTGGTTCACTACCTGGTAAGAAATGAAAAGCTGAACAAATCGTTTGCCTACGACAGTGAGAAACCAAACTCCAAAAAGTCAATACTTACTTATAAACTGATAGCCTCATCCGAGCGTTACCACCTTCTCGAGGTAAAGCTCGAAACAGGACGCCATCATCAGATCCGCTGTCAGCTGGCTGCTATGGGCTGTACCATCAAAGGCGACCTGAAGTACGGAGCACCACGCTCCAATCCTAAAGGTGGCATCAGCCTGCATGCGCGATCAGTTGATTTTATCCATCCGGTTTCCAAAGAACATATCCACATCATTGCTCCTGTTCCTGACGACGAAAAACTATGGCAGGCATTCTGAGTTCACTTAAATTCTTGATTTCATCTGTTTTATTATTTATGTTTGCTTGAAAAGCAAATGTCATTTTCATTTTCATCACTTCCTGATAAAGTAGAATTACTTCTTACAAGCTATCCGGTTTACAATTCATACCGATCGATCTATTTTCATTTTTTTTCATTTCAAAGAAAAAATAAAAGTTAACAGGATTCTGAAATAAGTACTATATTTGCGATTGCGTTAACTGTAGCAATTTTTTGTCAACAACTTGTTTCATTCTTTTGAAAATTTTAAAAATCCGGAATATGAAACTAATGAATCTGATAATCCAAACATTTTGCATTGCAATCCTGGCACTTTCGGTTGCAGCATGCAACCGTCCGCCTTCAGAAGCCAGTCAGGGTCCCGAAAAAGACAAATCCAAATACGGTCCGCAGCCTCAGGAGTACGAATTGCCCGATGTTTCCGGCAACATTTACTATGCAGCACCCGACGGCAGGACTGAAGCCGACGGAAAATCGCTTGATAAACCTACCACTATCGATGCAGCCATCGAACGTGCACAGACAGGTGATGCCATCATCATGCACGGCGGAACCTACCGTACCGGTGACTTGCTTCTGAATCAGGGCATTACTATTCAACCTTATCGGGATGAAATACCTGTTTTCAACGGAACGCTAGTAGCTGAAAAATGGAAAAAAGTAAACGAAAAACTATGGGTGACCAGCTGGAATACCCTTTTTCCCGGAAAGCCTGAAAGTTGGTGGAACCGCGAAAAGGAAGAGAAATACACACCACTGCATAGGTTCAACAACGATGGTGTTTTTGTCGACGGAAAATACCTGCAATCGGTTGGAGCCAGAGATTCTGTGACACCTGAAACCTATTTCGTTGATTATGAAAAACATGAAATCTTCATCGGAGCCGATCCTGCAGGTAAAAACATTGAAATTACTGCTTTCAGACAAGCATTAAGACGGACTAGAGCCGATATTCACGGAAAGAAAAGCGACGGCAGAGGTCCTGTACTCAAAGGTCTGACATTCACTCAGTATCCTGATACAATGGTACATATAGAAGGGTATTATCCCCAAAGTATTTCAGCGGAGAGCGAAAACGGGAAAGACGTTACAGGAACCGTTTTCGATAACTGCACTTTCACAAAATGTTTCCGTATTGCAGTATTTGCAATAGGTGACAGCATGGTGATGCGTCATTGCAAAATCGCTGGCTCCAATACTGAAGGTTTGTATATTGTGGCTTCATCGGATGTGCTCCTCGAATGGAACATTTTCTCTAACAACAACATCGAACGATGGACGGGATTTTTCCCCTCGGCTGTGAAAATATTCAACCAAACCCACCGCGTAGTATGTAAAAACAACCTGATTACCGACCATCCTTTCTCCAACGGATTGTGGTACGATGTGGGCAATCACGACGGCGTTTTCGTGAATAACTGGATAGAAAAAGTAGGCGACCCGGAACGTTACCGGCATGATGATCGTCTGTGGGCAAGCTACAGCGGTTTCTTCTACGAAATATCGAGTGATGCAGTCTGTGCCGGCAATGTGTTTGTAGACAACGCTCAGGGTCTGCTTGTACTGAATTCTGCAAACGTGGATATTTGCAATAACACGTTCATTAACAGCACAGTGAGCTTCGGACGCAACGAGCGCGGCGACGAAACCGACCATTTCGGATGGCATATAAAAACAGGTCCGGCTGTGGATGCACGATTCAATCACACATTCAGAAATAACCTGATATACATGGAAAAGGAATTTTTCCGTCCTGCCATGCATGTCTGGCAACCGGCGGTAATGTGTGAACGACTGAACAAACCACAGCTCTCGGACATGAACAATAATTTGTACATGCTTGAAGGAGAAGCGCCAAAAAAATCGCTCATAAACTGGAGTCCCGCACTCAATGACACTTGCTCTGTACTCATCAGTTCACCAGCACAACTTACGGCACTTTATCCGGCATTCGAAATCCAAAGTGTGATGCTGGTTAAACAGCAGAAATCTGTATTTGCTGATTTTGAGGGTATGGATTACAAATTGTCAGCTTCAGCCCGGGGAGCCGTAAAACCGGCATTGCTCAGCGAAAAAACGGTAAAGGCAATGGGAGGCACCGGCAAACCTGAGATTTCATATATTGGTGCTTATAAATAGAATTTGTTTTTGTTAATATAAGTCATTTCAGAAAAGAATATGAACGCAATTTGTACGTATTAACTACGTTGACCGTTGATTCATCGTTTCATGTGTATTTAAAACAATGAGGGAGTATCATCAGTGATACTCCCTCTTTGATTATTATTTTTCATATCCTTCAACTTACTGTATCCGGAAATTCTTAATTACTGATTCGTGGATTTAGTTACTTTTTCAAGACGCTTCATCATGGAGAAAATAAATGTTGCCGATATCATGCAGCAGATAAAGAATACTCCCCACAAGATATACAGATCAACCCGTCCCCAGAGCGTACTTCCTACGAACAGAAGCTTGTTGCCCACAGCGGTTGCCAGTAACCATCCACCCTGCATCAAACCCTGGAAGCGGGGAGGAGCTACTTTCGATACAAAAGACAATCCCATCGGGCTGAGGAATAACTCGGCAATAGTCAGTATCAGGTAACTGCTCATCAGCCAGTAAGGAGTAACTCGGGATGTGTCGGGTACTGCCTTACCATCAAGCAGATGGGGAGAAACCAGATTGAGCGATGCAATCAGAATAACCACGAATCCAAGTCCTGCGATTATCATACCGAAACCAATTTTTCGGGGTGTCGAAGGCTCTTTTCCTCTTGAATTCAGGAAGTTGAAGAATCCCATCACAACCGGTGTAAGCGATACAATGAATAATGGATTGAATGACTGGAATACTTCGGGTGCAATTGGATTGTTCTGATCGGCAGTGCTCACAAAGTAATAACATACTGCTCCGAATAAGACGGTAAGAATACCGCCTATTACCCGGTAGCGAAGTGTCGATTTACTGCGAAGCATGAGCACAATACCTGAGATAGTGGCAATTACACACAGAATGGATTTCAGGTTGAAAAACAGATTGGTAAAAGGACCTACTTCTTTCACTGTATAGTCGCGTGCAAAGAATGTGAGGGTGAGACCATTCTGATGGAATGACATCCAGAAGAAAATTACCACTATAAATACCAGAATCAGTGAAATGACTCTCGGGCGTTCATCTTTGGTTGCAATCTGGAAAATATAAGATACAAACGCCACAAACAATCCGATGGCAAGGCCGAACTTATAATCAAGACCCGGAATCAACTGAATAAGCAGAGTGGTAATTGCCATTAGCAACAGCGATACAAGGAGTACACGTCCCGTGTGTGCCGATTTATTATCAATTGTGTTTGATTGTTTTTCAACTACTTTAGCTACTGATTTAGTGGGAAGCGCCTTATTGAAAATGATGTAAACCAGCAATGAAACTATCATGGCAGCCGCTGCAACAGCAAATGCCAGATTATAACCTTTGGAGAATACGTCGAGATATTGGTGTGCAAATGCAGTCAGGTCTGTAACAGGCTCGCCGCTGAGTACGGCCTTATTCGCTAACTCCTGAAACTGGGACGTATCGGTAAGGCTGCCGTTAATCATCTGGTGTGCCAGGGCAGGTATACTTCCGTCGTGGTTGAAGCCGTGACTTTCAAGCCACCAGTTTCTGATTCCTGTTGCAACAAATGGAGCAAAGAACGCTCCGATGTTGATACCCATGTAGAAAATCATGAAAGCTGCATCGCGGAATTTCGAGTACCTCTCATCATCGTAAAGTTGTCCAACAACTGCCTGAAGATTTCCTTTAAAAAATCCGTTTCCAAGCGAAATAATCAATAACGCTGTCATAGTACCGGCCAGCGACATGCCGGGTAAAGCAATGAGCACATAACCACTGAACATGATTATTTGCCCCCAGAGAATCACCGTTTTGTACTTCTTCGACCAGTCGGCCAGCATACCTCCCACGAGTGCCAGCGCGTATATGGCAAAATAAAACCAACTGTAGTATTCACCGGCTGCCTGTTCGGTCAAACCGTATTTCACTTGTAAAAATAGCACCAGAATCGCCATCATGGTGTAGAAACCAAATCGTTCTCCCATATTGGTGAAAAATGCAACTAATAATCCCTTTGGATGATTTTTCAACATAACTGTTTGTTATTTAATTAATTGTATTATTTGTATCATTTAAAAATGTAAAACATTTGCAAATATAATCAATTACTTTCAAAAAATAAAAACAGAATTATTTAGAAACTATAATTATTAAACAACAATGAATGAGCTTAAGATTGATTCAGAATAGGGAAATGGAAGGTTCTTTGTGAAAAATGAGGGGAATTCAGATAAAGTCAATCAGGCAGGGACATTCGTTAAGGAACATCCCTGCCTGATTTTGTGATAATTGAGTGCCTTTATTTTAAATCAGTGACGATAACAGAGATACCGGCTTTATTATTCAGTCCGGAAATGGGTGAAACAAATCGTGTAGTACTGTCGTTTTTTACTGCGGTATTTTCAGCCGGGCGAAGCAGCGTAATATCAGCAACAGGAAGTCCCACTTCATTTTTATCTGATGACAGAAAGATTGTATTGGTGGTGGCATCAATAGCAAAAGCTTTTACAATATGTGGCTCCCTGAGAATGTAACTGATGTACTGGTTTGCCTGATCGTAATTATTACGCATCATGTCGCTTCGTACAGCCCATGAAAACACTTTGGAGATGAGCATATAGTCTGCCTGGCGAAGACTGTCCATCTCTGACTTGTGGGCTGCCTTGAGCGCTTCTTTCTCCTTTTCAAGATGATTGATTTCAAATTGTCCCCAGATGAACACTGCAATCAATGCAAATAGGAGAGAGAACGAAAGTTTATGATTCAGAATGTACTTTACCAGTTTGCTTTTCTTTCTGGTGACTACAGTTGTAGTTGTTTTCTGTTCTGCCGCTATTTCAGGATTGTTTTCAGTTGCCATAACGGTATTTGCTTTGTAATTACTATTCGTGTGCGCCCATCAGAAGCATGTTAACTTCTCTTTCGGTAAGGAAACGGTATTTCCCGCGTGGTACGTTCTTTTTGGTCAGTCCGGCAAACAATACCCGGTCGAGTTTTGTGATTTTATAACCCAGTTTGTCGAAAATACGACGAACAACACGGTTTTGTCCGGAGTGTATTTCAATGCCTACTTCGCTAAGATTGCCTTCCTTGACAAATTCCAGTGCATCGGCTTTAATGGTGAAATCACCCAGATCTACACCATCCAGTATCGCCTCAAAATCTTCTCTTTCCAGATCGCGGTCCAGTCCTACGTGATAGATTTTCTTTTTGTCGTATTTCGGATGAGTGAGTTTTGATGCCAGGTCGCCGTCGTTGGTGAGCAGCAGTACACCGGTGGTGTTTCTGTCAAGTCTTCCTACAGGATAAATTCGCTCGCTGCATGCGTTTTTTATAATGTCTATTACCGTTTTACGTGCCTGAGTATCTTCCGAAGTGGTTACACAGTCTTTAGGCTTGTTGAGCAGAATATATACTTTCTTCTCGATTCTTACAGGCTGATTATGAAACATCACAATGTCGGTAGGCAGTACTTTGGTTCCAAGTTCGGTTACAACATTGCCATTTACCGTTATCACTCCTGCCTGAATGTATTCATCAGCTTCACGCCTCGAACATACTCCGGCATTTGACAAATATTTATTCAGACGTATCGGTTTTGTAGGATCGATATAGGCTTGTTTGTATTCGAATTGTTTCTTTCTGCTGTACTTGGCATTTGGATCGTAATCGGCGGAATTATGGCGTTTACGGAAAGTAATGCCATTTTTTTTGTTGTCGAATCTGGTTTCCACAAATTTCGATTCATTCACTTCGCTGGCTTTTCTGAAAGTCAGCTTGCCATCATGAGATCTTTCAGTGTTGTCAAATCGTTTTTTCGGGCCAGAATACTCTGCAGGTCTTTCACCTGCTTCCGATTTGCGGATAAACCGTGGTCTGCCGGAACTTGAACTATTCGTGTTTTGGTTGAATCTTGGCCGGCGTTCTGAGTCGGAGTTGTTTTTGTTGTAGCCTGAGTAGTGATTTCTGTCGGTTTCATAACCTTCAGTTCTGTTTTCGTTGTTCCGGTTTACGAAAAATTTTCTTTCACCGCCGGTATCCTGGCGTCTTTCGTAATTATTATGCTGGCTGTATGGTTTCCTGTCTGTTGATGAAAATGGCCTTTTGTTATCAAAGGATCTTTTTTCACCGTATGAAGGTCTTTCGTCTTTAATATCGAATCTGTTGAAGTTTCTTTCAGAATTACGATTTCTGTTGTCATTTTTCGGAGTGTCATTTCTCTCCTGGTTTGAGGAGCTGAAATTTGAGGGTGAACTTTTGCGAATACCTTTTATAAAAGGTTTAGCATTCTTTTTGTCGAAGGATTTACCGTCACGGCTGGCGTCAGAATTGTAACTTCCACGCCTGTTTTCGTTGTTTGTTTTCATTGAAAATATGTCAAATAAAATTTTTTGCAAAGGTCGGAAAAAAACTTGGAATTTCATCCTTTTTTTTTCTCAACTTTCAATTAAACAAACAAATAAGCCGGATAGTTCATGCCTTTCTAACATTTTATGTAGTTCAGTATCTGCATCGTATGACCGAAATCTGTTTTAACTTCAGCATCAGTATTAATGTGCTATGCAATAACGATGTAAGTCATTGTCAGGAGTATATCACGAAAATCCATTTTTACATATTGTACTGAATACAGTATTCATACAAATTCTTATTGTATAAAGTACGCAATATAATTGCCTGAAAATTTTATATTTAAAATTTTTATCAAAATATTTTGTAATCAAAAAGTAATATCTATTTTTGCAAAATAATCAAACGGAAAAATGCAAAATAATGGGTGAGTTGCGACCTTACAATCCCTATGTCTCAACCGACTGCGTAGTGTTCGGATTCGACGGCAAAGACCTGAAAGTACTGCTTATCAAGCGTCATATTCAGGAAAATACCGGTGAGTACAACGATGTAAAGCTACCAGGCAGCATTATCTACATGGACGAAGGCCTGGATGAAGCTGCAGCGAGGGTGCTCGCCGAACTTACCGGGCTGAAAAATATACCACTCAGTCAGTTTTACAGTTTTGGTAATCCGTCGCGCACGAGTAATCCGCGTGATATCCTTTGGCTCGAACGAACAATGAAGACCAAAATCGAAAGAATAGTTACCGTAGGCTATGTAGCCCTGATTAAAATCAACAGAAAGATAACGCTCAAATCGATAAACACATCAGCCGAATGGTACAATGTGGAACAGGTCAGGAAAATGAATCTGGCTATGGATCACAATCTGATAGTTCAGAAAGCGCTTGATTACATCAAATCGTGGCTTTACTCAGAGCCTCACCTGATGTTTAAATTACTTCCCAGGAAATTCACAATGTCGCAACTGCGTCTTCTCTACGACGAAATCAACCAGACCAAATCGGATGTGCGAAATTTTCAGAAGAAAGCGAATCAGTGGCAAAACCTTGTAATGCTCGATGAATTCGAAACCGGAGTGCCACATCGTGCCGGAAGACTCTACAAATATCAAAACAAATAATCAAAATAATTACTTTAACATAAAAAAACGAATATGTATTTATTAGGATATGATTTAGGTAGCTCATCCGTCAAAGCAAGTCTTGTAAACTCAACGACCGGCGAAGTGGTGGCAAGTGATTTCTCACCCAAAAAGGAAATGGAAATTAAAGCCTTAAAAGCCGGTTGGGCAGAGCAGGATGTGGAAGTCTGGTGGAGTAATCTGAAAGAAGCAACAAAATCAGTACTGTCGTCAACCAGCATTGATCCGAAAGAAATTGATGCCATCGGTATTTCATACCAGATGCACGGACTGGTGCTGGTGGATAAGAAAATGAATGTCATTCGCAATTCCATTATCTGGTGCGACAGTCGCTCGGTGACATACGGCGAAAATGCGTTCAGAACAATCGGGAGCGAAAAATGCTTGTCGCACCTGCTCAATTCGCCCGGCAACTTCACATTATCAAAACTGGCATGGGTAAAAGAAAACGAGCCCGAAAACTACAACCGAATCAGGTACTATATGCTTCCAGGCGATTACATAGCCTTGAGAATGACGGGAAATGCTGCTACTACAGCATCAGGATTATCTGAAGGAATATCGTGGGATTTCATCGGTAATAAACCGGCTGATTTTCTGTACGAATATTTTGGTTTCAGGCAGGATTTTATTCCGGAAATTGTGCCTACATTCGGTTATCAGGGCACTTTAACAGGTCAGATTGCAGCTGAACTCGGGCTGGCCGAAGGAATTCCGGTTACATATCGGGCTGGCGATCAGCCGAACAATGCACTTTCGCTCAATGTACTCAATCCGGGCGAAGTGGCAGCCACGGCAGGTACTTCGGGGGTGGTGTATGGAGTAAACGACGATGCAAAATACGATCCGTTATCGCGCGTAAATTCATTCGCGCACGTCAATCATCTGGAAGACCAGACCCGCGTGGGTGTGCTTCTTTGCATAAACGGAACGGCAATACTCAATACCTGGATAAAAAATAATGTGGCTCCCGAAGGAATTTCATATGCTGAAATGAACGAACTCGCAGCAGGAATTCCTGTCGGAAGTGATGGAATTTCAATTATTCCGTTCGGAAACGGGGCTGAACGGGTGCTGAACAACAAAGAACAAAACTGTTCGATTCACGGAATCAATTTTCTGATTCACCGGAAAGAACATCTGATCAGAGCAGCCCATGAAGGAATTGCATTTTCTTTCAAATATGGTATGGACATCATGAACGGAATGGGAATAGAAACAAAAATTATCCGTGCCGGTCATGCCAATCTGTTCCTGAGTCCCATATTCCGTCAGACATTATCCAATATTACCGGTGCAACGATAGAATTGTACAATACCGATGGCTCCGTAGGTGCAGCACGCGGGGCAGGTATAGGGGCAGGCATTTACAAATCGGCCGAAGAGGCGTTCGTCACTCTGAAAAAAGTAATTACCGTTACTCCCGACGAGAAAGATTTACCCGCTTCACTTGATGCTTATAATCTGTGGATCAGCAGATTAAATAAATAAATAAAATATTCTTTTAATAACTCTTTAAATAACAACTAAAAAAATTATGGCAACAAAAACGTATTTCCCAACAGTGGAAAAAATCCAATTTGAAGGAAAAGAAAGTAAAAATCCGCTCGCATTCCGATATTACGATCCGGAAAAAGTAGTTTACGGTAAAAAAATGAAAGACTGGTTCAAATTTTCGATGGCGTGGTGGCACACACTGTGTGCTGAAGGAGGCGATCCTTTCGGAGGAGGAACAAAAGATTTCGAATGGGTACATGGAGACGATGCCCTCACTGTAGCAAAACAACGTCTGGATGCCGGTTTTGAGTTTATGACCAAAATCGGGATCGGATATTATTGCTTCCACGACATCGACCTGATTGAAGAAGGTAGTTCAATCGAAGAGTACGAAGCCAATCTGAAAGCTATTGTAGCCTATGCAAAACAAAAACAAGCCGAAACAGGCATCAAACTTCTTTGGGGAACTGCCAACGTATTTAGTCACAAACGCTATATGAACGGTGCAGCAACCAATCCGGATTTTGATGTGGTAGCCCGCGCTGCAGTTCAGATTAAAAATGCATTGGACGCAACCATCGAACTCGGAGGTGAAAATTACGTATTCTGGGGTGGCCGCGAAGGTTACTCAACCCTGCTGAACACCGATATGAAACGTGAAAAGGAACACCTGGCCATGATGCTGAAAACTGCACGTGATTATGCCCGTTCGAAAGGTTTCAAAGGTAATTTCCTGATTGAACCAAAACCGATGGAACCAACAAAACATCAGTACGATGTGGATGCTGAAACAGTTATCGGTTTCCTTCGTGCTCACGGATTGGATAAAGATTTCAAACTGAATGTGGAAGTGAACCATGCAACACTTGCCGGACATACATTCGAACACGACCTGCAATGTGCAGCCGATGCCGGAATGCTCGGTTCTATCGACGCCAACCGCGGCGACTATCAGAACGGATGGGATACCGACCAGTTCCCGATTGACATCTACGAACTTGTACAGGCAATGCTCGTTATTCTGAAAAGCGGCGGTCTGCAGGGTGGCGGAACTAACTTTGACGCTAAAGTTCGCCGTAATTCCACCGATATGGAAGATATTTTTATTGCACATATTGCCGGAATGGACGCATTTGCACGTGCTCTCGAAGTGGCAGCAGGTATTCTCGAAGAATCACCCTATAAAAAAATGGTTGAAGATCGTTATGCCTCATTTAATTCGGGCAAAGGCAAGGAATTTGAAAACGGCCTGCTGAAAATGGAAGATTTGGTAGCTTTGGCAAAATCCAAGGGTGAGCCTGCACAAATCAGTGCTAAACAGGAATTGTACGAGTCAATCATCAACATGTACATTTAAATCAAACAACATGTCCGGCAACAAAAAAAATCCCTTTTATCTGACGGGTATTACACTCGTTGCGACGCTGGGTGGACTGCTTTTCGGATATGATACGGCTGTGATTTCGGGTACGGTAAGCTCACTGCGGATTTTCTTTGTGGATCCGCTGGGGCTTTCCCCCGATCTGGCAAACGCCATGGAAGGTTTTATTGTGAGCAGTGCACTGATAGGCTGTGTCATAGGCGCTTCCATAGCAGGTTATATCAGTCAGAAGTTTGGTCGTAAACCTTCACTTCAGATTGCGGCTGTATTATTTCTTCTCTCGGCCATCGGTTCGGCCTGGCCCGAAATGTTTTTCGGGATGCCGGGAAGCGGAGACCATAGTTTTGCCAATTTATTTATATTCTACCGCATTGTTGGTGGAGTAGGAGTTGGTATCGCTTCGATGGTTTCGCCGATGTACATTGCTGAGGTCGCTCCTCACAACAAACGTGGTGCTTTGGTTTCATGGAATCAGTTTGCCATCATTTTCGGCATGCTGGTGGTATATTTTGTGAATTATGCCATTGCTCTTCAGGGCGACAGCAGCTGGCTCAACACCATTGGCTGGCGCTGGATGTTTGCTTCTGAAATAATTCCTGCCACTTTGTTCCTTATTTTCCTGTTTGTAGTACCCGAAACGCCACGCTGGCTGGTAATGAACAGTAAAAAGGAAAAAGCAATGATGGTACTTATGAAACTGGTAGGAAATAAGGAAGCCGAAACCGAGATTTCCGATATTCAGCTAAGCCTGGATCAGGATGCGGCTCAGTCGCTCAAACCGTATTACCGGTTTCTGGTTACCTGGATTGTGCTCTTTGCCATTGCTTATATCAGTCTGAAATTTGCCGGAAACTCCAGTGCTTTTGAGATTTCGCTCATTGGTAGCTTTATAATTTCGCTCATTGCTCCGGTACGTTCCTTTGGTTTTAAAATCATCATCGTGGGTGTATTGCTGTCAGCTTTCCAGCAGTTTGTAGGAATCAATGTAGTGCTTTATTATGCACCCGAAATTTTCAAATCGATGGGGTCGGGTACTGATACAGCTTTGCTGCAAACCATTATTGTCGGTATTATCAATCTTTCGTTTACCGTACTGGCCATACTTACGGTAGATAAATTTGGACGTCGTCCGTTATTGATTATCGGAGCTCTGATAATGGCTGTAGCCATGGCAGGATTAGGAACAGGATTTGCCGGAAACTGGCCGGGAGGTGTGAAATTATTTTTCATGCTGTTGTACACGGCTGGTTTTGCCATGTCATGGGGTCCGGTCTGCTGGGTTATGCTGGCCGAAATCTTTCCCAACTCGGTGCGTTCAAGCGTCATGTCTATTGCTGTTGCTGCTCAGTGGGTGTCAAATTTTCTGGTATCCTGGACCTTCCCGATGCTCAATAAGAACGAATTACTGGTCAGTCAGTTCAATCATGGCTTCTCGTACTGGATTTACGGTCTGATGGGGATTCTGGCTGCTGTTTTCATCTGGAAAATGGTGCCCGAAACCAAAGGTAAAACCTTGGAAGAAATGAATAAACTCTGGAAAAAGAAATAACAACCGGATTTTATAACAATAAATAAGCCGTTGACATCTGATCAGCGGCTTTTTTTGTATAAAAATAAATGAATATGCAGATTTAAGAATTGATTATTCATTCAAATTATTAATTATCTTTGTGCTTGTTGTTTTATTGAATACAAATAGTTGTATGATGTGGATCAAATTTTAAATAAGAATTATGAAGTTACTGAAGGTAAGTATTCTCTTATTTTTAATAGGTATCGGTAGCAGCAGTCTGGCTGCAGCTAATGAATTTACACCAGTAGTTACCCAGTTCAACAAGAGGGATTACAATGCAGGTAATCAAAACTGGTCTGTAGCACAGGACAGTCAGGGAATAATTTACATAGGCAATAACGCTGGTTTGCTTCGATTTGACGGTTGTGGTTTTATGTTATTCAAACTGCCTAATACACAGGTAGTTCGTTCAGTTTACATCGATAATTCCGACCGCATCTACGTAGGTTCATTCAGAGAATTCGGCTATTTTGAGAAGAATAAATTCGGAGAACTGATTTATTTCTCGCTTTCAAAAAATCTCAGAAACTATAAGCTTGAAAATGATGAAATATGGAAAATCGTTGAAATTGACGGTAAAATCCTTTTTCAGTCCTTCAAAAGTATTTTCATATATGACGGCAAAAATACCGAAGGCAAATCATACGATGAAACCTTTCTTTATTTGCAACCTTTCAAAAATAAACTTTTCGTTCATACTCTTCAGAATGGTTTTTCGCGCTATGATCTGACAAACAGGAGATTCACAAAAATTACAAACGCACCTTTCAGCAGTGCTGTAATATCCATTGTACCTTTTAATAAGAACGAAGCGTATGTAATCACACTGTCAGATGGTATTTACATTTTTGATGGTGAAAATTTCAGAAAATTTCCGGACAACTCGCTGAATTTTCTGCGGAATGCCGGTATTAACAAAGCAGCACTTACCCGGGATTCGTTGCTTGTGATAGGAACAATTCTGGATGGAGTTACCGCAATTGATAAACACGGGAAAAAAGTCTGGAAACTGAATACCTCCAATAACCTCCAGAATAATACGGTGCTTGGCATGTATACTGACACCGAAAACAATCTATGGCTTGCTCTTGATAAAGGAATTGCGATGGTGCTGCTTAGCAGTCCGGTACAGTTTATACAGTCGTTTATTCCAACTATCGGTTCGGTTTATTCACTGAGTTTTATTTCTCCGGATAAGTTGTATCTGGCTACTAATCAGGGACTTTATTCCGGAAAATTTTTGCCGGATTCCAATTTGCTTACCAATGTGAAGATTGACGACCATATAAAAGGCCAGGTATGGTCGCTCACGAATGTTGACAATCAGCTTTTTTGCGGGAATAATGAAGAAACTTACCGGATATATCCCGACAGGAAAATGCTGACGTCTTCCAAAGGGGGAATGTGTATCGGCAGGGGAATTATTAACGGAAGAGAAGTGCTGGTCGAAGGTACATACTCCGACTTGTGCGTGTATCTGAAAGAAGATAATGAATGGAAATTTCACGGAAACATACAGGGATTTCTCAATCCGGTAAGGACCCTTACTATCGATTATCAGGGCAGAATATGGGCCTCGCATATGCACGAGGGACTTTATATGATCAAGTTGAAATCTGACCTGAAGTCAATTGATAAAATACAGCATTTTTCTTCACTTGATAATAAAAAACCGACAGGAATATATACCTACATGCTCGAAAACAGGGTGGTGTTTACGGATAATCACCGTTTTTATGTATTCGACGATATCAAAGAAAGGATCTTGCCATACGATGTGCTCAATAATATGTTAGGAAAATACGCACAGGCTTACAAGATATGCTATCAGAAGCCTTCTACCTATTGGTTTATCCAGCATAATGAAGCAGCATTGATCGAATTTCGTGAAAACCGGATTAAAATCCTCGACAGAGTACAGTATTCCTTGTTTATGAATCAGACTGTTGACAATTTTCAGAATATTATTCCGATTTCGGACAATATAGCCTTGTTCACTTTGGAGAATGGCCTGGCTATGTACAATATTACAATGCGAAAAAAATCCTATTCGCGGGAGAAAAATGAGATATTTCTGATGCAGGTTCAGGTAGTTGATAAAAATTCGGAAGAAAAAACGCTGTTGCCGGTTAACTCGTCTGCCGGAAAAATATCTTTTCCGTATACGAAAAACAGAATCAGGTTTACTATCGGATATCCAAAGTATTCACATCTCAACGACCTGATGTTCAGCTATAAATTAACCGGGCTTAATGATAATTGGAGTGAGAGGACCACAAGCAGCGTGATAGAATACTCATATCTGACTCCCGGAAAATATACATTCAGTGTTCAGATACTGACCAACATCGGTGATGTACTTGCAACCAGGGATTATTTATTTCAGGTTCGGCAACCTTATTATTGGAATACATTCAGTAAAATAATCTATTTACTGCTGTTGATTCTGTTCGGATATATGGTTTACAATAAACTGAAACGCAACTTTGAGCTTAAGAAACAGCGAATACAACAGGAACACGAAAATATCCGCAAGAAAGAAATCGAAAAACATGAGATGCAAATTGTAGCGCTGAAAGCTGAAAAACTCGAATCGGATCTGACACTGAAAAGCAAGGAACTCGCCATGTCAACAATGACCATCATCCGCAAGAATGAAGTACTGATAAACATTAAGGAAGAATTGACGGAGCTGAAAAAACACCTTGGAACACAATTTCCGAACAAGTATTACGAACGAATAATAAAATTAATGGATCAGAGCATATCTTCCGACGATGACTGGAAAATATTTCAAACCAACTTTGACCTTATACACGAAAATTTCTTTCGGAATCTGCACACCAGATATCCTGAGCTGACAGCCAATGATTTACGTTTTTGTGCATACTTCCGCCTGAATTTATCCACCAAAGATATCGCGCATCTGATGAACATTTCTGCCAAAGGAGTGGAAGTAGCACGTTACCGTATCAGAAAAAAAATCAACATTCCTTCCGAAAAAAATATAAGTGAATTTTTAATCGAATTCAGGTAAAAAAACATTTATTATTTTCCTGATTTCTTCACCTGTTAATTTGATACGGATCATAGCAACAAACACAAAAGCAAAGTTCCCGAATCAATAACCGTCTGAAAAATGAAAGCAGATGAAAGTTTATTTTGAAATCATTCTGCATATTATTTAATATATAATTAGTTTCATCTCATCCTTTGTTTAACTATCCGGGGTTGAAATATTCAGATTTATTTACATTGTAATTTTAAAAAATATAATATCTAATCGTATGAAAATCAATGTTATAGATAAATATAACTTCGGGTTGTAGGTCTGAAATAGGAAACCCTATATGAGGCATTTTTATTTGTAGTATTCAAATAGGGTACAGAAATTTGGATTTAGCATTCTTTGTGTTCAAATTTGTATCATAAAATTCAAGAAGCCATGAAAATACCCTCAAGAATCTTACTGCTGGCGTTTTTATTCTACATTGTCTTAATGCCTTACCAGAATGCGTCGGCTCAAAAGAAATCAAAGAAAAAACAGACTATTGCTGCAACTTCTCTGATCCCGGCAAAACCAGTTTCAACCAGTTCCATCCATTTCAAATCCGATCCGGTGATGGATCAATTCATCGACGATTTATTGTCGAAAATGACAATTGAAGAGAAAATTGGACAGTTGAATCTGCCATCAGCAGGCGATTTTACTACCGGACAAGCCAAAAGTTCCAATATTGGTCAATCAATCAAGGAAGGAAAAGTCGGCGGATTGTTTAATATTAAAGGTGTGGATAAAATCCGCGAAGTACAGCGGGTAGCTCTGGAAGAAAGCCGGATGAAAATTCCTTTACTTTTCGGAATGGACGTAATTCACGGTTACGAGTCTACTTTCCCCATTCCACTCGGACTGGCTTCGAGCTGGGATCTGGATTTGATTGAGCAATCGGCCAGGGTAGCTGCTCAGGAAGCCACTGCCGATGGTATCAACTGGACATTCTCACCCATGGTGGATATATCACGTGATCCGCGTTGGGGACGTATTTCCGAAGGTGCGGGTGAAGATCCGTATCTGGGAAGCCGGATAGCCAAAGCAATGGTTACCGGTTATCAGGGCAACGATTTAGCGGCAAATAATACCTTGTTATCGTGTGTGAAACACTTTGCCCTGTACGGAGCTCCCGAGGCAGGTCGCGATTACAATACGGTGGATATGAGCCGTGTAACGATGTATAACGTGTATTTTCCGCCATACAAAGCAGCTGTAGATGCTGGCGTTGGCAGTATTATGGCATCCTTTAATGAAGTGGAAGGAATACCCGCAACCGCTAACAGGTGGCTTCAGAATGATGTTCTTCGTAAGCAGTGGGGATTCAAAGGATTCAATGTGACCGACTATACAGGCATCAAAGAAATGATTGAGCATGGCATGGGCGATATGCAGACTGTATCAGCGTTGGCTTTGCATGCCGGAGTGGATATGGATATGGTAAGCGAAGGTTTTCTGTCAACACTCAAAAAATCGTTGGATGAAAATAAAATCACTTATTCAGAAATTGACCAGGCAACCCGCCGCATCCTGGAAGCCAAATACAGACTTGGACTCTTTGCCGATCCGTATAAATATTGTGATTCGGAAAGAGCCAAAAAAGAAATATATTCTGCAGAACACAGAGCCATTGCACGCAATACAGCCAGCCAGTCGATGGTGCTACTGAAAAACAACAATCAGCTGCTGCCGCTTCAGGCAAAAGGAAAAATTGCCGTTATCGGTCCGCTGGCTGATAATCCCGAAAATATGCCCGGTACCTGGAGCGTGGCAACCAAACATGCCAATGCAATTTCGCTCATGAAAGGTCTGAAAGAAACCTTCGGAAATCAGGTGGAATTTTTACATGCAAAAGGGGCTAATTTTGATTATGATCCCGAACTTGAAAGCAAAATCACCATGTTCGGGAAGAATGCATACAGAGACGAAAGACCCAAAGAATTGATTCTTAAAGAGGCTGTTGATGCAGCCAGCAAAGCAGATATTATTGTTGCAGCACTGGGCGAAGCTTCTGAATCGTCCGGTGAAGCAAGTTCGATGGTTAACCTGGAACTTCGCCCGTCGCAAAAAGACCTGTTGCACGAATTGAAAAAAACCGGAAAACCAATTGTTTTGGTATTATTTAACGGCAGACCGGTGGTTATTAATGAGGAAAACGATCTGGCTGATGCCATCCTGAATGTATGGTTTCCGGGCAGCGAAGCAGGTTATGCCATTTCTGATGTTCTTTTCGGAAAAGTAAATCCGTCGGCCAAACTTCCGGTTACTTTTCCCCGAAGTGTAGGACAAATTCCAATTTACTACAACCATAAGAATACGGGCAGACCGCTTACAGATATCAATAAATGGGAAAAATTCCGCACAGCCTACCTTGATTCACCCAATCTACCGTTGTTCCCGTTCGGATTCGGATTGAGTTACACTACATTTAACTACAGCGATATAACCGTAAGTTCTACAAAACTGGTTGGAAATGCTAAATTAAATGCCAGCATTACGTTGACTAATACGGGTAAATACGACGGTGCCGAAGTGGTACAATTATATATACGTGATGTTGTTGGCAGTAATACGCGTCCGCTCAAAGAATTGAAGGGATTCCGGAAAGTAATGCTCAAATCAGGTGAAAGTAAAACAATCAGTTTTGAAATTACTCCCGAAGACCTCAAATACTACAACAATGATTTGATATTTGACTGGGAAAGCGGCGATTTTCAAATCATGATTGGGGGTAACTCACAGGATGTGAAATCAGTTACGGTAAACTGGCAAAAATAAACCATGAAAAAGATATTGTACACCGGATTACTGCTGCTGGTAGTTGGAATTGTTTCAGCTCAGGGTAAATTTGTTGTGCCCGATGGAATTAAGGCAGAAACTTATCCCGGACATACAGAAATCGCCTGGAAAAACCATCAGGGATTTACCTTCGAAGTGTATCGGTTGGTTGACAATGCAAAATCATTTGTTAAACTGGGCGAAACGACTCAGAATTATTTCCTGGATTTTTATGAAAAAAACATATCAAAACAAGCTCAGATTTGTTATAGAATTATCCCGAAGGGAATGAATGTAACAACTGCTGATGCAGCAAAATTTGAAACAAAAGTAAATCGAAAACCTTACACGGATGATGATTTGCTGGATATGACCCAACGCTACACAACAAGGTATTTCTTTGACTATGCAGAACCATTTACCGGAATGGCCCGCGAACGCAGCAACGATATGAACGGAGATATAGTCACTACAGGCGGTACGGGTTTCGGGTTGATGGCGCTTGTTGCCGGAATGGAACGGAATTATTTCCCAAAAGAAAAAGGATTGGAGGTAATTGAAAAAGTGGTTGGATTTCTTGGAAGTGTTGAGCGGTTTCACGGCGCCTGGGCACACTGGTATGATGCCGATACGCGTAAAGCATTCAGTTTCAGTAAATACGACGACGGCGGCGATTTGGTGGAAACGGCTTTGTTGATGCAGGGATTGCTTACCGCACGCGAATATCTGAAAAACGGTGATGAAAAAGAGCGTGATTTGTCCGGAAAGATAACGCATCTGTGGGAAACTGTGGAATGGAACTGGTACACACAAGGCACAGATTCGCTCTACTGGCACTGGTCGAAAAATTACGGGTGGAAAATGAACCACCGCATCAAAGGATTTGACGAAACGCTGATTACGTATGTGCTGGCAGCTTCATCACCCACTTTTCCGGTCGAAGCGAAAGTTTATGAAGCCTGTTTCAAAAAATCGCCCTATTATTACAACGGGAAAAGTTATTACGGAATAAAACTGGACCTGGGTATGGATTATGGCGGACCACTGTTTTTCACACACTACAGTTTTCTGGGGCTTAATCCGAATGGTTTGAAGGACGGCTATACAGATTACTTTGAGAGAAATAAAGCGCATACGCTTATTCACCGGGCCTATGCCATTGATAATCCGAAAAAACATCCCGGGTATGGAGCCAGTTTATGGGGTTTCACTTCGTCCGACGATCCGCTTGCAGGATATTCGTCACATCATCCGGGTACCAACGATGATAATGGCACTGTGTCGCCTACAGCTGCTCTCTCATCCCTGGTTTACACTCCAGAAGAGAGTATCGGTGTTTTGAAATACCTCTATTTTGCAAAAGGAAAACAGGTTTTCGGGAAATACGGATTTTATGATGCATACAATCCGGGAATGGCTGAAGGTCAGCAGGTTGTGAAAAGCTATCTTGCCATTGATCAGGGACCAACAGCTGTAATGATTGAGAATTACCGCAGCGGACTGATTTGGAATTTATTTATGGGAAATCCCGAAATACAAAAAGGATTAACGAAATTAGGATTTAATTTTCAGCTAACCTCACATAAAAAGTAATACAGATGAAAATCAAACTAAAGTCATTCATTTTACTCATGCTTTTATCGGCTTTGCCTTTAATGGCACAGAATGTAACTGTCTCGGGAGTAATATCCGACAAAGTTACAGGTGAAACGTTGATTGGGGCTAAAGTTCTTCAAAAAGGAACCAACAACGGAACGATAACAAATTTTGACGGTAATTTCATCCTTTCAGTACCGCTCAACTCCATACTTGAAATAAGCTATGTGGGATTTAAAAGCCTGGAAGTTGCAGTTCGCTCCGATGCGCCACTCACTATTTTCATGGAAACCAACGACAAAATTCTGGATGAAGTTGTGGTAGTGGGCTATGGAACCAAAAAAGCCGGAGCTATCACAGGTTCTGTTGTTCAGGTGAAATCGGATGAGATTCTTAAAACTCCCGCGCAATCGGCCATTCAATCCATTCAGGGGAAGGCGGCCGGAGTAAACATTATTGCTACGGATGAACCCGGACGAGCCCCGACTGTGATGATACGTGGTATCAACACCGTATTGGGCGGCGGTACTCCATTGTATGTAATCGACGGAACTGAGGCAAGCAGCCTCAACGGACTGAGCGCTAACGACATCGAAACCATTGACGTGCTCAAGGATGCATCTTCGCTGGCTATTTATGGTAATAAAGCTGCAAGCGGTGTAATCCTGGTGACGACCAAAAAAGGGACAAAAGGAAAAATCAAGGTCAATTACGATGGTTACGCTGGTTTCAAAACCATGATGAAAACCGTTGATATGGCCGATGCGTATCATTTTACCTATTATCAGAATTTTGCAGCCGGAAGATCCCGCTTTGCCGATATTCAGCCTTATGAAACAAACTGGCTCCGGGAAATAACTCAAATCGGAATGACCAATAATCATTCTGTTTCACTTTCAGGGGGCGAAGAAAACGTAAATTTCTATTTTGGTATTTCGCGTTACGATGAAAAAGGGATTCTGAAAGGTACTGATTATGACCGTACCAATATTATGAGCAAAAATGAGTACCGGCTTTTTAACCGCATAAAATTATCTCAATCCATCAATATCTCAGTAATAAATAACGTGCCGCAGCCATTAAGCGCATTTACAGCAGCTTACAAGCAGTCGCCGATTATGCCTGTCAGGTACGAGAACGGTAAATGGGGAATGCCTTTTCTGGATACAACTTCAGGAGAAATTGGCATGATCGGGGATAAATTTAACAATGTACCAAACCCGGTAGCCATGCTTGGCTACAACGAAGACAAAAACAGAAATGTGACTTTATTCGGAACCCTCGGAGCTGAAATAGAAATCTTCAAAGACCTGAAATTCAATTCGAATTTCGGTGCTACATTTGATTACGGAATGGGGTACTCATATACACCGAATAAGGAAAACTGGTTTAGCCAGAATCCAACAGCCACTGAAGACGATTTTTACAAAAACAATAAATTCTACAGCACATTAAGTCAAAGCAGAAGTCACTTTTTTGTATGGAACTGGGATAATTTTCTCACTTATTCCAAAGACTTCGGAAAACACGGGTTTACGGGAGTTTTGGGTGTTACACGGTCAACAACCAGAACTGGACAATATTTATCCGGGAGGAGGTACAACGTGCCCTATCAGCCAAATTACTGGTCGCTGGATTTATCCAAAAGCAATATCGCGACTTCACCCGATAATGTGGTTTCCAACAGCAGTCAGACTCCGCTTGTCAATCTGGGTTATTTTGCCCGTATCGACTATGATTACGGGCGAAAATATTTGTTCACCGCATCGCTTCGACGGGATGGTATCAGCGATTTCCAGTCTTCGAAGAAATGGGGATTTTTCCCGGCAGTTTCGGGAGGTTGGGTAGTAAGCAGCGAAGATTTTTTTGAAAAGTATGCTTCGGTTGTCGATTATTTGAAAATAAAAGCAGGATATGGTGAAATTGGTAACGGGAACGCAGCTCCGTCAGTCAACCAGGTACTCTTCCAGAATGGCGCTACATATCCTTTCGGTTCACCTGAAATCATTTTTCCCGGTTCGTTTGTTCCTTATGCAGTAGACCCGGACCTTACCTGGGAGACCACAAAAGAAATTGGCGGTGGTATCGAATTCCGGATGCTGAAACAACGTTTATTCGGTACGATTGAACTTTACCGGAAACTGACTGATAATGTGATTTTACCCGTTAAGCTCCCTACAGTACTGTCACCGGGCGATGTGTATCTGAATGCCGGAACGGTTGAAAACAAAGGGATTGAAACCACATTCTCCTGGACCGATAAACTGGGTGATAAATTTAATTACAGAGCAGGTGTGAATTTTGCTGTCAACAGTAATGCGATTAAAGACATCTATAGTTCTTATTTTGATAAACTTACGGGTGGAGATTTAGGCAACGGACATTACACAAAAGAGATACATATCGGTGACCCGATCGGATCGTTTTACGTTTACGAACATACCGGGTATACCGAAGATGGTGTCTTTGCTTATTCGTCAGAGAGAATAAATGCAGGTTCGTATATTCCGAAACTGACCTATGGATTTAACCTGGGCTTTGATTACAGGAATTTTGATTTCTCAACCGATTGGTACGGTGTGATGGGAAATAAAGTGTACAATGGAAAAAAAGCACAACGCTGGGGAGGTGAAAATGTGGAAATGAATGAGTTTACAGATTTCTGGATTCCCTCCAATCCAAAACAGGATGCTGCTAATCCCAGGCCGTATTCCGATACGCCTCTGGCTTCCACTTATTTTATCGAAAAAGGTGATTATCTGAGAATAAACAACGTCACAATTGGCTATTCCATGCCAAAACTGATAAAGGAAATTGAAAAGCTGAGAGTGTATGTCACGGCAGTTAATCCGTTTATTTTCACAAAATATACCGGATTTACTCCGGAATTGATTGGTTCGGGTACACCGCTCGGCTCTGCCGGTATCGAACTGGATGCTTATCCTACTAACAGATCACTTACTGTCGGATTAAATATATCGTTGTAATACAGTCGGTTAAACAGAATAATCAAGTATTTTAATACAAGAAATTATGAAACAGTTGAAGATATTTTCCATTTTAGCTTTTTGCCTGTCGCTGTTTATTGTCGGCTGCGAAAAGGATTTGAATGTGCTTCCGCAGGATAAAATGTCGAAAGACGATTTTCTGGCGGAACCCATGTACGCTGTGGAAGTGGTAAACTCTGCCTACAATCAGATGCTGAGTTTTGAGATGTATGGCTTCCCCTGGATTGGTGTAACGAGTATAACCTCCGATGATGCCGACAAAGGATCGTCGGACGGGGATGCCGGAACAGATAAGGATAAACTTGATAACCTGGCTTTCGATAAATCACTGCGTTCATTCAACGATGTCTGGAAAAGACGCTACGAAGGTATTTACCGCTGTAATGAAGGAATTTATTATTTAGGACAGGTAAATCTGGAAGAAAACATTAAAAATCGATACATTGGCGAATTAAAGTTCCTGCGGGCCATGTTCTATTTTGATTTGGTAAGATGTTTTGGCGGAGTGCCTGTCGTGGTCGAAAAACTCGATTTCAAACAGGAAGCCACTGTCAATCAGGTTGTTTATTCCCGTAAGTCAAAAGCCGATACCTATGCTCAGATTGAAAAAGATTTGAAGGATGCAGCGGCATCGCTTCCATTGCAATATAACGGAGAAAACCTTGGCAGGGCTACCAAAGGTGCTGCACAGGGTCTTCTGGCAAAAGTGTATTTGTATCAGGAAAAATGGGGTGATGCTTATGCTATGTCAGGCAATGTAGTTATGAGCAGAATGTATGATTTATTACCCGATTATGCCGAAGTGTGGCGAGAATCGGGTGAAAACGGGAAAGAATCACTTTTTGAAATTCAGGCTACATTAGGTAAGGGAGTAAACGGATATACCGACGTACAGAGCGGACGCGGAACACCCGACCACGGCTGGGGATTCAACACACCGACCATCAACCTGGCAAACGCTTATGAAGCGGGTGATAAACGAAAGGATGGAACCATTATGTTTACCGGTCAGGTGCTCTGGGATGGATTTCAGACTCCCACCACAGGCTGGGCAAATCCGAGATACAATTATAAAGCATACCAGAGTCGCTCTATGGAGTCCTGGGACGATAATAAAGGTGAAACAGCCAAAAATGTTCGGTTGCTGAAATACAGCGATCTGCTGCTGGTAAGAGCAGAAGCTGCCTGTCATGTCAATCAGCTGGATACGGCATTATCCATCGTTAATAAAATCCGTAACAGGGCAGGATTGACTCCGCTTTCATCTGTAAATTTGGATCAGATTTACAAAGAACGCAGACTGGAAATGGCTATGGAACACGATCGGTGGTTTGATATTGTTCGTACCGGCAAAGCCTCAGCTGCCATGTCGGCCGTAGGCAAAGTATTTATTCAGGGAAAACACGAACTGTTTCCGATTCCTGAAGAACAAATCACACTAAGCAAAGGAATACTTACTCAGAATCCTAATTATAATTAGGGCAAATATCAATAAATAAACAATTTAGCAAAAAGAATTATTAAACTTAATTTTAAAAAACAAAGAAAAATGAAAACACTTAAATTTTTTGGTGCACTGGTAATTTTTATTTTTGCCATCACTTTTTCAGCATGTAAAAAAGAAGAACCTGCTCTTCCACCCATTGGAGGATACAACAATGCAGATGAAGTAGGAAAAACTGATCTGGTAGCTTACTGGCCTTTGAACGGCGATGGTAAAGAATCATTATCAAGCTCAGCTCCGGCCAAATCAAGCAATGTAACCTGGATACAAGGTATAAAAGGTAAAGCTGCAAGTTTCAACGTAGGTTACCTGGCATACAATGCCATTACCAACATGGGATCCAATCTTAACAGTGGATTTACCGTAAGTGCATGGGTAAAACTGACTAATAACGGAGCCAATGCTTCAGTGATTTTCTCACTGTCACGTCCTAACGAATGGGCCGGAAGTATCAACTTCATGTCTGAAACCGGCTGGATGCCAGCAACAAGCGACAGTTTAACTATAAAAGGACTAATTGTATCAAGTACCGATTTGGGATGGCAGGATTCAAGAAACACGGTGAAATCCAGCGCCCAGGATATAGCAAACGGTCATGTGCCTTATCCAAATAAAATAGGAGGAAAATGGGCACACGTGGTACTGACGTGGAATAATACAACAAAACTGCTGAAAGTTTATGTAAATGGTGTTAAAGTGTCAAATCCTGTGTGGGAAAACAGAGACAACACCGGTACTAAAAACTTTGAAGTAACAAATCCTTGTCATCCGATACTTGGAGCATTCGAAACATTTGCCAACGGAACTACTACCGACGCCTGGAATACAGGACTGAAAGGCGACCTGGACGAAGTACGAGTTTGGAAACGCGAACTGATTTTAGCTGATATCGGAGCTCTTTATGAACTCGAAAAAGCAGGCAGATAAATAATTTGAGTAAGTAATTTTCGGATCTGTGAAATAAACTGTGGGATTTTTCCCACAGTTTATCATTTTTTTAATCCTTCGAAACCGGCATATTTGCTATCATTCAGTACCGATGTTTGCCCGGATCAACATGCGGGTTATATAACCTTCTGACTATAAATAAATTATTACCGTATGAAAGCAAAATTTCTGTTTATTTTCACCACGTTGTCGGTCTTTGCTTTGCTCAGTTCGTGTAAAGAACCACCGGTCCCGGTTGCAAATGCCTACGTTGAATCATTGTCGGTGAACGGAAGAAATCTGGCGTCAAATGGTACAGCCATGAATGTGCCGGTTGATTCGGTAATAATCCGGGTGATTTTTTCGACAGAAATTGATAATACAAAAATCAACCCCGATAAAATCTATGTAAGTAATAATACAGGAATTGAAACAGAAATCCTGACCTCAGAAAATCCAAAAGAATTAAAACTGAAGATTAAAAATAAACTGAATTATTACACCAAATATACCCTTTTTATTGATTCAGGTGAATATCTGGGTGTGAATTTGATAGACAACAGCAAGGTTAATTTTATTACCGGATTGGATTTTACGCCTAAATTCCCGGTAATTTCAAGTGACAGCTTGCTGACGTTAGTTCAGCGCCGGACCTTCAACTACTTCCGGGATTATGCTCATCCGGTGTCAGGTCTGGCACGTGAACGGCTGGGTTCGGGCGAAACTGTTACCACAGGAGGCTCGGGATTCGGACTGATGGCAATGCTCGCTGGTATCGAACGGGGATTTATTACACGCTCACAGGGATTTCAGCAGCTTGAGAAAACCGTCAGTTTTCTTTCAGAAAAAGCCGACCGGTTTCACGGTGTATTTCCGCACTGGCTAAACGGCACTTCCGGAAAAACCATTCCGTTCAGTACCAAAGACAATGGAGCTGATCTGATCGAAACTTCCTTTCTGATAGCAGGTTTGCTTGCCGTACAATCCTATTTTTCGACCGGAAACAGTGCCGAGAAAGGTATGTGTGCTAAAATTCAGCAAATATGGGAAACTGTTGAGTGGACGTGGTTTCAGAAAAACAACGAACCCCGGCTTTATTGGCACTGGTCGCCCGATTATAACTGGGATATGAATATGCCAATCACCGGATGGAACGAGGGTTTAATTACTTACGTGCTGGCTGCTTCTTCTCCCACATTTCCGGTTTCGAAAAACGTGTATACCGAAGGCTGGGCACGAAACGGCGCGATAAAAAACGGCAATAAATTCTACGACATTACACTTCCGCTGGGTGAGAACAGGGGAGGACCGCTGTTTTTTGCTCATTATTCCTTTCTGGGGCTTGATCCTCGAAATCTCACCGACGAATACGCCAATTACTGGCAGCAAAATACGGCTCATGCCAAAATAAATCACGCTTACTGCGTTAGCAATCCGATGGGTTATTACGGTTACAGTAACTCATGCTGGGGGCTCACAGCAAGCGACATCCCAAACGGATATACCGCTTCATCGCCCACGAACGACCGGGGAACTATAGCTCCGACAGCTGCTCTGGCTTCTTTTCCTTACACATCCGAAGAAAGCATGCGGGCGCTGAATTTCTTCTATTATGTGCTGGGTGACAAGCTTTGGGGCGAATACGGATTCCGTGATGCGTTCAATCTGAGCAGTCAGTGGTTTGCCGGTTCTTATTTAGCTATTGATCAGGGGCCAATCGTGGTGATGATTGAAAATTACCGAACCGGATTAATCTGGAATCTGTTTATGAAACAGCAGGATATCAGGAACGGGTTAACGAAACTGGGATTT
>CAZWLJ010000028.1:0-43514 GCA_964634605.1 uncultured Paludibacter sp.
GGGTAAATATACATATTTTTCGAAGAAAAGGTACATTTATAACTGAAATTTTAAAGGGAAACTGCCGGTATTTTCAGCCGGCAGTTCCTGACTATCAGTGGTGAATTCTTTATCCGGATTATTTTTTAATGATTCGTCCTGTATATGTATCTTTACCAGTATTTACCCGTAGAATGTAGATTCCGGATTTAAAATCAGAAAATTCAATTTCCTTCTGCCATCCCCTGCCCTCTGTTTGAATGAGCAGTTTACCGCTTACATCGTATATGCTGATGGTTTTAAGTGGTTGTGCCGCTGACTGAACAGTCAATTTATCCGTTACCGGATTGGGGAAAAAGCGGATTGAATTATTTTGACTGTGGTTGCCGGCTATTTCCGTACTTCCAACAATAATTTTTACCGATGAAGGCGCCGGTGTCCGGAATACATTGTCGGCTTTGGGCAATGACCATACGCCCAGTCGTTCTGATGAATTGGAAATTACATAGACGTTTCCGGCACGGTCGAATGACAAACCTGCCGTATTGGTTCCCATGGCCGGTTTGATAGAATAGAGTAACGTAAGTGACGGAATACCTCCGGTGAATGTAATTTGAAAAATTTTCACTTCGTCCCGGCATCCCATAGCCAGCCGGTCGCCTTCGTAGTTCACAGCCATTCCACCGGTATAGGAATTACCAATCAGCGTTGGTGTTCTGCCCGAATTAAAATCAACCAAACCCGATGTATTTACATGGATAAGTGAGGGTATGCCTGCAGCATCGGTATCACGGTACTGAGATATCCACCATCCTCCCTGACCATCGGGAGAAATGCAGGAATTGTAATTCTGCTGCAGGTTGCCGTTAGCAGCATCGTTGTAAACCACAGCACTCGGAGCAGCATCCCATGGAACATCCAGTGTTCCAATGTTGTACTGAAGTAGGTTTCCGGGATTTGTAGCCACGCCGTCAATATAGTCCTGATCGAAAGTAAATAATTTTGTATTTGCTCCGGTTCCAGTTACCCAGCAATGGGAGATGGAACCAAATATATTTACACCCGTAGTTTTGTTTTTGGACAGTCCGGTTGATTCCATATTTACATCCGGAGTAAATACCGGTTTGAATGTTCCGCCCGGATTTGCCGGATCCATAATCCATACTCCGGGATGGGTATTGCTAAAGTCGGTCAGATATACTTTTCCGTCGGGTGCTACAGTCAGTCGCATCGGACTGCTGGCAGCGCCCCAGGTGACATTGCCGGCATAACTGTCATTGCCCTGAGCTGTCACATCCTGCAGAGCGGAATTGAGAATATAAATACCATCTTTCGTTGTCCGTGTACCTGTTGCAACCGTTCCTGAAACTGTTTCCGAAGCATAAATCCTTCCAAAATACGGACTTTCTGTTGAATTATCCACGGCAACTCCCCGTGGAGAATAAAACTGCAATGGTACGGAACCATTGTCGGAAACTTTATACGGGCGGTCAACGCCAGCGGCATTTACGGTGATATCCCAGCTGTAGGTTCCATCCGGAATGCCTGTGGTAATCAGATCAACGGTTTGAATACCTTTAGCGAGTGATCCCAGCGGATGTGTATGAATCACGTTGGTGCCATCGAGCAGTGTTATTGCACCGCTTTCGATGTTATCGTTGAGTGTGAAGGTAATTCTGTAACCGCTGTCAATGATTTCAGCTTTCAGTTCCGAAGCATAAACGGCGGCTTTGGGTACCGAAAGGGTTTTGAATCGTGCTGCTCCCTCTTTTTCGGCCATAATAATCAACTCGATATCATATCCCGTCACTTTAGCTGCAGCGGCCATAAAGGGCGAAACAGTTGTACCTAATCCACCGTTTGGCAGAAATTCTGATATTTTCTTTGCCTGGCTGAGACCTTCCGTTATATCGAATAATACCACTCCGACAGAAGAACCATCGGCGTTGCAGTTTGGCGCAGCCATATACAGTCGTTTGGCATGGCGAAAGAAATAATTTCCTCCGGCTGCAGGCTGAATCACATAGCCGCCCTGTTCGGCAAATGTCTTTTGGAGCGTAACCGGCGAATCGTCGGCAGCATTCCAGTTGAAACTATACTCGGCAGGCAATGCACTTGCACGGTCGATGATGATATAAGATGTGGAATCAGGTGAAATAGTGAAGCTGAGCCTGTCGCTGAGCTGGTTTCCGGTGACTGCAGGTACTTTCATGTATTTTGAACTCACTACCATGCTGTCTTCCACGTGATAAGCCACAATTTTCAGTGAATTATCGGCTGCATCAACCGATGAAGCATACACGCTTCCATTCCAGAATGCACCGGTAACAGCAAAGGTTTCGCCCACCACGGCCGAAGGCATATTGCCCTGAAGCTGAGTACGGAAATAAAGCGACGGAGCGCTTCCGTCGGAATCCCACGAATATACCCTGAAATAGTTATCTCCGGTTTCAGGATTTGCAAGTGTGACTTTGTTGCACGCGAGCAAATGCCCGTTGGAAGTAAACTGAATGTCGCTCAGTATTTCGCTGCCTCCTTCTATTCCGGACAGGTTCATTTCGCCGGTCTGCAGGAAGGTAACTGCATTTACAATCAGAATTTTTGGTTCCGATGTAAGCACATACAGCTTATCGTTGCGGAAGAGTACTTTTTTTATTGATGCTCCGTTGAGCCAGCCGGGATTGGTCTGTATCAATGACTGGAAATTGTACTGGTTCATGGGGATAACACCTGCGGCCTGTACAGGTTCGGGATAATCTGGAGGAACAATCTTATACAGCGGCAAATCCGGATTATACATCATCAATTTTGCATACGTGGTATTGGCAGCAGTTACCTGTACAGTGGTGTCTTTGGTGTTGTGGCTGGCAGCCGTAAATCTGAGTTTGTAGGTACCCGGCGTCAGATTGAAAAATGCATAAACGCCGTTGTAATTATTATCTACGGTATAGCTGTTGAGTGAATCGCCTGCAGCATTCATCAGTTTCACTTTCGCTCCGTTCAGGGGGAGCCATTCGTCGGTGGTTCCGGCTTTATAGATGAACCTCGGATCGTTTACCCGCTGGTCGGTACCTTTTACCCATCCGGCTATTGTTCCACCGGCAGGCATAGAGGCTCCGAAATAACTGCAGTAAAATTTATAAAAACGGTCGGCTTCCAGTTTTCTGTACTCATCGTTGAGCAGACGGTGTGTTTCGGGTTTGTAATCGTGAAACGAACCTTCAGAAAGAAATCCCGGAACAGTAAGCGGGCGAAGCACTCCCAGTCCGGATGTGTTGTTATAAAACGAAAAATCACCGCGAATATTTGTTGAAGTAGTGTAATGGCTCCACCACGTTAGCTGATTTTCCATCAGGAATGGCCAGGCAGCCGTTGCCTGTATTTTACTTTCAGGTACTGTAGGATCTGTATCGTATCCGTGAAAAAGGAAAAGCAGGTAATTCGTACCGGCATTACTGCCCAGTGCATTGCTGTGGATGGACAGAAAAGCATCCACATTGTTGGCGTTGGCTTCTTCAGCTATTTCAGACAATGAACGGTCATCTTCATCGCGGTTTTGGGTGCGCGACATATAAACGGTGGCACCTGCTGCCACGAGCCTGTCTCTCAAAGCAAGTGCTTTGCGCAGGTTACTCCACGATTCCCAGAATCCGAGCGTATCGCCTAAGGCATAAGGAATTGTTTCGAGGTTGCGGTCGTTGGCTCCGTCGTATCCTCCGTGACCGGGATTGATGTAAATTTTCACATCTGTGAAACCGGCAGCATGCAGTGCAGTCAACTGAATAACGAAAGCTGCAAAAAGAATCCATATTTTTTTCATTCGTTGGTTCCTCCGTTATTTAAGTTCTACATTCATCAGAAATATTTCTCCTTTGTCCGTACAGAATGCAATTTTGCTTCCGTCTACCGAAGCTGACGGATACATGGCATGGATATTCAAAGGTGTTTGCAGGTTTTTACGGAATTTTCCGTCGGCAGAGGCAATTACGAGTTCGGAAGAAATCAGTTTTTCACCGTCGTCCTTATCATCCATTCCCACCACATACCTGTTGCCTGCCCAGGATGGAGCGTTGAGTTTACCGAGCGAAACCGGGTTTTTTCCGGCAATTGAGCATACAAACGTGCCTTTACCGGCAACGGTATAAACGATATTTTTCCTGTCGGGCGAAATGGAGGGCCAGATGTAGCTTGCCTCTTTTCCGTTTGGTGTGATTTCTTTACGCTCCCCGTTGGTATAAAGCACCATTTTACGATCTTCGATGGTTATAACCTGCTGTACGGTTGTTTTCACAGGAGCTTTTACCATTTTTGCACCTTTCACATAAGCAGGTTTCGAGTTTATAAATTCGCCTGTAACGGGCTCGCGGGTGGCACTTACAAGTATCTTTTTCCCTCCCGACTGAATATCCTGATACACCAGTGAATTGTACTTTCGGTTTTGTACCAGACTGATTTTTTTATACAAAACAGACTTGCCGTCGTCGCTTATCTGAACTCCGTAACCTGCACCGGGATCTTCGTTTAAAGTTTTGAGGATTTTACTTTCAGGCAAATACTGATACAATCCGCTGTAATTTCCCTTTGTCAACAGAATAAACTGATTATCGGGGCTTATTTTGGGATAAAAATATCCTCCCGGGTCCGTTGTTTTGATCTTTTCGATTGAGAGTACGTTGACTTGCTGAGCAAAACAAGTCTGAGCAAGTACGAGAAAGAATAGCAGTAGTTTTTTCATGTGTTTATATTTTATTTTTTATTAAGGACACATTGAACACGTCATCATTCATTCTCTTGTTTGTCAAGAGCAACTTTACATGGCTGTTTCATTTGTTTATTTTTAATTTTCAAACAGTTATCAAATATAAAATGTAAAAAAATGATGTAACACGAAAAGTTATGATTTACAAAACTATAAATAATTATTCAAAAATCATTTTTTTTAAGGTTATAATTTCACACTGGATTTTCCCTCATTTTGAAAAGAATTTCAGCTGATTGCATTTCATTAAAATGTATAATGACTTGTTTTACAATCCGCGTGAATGTAAAACTAATCTGATTTTCAAAAACTATTATGGGTTCAGAAATGTTTTTATGTTGTGTATGTGCGAATTATAATTCGTTCTTATGAACTTGTTACAGCATACTATACCGTAAATTTCATTAACAAAGTCATTTCATTATCTTTTATCACATGGTCAACTTTCGGACTGCTGAAGATAAAAAATGAATACATTTCTGCAATCAATCGATGAGTGGCAAAGCCGGAAATTATCTTTTCCGGGGATTGACGAAAACACCCTGACCATCAAGAAAAATATCTGGCTAAGCGCTTTCGCGTCAACATTTTCCATTTCAGGAATGACTTTACTTGCTTTACTTGTTGGTCTGCCTACTATTGTGGAATATGGACTGGTTCTCATCGCCATGTCGCTTCCCGTAATTATTGGATTGCCCTATACAAAGCGAAAATATCACAGGCTGCTGTTTACCGTTCAGTTGTCCTTCATTGTGGTCACCTGTTACTTCATGATCCGGCTTGGAGGATTGTTGTATTCCGGCGGATTATTGCTGACGGGATTTTCCATCCTGTTTATGTCCATTAATCTGCAAAACCCCAGAATTACCCTCTTGCTGTTTATTGTTTATATTCTCACCTTAATCTTCACAGTACTTTTAGAGCCCCGGCTGACGCGGGCACCCGAAATGACTGATGCCAAAAATAAATTATTCTTTATTGTTAATCTCACCTGGCAAGCCGGTTATACGTTGCTTATCATCATCAACAATATAAACCAGAAAAAACTTCTCTGGGAGCTGAAACAAGCCGAAGCCACCCGACTCAGGGAACTGGATGAAACCAAAACCAAACTGCTGACCAATATCACCCACGAGTTTCGCACACCGCTGACCATTATCCTGGGAATGGCAAAACTCATAAAAGAAAAACCGGAAGAATGGCTGAAAAAAGGAACGGAAAAAATTACCCGAAACGGGCTTGCATTGCTTCATCTGGTCAATGATATGCTCGATCTGGCCAGGCTGGAAGCCGGCGCGATGCCTGTAAACTGCCTGCAACAAGATATCATCAGCCAACTGAGGTATCTGACAGGGTCGTTCAGTTCCATTGCCATGGTAAAAAACATCGGGTTGAGGTTTAAACCCCATACCGGAGAATTTATCATGGATTTTGATGCGGATAAACTGATGCAGATCGTTTCAAATCTTCTATCAAATGCATTAAAATTTACTCCTGAAAACGGTATCGTAGAACTTTCAACTGAAAATGACCCAAACAATCATTCATTTTCAATCCTGGTAAAAGATAACGGACCCGGAATACCTGCAGAACATCTGCCTCTGATTTTCGACCGGTTTTACCGCATCGAAAACCCGCAGCTACAATCTCAAAGCGGCTCCGGTTTAGGACTGGCGCTGACACGCGAATTAATAAAACTGATGAACGGATCTGTCCGCGCAGAGAGCGAACCGGGCGTTGGAACTCAGTTCATCATCTCGCTTCCCGTCACAAATACTGCACCGCTGAAAGAAATAACATCAGAAAGTGAATTTGCCGGCAATCCGGATGAACCGGCAAGGAAACTGGCAGGCATACCTATTCATGAAAATGAGAACTCGCCCGTTTTGCTGATTGTGGAAGACAACAAGGATCTGACAGAATATTTAGAAGAAACTCTCACTGCTGACTATCGGGTTTTATTAGCTGAAAACGGAAAATCGGGTTTGGAAAAGGCTGTTGAAATAATCCCTGACATTATTATCAGTGATGTAATGATGCCGGTAATGGACGGCATAGCCATGCTCGAAGCTTTAAAAAAAGACATTCGCACCAGTCATATTCCGGTAATTATGCTCACTGCCAAAGCCGATATAACTTCCAAACTTACGGGACTGGAGAAAGGCGCCGAAGAATACCTGGCGAAACCGTTCAACGAAAAAGAGCTTCGCATCCGGCTCAGAAACTTGATTGACATGCGTGAGCGAATGCAGCAGCACTTCGCTTCCATGAATCCTGACCAAAGGCACCTGCAGGACAAATCGCTGCTGATTGAAAATGAATTTATCCTCAAAGTCAGGTCACACATGGAAGAAAATATAGCCAGTGAAGAATTTGGCATCCAACATTTATGTCATTCCGTAGCCATGAGCCGCGCACAATTGTACCGGAAATTCAAAGCACTGACCGGTAAATCCGTGTTTGAATACCTGCGCATTCTGAGGCTTCACCGGGCAAAAGAACTGCTTCTCACCTCCGGTCTGAACGTGACACAGGTTTGTTTCGATGTAGGATTTAATAATCTCTCCCACTTTAGCCGCATTTTCACCGAAGAATTTGGCAAAAAACCCAGCGATTTCAGAAAATAACACTTCATTCTCCGCTTTGATACTCACAGAAAACAAGTTGAGACGTTGAGAAAACTCCCTTTATCAAACAGGTAATAAATTTGTTATGTAAAAATACGTGTACGAATTTGTTCCCCGGAATTATTGAAAATGAAATTAAATTCTTTCAATAGGCTGCAACTGCTATTCTGCTTAATAACAGGAATTTAACCTAAAATAAAAACCGGCAACGATGGCTAAGTAACAACCAGATGACACATGATTCTGGAAATTAGGAATACCGCTGGTTATAGTGAAAAATCTGTTCAATATTATTTTCTTTCACTTTATAAAAATATCTGACTATGAAAACGCTGTTAAAACTTACAGGATTATTTATATTTTTATTTGCCGGATGTACGTTGGATCAGGGTATGGATGAACTGAATGCCCCGGCATTAATAAAATCGAAAGATCAGGTTACACTTCAGGTTCAGGAACCTAAAACAGTTACCCTGCCCTGGAAATGTGAATTTGCCTGCGATCGTGACACGACTATGGCACCCTATTTATGCAATCCGGCACAAGCAAACATCTACATAGGAGGCGGAGGCTGGGTTAAAGGAAATGCCACTCATATTGGTAAAGTAAATCAGGCAGAAAGCCACTGGATTACAACTGCATGTAACTTCAATCCCGTACTGATGCAAATAACCAGTTCACACGCCGGAAAAATCACCGGTGCCAACGGCGACTATTTCTTCTATTACGGAACGACAGTTACCCAATTACCTGCCGGTACTTTTGAGGGAGATATTGTAATTGATGGCGGTACCGGAAAATTTGAAGGAGCTACCGGCAATGTACACATGATTGGTGCAGCTGATTTGACTAACGGAGCCATGAGCTGGACGGGTACAGGTACAATAACATTGGTAGTTGGAAAAAGATAATCAAAGTGATTTGGCTCCTGCACTTCTCTGTTGTTATTTAATTATACATTGACAAACGAGAAATATAAAACCGGTTTTTTAAAAGCCGGTTTTTAATAATTTTATGTAAAAAGTATATTATTTCCGTAATGATATCATTTCCTGTCCAATCATCATACTTTTTCTATCAGCTCATCCTTCCCGAAAAGATATTTTTTCACTATTTTTGCCGAACAGTACCCGGATGATAAAGATGAATGCTCATATTCCCATGAAGCCGGGCATGGAGTGTGAGATAAATATCGTTTGAGGCGCTAATGCCTTTGTAAAGAGGTAAAAAAGGGAGATTACTGACTTCAATGTAAAAAATCAGGATGAACATTCCGAAAAACCATTTGAAGCGTTGCCTGGGAAAACCGGATGTTTTATGACCTGAAAATCGGAGCTGGTTGCAGGTTCAGCTCAGAACTTTTAAAAAATAATTTTCAAATTTATCTGCCATGTGTTTTTTCTATTCCATCAATAAAAGTGCAAAGGCACTGGAGAAAAGGTTTGTGGCCGAAGTGGCAAACAAACAGCAGAACATATTTTTTGATGCTCCGAAAGATGTTTACAACGGTTTTACACATCCTTCAATGCCTGTGATAACCAATAGCGAACCCTCCAGAATTCAGTTTTATGAATGGGGATTGATTCCTTCATGGGCTAAAGACCGCAAGTTTCAGGACAATACGCTGAATGCTCGCATCGAGAGCCTGCGTGAAAAACCCTCGTTCAAAAATATCCTGGGCAACCGGTGCCTGATTCCTGCAGATGGTTTTTTTGAATGGCAGTGGGTTGACCCGAAAGGAACCAAAAAAGTCAAATACCTTCTGGAAATCCTTGAAAGTCCTGTTTTTGCCTTTGCCGGGCTATGGAGTCAGTGGGTCGATCCGGCAACTGGTGTAGTTGTGCCTACTTTCACCATCATTACCACCGAAGCCAACGAACTGATGGCGCTTATTCACAACTCGAGCAAACGTATGCCCGTGATTCTGAATCCGAACCATGAAAGGTTATGGCTTGAAAAAGGAGAAATAAGTTTATGGAACGATTATCTGAAAGCTACTGCTGTATGACGAGTCTGTTCAGGAATAAATCTTTTACCTGGAGTCGGGTTTTACATCCAATCCCTTCGCGAGCAGATATTTCACATTTTTCTCTACGGCTATCGCCGTTACGGTAGCTCCCGAGTATCCGTCAATTGCTACCTTCTGAGCCTCCTTCAGTTTTTTCCCGTTCCATAAATTGAAAAAACCATTTTTTTCGAGAAGATTTACATAGCCGGGCGTTTCGTAGTTGGTAAGTAAAGCCACTTTGCGGATTTCACCCTTCTTGTCGGTAATAATCATCACCGGAGTTTGTTTCCTGTAACCGATTACATCCTGGCAATATGCTTTGCTGTTCATGGCGTAGCCGAGCAGTTTGCCGTTATTGTCGAGAATATTATACCAGTATTCGTTGGACTTTTTCACTTCGGTGGCCGTCGGATAAATGCTTTGAACCACCTCTTTGTTTGAAACTTCGTGAACTGCTTCGCTGTGACGATTCATTCTGCCCTGTGAGTAAGCCAGTGTGGTGCTAAAAAAGAAAACAACAAAAATTTTCAGTTTCATATTTCTTTGAAAAAAATACATTCAGATTTATACAATTAAAATAAGAGTGCAAAAATAATGCAAATTTTTCAGGAAAAGGAAAAATATTTTGCTCAGAACACTGATTGCACGAAATGAAAAGATTCATAAAAAAATGATTATCCACAAAAAGACCCGATTAAATTTTCTGTCTGTAACTTTATTCAGAGAGGCAGTTCTGATATCTTCTCAGAAAAGAACTTGACAGAACAACAATCCTGAAAACATAAATTTGACAAAAGGGTTTTATCAGGGATAATCAATTAAAAGTCAATGTTATATCTGCAGATTATTTTTTAATAAACTTCTGTAAATGGTTTCCATTGTTTGTAATGATATTGGCTATATAAACTCCCCCTGGAAGATGCATGACTGAAATCACTTTTTCATAAGAATTTATCATCAGCCTGCCGTGAATATCAAAAATTTCTACAGATTCCACATCCGTGCCCGATACGATTATTACACCGGATGCCAGTGAAGGAAAAATCCGGTAAGATAGACTGGCATCTGCTTCATCAACAGCCGTAAACAATGGAGACCATTTGATAGAAATTGATGAGAATCCATTGGTAGCAGCCGGTGTTAATGTTTGCTCTGTGGTTCCCTTTACAAACGAGAACTCTGCCAGATTTTGTGCAGTACCATCGTTGTCAGTTACTTCCATTTTAAGTTTATAGGTTCCGTCGGCTACCAGTATCGATGACTTGTTTTTTCCATTCCAGGTAGAGGTACGGGCAGCGTGTGAGTTTTGAGTGGCACCGGTTATTGCATCCACGGTATTATAAACCGAACCTGCAAGAGTAGTTTTTGTTTTCCAGTTTTTCAAATATTGTTTTCTCTCACCTGCATACGCCAACAGTGTTTTAACAAAATTACCGTTAGAATCCTCAATCCAGATGGCAACAATATTTTTTGGACTGTACTTGGGTGAGCTTGTTTTTGATGTGGTAGCCGTTACAGTCAACGTTCCGGACGTCTGCGAATGAGCAATAACCGAAAAAAACAAAAAAATCAGGAAGAAAAATGTTTTATTCATTTGTAAATTATTATTTAAAACTAAAACCTAAATTCAGACTCAAATTAAAAGCCAAAAAATCTGTACTACGCTGATATTTAGCTCCGCGCAATTCAATGTATTTAAACATAGCAACTCCATGCGATTGAAATAACGGCCTGGAACGCAACAATCCGAACGTCGGATAATACTTTATGCCCAATCCATATTTATGGGCATACAATCCGGATAAATCGAAATCGGATGTATAGAATTCTTCAGAAGACAAATGTTCGCCTTTGGGGGCAAAATATGTGGAGGCTGACTGTGTATGATATCTGTAAAATGGTGCAACGGTGAGCGAAGAACCGAGTTTTACGGGCATTTCCAGTTCGAAAGTGTGCGCATTAATGCCAAAATCGTCGGTATAATAGCGGTAATAAGTGCGAAGGACCAAAAAATTGAGCGGAAAATAGTTTAATCGCACGCCAAAAGGTATTTTCAGACGTGAATCGGGTAACCGCTCGATGTCAAATTCATACTCCTGTTTATCTGCAAAATATACAGAGTGAAAAGGTGTGGAGAGTAGTCCGGTCATGTAAATAACCTCGGCTGAAATGCCAATTTGCAGGCGTCGGTTAATTACCTGAGATAAGAACAACTGTGCATTCAATGAATTCCGGTTCGAATTTGACAGTTCAGCATATCCCAGATAATCGCCCAGCCACATTTCGGGATAGATTAAGGTTTTGCTGCCATCCTTGCCCAGCCATCTATCGAAAAATACCTGACCTGTAAAATTCAATTCGGTATTACCCTCATTCCACTCCCTTGTGAGCGATAATCCGGCAGAAAAGGACTGGTAATCGAATTCTTTTGAAACTCCTGCCCTGAGTCCGTAGGTTTCAGCCCGTTTTAAGTTTTTCCGGTTGTAACTCAGCGTTCCGTAAAAACGGGTATCTTCCATCGAAGCAGATGATACATTACTGTCAATGTTGTCAGTAGAAGCTGATGTGTAAGCATCGGCACCCGTAAACAGCGAAACAGCATTTACACTGTCCAGAGGGATATTGACGATAAAGACATTCGCAAAATCGGTGAGCGATTCAGTTCCCACACCGCCTGTTACCGCCGAGTTGTTACCATCCTGATTATAGTAACTGCTCAGGAAATTAGCTTCCACTTCGGAGGTATTTGGCTTCATCTTGAAATTCTTTTTCTGTATGGTATTTACAGTGTCAGCTATTGCTCCGAACAATTCCTGAGCTTGTGCGGCTGATATACTCAAAAGCAGAAAAACACCAATCGAAAAATATATTTTGTTTCTCATTTTTTACTTTTTATTAATTGCAGCCACAACCCCCTCCTACTTTACCGCCGTTGGCACCTGAAGCACCTTCGCGGTAGGTTTCATAGTTTGTTTCAAACATTTCGATTTTTTTCGCAGCCAGTTCCATTTCGGAATCATTCAGGTAAATTTTTTGATATGCCCTGACCGTTACGCAGCTACTGAAAGCTGAAACCAGCAGTAAACCTGTGAATATGAAAATCATTATTCGCTTCATTGATAATAATTTAATTGTAATTTATCGGAAGTAAAGATTTTATCGTTGACATCTACTATCATACATTCCACGCCATTGAGTTTGTTGATCAATGCAATTCCCTGTTCCACACCCATAACGCACACTGAAGTAGCCAGCGCATCTGACAATTCGGCATCGGGACTAATTATTGTAACACTCTTGATGCTTGTAACCGGGTATCCTGTACGTGGATTGATGATGTGTGCATACCTGACACCTTTACAGGTGAAGTATTTCTCATAATCGCCCGAAGTTACTATCGACAGGTTGTTCAGGCGTATCCAGCCGAGCGCTTTGGATTTGTCTTTCGGATCGGAAATCTGTACCGACCAGCCATCAGGATGATTGCTCCTTCCCCATGCCATCAGATCACCGCTTGCGTTCACCACCCCTCCGAGCACTCCCGGAATTTTCTCCATTACAGCTTTTGCTTTATTGGCTGAATAACCTTTTCCAATAGCCCCAAAACCAATTTTCATTCCTTCCTGTTTCAAGAAAACAGTTTGCTGTTCGGTATTCAGTTCGATGTTTTGCCAGTCAATTTTTGATGCTGCATTTCGTACTGTAATGCTATCGGGCATGCTGTGTTCACCGCGGTCGAATGTCCATATCTTATCCATAGCCGCAAACGAAATATCAAAAGCTCCGTTTGTGAGTGCAGAAACTTTTTTCGAACGCACTATCAAATCGAAAAGTTCTTTATCAACCTTCACAGGCGATTTTCCTGCCATTTTATTCACCTGCGATGTCTGAGTTTCGGGAATCCATTCACTGAGAAGGTTCTCGATTCTCGAAATTTCGGTTATACCGGCTTTCACTGCTTTTTCGGCCTTAATTATATCGGTAGCTACTGCCGTCAGTTCATACCGGCTCCCCATAAGTTTCACAATTTCCTTATGAACAGCTACTTCCTGAGCAAGTAGTGATAAGCTTTGGCAGAAAAAAAGGAGGAAGATGATTTTTTTCACTTATTTTTATTCAAAATGGAATTACATTGCTCTATGAAAACGGAAGGAGTTTGATGCTTGTAAGTAAGATTTCCAAGCACTTTGCCATTCGTATCGATGAAAAGCAGGTTTGGAAACAATCCCGACTGGTTGTATTTTTCGGCAAGCAGTTCGTTTTGCTTCTGATGTTCGGCAGAGAGCTTGTTTTTGCTTTTCATCGGGAAGTCAAGGTAAAGAACAGCCATTTTCGAAGGAAAATACGATTCGAATTCGGCACTTTTCAGAATATCGGCTTTAAGCATCATGCAAGGCTTACACCAGTCCGAACCGGCAAAAACAAGCAGTATGGGTACTTTATGTTCCATGGCATATGTCTTGGCCTGTGAAGCATCAGTAAACCAGGCGTTGGTCTGTGAAAATGCCGGAATTGTAAGCAGAATAAAAATGATTGGAAAAAAATACTTCATGGAATGTAATATTTTAATTTTCACTTCGTAAATCAACACTTTATTTTTTGAGTTGCCAAAAATACACATTATTGTTTTTATGACAATAGCATCACTCACAATATTTATTAAATTATTGGATTTATTTCACAATTGAAACAATTCCGCACATTTATATTTCATTTTTCATATATTTACCACCAATAAATACATTTTTCATACAATTGAAAAACGCACAGAACAATCAGAATGATTTTTACATTTACCTCATTCACCGATTTAATCCGGAAACAAAAAAAGAGGCTGACTTTAAAAAAAGACAGCCTCATTATTTTAACTATGATGTTCGGTTAGTTTTTTATAAGTTTGAATGATTTACCTCCGATACGTGCTATGTAAACTCCTGCAGTCATATAGCTCAGATCAATCGTGTTGATGCCGCGGCTGAGTTGACTGCGGTAATTCAGCTGACCGTCGAGGTTGTAAATGCTGATTGTCTCATCCTGAACCACTGATACAGTCAGTTTGTCCTTTACGGGATTCGGAAAGACTGAAACCGAAGTGTTTTCCTGACGGTTAATTCCTGTAGCTTCATCGGTACCCTTAAGCATCATATCCCGGTTGGCGGTAGTTTGTGTGGAGGAAATTACCACAACCGTCGAAGCATATGCAGCGGCAGTCTCAGTTAACACAGTATAAGTGCCGTAAGGTATATCATTGAACACATAGTTCCCGTTTATGTCTGTGAGAGTCCATGCAACCGGTAAAGAGAAACTATTGAGCAACAGCACGGTAGCATTCACAGCCAGATTGTAGTTGGGAATGCCTTCGGTTCCCGAAAGTGCATTTTTCACCATCAGTGTATCGTTCAGCGCGTAAGATTCGTAGTATATATTCCCGAAGATCTTCCCGGCGCCTGTAGTCCGGTTGTAATGCACCATTTTCACCACTACATCACTGGTGTTTTCCTTCAGGGTTACAAAATCGGCTGTTTTATAATGGATTTTATCCACGAAGAAAGTGGGCAGATAATTTTTGTAAATTGCCCGGTCGGGGATAACATAAACCGTGTAGACAGAAGGATTCAGACCGGAGAAAAGGAATGTTCCATTGAAGATTTTAACAAGTGCCTTAGATTTGCGGTATCCTTTTTCGAACAAAATGGCGATACCCGATTTCACGGTATCATTTCCTGCCAGGGCATATCCGCTCAGCGTAAGTGTATCCACGGTATGTGTGATTTTATAGCAGTTCACTATTCCCGCAGCGCCACACAGATTGATGTCATAAGGTAATGAACTTGCAGGAATAGCTCCGAATTTCATTTTGTCGCCTGGATTAAGATATCGTGCCGAACCATCGGCATTCGTTACCATGCCGTTTTTAATATAGTAAAGATTCCGCGAGGCTGTTTCGCGCACAAACCAGCTTGCTGCACACGCATCCTTTCCCCGTTCTACAATTCCTTCCTTATCCATCACACACGGAGTTACAGTATCAATCAGCCTGTAGCACACCGCAACTCCGGCCACCGGACATAGAACAGTCCCCGACGAGTCGTTAGGAGTCAGATAGCCTCCGAAAACCACTTTGTCGCCCGGTTTCAGATATATACCACCGGATGTGCCGGAGTCTGGAGCCGGTTTACGGATGGAATAGAGATTTCTTGTCAGAATTTCACGAATAAAAAGCTGTCCGGTACATCCGTCTATGCCTTCTTCAACAATTCCCTTTTTATCCAGGTTGCAGGTAGCGGTGGAGTCGATCAGTCTGAAACAGGCTGCCACTCCCACTACGTGACACTTGCCGGAGTCGGAATTAATTCTGACCGGATAACCACCGAATTTTACCTTATCGCCCGGTTTCAGTTTCATAGCATAGGTGGCACTCATGTCAGTTATTCCCTTGATGAAATAAAGCTGCGGCACCGGTGATGCATACGGAGTGGATGTATCTTCAAAATAAAGCTTATCCTGGCATAATACCACAACACCCGATTTGTCGATTACGCAGGGAGGAATGGTATCTACAGGTGGTTTGGTGATTATTTCGTAGCAAATCACTTTGCCGGTGGGTTTACAAGCGGTATCTGATGCTGAGAAATTGTCGAAAGGTACCCCGTGAAACCTCACAGAATCACCCGGAACAGGTTTTGTCATTGTTGTACCGGTTTTACTCGTATAGGTTATGCTTTTGAAGGTGTAAAGTTGAGCAACAGAAAGTTTAGGGCTAACATCCTGAATGTATAAGGTATTATTGCATATCACCACTATTCCTTTCATATCCAGGCGGCACGGAGCGTGGATTGTTTTGTAAAGTTTACCGTTGAAATAAATTTCCGTATCACGGGTAATCGTTCCCAGGTTAATGTGGGTTTTGAACCACGTGATTACGGTAGTGCATGCTCTTCCTGTGTCGGGATATTTTTTCAGGCTGACAAAGATTTTACCCTCCGCAACCGAATCTTTTACCAGAAAGTAATCGGGACAGCCATCGGACGATATATAGACATAAGTCATGTGGATACTGTCTTTCACCGATGGATTTTCGGGATAAATATAAGCTGTATCAGCCCGTTCTGTGGTTTCCTGCACGGTTGCATTAGCCAGACCTGGTATGCTGAAAGCTATCAGCAGAAAAAGTTTAAGCAGGTGAAGTTTTTTCATAATAATTCATTGAAAAATAGTAAAACACACATGTTTAAAAAAATCAAATTCCCCCTCCGGGGTCAAGACAGCATTTACGGGATTAACATTCAGTATTACAGGTATTTACGCCTATCATCTGAACAAACCCTTTACAACAGATCAATTTAGTTCAATAGTCAGATAGCATACCCGTATAAAATAACTTCTCAACTGAAATAAGTAAAATACGGGTTTTCAAATAAATAACAATTATGGATAAATTTATGTTCTAAAATCAGTTTATATGACTCCAGTTTTAACTTTCCGGTTTTTTCAGAAAAATGAAATTAAGTGCAAATCCTGACAATATCTCTGTGTTTAAATAAATTTTAATAAAATAATATATTGTATTTTTCGATTGTTTGAATGTATTATTTTGATTATTGCGCTATTCTAATCCTCTTCCAGGCTAAAATAAGGTTGATCTTTTCGGATTGGCGGACGGAAATTTTTTAAAGGAACATATTCAACAGTCACTACCGAAGGATCGAGGTCAAGTATCTGTGTATCTGAAGTTGTGAATTTTTTAATGGCATAATACATGGATAGAATCGCTTTTGATTTGGCAGACAAATCCGGATTTCTGACAATACGTTCAACAACTACAAATCTCCAGTCGCCTTCGATGCTGGCTTGTTTGAGGGAAGGATACCGGCTGCTCAGGTTTACTTCTCCTCTTTTCTCCATTTCCTTGCATATTCGCCTCACGTAAGTATCAATGTGAATACCCATTTTGAATCCGGCCACGATGTTCAGTCTGAATATTTTACCGGGAATGAAAGTTTTAATGTTATAGCTGAATTCGAAAGGTTCATCACTTTTGGTAAGAAATACAAACCAATAAGTGTCTGCCCTCTTGGGCTGTTTATTTATCAATGAATATATTATCTTCGATTCAATCTCATCCTCGTATTTTGCACGCGTAACATACACCAGATTAGTAGCAAACTTAGGTATTTCTGTATCGTCACTGATTTTGTTAATCAGTTCTATATGTTTTGCAACAGGCATGTATGAAACACTTCTGTTTTTAATTCTTATCCCGTTATACCATATAAACATGATAAAGAATAATCCACCAGCAATCAGAATTGTTACATACCCTCCATGTACAAATTTAAGCATGTTAGCAACAAAAAAACTTGCTTCGATTGTTAAAAAGAACAGTGTAACCGGTATGCTAAACCAAAGTGATTTTCTGGAGTTGTACAGGTAAATAAATAAAAGAACCGTAGTCATCATCATTGTGATAGTAATGGCAAGTCCGTAGGCTGATTCCATATTGGAGGAAGAGCGAAAGAAAAGGACTACAACGATACAAAGTACCATCAACGTAAAATTAACAAGCGGAATATACATTTGTCCCTTGATTTCGGTAGGATACTTTATGTGTATGTTTGGCCATAAATGGAGCGAAATGGCTTCGCTGATAATGGTAAACGAACCGCTGATTAAAGCCTGGCTGGCTATGATAGCCGCAAGAGTAGCCATTGCCACACCAATGAAAGAGAACCAGGACGGCATAAGACTGAAAAAAGGATTAACCCCCTCCGTGAGATTACCGGCATGTGTGATAATCCATGCTCCCTGACCCAAATAATTCAGAATAAGTGTTGATTTGACAAAAATCCATGAAATACGGATATTCTGAAGACCGCAATGTCCGAGATCGGAGTATAATGCCTCGGCACCAGTGGTGCACAAGAAAACAGCCCCCAGTATGATCATGGCATTAGGCGATGCCTGAAGCAATTTCACTGCATAGACAGGATTGAAGGAGGAAATGATACCCGGAAACTGAATGGAGGCATAAATGCCAAGTATGCCCAGCATTAAAAACCACAGGAACATAATACCGCCAAATAATTTACCCAACCGGTTTGTTCCAAGAGGTTGAATTAAAAATAAAATTAAAATGATAGCAATGGTAATAGGCAGTACGGGCACGGAAGAATTTAAAGTGTTCAGTCCTTCGACAGACGAAATGACTGTAATGGCAGGAGTAATTATTCCATCGGCCAGCAGTGTGGAAGCACCGATTGCAGCTATGAGGTATGCCCAGCGGTAATTCTTCCGGATAAGAGCATAAAGAGAAAGAATTCCACCCTCACCATGGTTATCTGCACGGAGGGTTATCAGTACATATTTTACTGTGGTCTGCAGCGTAAGTGTCCATATAATACACGATATAGCACCGTAAATGTATTCAGGATTTGCTTTACCCCCTTCGGGCAATCCGCTGAGTATCGCTTTCATCACATACAGGGGTGACGTTCCGATATCGCCATATACTATCCCGATTGCCAGAAAAAGCCCTAATAATCCAAATGGTACTTTATGACTGTTTTTCATTTCGAAAGAATTAAAATTGTAAAAACGCGCAAATTTATAGAATTTATTTTTAATGTGTTTTTTTTTTAACAAGATTAGTTGAAGGCTTCCGGAAATGAGAATTATTAATCACAAATTATGCAATCAGAAGTTATCGCAGATGTACTGAATTATAAAAATCTTTCCGGAAAATATTCCGGAAAATATTAATCGATACCTGCACAAAATAAATGAATAAATAGAAATTCAATCCGGAAAGACGGAATATTTCCCTGAACCTGTAAAAAACTTTTAAAATTATATATTGTTATATAAATGTGGTTTTTAAATATAAATTATTACAATTATGAAAACATCCATTAAAATTTCTAATCAAAACCGGACTCACATGGTCATTTTTTTTGCTGTCGTTTTTGTAACACTGACGTTTACAGCCTGTAATTTTATCAAAGGACAGATTGACAAGCTTTTAGGAAAAGCTGACGACCTGACCGAGAAAGTGGTTTCATCTCTGGACAATGCAATCGGCAGTCTGAACGCCACCTCGGCCAACTACGAAGAAATACTTCAAAAATTAGTTAGTGAATTGCCGGGCGAGGTACAATCAACTGTCACCAATGAGGTGAGCAACCTCCTGAACCGCACTGTTGCGGCTGCAGGAGCTGAAGTGAGATGCGATGCTGATTTTTTTCGCATCAGGGTACAACAGGCATTACAACGAATCAAGGCTAAGTTTCTGAATCAGCCTCTACCGGTGCTGGAGCCACACCTTTGTGACGTAGTACCGCTTGCTGTCGATATGAACTTATCGGCCAACAGGAGGAATAAACTGGAATTCTACGGCTATGACTTTGACATGACTGCCATTCAGGTAATGCTTTACAACGGTGCATCGGCCATTGATGTAAGCAATAAACTCGACCAGCCCACTCATTACCACATGACTCTGAATCTTGGAGGTAACGGTGTGCCCATATCAACTGCCAGCACCCGTCTGGTTCTTCGCTGGAACAACCGGGATATATCCTCTATCGGCATTATCCAGAGTTCACCCGATATCTGTGAAACTTCATACCATACATTTCAACCCACATCCGTTTCATTCATGCCTCCGCTTGTGCGCGGCGACCGTGAATTTGACGGTAACGGTCCCATCGTCAACTCCAGCGTCAATCTGATAAATACAGGCAGGGAGGTCATTGCACGTGTACACATGTACGCCAGAGAAACCAGGAGCGATTACACTACCGGAAGCGGATCGAAAGATTTTGTTATTTACTCTTCAGATCAGGATAAGACAATCGAAGCCATTGTAACACCAACAGAATCATCTTTTTCTTATATCGACAATAATCATAACATGGATGAATTTGCCGGATCAGGACCTGTGCGCAAATTCAAATTCATGGGCGATACCGACGGAGACGATGTAGGATACAACACACGGGTTGAAATCGACTTCAATAACGTGAGGGTTCAATTGAAGGAAACGGGAGACTGTGTTTCAAGCGCTACATTGCGCACACTTGAATTGCAGAACAGAATCAGCCCGCAGGTTATTTCAGAAATGAGGGCAATGCGCAATATCCGGTTTATCGGACCGAATGAATAAAAACGACGATTTGATTTGAATTTAAATCAACAAAAAGGTAAAACAAGCGGGTAAATCTGTTCACAGATATTGCCCGTATTGTTTTACAATTACAGGATCCAAAGTTCAGTAAAGGTTCACAGATTTAATAATTACATGAAGCCAACAAACCACAAATGCAAACCGGAAAGGCGATTGACATCCCGTATCAGTTACAATTTTACCTAAATTTCAAACCGGAATATTTTCTTTTACGTTTTTCTTAATTTTATTGACGAATGAATTTTATTTTTGATACATTTGCAATTCTTAAGCTCAAAAATCTGTTTTGAACAGTCAGTCAACATAAAAACATTATCCTGAAATATGAAAACAACTGTCAAATCTTCTGTCTTATGCATGTTCGCATTCATCAGCGTCTGTCTTTCCTCACAAACAAAGCCGTTTCCGCAGAATGTAACCTATCCTTATGGCTATAAACCTGCTACCATCAGTTCCACTCATGCCCAAAACGAATACACGAAATTTAAAACTTCATTTTTAGAAACCTGTAACAACAATGTGAGGCCGGTAGCGGACACAAGAGTTGCAACAACCAGCGAGTCCATGGGATATGTGATGCTGATTGCAGCCTATCAGGGCGACAAAACAAATTACGACAAGTTGTGGAATTTCTATATATCAAAAAAAACTTCCGCATCAAATAATATGATGGCCTGGAAGGTAAACTGCGCAGGAGTAATTAATGACGGAAGCATTACTGCAGCGGATATTGACGTGGCTTTTTCGCTTATTATTGCTCACATACAATGGAAAGAAAATTATCTGGAGGAAGCAAAGACAATCATAGGGATACTTAAAAACAGTGTAATAACAGACTGTTCCGGGTATAAAGTACTGAAAGCCGGTTATGGATATGGAGGATGTAATGAAACCAATATATCGTATTATACACCTGCATTCTTTCGGATTTTTGCACGGGTGACCAACGATAATACCTGGACAGCACTTGCCGATGACACATACACCCTGTTAAACAGGGCTGCCAACCAGACAACCGGTCTGGTACCCGACTGGCAAAGCTCCATAGGCAGTGCTGCAGTGGGTGGGCGCAGCGCATATTACATGTACGATGCGTGTCGTGTACCATGGCGAATAGCGCTCGATTACCTGTGGAACGGAAACACGAAGGCTCAGCAATGGTGCACAAAAGTCACAAACTGGGCAAACGGAATAGGCGCTGCGAATATCAAAGATGGCTATAAGCTGGATGGAAGCACCTACGGGCAATATAACAAGAGTTCATTTGTAGGTGCATTCGCTGTCGGTGCCATGTGCAACAGCCAGCCCATAACTGATTCATTCAGCACCAGGCTAAGCCAGCTGGATGAGAGTTTTTACTATGATCATTACTTACGTTTGATTTACTTTCATGTCCTTTCGGGTAATTTCTGGGCACCTGATCTGACTTCCGGTGTTCCATCTGCGGGAAATACAGATTTGAAGATTTATTCCGATCCGGCATCGGGTCAGATCACCGTTGAAGGAGTAAAAAGTTTTGAAAAAATTGAAATTGTAGGCATTAATGGCAAAATACTGCATTCCGAATTAATTAATCATTCTGATCAGGTAGTTTTGAATGTCCGTTCATTCGGGAAAGGCGCATACCTGCTGAAAGCCACAGATAAAACAGGTGGTTCTCAATGCCTTAAATTTTTAAGGTAAATTTTGCCGGTTGATATTTCCTTTTTGGCACACGATGAGTAAAAAGGATTTCTAAACACATGAATGTCTGCCACTAATTAACCAATGATAACCACTTCAACGGATTAATTTTTTTAATAATTTTTTTCCGGCAATGAACAAACATCTATTTTTTGTTCAGTTTTAGAATCCAGTATTTTCCATCTACTTCAAGGGAACATTCTCCTCCCATTGAATCAGCTGATTTAATTTTGAAAAGATTTTCCATCATGATCCGGATATCTTCATTTGTCACACCCGAACCCCATTTTTCAGAAACAAGAAAAGGAATAAACTTTAATTTCAGGGTATTTTCGTTACGTTCGAGAACTTCGGTATACGTTGAAATCGACTGGATGCCCCAGACAAATTCAGTCGCAATTCCTTCAAAATTCCTGGTCTCCCGATCAATCTTTGTATCCCGTTTTCCGATTATTTTTCCCACTTCAGCCGGCGATATTCCCTCATTTTTAAGGATTTCAAGGTCACACATGGCCTTGAAGGCATACTGAATCAACGCCCCGTTGAACCGGGTTAACGGTCCCATTCCGCCTGTCCGGAATTTTTCATCAATATTCTTATTATAAATGAGCGGGTAATTGTCCTGAGGAATCAGTTTTTTTATTTTCCAGTTTCCTTCTTTGAGTTCGAGCAGATAAACATCCAGATTATCCTTTACACACACATTCCCTGATCTGTCTGTCGTTTCAAGGTAGCTGACAGTGACCATGGCTGAGGCAGGTCCCACAACATCGGCTGTAATCCACTCTATGTCAATTTTATCACTTGTCATTTCTATTTTGTTGTTGTTTACAATGGAAGTCATCATCTCTGGCAGAGAGGTGATGGAATGATTCGGCCAAATCATTTGCCCGTCATCTGAACAGGATTTCAAAATATCGTCCCGCTTTTTTTCTTCAAACATTTTCAGGAAACCTGTTACAAAATCTTCAGCAGACTTCTTTTGACTCTCCTGACCGAAAGTGACTGCAGGAAGCAGCAGTAGAAAAAGAAACAGTTTTTTCATAATTGGAAGTTATAAATTGAATTTTTAAAAAATAATCACGAAATGCTGATTTCAGAATTAATGATTGCACAGGAATATGCTTAAAGGGCAAAAGATTCACTTACCGCGATAAAATCAATGCGATTGCAGGGATGTTTCCATTCCCCTGACAATATTCAGGGAGGTTTGACGGACGTTCAATAAATGTTTACTGAGGTTACCGTCCTGACTAAACTGGCGGTCTCATACAACTTTTATTTTCGATTGAAAACCCGGATGTTTTCAATTCTATAACAATTTAAGGAATCACAGAGTTTAAACCAACTAATTAAAATGAATATTTCTCTTTCATAAGTTGAACCGATGATTCAATGACAGGGGGCTTCTATTGCTTTGCTTTTATTATATAAATGGATAAATCATTCTGCAAAATCAAATTGGTAACGGTAAAATCGTGATTGTATGTGAGTTATAAGACAAAATATGCATTTTACAAATCAATATGCCGGCAGGTAAAGTTATCAAGAAACGGGTAAAGAATCAAAAAATGAACAGGAAGGCAGTAAAAGCGAAGATGTCATTTCTTTTTTTCAGAAAAAAAGGATATTCAATGTATTTTCGGGAGAGTTTGGTTAAAAGAACAGAACCATCACATAAGACTGCAGCCTGTCTGACGGCGATGGTTACACCGGATGGAATCAGAATTTAACGGACAGCAAATTTAAAGGCTTCAGCGGGCGTTTTAACGATGACAATTCCATCAGGTAAATTCTTATAGTCCGTTACTTCCTGTCCTGTTATATTATAAACCTTTACCGGGATAGTTGGATCAGCAGACACCAGGCAATTGTTTATCACGCTGAATTGCTGACGGTAAGGCTGTGTTTCGGTAATGCCGGTTGTAATTTTTTCCTGTCGGATTATGTACTTGCAGCCGGTGTCATTCGATTCATAACCGCCTCCCCAGTTGTATATCTTATAACCCAGCCCGGAATTGGTTTGGTTAATCTGGACATTGCCGGAGGTGATGATAAAATAACTGCCATCGCCTGTGGGAGTGAATTTCCACCCCCCGGAAGTGAGAAAAGTGCTGCTTGTGGAAATCGGTTTGTCATACGTGGCAACATTGGAAATGTTGCTATTGCCGGTTTTACTTACTATCGCACAGGTTCCGTCGTTCAGTGCTGTTACTTTCCACAGAAATTTATCGTTGTTGACACTGAAAACGTTTCCATACAGCACTGCATTATCTCCCTGATAAGCAATGAATCTGTTTTCGCGCAGCGGAGTATGAAATGAATACCATACCTGCTGAGCACCATTCGAAGCAACAGGCATATTCCTCGACTTTTTGCAGGTTTCCAGCGCATTCCAGAGCGATATTCTTTCTGCCTGAAATTCGGCGTCTGTTGTTCCGGTATTTCTTACTGCAATCGCATCATCAATGGAATGGCGGAGAATGGCGGTGTTCCCGGCAGTATATTCGCCCGGATTGTCGCCGGTTGATGCTGAATTGACAAATCCGGTAGCTATTTCTATCATCGAAGTCAGCATCGACTTTTCACTAATTTCGGCTTCACTCAGGGTGTTAATCACGTTTTTAGCATTTGAAATGACCGTAGCAGCCGGTATCTGGCTGAGTTTTGATTCGTCAAATGCTGCAAGTGCATCGTTTATTTGCATGATAGCAGTCTGATGTCCGGCTTGTGTAAAAAACTCTTTCAGTATTCTAATCTTCTCAAATTGCTGAATACCTTCTGTCATTCTTTCGAATCTCATGGAAGTGCGTGCTCCCGGATATATCAGATACGTGTCCCCTGCTCCCCAGGAGCGGAACCGGCTGTCGGTCAGCGGATTTTTCACCCAGCAATTGAGTGCCCAGCGGAGATAGCCGTCCAGATTGGCCTTAGCAGCGTACCAGGCAAACCATTCGCATTCGGCGGGTGCACTGAAAGTAAATGTATTGGGACGGGCTTCTTCACACGAAGTGTAGAAGGTGGTCACTTTTCCCCCGGCCCTTCGCTGTGCCAGCTGCATATCAGTGTATTTGTACCGCAGTGCAACACAGTAATCGTTCAGGTCGGCTATCAGCTCGTTGTGGAGCGAGCCCGCAAGTGAAATTTTAAATTCCGGATCGGCTTTACGGATTATCGCGATGGCTTTCAGCATCACATCCATTGCCCTTTCGTCCATCGAAATGTGTGTAATATCGAACCATCCTTTTTCTTTCAGGTGAGCGGCAAATGATTTAAGCATGGCAGTCCACATTTCTTCAAAGAGAGCTTCACCCGGTTTGGTGGCAGCATCTTTATAGGTACCGCTTGCTTCATCAAAGTAGCGGAATGACAACTTCCAGGGAATCATGGAATAGCAGTTGATTTGCCGGTTAACGCCGATTGACATCATCAGTTCGACCCACTTGTCAAAAATGGAATAATCGAACGTCCAGCTTCCGTCTTTTTTCTTTATCCATTCAATCATTGTACCGTAAATATCTTCTGTCTGGCTGTTCCAGGGATCGTGGATGATGGAGGCTGTAATTACTTTTCCGCCTGCAGCAGCATAAAGCCGGTGCTCGGTTTTCAAAGCATCCACGTGTGCCTCCGACCAGGGTTCGACACCGTAATAACGTGCTACCGAATACGGATTTTGCCATAAGTCCAGGTGAAACTTCCAGTCCTTAGTAGCGGGCAGCGTCCGGTTTTGAACCTTCAGAGAGATATGAAGCGTATCAACCGGAGCACCATTCAGTTTTACGATGACAGCAGAAGTATAATTACCCGCTGTTGCACCAGCCGGAACAGCCAACCGAACCCATACACCCTGCGATGTCATGGGTTTGATTTCCAGTTGTGTGGCATGATGATCTATCGGGTCTGCCGACAGTGAATAATCGAAGTCAGCCGGATTACGGTATCCGCAGGTTCCTCGCCCGTCTTTATTGAGTTCGTCTGTCATCACATAACGCACAAAGCCTGAAAAGACATTATCCGCGGTGATGCTCAGATTTTCATCGTTCAGGTTGATGAAATCTCCGACGGAATAGCTGAGTGTATTCGTTCCTGTTTTGTTTGAAACCACAAACTGGGCTGATACCCGTTCTCCTTTCCATGCAGTCAGCAGGATGGTTTTGTTTTCTGCCGGTATTCCGGAAGGATTCTGTTTGATGTAACGGGTGTCGGTATTGCCCCAGGCAACGGCAACATCAGGCTGCGATGTCCAGAGTGCAGTGTTTGTGGGCTTTGGATTGGAAAGTTCACTGTATGAGTAGAGAGGATAACTGCTTTGAGCAAACAGTATTACGAATGCGAAATTTAAAATAATCGTTGTAATAATGTGATTTTTCATGTGTAAATAATTGTTTTTTTAATGGATACACATTGCACTCCCTTTATCATTTCCTTGTATCTGAGAATTTTCTCAAAATGGCGGCTTCATCGTATCAATGTGTAAACAGAATCAGATTTTCAGGCATTTAACTGTTGAAATGAAAACAATGGCAAATATAAGGTTTTTTGAGGGAAAAGTAAAATTACGATAAGAGAAAACACAGAATCAATCCTGTTTCAAAAACAGGCGGGTAAAAGGATATTTCATGCTGATCAGTGACTGTAAGGAAGCGAAAACGAATTACTTTAAGTTTTGGAATTACTTTAGTTCTGAATAATCAGTATTGATAAATAATTTGATTGCCCGGTTTATACTACCTTCGGAGGAATCAGACTATAATCTTCTTTCCTTCTGATTTCCCGAATAAACGATTTAAGTTTTTCCTCGTTCTTAATTCCGTGTTTTGCTTCAAACTTGCTGTTGACATCCACTCCGGCCAGCCGCGGATGTTTGAAATGCTTGATGAGATACACCTCATCCACCGACATGTGACCTTTCAACATGAACGGAACATCTCCCTTGTATTCAGAGAGTATATCCCAGTTGTAAACGTTTTCCCATATCCGGCCATAAACATCTTTCCGGATATCGAAAATAAAATAGTCGCATACATCCATATAACCCATCGTCATCTTGAAATTGTCAATATTCATCACCGAAAATGCTTTAATTACAATCATATTATTTTTTTTCAGTTCCCTGCATGCATGTACTTTGTCGGCGCCGTGAATCTGAACACCATCCAGATCAAATTTGCAGACATTTCCGATAATTGTTTCAAGATTTTCATTCATAAATACTCCAATCTTACGTGTTTTTTCGGGTATTTTTTCCAGTATCGGTTTGCTGATGCTGTTACCCGCGTATCTGGGTGATGCCGGAAAAAGTTCAAATCCCATAAAATCCGGTTGCAGGCTTGCAACGTTGTGAATATTGTCGGGATAAATCATTCCGCAAACTTTGATTAACATGGCTTTATCTATTAGAATTGGTTTTTTTATAAAATTCAAATTTAATCCTATACAATAAAAAAAGTAAGCATCATAATATGCGTGTATTTATAAAACATATTCATTCACTGTTTTGTTTTTATCACAAATTCCGGAACACACCGTCCTACTCCGGCAAAAAAAATATCGGTTTCAGCCTGAAAGAACATACCCCGGCGATACAACTTTTCAGTTCTGAAAAATTACGGCAAGCAAAAAATCGTGACCTTTTAACTACCATAACATTACGGTAAGCAGATGAGCCCGGTTCTTATCTAAGTTTCCGTATTATGAATAAGCGAGACTTCAGCCACACCTTTGAGAAAAAGAAACCGGCATAAAATTACTATTGAAAAATTATGAATAATTGAAAATGTGTGTATCTTTGAAGTGAAGAAATGCAATAAAACTGAAATGAATTCGCTTGATACGTATGTTTCAGGACATAATGAAGGTTTGAAATATTAGTATCGTTTCTATCCTGTTTTTGATTTCGACAAATTGGCATGTGCAACAATGCAAAATCTCAGGCATAAATTTATTCGAGTGAATATCAGTTAAATAAGAACAAACTAACAGAATAGCGAAATATGTGCGAAAACGTTGTTCATGCAAACCGTTATGGACAAACTTTATTAACAACGTTGCAGCTGATTAATAACGAGACTGGATTAATTTTTAGTAATTGAATTATATTCGAAACTGATTTAAAACATTTTGATTTGAAAACGACTAAACAGCTTGTGACGCTATTTATTCTACTCTTTAGCTTTTATGCTAATGGCCAGGAAATACCAAACAGGTTTCAAAATCCTATCATCACGGGATTTGCTCCTGATCCTTCCATTTGCAGGGTAGAAGATGATTATTATTTAGTTACATCTTCTTTTACATGGTTTCCCGGAATCCCGATTTACCACAGTAAAGATTTGATACATTGGGAATTAATTGGTCATGGGATTACTCGTCCGGAACAAATCAATCTGAATGGCATTGAAGATAAACATGGCATTTGGGCACCGACCATTCGTTATCATGAAGGTCTGTTTTATATAATAACAACCTGTAAGAACTGCGATGAGAATTTTTATATTACAACAAGTAATCCTTCAGGAGAATGGTCAAATCCAGTTTGGATAAAAGATGCTAAAGGGATTGACCCTTCCTTGTTTTGGGACGATAACGGTAAATGTTACTATACAGGTAATTTTTGGGATTTTAAGAAGTCCTGGTCTGCCCAATGTGCAATTTGGGGTCAGGAAATTGATTTGAAAAATCAAAAATTGATAGGAGAAATGAAAATATTATCCTATGGTCATGCAAATAATGCCGGATATACAGAAGCTCCTCATTTATACAAGATTGATAAAAGTTATTTATTAATTACAGCGGAAGGTGGCACAAATGAAAATCATGCAGTTACATCACATCATAGCTCAACTGTTTTGGGGAAATATGTATCCGACAAGATTAATCCGGTAATCACACACAGACATTTAGGAAGTGATTATCCCATTCAGGCAGTTGGACATGCCGATTTAGTTCAAACTCAAAATGGTGAATGGTGGGCTGTCGTTTTGGGTAAGCGGGTAATTGAAGGAGAAACTCCATTATCCAGAGAAACATTTTTATGTAAGGTAAATATGGAAAATGGTATACCAATATTTAATCCTGGTCATGGTAAAGTTTTATCAGAACAAGAACAGCCAAATTTACCCTGGACTCCTGTCTTGAAAGAACCTTTTAAAGATGAATTTGAAACAGATAAACTTAACCTGAAATGGCATACAATAAAAACTCCATTAAATGAATATTATAGTATTCAGAAAGGGAGTTTAGTATTGAAATTACAATCTCAAACCATAGACAGTTCATCACATTCTTCTATTCTGATTCAGCCAATCAAGCATCTGAAATTTTCAGCAGCAACGAAATTAATATTCAGTGCAAAAAACAAAAATGAACAAGCTGGTTTAGTCCTGTATCGCAATAATATGAGCTACTATCTTTTAATAAAAGAAAAGGACCAAATTTTATTAATAAAAAAGGATAATGGGAAAAAAGAGGTAATTGCTGCTTTGCCGTATACAAAAAATGAGGTCTGTCTGGGAGCTGAAGCGAAAAATTTAGACTTACAATTCAGATTTGGAGAAACCGTAAACACGATGTCAGATATTGGTGAAACCCAAAGCCTGAAAGTGTTTTCAGATAGTGAAATAAATAAATTTAACGGAACCGGAGTTGGAATTTATGCTTCAGGCAATAATCAAAAAAGTAATAACACAGCAATTTACGAATGGTTTGAATATAAATTCGAATGAAGGTCAGCACACAACACCCATTTTAATAAATTGACGGGTAAGTCAGTTATACAAGTTGTAGCCCGCTTCAGCTTTTGTGTTTCCTGACAAGAATGCACCCGAACGCAAAGTCCGAAAACGCTACCTGCATGTTGAATATCCGACCAATCTCAAAATTTAAAAAAGAAAAAATGATAACTGCAATTTTAGTAACCATTTACGCAGAAATAAAAGTTTTGAAATACGCTACATCGTCAGAAGATGACGCATGTAGAATGCTCGTGGAAGATTGGAAAAAAGGAAAAATCATTTGGGAATGCTCAGATACAAATCTTGCATTTAGTAAGAGTTGGCTTGATGCCTATGGCCTGGAACCAATAAGTGACCTCTGTGACAAGCAGTATGAAAACAATGTCAGAGTAGTGACGTGGCATTACTGCGGAGAAAGTGAATCAGAGCACCAGATTGTTTCCTGCTATTTTGTTCATTCAACAAAATAGCAGGAATAAAACATAAATCATTCGTAATCAAAATTATGCACTTTAAATTTTCTGAAAACCATTCAGAATATTGCAAAAAATGAACTTAGATACAATAAAGAAATATTCACTTAACTGTTTTCTTTTGACTATTCCAATTATGGTATGGAATATAGTCCTGGCAAATAAATTGCCTCAGGAGTTTCAACCGGAAATATTTTGGAAAGACATACCCGTTTTCCTGGTTTATGGAGAAAATATTTCACGTGTAGTCGTTTTTACACTCACGTTACTGATGCCCTTAAGCATTTCAACAAACACATCGAAGAAAGGTCTGTTATTATACGCCGGTGGAACATTTATATACTTTGTTTCCTGGCTTGTTTTGATTTATCTTCCTGACAGCAGCTGGAGTAACAATATCTTTGGCTTTATGGCTCCTGCATACACTCCTTTAATATGGTTGACCGGAATCGGACTCATTGGAAATTCGTTTTATTTCAATTTGCCATTCAGACGTTGGGTTTTTGTTTTAACATCAATAGTATTTTTGATTTTTCACAATTTTCACACAATGACAATATATTTCAGAACACATTGAGGGTAATGTTCTTACAGAGGACTTTTAGATTCTAACACTAACGGGTTAAATAATTTATACACAGGACTTATCAAAATCCTCACCATAGAGAAATTAGTTCAACACTCGCCTATACACACAGTTTGAGAGTTTTTAATCATTGACTGTATGCACCCCCGCATTTTTTCCCTTGTCAAAAAAATATCAGAAAGGTATCGTCAGCTAATCAGAGTTCCCTGCCATTCCATTTGGGTTTTTATGTATTTTTTGAATGATTCGAAAAATTAATTTATACTTTTTACAATAGAATAGTGTAATTGTTATATATTTACATTGGTTTAAATTTCCTCAAAATGAATTACAAAAACAAGAAATATATTACCAGGGCACTGAATATATTTAAGCAGGAAGGACTTAAACTTTCGCTGGATGAACTGGCCGGGAAAATGTCGATTTCGAAAAAAACACTTTACAACCACTTCAGTTCGAAGGAAGATCTTCACGAAGCCTGTATGCAAAGCATGTTTACGGACCTGAACCAACGGGTTTCTGTTTTCACCGATGAATCGAAAAATGCCATCGAAGCCATGCGCGAAGGCTTTCGGGAATTCGAAACTGTGCTTTCACAACTTTCGCCCTTATTTATTCACGATCTAGAGCGACTTTATCCCAATATGATTTATTCGACCCATGCCTCTGATGTCGATTTTTTCAGACATCGTATCATGGATAATATTGAAAAGGGTATCCGCGAGGGTTTGTACAATCCTGGTCTCGACGTTTCCTTTTTCAGTCAATATATCAGCCACTCGGTTTTTGGATTCTATTTCCATTCAGCACTCAGCAACACAGGCTATTCTGACTCTGCATATTTTAAAACCGTATTAGAATTCACCCTTAAAGGATTGGTTACCGAAAAAGGGCTTTTACTTTTGTAACTAAATGAATACAAATATGATAAAATCCAAGAAAATTCTCATTTTTTTTCTGTGTGCACTGGTCTCAGTTCCAAATAAAGCACAGGAAACGTACAACCTTCAAAGGTGCATCGGGTTTGCGCTGGAAAACAACAACAACCTGAAGAAATCGAAACTCGACCTCGAAAAAAGTCATGAATCGAGGCGCGAAATTCTGGGGAGTTTGCTTCCTCAAATTAGTGGTTCGGGCAGTTTCAATTACAACCTGAAAAAACCGAAATTTGTGATGCCTAATTTCATTAACGATATGCTGCCTCCAAACATGCAGGATCCGAACGCGGAAAAGTACATGACCATCGAAATGGGTACCAATTACTCGTCGGGATTCGGAGCAAGCCTCAACCAGCAAATCCTGAACTTTACATTGTTCAACACCCTCGAAATAGCAAAAACTGCCGAGGCTATGGCCAACCTTGGTGTTGAAGCCAAAGAAGAAGATGTAATAGCCCAAACGGCAAACCTTTATTATACCGTGCAATCAACGGCTTTTGCGGCCGGCCAGTTTGAGCAGAGCATAAAGCTCATTGACAGGATGCTCTCAGTGATGGAAACCAATTATCAGATTGGCCTGGTGAAAAAAGTTGATTTAGACCGGCTCAAAGTGAACCGCGTAAATCTTGCGACACAGCAGAATGCCATCAAAAACGCTGTTGAGATTCAGAAAAATTTACTGAAACTGCAGATTGGCATGGACATGAATCAGCATTTGAATCTTGAGGAATTCGATCTGTCGTTTTTCGAAAACAATATTATAAATTAAGGTAATAATTGATTCAAAAAAAATCATATATTTGTCGGGCGAGGCTATAGGCTTTAGGCTTTGCCTTTCAACCGTTATATTCTTTGTTAACTTCATGATTTCTGAAATAATATTATTTTTAAAAACATAAAACACAATTAAGCGCTTATATTCAATAAGATAAGTCTGATAATGAAGTATCATTTTACGTTTTATTTTTCACACAAATAAATTATTTTGAATTATTTTGAATTATTTTGAATTATTTTGAATTATTTTGAATTATTTTGATATTAAAAAACATTTTTCATATCTTTATATTTGATATAATATTATACCCATTCTCCTGAGATTTTTTTTGCGACTATAAAAATTAATTCTAACAATTAACTCAATGCACATGAACTACTCATTATTTGTTTTTTTAAAAAAAACTGTAAGTAACTGGAAGAAGGGCATTATTTGTTTTTTACTGATGTTCTTTACCATTTCAGTCGTTGCGCAACAAAAGACTGTAACCGGTCAGGTTACAGATGAATCGGGTGCTCCCCTCATTGGGGCAAGTATTAAGCTGAAAGGAACCTCAACAGGTACTGTGACCGATATCAATGGTACTTATTCGCTTCAGGCTTCCCCCAAAGATGTTCTTGTAATATCTTATGTGGGAATGAATTTGCAGGAAATTGCTGTTGGATCGGGTTCAGTTTTTAACATTACTTTGGTTGAAGATTCTAAACTATTTCAGGAAGTAGTGGTCACGGCTCTTGGCATCAAGCGTGAGCAGAAAGCGCTCGGGTATTCTGTTCAGACTGTTGATGGTGAGGCTTTGCAAAAGGTGGCAGGTACTGAATTGGGTACCTCGCTTACAGGTAAAGTGTCTGGACTTCTGGTTAAGAACTCCACCGATTTTGGTATGACACCCACAATCACCATACGTGGAGAAAGCCCCATTATCGTAATAGACGGAGTGCCTTATACAAATAAAAAAATGAGCGATATCTCTGCTGCTGATGTCGAATCAATGAGTATTCTTAAAGGTTCTACTGCATCAGCGCTCTATGGCGAAAAGGGTATGAACGGGGCAATACTTATTACAACTAAAAACGGAAGCGGATCACAGGAGGGCATGAGTGTGGATGTTTCAACCAACACAATGTACACAGCAGGTTTCTTAGCTATTCCCAAGAAACAATCAATGTACGGACGGGGAACAAACAATTCATACAATAAAACCTCGGATAGTTCCTGGGGGCAACTGATGGATGGCTCCATACAGAATCAATGGGATCCTTTTTTGATGGAATATCGTGACTACGAATACTTACCGGTTGGAAAAGATAACTTTAAAAACTTTTTGGAACAAGGCTACTCCACCAACAACAACGTTAGTGTAGCATACAAAACAAAAAATTCAGCTGTTCGCAGTTCCATCAACTGGGTTGAGAATAAGGGGCAATACCCGAATTCAAAGCTGGATAAATACAGCTATTCACTGGGCGGAGACATAAATCTGGATAAATTCACTTTATCTTCAAACTTGTCGTACTCAAAGAAAATTATTCCTAATTTAGGCTCGAATGGTTACACTTCTTACGACCCGATGTACTCATTGCTTATCTGGTCTGGCTCGGATTTCAACATCCTGGATTACAAGGATAACTATTGGCTGATTAAAGATCAGGTACAAAATTATACCTACCGTAGCGGATCAAATAACCCCTATTTCGACAGATATGAAAAAATAAACATGTCAGCCCGTGATATTTTCAATGCCGACGTTACTGCAAGCTACCAGATAGCTAAATGGCTGAAAACCACACTTCGCACCGGGCTCGACTACTACACTGATTTGGGAAAACAACGGGTATCCTGGGGTTCGTATGTTTCGTTTGGTAATACACCATTCCCGGGGAATGCATACCCATGGAACGGTACTACTACCGGTGCATATAATTCAGGTAAAACACAGGGCTTCAGTATAAATTCGGATTTAATGTTCTCAGGAGACCGTACCTTCGACAAGCTTACAGTAGAATATCTGTTTGGTGGTGCTATAAACTTCACAAATGATGAAACGCTGTATGGAATGACTGCCGGTGGAATATCCGTTCCGGGCTTTTACTCGCTGAAAGCTTCTGTAAATCCGGCAACAGTAGGTGAATCCAGGCTATCCCGACAAATTAATTCATTGTACGGACGTGTTGCCCTTTCATGGAACAGATTGATTTATCTGGATGCTACAGGTCGAAACGACTGGTCGTCAACCTTATCGCAATCAGAACGGTCGTATTTTTATCCATCAATCGCGGGCAGTTTTGTGATTTCAGAACTTTTACCGAATACAAGAGACTGGCTGGATTTATTAAAATTAAGAGGATCGTGGACACAATCTAAAAAAATGGCAGCCATTTATGAAATTAATCCGGCATTTACCATCAATAGTGCAACATGGGGAACTCTTAACGGCGCAACAGCTCCAAACACCATCTACCCGATGGATATCAGACCTTCCAAAACTTCAACGTATGAAACCGGTATTCAGGGAATTTTCTTCAAAAACAGACTCTCGGTTGACCTGGCATATTATAATACGGATTATATTGATAATATTATTAAAGGACCTATCACACCGAGTTCAGGATATACAAACGCCCTTATTAACACCAATGAAATTATTTCACGAAAGGGAGTAGAACTGACTGTGGGAGGAACACCCGTTAAAACGAAAGATTTCCAGTGGGATATCTCAACAAACTTATCAAAATATGCACGTTACTGGAAACAATTAGATTCTGTATATACAACTGTTAAACCCTGGATTAAAAAAGGTGAAAGATACGACGTATTTTACAGCAAAGATCTTTTGAAGAACCCTCAAACAGGTGAATATATTACCAACAACGGACGACTTCAATACAGCAAGTATGATTCACAATTCGGATATTCAGATCCTGATTTTGTGTGGGGGCTGAACACAACGCTGCGGTATAAAAATGTAAGCCTGTACCTGTCGATGGACGGTGTTTTGGGTGGATTGATGAATACGCGTACCGAAAGTTACATGTGGCAGACAGGTTCACATCCCAATTCGCTTACAGACGAAAGAGCAGCAGATGTGGCTGATCCTTCGAAAGGGCACTATCTTGTTGAGGGAGTGAAAGTTACAGGAGGAACTGTCACCTACGACCAGTATGGTAACATCACAAGCGATACCCGCACGTATGCACCCAATGACCAATATATCAGCTATAAACAATACATTGTTGATTTACATAGCAGCAGCGCCTGGGGAGGCAACGGAAGTCCGGCAGATACTTACTCAAAAACTTTTGTAAAATTACGTGAAGTGTCACTGACGTATGCTGTTCCGCGAAATTACTTATACAACCTGGCTAAATCTGCATCAGTCAGTCTGGTCGGGCAAAATGTACTTTTATGGGCTAAAGATTTCAAGTATTCGGATCCGGACGGAGGATACGAAGACTTTGCCGATCCCTCAGTCAGATATCTGGGTTTTAATATTAAATTAACGTTCTAATGATAAAGGATATGAAAAAGATATATTATATAATTTTAGCAATAATAACACTCAGTGTGTATTCTTGCGATAACTTTGATGACTTGAACACAAATCCGGATGCATCAACGATAGTATCGTCGGATATGATTGCAACGCAGACATTAAAAAACAACTTTCGGTTCTGGAATCCGAATCCCACGGATTTTGCCACAGGAAACTTATGGAACAAGCACATCGCTGTTCTCGAAACAAATGCGAATCCATACCAATATTACTATTCTTACTGGCCTTATGGAGATTTTGGCTCTTATGCAAATGTTACAGGTCTTCAGAAAATGATAGAATTTTCAAAAGGCACTCAAGTAGAACCGTCTTATCAGGGGTTAGCTTTATTCCTGAAAGCCTGGTACGGCTTTAATGCAACACTGGACATGGGAGATGTACCCTACTCGGAAGTAGGGAAAATGGACGAAGGTATAAGGTATCCTAAGTATGACAAACAGGAAGATGTGGTTGTTTACATTTTGGAAGACCTGAAGACTGCCGAAGAAAACTTTGCTAAAGGGAAAGACTTCAAGGGAGATATCATGATGGACGGAAAAGTAGTAAAATGGCGCAAATTGTGTAATGCCATGCAACTAAAAGTAATTCAGACTTTTGGAAAGAAAGCCACTACAGCTCAAAAAGCACGATTTGCCGAAATTGTAGCTGCCGGCAACCTGATGCAAAACAATGACGATAATTTTTCATTGAAATATTCCGAAAACCAAAACTCATGGCATCCCTTCTCCAGTAATGGCGAAGACAGGAGGAAACTGACCGCATTATCAAAACTGACTGTTGATGTATTGAAAAATCTCAACGACAGAAGACTGTTCTATTTTGCCGAACCAGCTGATGCACTGATTAAGGCCGGTAAAATCGAATCTAATTTTGATGCTTACGAAGGCGCTCCAACTGAACTGGCTGCCGAGCCACTGGCTGTAAATAATCAGGCAGGTAAATATTCGTTAATGAATAAACGGTATGTAGATATTCATGCGGGCGATCCCATGCTGTATTTCTCGTACGCAGAACAATGCCTTATTCTGGCCGAAGCCGCTGAAGAAGGATGGATATCCGGTTCGGCTAAAACATATTATGAGAATGGGGTAAAAGCCAGTTTAACTTATTACAAAGGTTTAGCATCGGCACCATCTTCTTATTTACACGGAATGGCGATTACCGACGAATATATTAACAACTATTTTACCGGTAACGCTGCATACGCTGTAACAAAAACAGATCGTCTGCGTCAGATATGGACACAACGATGGCTAATAGACTTCTTCCAGGGTAATGGCGGTAAGTATTATTACCAGTTCTTGCGTACGGGTTATCCTGAGTTTCCGTTTGATGCCAATACCTGTATGAATCCTGATGGTAAAACATTCCCGAAACGCTGGATGTACCCTACAAGCGAACAAACAACGAATCCGGAAAATTACAAGAAAGCAATAAATGATCAATATGGAGGTTATGATGGAATAAATCAGGCTCCATGGTGGTTGAAATAAGTTTAATGCTTTGCAGAACAGTGGAGGAGTGAAATCTGCTTTTAGCAGCCACTATAGTAACAAAAGTTTCTTACGCATACAGAAACCAATTGACAAGGCTTTTTTTATTGATAATCATTCATGTGGATATTAAAATAAAGTATTGTTGTTTTTCTCATTGGTTAATTTAAGGTCTTTACTTAAACCCAACTGGCCTTGTGCTGGTTGGGTTTTTCCAAAAATAATACGGATGATTAAAAAATATACAGGATTAATAATTTGTTGTTTGTTGCTGTGGAATGCATCAGATATTTTTTCGGTGAAGAAAACGAACAATATTTTCACGGATAAAATTCAGAAAATAGATTCAAATGTAGTTCTTCCTCCATCCTGGGCTTTTGGTTTGATGTATGGAGGATATACCAATCAGACGCAAACGACAGACCGCATCGATGAAATTATTAAACACGATTATCCTATCGATGCTTACTGGATTGACTCGTGGTTTTGGAGTTTTGCCAATAAGGGTAGCGGACCAGCGAAGTATCTCGATTTTGTAGCCGATACTGTTGATTTCCCCGATCGTAAAGCCATGTGGGATTATCTGGAGCAACGAAATATTAAAGGTGGTTTCTGGATTTGGGATTGCATTTTCGAAACCGGAAACGAAGCTGTCTTTCAAGATTTTGATGAGAAAGGTTTTTTCAGAAATAAATACGTGGAGCATAATCCGTGGCACAATTACAGTACCACAACAGCCATGCATCAGACTGAAGAGGTAAATAAGGGCACACTGTGTGGAAACATAAATTTTAACAATCCGGCTGCAGCCGACTATTTCAAGCAAAAAGTCAAACCATTTTTCGATGAAGGAGCCGATTTTCTGAAACTCGACCGCACTTCGGCTATCGAAGTTTGCAAAACCATGTTCGAAATTTCGCAGGAAATGGGCAAAGAAACCGAGGGGCGTGGTTTTATTCTTTCGCATACAGGAGGACAGGAACGGGAAGAATACAAACGCTACCCTACCAAGTGGACGGATGACACACGCTCTGACTGGAATGTTGAAAAACCAACAAAAGAATTTAATTCGTGGGTACCGGCAATTGCATTGAAAGAAAACATTGCAATGTTTACCGATCCTAAAAAACGTAGCAGTGAAATTCCTTTTCTTTCAAATGATTTAGGCGGTTTCGATATGGGAATAACCGATAAGCTGGACGAAGAGTTGTATATCAGATGGTTACAGTTTTCAATTTTTACTCCTATTGTCGAAGTGTTTTCACAACCTGAAAATCATACGTCCAATTTGGCTTATTTAGTATCCGAACGAGCCGATTCATTATTCCGGAAGTATTCACATCTCCGTATGGAATTGTTTCCGTATATTTACTCGTACGCTCACCGTATGCGTCTTGAAAGCAAAAAAATAATGCAGGCTTTGCCCGGTAATTCATTTAATTATATGTTTGGAGATGAACTCCTCGTGGCACCTGTTTACGAACAATATGCAGTCAAACGAACAGTTGAATTTCCTGCCGGAAATTGGGTAGATTACTGGACAAATAAAACGTTTGAAGGAGGAAAAAAATTAGATGCAGATGCTCCGTTGTACAAGATTCCGTTATATGTGCGGGAGGGTTCAGTAATTCCCATGCGTAAATACGCTTCATCAATAGAAAAAGGGACGAACGACACGCTGATTATACATCTTTATCCCGGAGCAGATGCTGAGTTTACATTAATCGAAGATGACGGACGCAGCAATGCTTATCTGAATGGGAAAATAGCCAAAACAAAAATGGAGCTAAAAAACAATAAAAAAAATTTTGCTTTGACAATATATCCAATTAATGGTACTTTTGCAGGGATGAATGAATTCAGAGTTATGAAATATGTCATTCATAATCGGAGAAGTATTAGGAAAATAAAAATAAACGGAGCATCTCAGAGGTATACTGTTGTGGATAATAATACTGAAACGCCCTTCTTCAGGAGCTCTAAACTGAAAGAAACCAGGTTAACTGTTAAATAGTACCGTCAAAAAATGGTTACAATTTATAGGTTTTTAAAAAATTAAAAGTAAATTGTACGCCTGTAAAAAAATCGGGACACAACAGTCAGATCGTTGTTTTTTAAATAGATACAACAAAGATGCTGTTTATTTTAATCAGATACATGACAGTGTATTCAAATCGAAAGGGGTGAATATAATTGATTCTACGCATTTTATTCCATTTTACCGAGTGATACTTATTGGGCCATGTGCAAATTAACCGGAGTTTACTGATTTGCAAACAGTTTTTATTGCCGGTTTTATTCAAAATTATAAACAAAGTTTGAAATGAAAAAGACCAATTTATTAATATGGATAATCCTGATTGGGATATATACAAATGTAACAGCCACAACCGTAACAGGAAAATTGACATCACAGGGAAAAGCAATCCCGGAAGTGCAGATTACAGATGGCAAAACGATTGTGTTAACCGATAAACATGGAAAATTCAGTCTCGAAACTTCCGATGAAAGCGAATACATTTACTATTCATTGCCTTCGGGATATGAATCACCCATTCAAAACGGAATTCCTGTTTTTTTCAAAAAAATTAAACATGAATTGAAGAAGCAAAAAATCAATTTTGAACTCATCAAAGCTGTAAAATCACAGACGAACCATGCTTTTATTCTGTGGGCTGACCCGCAGGTACTCGATTTGGAAGAATTTGATCTGTTGGAAGAAGTGGTGAAAGATGTAAAAAAAACCATTGCTTCATTTTCTCCCGAAACCCCAGTTCATGCTATAAGTGCAGGAGATAATGTATTCGACCGACTCCATTTTTTCGATAAATACAAACAGGTGATTTCTCAGATAAAAGTCCCTTTTTATCAGGTAATTGGCAATCATGATATGGATTACAACAACCGATCTAACGAATTATCTTCAAAATCATTTACAGAAGCTTTCGGACCGGTGCATTTTTCGTACAATGTGGGTAAAATTCATTATATAGTTCTGAAAAATGTGTTTTACTACGGATTTTCGTATCGTTATATCGGTTATATTGATGAGAAACAGCTACAATGGTTAGAGCAAGATTTGAAACTGGTAAAACCCGGAAGTACAGTTGTAGTTTCACTCCACATTCCTACTATTTATGGAGAATCTGAAAAGCCCGAAAGTTTTGCATCCGAAATGTCAAACTCACTTCTCAACCGCCAGGCATTGTATAAAATTCTGGAGCCTTACAACACTCATATCCTCGCCGGACACAGCCATACTCAATGGTATACTCAGATTGCTCCAAACTTATCGGAACATGTTCACGCGGCAGCCAGCGGAGCCTGGTGGCAGGGTATAATTTGTACAGATGGATCACCGAAAGGCTACACGGTTTATAAAGTTGACGGTGATAGTCTGACATGGTATTTCAAAGGAGTAAATCAGCATAAATCTGAACAATTTAAACTCTATAATATAGGTGCCGAAGCTGCTTTTCCTGATTTTTTTATTGCCAATGTTTACAATTACGACCTGCAGTGGAAAGTTTTCTGGTACGAAAATGGAGTTCAAAAAGGAGAAATGCAGCGATATTGGGGTGAAGATCCTTATGCTGCAGAACTGTATCAGCCCGGAAAAAACAAAAAACATTCCTGGCTAAGTGTGAGTAAAACGCATCATCTGTTCAGAGCTAAACCTGAAAATCCAAACGCAAAAATACATGTAGAAGTAGTTGACCGGTTTGGTAATAAGTATAAAAAAATGTTAGATTAGCTTTAAATTCAATGAAAAAAATAATTGTAACAATCTTAGTGTTTGTACCAATTTACATGTTTTCACAGAAAGAAATATTGCTTTATCCGCAGGGTGCATCTGAAGGGATTTTTAGCCCTGAAGCCGAAGTTGCCAATGGAGTAGAATGGATAACTTTTGTAAGTGAAGCGCGTATGTACATGTATCCTTCTCTTTCACAAAATAAAGGAGGAACATCGGTATTGATTTGCCCCGGTGGAGGTTACGGCGGACTGGCTGCTGAAAAAGAAGGAGCTGAAATAGCCCGCTGGTTCAATAGTATTGGTGTTACCGCATTTGTGCTTTATTACCGAATGCCTTTCGGGAATCACCAGGTACCTTTGAAAGACGCTAAAGAGGCCATTCAGATTATTCGTAAGAATGCAAAGAAGTGGAAACTCGATAAAAGCAGAATAGGAGTCATTGGTTTCTCGGCAGGCGGACATTTGGCTGCTACACTTGGAACACATTTTGATAAAAAAAACAAACCGTATTTTATGGCATTGATATATCCTGTAATATCCTTTCGACCAGCGTTTTTTCCGGGCGGGACGTGTAAAAATCTGTTAGGCGAAAATCCCGCTGAAGATTTAATTCATTTCTATTCCAACGAACTACATATTTCCAGACATACTCCGCCCACTTTTTTGGTGCATGCACTCAATGATGATGTGGTGGTACCATATCATAGTCAGGCATTTGCCGATATGCTTAACGTGAAGAACGTGAAGCACAAACTTTTTCTTTACAATCAGGGAGGGCATGGTTTTGGAATGAGACCTCAGAATGTAGATGCTGATAGGTGGCATTATGAATTACAGGAATGGCTGAAAAATGAAAAACTTATTTGAAAATATAAAACTATGAGACAACTTAAAACAACTTTGATTTTTATTTCATTACTGCTTAGTATAACTGCTTATTCTCAATCAAAAAAAGAGTATAAACTTGTGTGGCAGGATAACTTCAGAGGCAAAGCCATTGACACCACGGCATGGACACATGAAGTGGCAAAACCGGGTTGGGTCAATAACGAAAAGCAGCGTTACACAGATGGTGAAAATGTAGTCCAAAAATGCGGTAAGCTGATACTCACCGCCCGGTATGAGAATAATGAATATACCTCATCACGTATGATTACCAGAAATAAGCGAACTTTTACTTATGGTTTTTTCGAAATCAAAGCTAAGTTACCGGCTGGAACAGGTACCTGGCCTGCGTTGTGGATGTTGGGTAATAATATAGAGCAGGAAGGATGGCCTGCCTGTGGCGAATTAGATATCATGGAACATGTGGGACGTGAACCCGGAATCGTGTTTTCTTCTATTCACAATTCTTCAGGTTATGGTGCAACTCCTTACAGTGGCAAAGTCACGATAGAACGTCCCTACGATAAATACCACATCTATGCTATGGAATGGACACCGGATTTTATTACTTTCTTTGTTGATGGCCGAAAAATTTATCATTACAAACCCGAATCGAAAACACAGGAAAACTGGCCGTTTGACAAACCGTCATATTTCATTTTTAATATTGCAATTGGAGGTAATTTGGGAGGTAAAATTGATAATTCCATATTTCCAACCAGTATGACTATTGACTGGGTAAAGGTTTTTCAGAAAAAGGAGAAATAAAAAATCAATCTTTCGAATACTCAGAAGCTCCTGATATTTGCTCAAATTTTAACTCCGTCCTTTTCTTAACGGATATTCAGATAGTATGAACAAGATTTAGCACCTGTCGGTGGAATTTTTTAATCCCACCTTTTTGGCATGTCAGAATTTGTAATTCGGTGCATCCAATAACTACTCCAATCAGAAGCGGTCAGGCTGCACCTATATTCAATTAAGGAAAACTCCGCAGGTTTATTTAGATAATATGAAAAAGAATAATGATCTATGAGAATAAATTTTCTTTTTTGTGTAACGTTAAAAAAAAAAGAGACTT
>CAZWLJ010000029.1:0-41258 GCA_964634605.1 uncultured Paludibacter sp.
ACATCGAATGTTTGAGTTTCGAGTTCTTTAAGATATTGCAGGTATGTACTCAGCTGGCGGTTCCATTTGTCCTGAATGTTGTAACCGTCATAACCTCCGCCTACAAGATTGGTGAACGAATACGGAGAAATCCAGGTGTTTTGCTCACCATGAGAGATGTTGGTTGCCAGGTTCAAATGATACCTGAAATCTGGTGCAAAGTGTAATTTATAATCGAAATCGATATTTCCGAGCATATCCCATGCTTTCGAACGGTCATCACGGTGTTCGAGCATACTTACAGGGTTACCCGGAGCATCTCTGTTTACTGACAGGAATTCTGTACCTGCGAAAGTAGCCCATTGCCAGAAACCATCCAGCTTGGATGCATAAGGTTCGGCTGTAGAGCGAACAGGATGAGTCGGGTCAAAACGTACGGCATTACCTACCACACCACCTGTATCTACGAAACGGTTTTTCACGTACATTGCTTTGGCATTGACATTGATTTTCAGATGATCATCGAGCAATGTGGGACTCAGATTAAGTGCTCCTGTGAAACGTTCGAAGTCGGAGGTTTTGATGATACCATTTTGTTTGGTATAGCCTGCTGATACGCGGTAAGGCATGTTTTTGAATCCACCGGTCAGGTTCAGGTTGTGGTCGTGACCAAGAGCTGTTCTGTAAATTTCACTCTGCCAGTTTGTATTTTCAGTTCCAAGGTTTTTCAAAACATCTGTATTGCCGGGATAAAGTTTATTTACATAATCACGGTATTCATCGCCGGTCATTACATCCATGTATTTACCTATGGTGCTTACATTGAAGTTACCGTTGTAACTTAATTTCGGTTTTGAACCGGAGCGGCCTTTTTTGGTCGTGATCAGGATTACCCCGTTCGAAGCACGCGAACCGTAAATAGCGGTTGCCGAGGCATCTTTCAACACAGTAAAACTTTCGATATCATTCGGGTTGATTGTGCTCAGCTGATTGGCCACACCCTGAATACCATTATTATCTATGGTCAGTCCGTCGATAACGATAAGCGGGTCGTTGCTGGCATTCAGTGATGAACCACCACGAATACGAATGGTTGAACTACCACCGGGAGTACCTCCGTTTTGAGTTACTACAACACCGGCAATTTTACCTGAAATCATATCCTGAGCATTGGTAGTGAGACCTTTGTTCATTTCTTCAGGTTTAATGGCGGTCAGAGAACCGGTAGCGTCATTTTTCTTCACGGTTCCATACCCGATTGCTATTACTTCCTGAAGCAACTGGGCATCTTCTTCCATGGTTACAATAAAACTTGATTGTCCGGCTACGGGAATTTCCTGTGTCTTATAGCCTACATAGCTAATAACAAGCGTAGCGTTCGGGGCAACATCGAGATTAAACTGTCCGTCGATATTTGTCATCATGCCATTGGTTGTTCCTTTTTCAAGAACACTGGCACCGATAACAGTTTCTCCGGCTGCATCTCTTACTACCCCTGTAACGGATTTCTTTTGTGCATTGACACTGAGGCCAATCACAAGTGTCAGCACTACGATCAGAAATGACCGTATTTTTAAATTAAATCGTGCGTCCTTCATGCAATTCTGTTTTTTTTGAGGTTGATAATTATTGATTATTTTAATGATTTGTCATTCACTTTCAGCTTATTTAAGGCTGCTGTTTTATTTTTTTTCTGGATTATCGAAGCAAAATTATACTTTTGTGAAATTTTAACAAGAAGAATACCTATGAATAAATGGTTTTTGTAGTGCAAACGTTTGCAAAGCCATTGGAAATTCAAATTATTCGATTAATTTTATATTTGAATTTTCTGATATACATTTGCAATATTGTTATTTACAGAATTTTATCTCTTGATTATCCCGGTTTCGAAATCTGATTATTAATTTTGAATATCATGTCTAAAACACAGATTACCATTATCGATATTGCCAGGGAGCTGAACATTTCTCCATCAACAGTATCCAGGGCGTTGAAGAACCATCCGGATATCAGCAGAAAAACGGTTGAAATTGTAAAAGAATGCGCACAAAGGCTCCATTACAAACCGAATGAAATGGCACTCAACCTTCGGTTAGGACGTAACAATATAATTGGTGTAATTGTTCCCGAAATTGTACATTATTTCTTCTCTTCCATTGTACAGGGGATAGAGGAAACGGCTTCAGCTGAAGGATTTAATGTTATGCTTTTTCGCTCGGAAGAGAATTTCGAAAAAGAGCTGAAAATCACCGAATCTCTGATAAATGCGCGTGTGGCTGGCGTCCTGGCCAGTTTATCCAAGGAGACAGACCGGTTCGAACATTATCAGCAAATACTCGATAACGACATCCAGCTTGTTTTTTACGACCGGATCTGCATCGGGATCATCACTGACCGTGTGGTAGTGGATGATTATGCCGGAGCTCTTTCGGCAGTGGAACATCTAATCCATACGGGTTGCAGACGAATTGCTTTCTACAGTTCCCCGCTTCATCTGGAAATTTCAAAGAACAGGAGAAACGGATACCTGGATGCCCTTCGGAGGAATAATATTCCGGTCGACGAATCGCTCGTGTTCGTTTGCGATACCCGCGAGAAAGCCATGGAAATCACTCCTCAGGTACTTTCACTTCCCGAGCCTCCCGATTCGTTCTTTGCCATCAACGACCACACCGCCACAGGCATTCTTTACGCTGTGAAACAAGCCGGACTGAAGGTACCTGACGATATTTCCATCTGCGGATTCTCGGGGGGCGACCTTGCGCTTGCATGCGATCCGATGCTCACAACTGTGGAACAGCACGGCTACGAAGTGGGAAAAACGGCAGCTAAACTTCTTATTGATAAAATTAAAGGAATTACTCACGGACAATACACCAACCGGATTATCAAAACCAAACTGATGGTGCGGGGAACGACGAAGCAACTGCCACTAACCCCATAAAAGAGAATTTTTGTTTTATAAAAATTGAAAGGCATATCTTTTATTTGAAATACAACTATTCAAAGACTCAATTAAAATCAACAAATTATATCTATTAACATACAATCAGTATCCCTGCCAAACTGAAAAAACTTCAATACAGACAAGGTGAAGAAAAAATCATGAAAACATCAAATTTTGAACAGCAAAACAACGATTCCCTTACGGCTGACCGGCGAAAGAAACCGAGACTAAGCTTTTGGCAAATCTGGAATATGAGTTTTGGTTTTCTGGGCATTCAATTCGGATTTGCACTGCAAAATGCCAATGTGAGCCGTATTTTTGAAAGTCTGGGTGCCGAAATTGATAAAATACCTATTTTATGGCTTGCAGCACCAGTTACGGGCCTGATTATTCAGCCCATCATCGGGCACTGGAGCGATAAAACCTGGAACCGGCTGGGTCGCCGGAAGCCTTTTTTTCTGACCGGAGCTCTTCTTGCATCAACTATTCTGCTCCTTATGCCCAATTCACCTGCATTGTGGGTGGCAGCGGGACTTCTTTGGATAATGGATGCTTCAATCAATGTTTCGATGGAGCCTTTCAGGGCATTTGTAGGCGATATGCTGCCTTCTTCTCAGCGCACACTCGGATTCTCGATGCAGAGTTTCTTTATCGGGCTGGGTGCGGTTGCGGGATCAGCAATGCCTTATATTCTTACCAACTGGTTCAATGTTTCCAATGTTCCAATCGGAGATCAGGCCATACCCGACACTGTCAGATGGTCATTTTACGTCGGTGGAATCGTGTTCATTACATCGGTTCTTATCACCATTTTTACCACGAAAGAATATCCGCCGGAAAAACTCAGCAGTTTTGCTTCCGAAAGTACTGCCGACCAAAAGTCCGAAAGCACATTTGGTCATGTAGTATCACCCGAAAAATTCAATAAATTCGCTTTGCTGTTTGGTGTGACCGGAGCTGTCATAGTTACTTTGGTTTATTTTTTCAAACTCGATGTTCAGATTTATGTTTTGGGAGGATTATTCCTGTTGGTTGCCGTTTTGTTTAATGCTGTCGGGGCATTTCGAAGAAAGGAAAAGTCGAACGGTATGGTTGAAATCATGACCGATCTGCTCAATATGCCCAAAACGATGGGACAACTTGCCCTGGTGCAGTTTTTCACGTGGGTGGCGCTTTTCTCCCTGTGGATTTATGCCGTACCGGCAATCACCGAATATCATTATGGCGCTACCGATACAAAATCGGCAATTTACAACGAAGGTGCCAACTGGGTAGGTATTTTATTCGGTGCTTACAGCCTTTTTGCGGCTGCTGTAGCATTCCTGCTGCCTGTTCTGGCCCGGAGAATTTCCCGGAAATACACGCATCTGGTAGCATTGATTACCGGCGGATTCGGACTTATATCACTGGTAATATTCAAAAATCCGGATTTGCTCATAATCAGCATGGTTGGAGTAGGAGTAGCCTGGGCAAGTATTCTGTCCATGCCTTACGCCATGCTGACCGGTTCGCTACCTGCTTCGAAAATGGGCACATACATGGGTATATTCAACTTTTTCATCGTGCTGCCGCAAATCCTGGCTGCTACTATCCTGGGAAGTATTACCAAACACCTGTTTCACGGACATCCCATTTACACGCTCGTTCTTGGCGGAGGATTTATGATTCTGGCAGGGATTCTGACACTGCTTGTAGAAGATAAAGATGATCCGATCAATTTAAAAATGAAAAAATGAAAAAAACAATTCTGATTTTATTTTCAATCGCATTTGCATTAAATATACATGCAAAAGTACAGACGAAGCAAGCTTTGTCACTTCAACACATTGAACCAACTTACTGGTGGACAAATATGCATAATCCCGATTTGCAGATTATGCTTCACGGGCCGGATATCTCGAAATGCGACGTAACTATCAATTATCCGGGAATTACGATCAGGGATAAAAAACTGACCGATAATCCGAATTATATTTTTCTGTACATTAATATTAGTAAGGAAACAAAAGCCGGGTTTTTCAATATTGAACTGAAAAACGGCAAGAAAAAGCTTTTAGCGAAATACGAGTTGAAAGAACGCGTACCGAATTCGGCCAACCGGGAGAGTTTTACCGAAGCCGACAACGTTTACCTGCTCATGCCCGACCGCTTTGCCAACGGAAATCCGGCCAACGACAGTATTATAGGCTATGCTCAGGGAGTGAACCGGGCTGATTTGGGAAAACGTCACGGAGGTGACATTGAGGGTATCATTCAAAAAATCCCTTATCTGGCCGACCTCGGAATTACAGCGCTCTGGACTACCCCGCTGCTCGACAACAAGGGCAGCGTTTACACCTACCACCACTACTCCTGCTCGGATTACTATCAGATTGATCCGCGCCTTGGCTCTAACGATGATTATTTGCGCCTTTCGCAAACAGCAAAAAAGCACGGCATCAAACTGATAATCGACATAGTACCAAACCATTGCGGAAGCGGACACTGGTGGATAAAAGATATTCCTTCAGCAGATTGGTTCAACACGTGGGAAACCTTCACTTCTTCCAACTACCGGATGACAGCCTGGACCGATCCTCACCGCAGCGAAGCTGACCTGAAAAGGCTTACAAAAGGCTGGTTTTCGGACACTCAGCCTGACGTAAACCTTTCGAATCCGATGGTTTTTGATTATTTAACTCAGGCGTACATTTACTGGGTTGAACGTGCCGGAATTGCAGGATTGCGCGTGGACACCTATCCTTACAACGATATTCAGGTGGCATCACGCTTTGTACAGAAAATTCGCGATGAATACCCGGAGATGAATGTGGTGGGCGAATGCTGGGTGAAAACTCCTGCCGAAATAGCCTATTATCAGTCGGGCAACAATAATAAAGACGGATTCGACAGCAGGCTGCAAAGCGTGATGGATTTTGTGCTGAAGGATAAACTGCATGAAGTTTTTAAGGAAAAAGAAAGCTGGGACACTGGTACTGCCAGGTTTTATAGTCATTTTGCTCAGGATTTTGTGTTTCCAAACACCAACCTGATTATGAATTTTGTAGATAACCACGACATCGACCGGCTTTCAACGACTTACAAAGGCATTAACGAATACAAAATGGCACTGGCAATGCTTGTTGCCGTGCGCGGATACCCGCAGATTTATTACGGCAACGAGATAATGCACGAAGGGATTGCAGGCAGTTACGAAGGACATCGCCTTGATTTTCCAGGCGGATTTCCGGGCGATAAACGGGATGCTTTTACCCCCGGAGGGCGCACAAAGCAGGAAAACGAAATTTATGATTACCTGAAAACTCTGCTTCATTACCGGAAAAATAATCCTGCACTGCAAAATGGAAAAATGATGCAATTCATACCCGAAAACGGAGTGTATGTGTTCTTCAGATACAACGGGGAAAAAACTGTGATGGTTATTTGTAATAACAACGAAAATACAATTAATTTAGATACCGAACGTTTTAAAGAAAGAACATACAGCTTTGAAAACGGCATCGATATTATTACGAAAAAGAAAGTCGGAATAACCGGAAATGTCGAAGTAGAGGGTAAAAGAGTGATGATTCTGGAACTCAACCCTTAATCGTGACTCAGCCAGTTGTCAAAGGTGAAAATTTTTCTTAAAAACCATTTAATATTTTTATTCAAATGAACTTTTCACTTCAGCTTTTCAGCAAAAAACTTCGGTTGGCTGTAACCCGGTTTACGGTAACATTTGCAATTTTGGTTGGATTGGCTGTGATTATTATCATGGCTATCAGTTCTGAAAACGAAAATTTATACCTTCGTTGGATTTCTTCGGGAGTTCTGTCTGCTTTAGCCACGCTGGCTTTTTACCTGTTTGCCGAAAATCGTCTTAAAAAACCGGTTTCCCACATCATCAGTCTGATTCTGACCGGATTGTCAGTATGGTTTTGTGCTAATTTCCCTGTAATAATGCCCGATGCAATCGGCATTCAGCTGGCTATGCTGGTTGTAAGTTTGGCACTTGCGCTGTTTTTCACGGCTTATATTTCCGAAAAAAACTCACTTAAATGGTGGGATTTTCTGCAAAATACGTTATTCCAGCTTTTTATTTCAGCATTTTTTGCCGGAGTGCTGATGGCCGGTCTGAGTCTGGCAATTGTATCGCTCGATCAGCTTTTTGATTTAAAAATAAACGAAAAGGTTTATGGTTACCTGGCGGTATTCTGCTTTGTGCTGTTTATGCCCTCCTATTTCATGTCTCAGTTGCCCGGGAAAGGAGAAACAGGGAATAGTTTTACCATCTCTTACCCAAACATTTTCAAAATCCTGGGACTTTACATTTTACTTCCCATACTTACCATTTACATTTTAATACTGTACGGTTATCTTTTCAAAATAATCGCCACATGGGAGCTTCCTAACGGCTGGGTTTCATGGTTGGTGTCCATTCTGGGATTTGCCGGATTAGTAACGATGATTATTCTGCATCCGCTGACAATCCTCTCCGCTGACAGCCAGAAGTCAGCCATTCACCTGTCTGAAGCTAGACCTGCGGAAAAGCAAACCGGTGGCAGTACTTCAGAAAAAAGTGGATTAAAAAACCTCTTCAGAGGCCTGGGAATCAGTGGTTTATTCAACCGGATTTTCCCTTTTATCCTTTTACCACTTCTGGTATTAATGTTCGTGGGGATTGTACGCCGGTTTTCAGATTACGGCATCACCATCAACCGGCTGCTGATTTTAATCCTGAATCTGTGGTTTTTCGGAATCAGTATTTACCTGATCTTCAGCCGTTCACGTCAACCCAAATGGATTCTGATTTCGTTTGCCATCGTTGCATTCCTGTCGTCAACAGGTCCGTGGAGCGTAATCAATATTACAGAGAAATCGCTGAAAAAAGAACTTTCGGCTTTGCTGACTGAAGCCAACTGGGCTAATACTGCTGAAAGCAAAATAACTCCGCTAACCACAGAGAAACAAGTCCGCCTTTCGGACGTAGCTTATTACCTGCAACGAATTTACGGCACCGAAAGCATCCGCCCGATGTTCAGTTCGCTGGGCGAAAAAGCAGACGCCGGGAGTCTGATTAGAAAACTCGGAATTTCCGAAGAAAAAATTTCCGGAGATAAGTTTTTCACAGTAACTTCCCCTGAAAAGAGTTTTGAAATTGATTTCTCAGGTTTTAATAAAACACTTTATCTGAAAAAACAATATAACAACAATGATATTTTCATCTCAGACAGTTTGAAAATAAAAATTGAAAATGAGAAAATCATAATAAACCGGAATAATAAGGAAGCTATTATCTCGCTCAATCCGATAATCGAAGTGGCTAAATCAGAAAAGGGGAATCTGGCAAATCAGCAGGAAAATGTAATTAAAACGGCTGATTACAAGCTGATTATCCTCCAGCTGGATGGCAGACGGAAGAATGCTAATGAAGTCTATATCAATTATATGGATGGTTTGTTGCTAATGAAATAAATTGAATTTGCACTCTTTCAGTGCACAAAAAAAATCAGAAAAACAAGAAACTTTTTAAATACCCGAAACAGCATTCTGAGACTTTTCTCAAACAAGTCTTACCCCGTTTTTATCAGGAAGGAAATTTCCCGATCATTATCGGGGAGTGTGTTGCACGTGGCCTGAGTTTTACAAAAAAATAAATTAACGTATGAAAACTAAATTCTCCATTTTTCTGTTTGCTGTGCTTTTGCTGGCTTCGTGTCAGAAACAAGCCCTTAACCTCCCTGCTGAAAGCGATAACAATCTGAATCTGAACACACTGCTAACGCTGAAAATCGGCACAGATACTATCCGTACTCAGGACTACGTGCTTAATCCGGACGAGATTGACAGTGTAAGTTCGGCTGATGTTCCGGTGGCGTTGATTGATGAAAATGTAAAAATACTGCTTACCATCAAACCCGAAACACCCGCTTTTTTTAATATCAGCGTTTGGGTAAAAGGCGTTGCTTACTCTATCCCGTGCCGCAAAACCGATAAAGTGGATTATGTATTTTCATTCGAACCGCATGGAAAAACATACAAACGGGTGCAAATAGCTGGTCAGATGAACGACTGGGCACCCAATCTCTCACCCGATTTAACGCTCAACGACAGCGGAAAATATGTTGCGACCCTGAGTTTAAGTCCCGGGACATACCTCTACCAGATGTCGCTAAACGGCGACTGGAACCACGACCCCAACAATCCGAATAAGGTGGACAACGGCTACGGAAAATTTAATTCCATCCTGCAGGTTGCCGGAAACTCCGATAAATTCCCCGTACTCACTACCGGAGGAATAAAAGGAACAAAATTCACTGTAATCACACAGAATGAGGTGAAAAAAGTCTTCGCATACTGGCAAAATTACCTGCTTCCGGAGAGTTTTGTAAAGATGGAAGACGGTCAGATCACCGTAACAATTCCGCGGGAAGCCGGTAAAGTTCAGCGCTCGTTTATCAGGCTTTGGGCAATGAATGAATGGGGTGTGGGCAACGATGTGCTCGTACCGCTTCATAATGGAATAGTTATTACCAAATCAGCCGAGCTCAACCGCAAAGATCAGCATACCCAGATCATGTACTTCATGCTCGTGGACCGTTTCAAAAATGGCAATAAGAATAACGACCGGCCTATGAACCGCCCCGATGTACTTCCGAAAGTGGATTTCTTCGGAGGCGACCTTGCAGGACTCCGTCAGGTTATTAATGACGACTATTTCAAAAAATTAGGCGTAAACACGCTCTGGATATCGCCTCTAAATCAGAATCCGGACGAACCCTACGGATTTTATGCTCCAAAAAAAACTAAATTTTCACCCTACCACGGTTATTGGCCTGTTTCGTTCAGCAAGGTAGACTACCGGTTTGGCTCCAACCAGGAGCTCAAAGACCTGGTGAGCAATGCCCACACCAAAAACATTAACATCCTGCTGGATTATGTGGCACATCACGTTCATGAACTGAATCCGCTTTACAAACAGCATCCGGAGTATTTCACGCCGCTTTACCTTCCCGACGGTACCCTGAATACCGAACGCTGGAACGACCAACGCCTGACAACCTGGTTCGACACATTCATGCCGACCATTGACTTTGCCAATCCGGCTGTAATCGAAATGATGACTGACAGTGCTTTGTACTGGCTTAATGAATTCAATCTGGATGGTTTTCGTCACGATGCATGTAAACACGTGGATTTGCCATTCTGGCGCACGCTGACGCGAAAAATCAAGCAAAATAATAACGGTAAGAACCTGTATCAAATTGGCGAAACGTACGGAAGTCCCGAACTGATAGCCAGCTATCTGAACACTGGTATGCTCGACGGACAGTTTGACTTCAACGTGTTTGAAGATGCCAATACAAGTTTTGCAGGAGTGGGTGTACCCGATTTGCAGCGTGTGAATGCCGTTTTGCAGAGCAGCCTCAAAACTTACGGTTCGCACAATCTGATGGGCTACATTTCAGGCAACCATGATAAGCCCCGCTTCATGTCACTGGCTTCGGGCGATCTGAAATTCGGTGAAGACAGCAAAGCCGCTGGCTGGAACCGCGAAATAGGCATCACCGACAGCACGGCTTATGATAAAATGTCACTCATGCAAACCTTTATTCTTACCATTCCGGGTATTCCGGTGATATTTTACGGCGATGAAATCGGGCTAACAGGCGCCAACGATCCGGATTGCAGACGGATGATGAAATTCGAAGAACTCAACACCCGCGAGCAAAAACTACTCGACAAAGTGGCAAAATTAGGCAACCTCCGGAAAGAAAATCCGGTGCTGATTTACGGTGATTTCATCAACCTGCAGACCACCACAGGCACGTGGATTTACGCCCGTAAATATTTTGATAAGGCAGCAATTATTCTGATAAACAACACCAGCCAGACAAAAGAACTGGAAGTGGAAGTTCCGGCATACCTGCAGAAAACCTTCAGAGCCCATTTCGGGAGTAAATTTTCTTTGAAAAACGGAAAGCTGAAGGTAAATACGGGGGCATACTCGAGCGAGGTGCTCACTCATTAATTCGGAAGCCTGTTATCAGTCAGCATTGCATAACCTCCTGAATTTCATCTGTTTTAATATGACATTTGCATTCAAATCTCATATTAATGAATTCATTCTCAAGTTATAATATTATCTCAACTAATTACCAATAATTCCCCCTTTTATGGGGATTACAAAGTCAAAATGATTAAAATCCCGGATAAAGCACTCGCTACAGCAGCCGAAAAGGGCATCAACGAATTTCTGGAAGTCTTTACTGATGCTTATCTCAAAGCTTTGGGCGGCAATCTTACCGCTGAAAACATGCATTTACTCAACGGCAGCCAGCACACGCTTCTGGCCTATCATTTTCTGCGCGAAGAGGTGATGCAGGGCGGTTTCGTTCAACTCATCCAAAACGGATACGGAAGTTATATTTTCGGAAATCCGGTTGCAAAAGCCCTGAAACAATTCGGAGCTTCGGAAGTGGCAAAAATTATTTACAAAGCCAAGGAAATTTACAACTTCAACCAGGAAGAACTCGAGCGCGAAACTACGGAAGAAGAATTCAATGCCATGTACGTTGATTTCGAGCAGTTTGATGAACTGGAGGAAAAATTTTTCGAAACAGAAGAAGAGCAAACAGCCATAATCGCAGCTTACGTGGACGAGAATATTGCTGAATTCGGAGAAATCAGTTAATCTCCCTATCCAGTTCGTACACTTGCTCTTTCACTCTTGCAGCCCATTCTGCGGGCGTTCTGGAACTGTCAAATGTCTGATACGGGATAGGCTTGCCTATTTTGACCGTGAAGTGGTTTCCGCGCTGCCTGAACATTTCATTCACCAGAAAAAGCATTTCGATGTTGGGTAATCCGAGTTTGGTGCGAATGATGGACAGGTTGTAAAAAAATCCGGAATTTTTTCCTTTAAAATAGATCGGCACAACATCGCGCCCGGTCTGAACAGCTTTTGTGATAAACGATTTTTTCCAGGGAAGATCCTGTATCTTCCCTTTTATTTTGCGCGAACAGGTTCCGGCCGGAAATGTTATCAGATGATTGTCTGAATTGAAAAAAGCTTCAACTGCTTTTGCATTCTCTTTCAGGTCCGCAGACTTGCCCACAATGCTCACAGGGAGAAACATTTCTTTCATCGGCTCCAGAAACATCAGGATGTCGTTGGCAAAATACTTCACCTTGTCGTTGTATTTTCGCCCCAGCAGAAGCCCGAGAATAATACTATCAAGACCTCCCAGGGGATGATTGCTTACAAAAATGTAGCGTTTCCCGTCTGCGGGCAAATGTTCAGCGCCTTTAAAGTCAGCCGTAACACGGAGCAAACCTTCACCCAGTGCATAATCAATGAATTCCACATTTTTTCGTCCGTGAGCACGAACAAAAAACTCGTTCAGCTCATCCTGATGCAAAATTCGTTTGAGAAAACGGACAACAAATTTTGGAATTTTTTTACCCGGAGCTTTCGCCCTGATTATTTCTTCCACATCAAAACGCATCACTTTATCTTCCATACTCTTTTCAGTTGAGTTATCAAAGCACAAAAATACAAAAACTTATCAGATACCGAATAGTGTGGTGCTCAAACGATATTTATATTATCCGTTTATTCAGATTCCATTTCCCCACTTTAATGCAAATACGTTTTATTTTTTTTATACAGAAGTCATAAAACTCTGTTTTGCATATATTTAATAAAAATATATACCGAAGGGAAAACAAATGAAAACTTGTTAAAAAACCACCCTAAAATGGTAGATAACTTGTTGATAACTTTGTTGATAAATATTTGTGGGGAAAAGTGGGGAATTTCAAAAAAAAGATATATTTTTACCGTTGGAAAATTAGCTCAATTACATTTATGTCAACATTCATAGGTAAATACGATGCAAAAGCCGATGTAAAGGGTCGTGTGTTCATACCGTCCGTTTACCGGAAAATAATTCCCGAGGCTGAAAAAGAGCGGCTTGTGATGCGAAAGGACGCCGACAACGACTGCCTGGTACTGTATCCGGAGTCTGTATGGAACAAAAAAATAGAATCACTGAAAGTAAATCTGGACGAATGGGATGCTGCTGATCAGATTCTTCTGATGCAGTTCGTTTCGGATGCCGAGTGGCTCGATATCGACTCACAGGGACGCGTGCTTATTTCGAAAAAATACCTGGAACTGATCGGAATTGAGAACAATGAAGTACTTTTTGTCGGTATGATGGATCGTTTCGCCGTATGGGGCAAAAAACGTTATGAAGAAACCAAACTGTCACCTGCCGACTTTGCAGCAAGACTGAGACAAAAAATGACATATCAGAATATCTAATCGTTTGATTTTACAAAGATGACCTCCTGCTACCACATACCTGCATTATTAAATGAAACCATCGAAGGACTGAACATCAGGCCCGGCGGCGTGTATGTGGATGTAACCTTTGGCGGCGGGGGGCATTCGAAAGAAATACTGAACAGGCTGGGTAAAAACGGCAGATTGCTTGGATTCGACCAGGACGAGGATGCCATGCAGAATATAATTGATGATAAGCGGTTTACGTTTGTAAGAAGTAATTTTCGTTACCTGACCAACTTTCTGAAATTTCACGGCATTGAAAAAGTGGATGGAATTCTGGCCGATTTGGGTGTATCTTTTCATCATTTTGATGAAGCAGAGCGCGGATTTTCATTCCGGTTCGAAGGGAAACTGGATATGCGGATGAACACACGCTCACCACTCACTGCTGAAAAAGTAGTGAATGAGTACCCGGAAAATGAACTGGCAGATATCCTTTACCTGTACGGCGAACTGCACAACTCACGCAAAATAGCAGCAGCCATTGCAAGAGAACGAAACAAACAACCTGTCAGGACGACGGAGCAGTTTGTGGAAGTACTCAAGCCATTTTTCCCGAAAGACAGAGAGAAAAAAGATATGGCAAGAGTTTTTCAGGCACTGCGAATAGAAGTGAACAGCGAAATGCGTGTCTTGCAGGAACTGCTCCGGCAGAGCAGCGAAGTACTCGTACAGGGCGGACGGTTGGTGGTGCTCACTTATCACTCGCTCGAAGACCGTATGGTAAAGAACTTTTTTCGCAGCGGTAATTTCGAAGGCAGACTGGAAAAAGATTTCTACGGCAACGTGCTTGCACCGCTCAAAAGCATTAACAACAAGGTTATCGTAGCTTCGGATGAAGAAGTAGCCCGGAATCCGCGGGCAAGAAGCGCAAAATTAAGAATTGCCGAAAAAATAAATCAATAAACAACCATTACATTGAGCTTCTGGAATAAAATAGTAGAACTGGTGAAAGACAACGAAGATTTCTCGGATATCAAATCGAGTACTTTCCGCGATGTGCTGAACGGGAACATTCTTTCAAAGAATTTTATCAAAAAACAATACGGCTTGTTTCTGATGATAGCTATCCTGATTTTGTTCTACGTAGACAACCGGTATAAAACTGAAAAAAACATATCGAAAGAAGTAAAACTCAAAAAGGAACTCCAGGATGTGAAATTCGAATCGCTGACCATTTCGGCCGAACTGACAAAACTGAGTCGGCGGACGTATGTACTCGATTACATCAATTCAAAGGGATTGAATCTGAAAGAAAGTCCTTATGCACCCGTAGTTATCGAAGAACCGGACCCCGAAAAGGATGAAAAAATCAAAAAGGCAAAAGAAGAGCACAAGGCAGCAACCAACAAGGTGAAAAGTGACTCCACTCACATAGAAGAATAATAAAAAAATGACCGAACCCGGAAAAAAAATAATAGCAAGATTTGCATCCGTTTACATTTCTATTGTAATACTGATGTTGATTATTATATACAATATAGCCAGGATTCAGATGGTAGAACGCGACAACTGGCTAAAACTGGGTGCAAAAAACGACAAAAAAGACATTACCGTGCGCCCCAACAGAGGCAACATCTACTCTGCCGACGGAAGACTGATGGCAAGCTCCATCCCGACTTACTACGTGTACATGGACACACGGGTGCCTGCCCTGCACGAAAATGAAGGCAAACTTTTCGCCGATAACATTGACTCCCTGTCAGAATGTCTGGCCGATTACTTCAGGGATAAAACCAAGGAAACCTACAAAAAAGACATTACAGCCGCCTACAACCAGGGAAAAGGAGAATATAATTTCTACCGGGGAAAAATCACATACGCTCAGCTCAGGGACATCAGGCAATTTCCGCTTTTCAGATTGGGCAGAAATAAAAGCGGATTGCTTACCAAGGAAATGTTCAGCCGCGTAAAACCATTTACCAGCCTGGCATCCCGAACCATCGGCGACATTTACGCTGATGAATCAAAAGGCGGAAAAAACGGTCTGGAACTGGGTTTCGACTCCATTCTGAAAGGAACTCCGGGAGTATCGTCCCGGCAGAAGGTTGCCAACCGATGGGAAGAAATCATACAGGTTGAACCAGTCGACGGAATGGACATTGTATCCACCATAGACGTGGATATGCAGGACATCACCGAAAAAGCCCTGCTCGACAAACTGAAAGAAATAGAAGCACAAACCGGCTACGCCATACTGATGGAGGTAGCAACCGGCGAAATAAAAGCCATAGTGAATATGGACAGAAATCCGGACGGAAGTTACTCTGAAAACAGAAACGGAGCCGTCTCGGACAAAGTAGAACCGGGGTCCACGTTCAAAACGGTTTCACTTATGGCTGTTCTGGACGATGGAAAAGCACACCTTTCGGATGTGATAGAGACCGGAAACGGTTTGTACAAGTTCGGAAAAGCCACAATGCGAGACCACAATGCTCACAAGGGAGGTTACGGTACAATCACGCTCGAACAGTCGCTGAATGCTTCGTCCAACGTAGGTATTTCGAGAACCATTTACCGGGCTTACAGTGACAATCCCGGAAAATTTGTCGATAAACTATACAAAATGGGTCTCAACGAGCCATTTCAGCTCTACATTCCGGGCCAGGCAAAGCCATCGATTCGCCACCCGAACGACAAATCATCATACTGGTCGGCAACGACACTTCCATGGATGTCCATCGGATACGAGGTACAGATTCCGCCAATCTATACGCTTGCTTTCTACAATTCCATTGCTAACAACGGAAAATACATTGAACCACTTTTAATAAAATCCATCCGTAAAAACGGGCTGGTAGTCAAAGAATTCAAGGCACGGGTAATCAACAACCAAATTTGCAAACCTTCCACGCTGCGAGATGTGCGTCAGGCTTTGCTGGGAGTGGTCGAAAATCCGAAATACGGCACCGGTAAAGCCGTGCATTCCACCTATGTACGCATAGCCGGAAAAACCGGTACGGCTCAGATTTCAAAAGGAAGTTCAGGATATTCGGCAGGCGGAAAATCGCACCAGGTGTCGTTCTGCGGTTTTTTCCCCTATGAAAATCCGAAATATACCTGCATAGTAGTGATTCGCGAGCCTAAAATCGGTTATCCCTCGGGCGGACTGATGTCTGGCGTTGTTGTAAAAAACATCGCCGAAAGAATTTCAGCCATCGATACCGTATCCACTATATACGACCTGCAGCTTGACAGCACGTACACCGATCTGAAGAAACCACTTGTGAAATCGGGTAAATACGATGCATTCCGGAACGTGATGACCAGTCTCAGACAGCCTTACGGAGGCAAAGGAACCAGCTGGATAAAAGCACAGAGCGACGGAAAAAAAACCAGTATAGCTACGCTGCCATTTGTATCAGGTACAGTTCCAGATCTGACGGGTATGTGTGCGAAAGATGCAATTTATCTGTGCGAAAAATCAGGACTCGGCATAAATATGTCAGGAGTAGGCAAAGTTATTTCACAAAGCTTGTCGCCCGGATCCAAAACATCTAAAGGACAGAATATTACATTAATTTTTGAACATTAAAAAACCTGTATGAAACTAAGCGAAATCATTCAAAATATAAAAACCGAAAAAACGATTGGCAATCCTGATGTTGAAATTTCAGGCATCCAGTTCGACTCACGAAAAGTAGAGTCCGGAAACCTTTTTGTAGCCACCAGAGGTACAGCCTCCGATGGGCATGAATACATTCCTGCTGCTACAGAAAAAGGGGCTGTTGCGATACTTTGCGAAGAAATACCCGAAATAATTCCTGAAGGGATGACCTGCATACAGGTAAAAGACAGTGCCGACGCACTGGGTCACGCAGCTTCAGCATGGTACGGGTTCCCCTCTTCCGGATTAATACTGACCGGCGTAACCGGTACCAATGGCAAAACAACCACCGCAACGCTTCTCTACAAACTCTTCAGAGCTCTCGGATACGGCGCAGGTTTGCTGTCGACTGTCGAGAATTTCATTAACGACGAATCCGTTGAAGCCACCCACACAACACCCGATGCGCTTGCACTGAACGAATTACTCGCCAGAATGGTTGAACGCGGCTGCAAATACGCATTCATGGAAGTTAGTTCACACGCCGTAGAACAAAGACGAATTGCAGGTCTGAAATTCGACGGAGCCGTGTTTACAAACATCACACGCGACCACATTGACTATCATCTTACATTTGACAATTACCTGAAAGCTAAAAAAAGATTCTTCGATGACCTTGACAGCAATGCTTTTGCACTCACAAATGCCGATGACAGAAATGGATTGGTGATGCTGCAAAACACAAAGGCAGCAAGACACACCTACTCCACCCGCGGTATGGCAGATTTCAAAACGAAAATCCTGGAAGATGGATTCGATGGTATGTTGCTGGACATGAACGGGAAAGAGGTTCATGTGCCATTTATCGGGAATTTTAACGCCTACAATCTCACAGCCGTTTACGGTGCTGCCGTTTTACTCAAACAGGATGAACTGGAAGTGCTGAGGATTATTAGCACGCTGAAATCGGTTTCCGGCAGATTTGAAACCATTCAGGCTCCTTCCGGATTCACGGCTATAGTTGATTACGCCCATACACCCGATGCGCTTGAAAATGTCATTTCCACCATAAACGAAATACTGCAAAACAAGGGACATTTGATAACAGTAGTAGGATGTGGCGGCAACCGCGACAAGGGAAAACGACCCATGATGGCTCGCGAAGCTGTGAACGGCAGCTGGAAAGCCATTCTGACATCAGACAATCCGCGGAATGAAGAACCGATGGATATAATTAACGATATGCTGGACGGGCTGGATGCCGAACAGAAAGCCCGGAGCCTCACCATAGTTGACCGTCGGGAAGCAATCAAAACAGCCTGCGCCATTGCCGGTAAAGGCGATGTAGTGCTCATAGCCGGTAAAGGACACGAAGACTATCAGATTGTCAAAGGAGTGAAATTTCACTTTGACGATAAGGAAGAAGTACGAAAAACATTCACTAACCTCTGACTCCCTGAACAAAAAACTAACTGAGATAATTTATTTTCAAACCTATAACAACCTGACTAATCCTGTTTACAGGGATTAAGAACGGACAGAAATTACATTATGCTATACCACTTAATACATTATTTAGATCAGTTTTACGACATTCCGGGGATACAGATGTTCTTATCCATCTCGTTCCGTACTGGCGTGGGATTTATTCTGGCATTGCTGGTGGCAACGGTTTTCGGACGCAGAATCATCAACCGTCTGCAGAAAATGCAGATAGGTGAAACCATCCGCGATTTGGGGATGGAAGACCAGTTGAAGAAAAAAGGGACTCCCACTATGGGAGGAATCATCATCATTCTGGCAATACTTGTACCCACACTTCTGCTGGCCGACTTAACAAATATCTATATTATTCTGATGCTTATCACTACAGTATGGATGGGAATAATCGGGTTTGCGGATGATTTTCTGAAAATCAAGTACAGGAATAAAGAAGGACTGAAGGGACAATTCAAGATTTTCGGCCAGGTAGGATTAGGACTTATTGTAGGTCTTACACTCTATTTGAGTCCGCAGGTTGTAATCCGCGAGAACGTGGAACACATTGGCACATCGCAGAGAGTGGAAGAAGTCAGCTTCAAGAAAGAGAACGTAAAATCGACAAAATCCACCATCCCGTTCTTAAAAAACAACAACCTGGACTACGCCAACGCTTTCAAATGGTCAGGTGAAAAAGCACAAAAATACGGCTGGATTCTTTTTGTATTCATGGCAATTTTTGTAGTAACGGCAGTTTCAAACAGCTCGAACCTGACCGACGGAATGGACGGACTGGCTACAGGCTCTCACGCCATTATCGGGGTAACACTCGGCATACTGGCTTACCTGTCGGGCAATGTGCAGTACGCCGGTTACCTGAATATCATGTATATCCCCGGCACAGGTGAAATGGTGGTCTTCGCGGGAGCATTTATCGGCGCCACCATTGGTTTTCTGTGGTACAATTCCTTCCCGGCACAAGTATTCATGGGCGACACGGGAAGCCTGACCCTGGGCGGAATAATTGCGGTATTTTCCATTGCTATTCACAAAGAGTTGCTGATACCGATACTTTGCGGATTGTTTTTTGTGGAAAGTCTGTCGGTCATCATGCAGCGAACGTATTTTAAATATACCAAAAAGAAATACGGCGAAGGAAAACGCATTTTTCTGATGACTCCCCTTCACCACCATTTTCAGGTTGGAGGAAAATCAGGAATAAAGGCCATACTATACAAACCGATGAATCCGGTACACGAGTCGAAACTGGTAGTCAGGTTCTGGCTCATAGGGATAATACTGGCAGCCATAACTATTATAACGCTGAAAATCAGATGAAACGAATTGTTATACTCGGAGCTGGTGAAAGCGGAGCGGGAGCCGCAGTGCTCGCCCTGAAACAGGGATACGATGTGTTTGTATCGGATTACGGAGAAATCAAGGAGCAATACAAGCTACTGCTTGACAGTCGGCATATCCGGTGGGAAGAAAAACAGCATACCGAAAATCTGATACTTAATGCCGACGAAGTGATTAAAAGCCCGGGAATTCCGGACAAAGCTCCGATTGTAAAAGCACTGAAAGCGAAGAATATTCCGGTTATTTCGGAGATTGAATTTGCCGGACGCTATACCGATGCAAAAATGATTTGCATAACAGGAAGTAACGGCAAGACAACCACTACCATGCTCACTTATCACATTCTGAAGAATGCAGGATTCAATGTGGGGCTGGCAGGAAATGTAGGTGAAAGCCTCGCGCTTCAGGTGGCCGAAAAAGATTATGATTATTATGTGCTCGAACTGAGCAGTTTTCAGCTCGACGGAATGACAACCTTCAAAGCCGATATTGCCATTCTGCTGAATATCACTCCCGATCACCTGGACAGATACGACTATGAATTTCAGAATTACGTGGATTCGAAATTCAGAATTATCCAAAACCAGACAGAAAAAGATGCTTTCATTTTCTGGAACGACGATCCGGTCATACGGGCTGAACTGAAAAAGCGTAACATTCAATCGGCCATTTATCCGTTCTCACTGAAAAAAGAAGAAAAAACAAAAGCATTTATCGAAAACAACCAGCTGATTATAAATACATTAAACGAGATATTCACCATGCCTTCATCAGAACTATCACTCAGCGGCACACACAATACTTACAACTCCATGGCAGCCGGTCTTGCAGCCTCTATTGTAAACGTGCGCAAAGAAAACATTCGTCAGTCGTTACAGGACTTCCAGGGTGTTGAGCACCGGCTCGAGTATGTGGCAACAGTCAGAGATGTGAGATACATCAACGATTCGAAAGCCACTAATGTGAATTCGTGCTGGTATGCACTTCAGAGCATGCGCACGCCGGTGGTTCTCATTCTGGGCGGTACCGACAAAGGAAACGATTACAGCGAAATAGAAGAACTTGTCAACGAAAAAGTTACGGGATTGATTTTTCTTGGAGCCGACAACGCGAAACTTCACCGGTTTTTCGACGGGAAAGTTAAAAACATAGCCGATGCACACTCCATGGAAGATTGTGTGAAAGAGGCCTACAAAATGGCAAAACCCGGTGATACGGTTTTGCTTTCGCCATGCTGTGCCAGTTTTGACCTTTTCATGAACTACGAGGACAGAGGAAAACAGTTTAAAACCTGTGTCAGAAATCTGTAATTTATTCATTGATTGAATAACCTCACATTTTTATCATTTGTCTGTTTATTTACTCGTTAGCTCAATACTTAAAAAGGAATGGGAAATATTTTTACTAAATACCTGAAAGGAGATACCACGATATGGATCGTGTTTATCACGTTGTGTATATTCTCGAGCATAGAATTATACAGCGCATCCAGCACCCTGGCTTTCAAGGCAGCCAACCACACTGCCCCCATGCTTCAACATGTATCTTTTCTGGCTTTTGGTGCTTTGCTGGCATTTTTTGTTCATCTGGTACCTTATAAGTACGTACGTATGCTGGCTTACCCGGGTCTGATTGTGTCATTATTACTGCTTATATATGTACTTCTGAGGGGTGAGAGCGCTAATGAGGCCAGCCGCTGGATACGTGTTATGGGGATTCAGTTTCAGCCTTCCGAAATTGCAAAGTTATCGCTCGTCATAGTTATAGCCGATTTCGTTTCGCGTATCCGCGCCAATCCTGCACATGAGAATAAATATTTCATCTGGATTCTGTCAGTGGCTGGAATAATTATCGGATTAATCTTTCTCGAAAACTTCTCTACGGCTGGCATACTGGGTGTAGTCGTGTTTTTTATGATGTTTATCGGCCGGATTTCGTGGAAAAAACTGGTTGGCATCGTGGGAGTCATTGCCGCAGTTTTGCTCGTTGGCTTTTTACTGGTAAAAACAATACCGGAAAAAGAAATGCCGGGAGTATTCGATCGTGCTTACACCTGGGTAGCGCGTATTGAAAGATCGGCACAGGAAAATGATGAAAACAAATACGTTATCAACGACGAAAATCTGCAGGTACAGCACGGCAGAATAGCAGTGGCGAGAGGCGGATTATTTGGTGTGATGCCCGGCAACAGTATTGAGCGTGATTACCTGCCACATGCCTATGATGACTTTATTTACGCTATCGTATTAGAGGAAATGGGTTTGGCTGGCGGAATTTTCGTGATGTTTCTATATCTCGTACTGCTTTTCAGAACCGGACAGATAGCTACTGTCTGCAAAAGCACCTTCCCTGCTATGCTGGTAACCGGACTCGGACTCCTGATTACCCTGCAGGCAACCGTGAATATGTTTGTAGGATCGGGCTTCGGATTAGTTACAGGCCAGCCTCTGCCCCTGATAAGCCGCGGTGGCACATCCATACTGGTTACCTGCATTTATTTTGGTATTATTCTGGGCGTAATACGCGAAATAAAATCTGAAAATGAAAAAATATACCGGAAAAAAGAACCCGAAATTGAAGATATTCCGGATTATGAGCAGACATCAGTGGAACTGAATGAAATCTGATTTAATTGAATGAGCTTTAATCTGTAATAAATAAACAGAAAAAAAAGCCTGATAAGAAACGTCAGAATGTACTTTGTAAAAAACAACTAAATAACATTCCGGACATTATATACATAGCTTTTCAACCTTACAAAATTAAAATATGAAATATATTATCAGCGGAGGCGGTACAGGCGGACACATTTTTCCGGCAATAAGCATTGCCAATGCCATCAGGGTGAAAGATCCGCAAGCCGAAATACTGTTTGTCGGTGCAATAGGCAGAATGGAGATGGAGCGGGTTCCCGCGGCAGGATATACTATCGAGGGACTTCCGGTACGTGGATTCGACAGGAAAAACCTGCTGAAAAACATCCGGGTACTGATTGATTTGAGAAAAAGCATAGCAAAAGCCCGAAAAATCATACGTGAATTCAAACCGGATATTGCCATCGGAGTGGGTGGTTATGCAAGTGCACCCACGCTGAAAGCTGCATCCCGACTCGGAATCCCCACACTGCTCCAGGAGCAGAATTCATACGCTGGTGTAACCAATAAAATGCTGGCATCCAAAGCATCCAGAATCTGCGTGGCTTACGAAGGTATGGAAAAATTCTTCCCGAAAGAAAAAATCATGCTTACCGGAAATCCCGTCAGGCAGGACCTTTTCAATGTACAGCCCAAAGCCCGGGAAGCATATGAATTCTTTGGATTTGATCAGACCCGAAAAACCCTGCTCATTGTGGGCGGAAGTCTGGGAGCCAGAACTCTGAATCAAAGCGTAACTGCCTTTCTGGACGAAATAGCCCGAAGCGGCATACAGGTAATCTGGCAAACGGGTAAATTCTACATCGAAAAAGCAAAGGCGGATGCACAAAAGTTCGAAAGCAGTGAATTCATCGTAACAGATTTCGTATCGCGCATGGACTATGCTTACGCCATTGCCGATCTGGTGATATCAAGGGCAGGCGCCAGTTCCATTTCAGAGTTGTGCTTACTTGCCAAACCGGTCATCCTGGTTCCGTCGCCCAACGTGGCAGAAGATCACCAAACCAAAAACGCACTGGCTTTAGTCAACAAAGACGCGGCTGTGATGATCAGGGATGCAGAATCTGTTCAGAAACTGATTCCGGAGGCACTGGAATTAATCCGAGACGACAACAAACTTGCTGAACTGGCCAAAAATATACTTCTGCTGGCTCAAAAAGATTCGGCAGCCCGAATTGCCGATCAGATACTTGAGATAGTCGGGTCCGGACATCGGGTGCAGAATTGAAAGATGAAAACTGACTGAGGTACAGGTCAGATTCAGAATATTAACTATAAGAAACATCATCCTCACACAACGGGAGGTACAGAAAAATGAACGACAAATACACACAATATTATTTCCTGGGTATAGGCGGAATTGGAATGAGCGCTATAGCACGCTATTTCAATGCAAAAGGTTATTCGGTAGCAGGGTACGACCGCAGCGAAACCAAACTCACTACTGATCTGGTAGCCGAGGGCGTGGAAGTGAACTACGACGAATCTGAAGCCATGATTCCCGACAAGTTCAGAGATCCGAAAAAAACACAGGTAATTATCACTCCGGCCATTCAGCCCGATCATCCACAACTGGAATACTTCAGAAGCCACCAGTATAATATTCTGAAGCGTTCGGAAATTCTGGGTCAGATAACACGTCAGAGCAAAGCCATCTGTATTGCCGGAACTCACGGCAAAACAACTACTTCGACAATGACTGCCCACCTGATGTATCAGTCGCACGTGGAATGCAGTGCATTCCTCGGTGGAATCTCAAACAACTATCACACAAATCTGCTTACCTCCACGCAGAGTAATTTCGTGGTAGTGGAAGCCGATGAATACGACCGCTCGTTTCACCACCTGACTCCCTATATGGCTGTCATTACATCGCTCGAAGCAGATCATCTGGATATTTACGGCACTTATGAAGCGGTGATTGACAGTTTTCAGCATTTCGCCTCGCTAATTACTCCCGGAGGAGCACTCATACAGAATGAGAAAATTCAGATTGTTCCGAAACTGAAAAAAGGAGTGAAGTTTTTCACCTACGGCATGGAGAAAACATCTGATTTTCACGCAAATAACATCAGGATAATCCGTGATAGCATCTATTTTGACTTTGTAACACCTACAGAAATAATTCACGACATCCGGCTGACTGTACCGGTGATGATAAACGTTGAAAACGGAGTGGCAGCTATGGCGCTGGGATGGCTCAACGGTGTGACCAACGAAGAATTAAGAACAGCCATGTCTACATTCTCCGGCATTTACCGGCGGTTTAATATCGTTTACAACAACGGACAGGTTGTTTACATGGACGACTACGCCCATCACCCGAGCGAACTAAAAGCAAGTATTTCGTCTATACGTCAGCTCTATCCCGACAGGAAAATAACCGGAATCTTCCAGCCTCACCTGTACAGCCGTACCAGGGATTTCGCAGCAGAGTTTGCCGAATCCTTGTCGGAACTGGATGAGCTTATTCTGCTCGATATCTATCCGGCCCGCGAACTGCCTATCGAAGGTGTGACATCCGAATTAATTCTGAATGATGTCAGTATAACGGATAAAACAATGACTACTAAAGAAAATTTACTAATTTTGTTAGATGAAAAAAAGCTGGATGTACTGGTAACGTTCGGTGCAGGTGATATTGATAAAATGGTACCCGAAATAAAAAAATACCTGAAAAAACGATACAACAACAATACCGAAAGTAAATGAACCGTTTGATCAAACACATACTGATTTTACTTGCTATGGCACTTTGCGTGAGTTATGCGGTAATTGCAAATGCCAGGAGTATGGTATCGGAGTCACGAAAGGTTTGTTCCAATATCATTGTCAACATAACGGATTATGAGGAGAAAAAACTGATCAGCAACGAAGAAATAGCGATGCTTCTGAAATCAAACGAACTGAATCCCATCGGTAAATCATTGCAACAGATACGCACCAAAGCGATAGAAGATGTAATAGAAAAACATCCGATGGTACGACGTGCCGAATGTTACAAAACTCCGAACGGAGAAATCCAGATTACCATCGAACAACGAAATCCGGTATTACGTGTAATCGGTGCCGAAAACTATTACGTGGATGATTTGAGAAAAACAATGCCGGTTTCACACCGCTTTGCAGCCTATGTGCCTGTTGCAACCGGCCGAATAACTAAAAAAACAGCTTGTGGTGCGTTATATGATTTTGCCCGCTACATCAGTAATGATCCTTTCTGGAACGATCAGATAGCTCAGATTAATATCAATGAGAAAATGCAGGTGGAACTGATACCGCGCGTTGGCGAGCATATCATTATACTCGGTACCTTCGACCGGTACATGCAAAAGCTTGAAAAACTCAGGAAACTATATCTCTACGGGCTAAACGAAACCGGATGGAATGCCTATTCTGTTATCAATCTGCAATTCAGGGACCAGGTAGTTTGCACCAGAAAATAGTCGGATAAGTTACATCGGTTTTCAGGTGTTTCATGTTTTATAATTTACTTTTTTAATTTCTAATTTTTCTGCAAGTATGAATAAGAATCCCATCGTATATATCGATTTTGGGGGCTCACGAATAAAAGCGATAGCCGGATTTGTGCAGGATGATAATGCTCTGAAAGTGATGGGCGAACAGGAAAAACTGAGTGACGATGTCAAAAGCGGTATTGTGGAAAAAATGAGTGGTGCTGCATTCAAAGTAAGTGAATTAACCAAGCTTCTTCAGAATTCATTGAAAATACAGCAGATAACAAATGTCAGCACCAGTATAAATGCCCGGACCATGAAGCATTATACTTACACCGTTGAGCATCCTGTCATCAATCTGGTTACAAGCAAATTACTTTCAGATTTGGAAAAAAAATGCAAATCAGAAATCGAAACCGATACCATTTGTGTTTTTGAATGTATTCCGCTGGCGTATTACATCGATGGTAAAAGGGAAGAACAACCGCTCGGCAAAAGAGGATCCGTATTGCGTGCTGACTTCAACGTCATCATAGGCAATTACCTGGTGAAAGAATCGCTCGAGCGAAGCATCGAGCGCACAGGAATTGCGGTGGACTTCATTCATCTGGGCATCGAAGCTGCCGCAACAGCCATTCTCGACGATGATGTGCGCCACCAGGGGTGCGCCATAATCAGCTTTGGAGCCACCACCACTACACTGGGAGTATACTGCGAAGGCAAATTACAGGAATTGAGCGTGGTACCATTTGGTGGCATCAACATTACCAAAGATATCCAGCAGACAGGAATCAGTTTTCAGAACGCAGAATTGCTGAAAGTAAAAACAGGCTGCGCAATGGAATCAAAAATAGAAAAACCTGTAAACATTCAAATCCCGAACAGTATTCCGGGGGCTGAACCTGTAATTCTATCCACATCATTTCTGGCAAGAATCATCGAAGCCCGGCTCGAAGAAATACTTGATCCCCTTATCAGTCAGATCAATTCTATACCATATCCGCTCCGAAGCGGCATTTTTATAACCGGAGGTGCATCCAAACTAAAATACCTGCCGGAATTCCTCGGGGAAAAAACAGGCTTTACGGTATGCATTGGAAGTCATGCCGACTGGCTCTCGGACGATACAGACGAGAAATTCTTTGACCCGACATACTCACAGGCAATCGGTGCTTTACTTCTTACGAATGATTTAATTCATAATCAGAACGTATCCGACCAGGCTGCCATCAAGCCAAAAATACCCGGGAATTTTTTCAAAAAAATTTCAAAAAAAATCAACGGAGGTATAGAAATTATTTTCAAATACGATGAAATAGAAAAAAATCAAAACGAACAAAACAGTTAAATAATTACTCAGAACAATCATATATCAATACAATAATATGGACTTCTTAAATGATAATCTGCCTTTGAATTTGCCGCTTGCAAATTCATCCATTATAAAAGTAATCGGTGTGGGAGGAGGTGGTGGCAATGCTGTCAACCATATGTACAGTCAGGGAATAACTGATGTATCTTTCGTAGTATGCAATACCGACAATCAGGATCTGGCACGATCGCCGGTACCCATCAAGGTACAGCTTGGCAAGAACATTACACAGGGTCTTGGAGCAGGCGGACGCCCTGAAGTGGCACGCCGTGCGGCCGAAGAATCGGAAGAAGATATCAAACGGATGCTTGCCGATAACACAAAAATGGTGTTTATTACAGCCGGGATGGGAGGCGGAACCGGTACCGGAGCTTCGCCCATCGTAGCCAAAGTGGCTCACGAAATGGGAATTCTGACTGTAGGCATCGTTACAATACCTTTTGCTTTCGAAGGCAACCAGAAAATCAGGCAGGCACTCGAAGGTGTTGTGGCGCTGAGTGAATATGTGGATGCCATCCTGGTAATCAACAACGAAAAGCTGAAACAGATTTACCCCGACCTGGAATTGTCCAACGCTTTTGCCAAAGCCGACGACGTACTCACCAACGCCGCCAAAGCGATAGCAGAAATCATAACCGTACCCGGCTACATCAATACCGACTTTGCAGATGTTAGCACCATCATGCGCAACGGGAAAGTAGCTATCATGAACACCGGGTATTCTTCGGGCGAAAACCGCATCACAAAAGCCATTGAAGATGCCCTCAACTCACCGCTGCTGAATACAAACGATGTAAATGGCGCCGGAAAAGTACTGCTGAGTCTTTACTGCTCAACGAACAACCAGATAAAAATGGAAGAAATTTCACAGATTCATGATTTCATGGCCAAAGTAGGCGAAAATGTGACCGTAATCTGGGGGGCAAGTTTCGACGATACGCTCGGCGATAAAGTCAAAATCACCCTGATTGCAACCGGATTTGACGTGAAAGACATACCCGGAATGCCTGCTTCGGTGCTGAAAAAGTACAAGATGGACGAAACCGGGCAGGAAAATGAAGAAGATGAAACGGAAAATAATATTTTCGACGAGCAGCTTGAGGAACATAAAAAAACCTCGGAAGCTGAAATCAGCAAAGCCATGGGCGAACTTTACGGCGACTCCATCAAACCCGTCAGACAAAAGGAAACAAAATCCGAAGAGGTTATTCAGGAGGTTTTACAGTTTGAAGCCGTACAGGAAGACACGCTGCCGGTAATTGATATCTTTGATCTCGATAACGACGACACACTGTCAAAAATGGAGCAAATCCCGGCGTGGAGACGGCGTCTGATGAAAAAATAACAATCACTTTAGGGGTGTGTAACAGCATCCGGTTTATTATTTTCAATTATTCGTTTAACCAAAATAACAATTCAATAAAAAAACGATGGAAAAGATTTTCGAACAAATCAACAACGATATCAAGGCTGCCATGTTGGCCCGCGAAAAAGTGACACTGGAAGCATTGCGCGGAATAAAAAAAGAATTTCTGGAAGCCAAAACTGCCAAAGGCAGCGACGGGATACTGCACGATGAGCAGGCAGTAAAAATCATGCAGAAAATGGTAAAACAACGCAAGGAAACAGCTCTGATCTATTCGGGACAGAACCGTCCGGAACTGGCAGAAAACGAACTGGCAGAAGCTGCTGTCATTGAACGTTATCTGCCACAGCAAATGTCCGAAAGCGAACTGGAAGCTGCACTCACCGAAATTATTGCTCAGGCAGGTGCTTCAGGTCCGCAGGATATGGGTAAAGTAATGGGGGCAGCCACCAGACAGCTTGCAGGAAAAGCTGATGGCAGAATGATTTCTGAGAAAGTAAAATCACTGCTGAACAGGTAATCTCTTAGGGCGGGTTTTCTTTTTCAGGTGAAAAATACAAGCGAAGGCATGATGATTACATGCCTTCGCTTTGTTTTTTCAGAATAAAGTCAGTAATTCACCTTTAACTAAGGCTTATGCCGCTAAAAATAAATTCAACTATCTCGTGTTTGTTTTTTTCAAATTCGGAAGTCAGGTTCTGGCGGATATATGGTATTTCAAGTCCTTTGAGCGAATACATAATGATGGTGGATGCAATTTCAGTATCCATTCTTTTGAATTTTCCGGATGCTACACCCTCTTCCAGGATATTTCTGATAATTTTCAGTTCGATGACATCCATTTTCCGGCGCGAGCGTTCCACTTCGTAAATATCCTTGAAGAAATCGGCGCGAAGGGTTCCGTTACGCGTTACCGACTGTTTTATCGAATCCAGATGAATGATAATGTGATTTCTGAGCTTTTCAAAAGCATCAATCGTTTTTTTCATATTCTCTTCGAGCGCCATGATAACCAGGTTCAACTCATATTCGATAACGGCTTTATACACCTCATCCTTATTTTTGAAGTAGGTATAAAGCGTTCTCCTCCCCTTTTTCGAAGCTTCTGCAATGTCGTTCATGGTAATATTTTTCTTACCCCGCGATGCAAAAAGTTCACGAGCTACATCTATCAGTTGTTTTTTAGTTTTGGAAGTAAGCAAAGACATGATGCTGATATAATTAATTGAGGATAAAGTTATTCATTTGACCAGTAAAGTGCAAGAAGCCCGATTTGTTTTTCAGCAATTTTAACTTTTTTCCGGTTTCAGCGGTGGATTTAAATTTAATTTCTGCCAAAGCCTGACAAACCACACGATTACGATTGCGAGTACAAACCGCGGAACAATCATCCAGAGTACAGGAACTCCTATGGCGGCAAAAAGCAACGTATCTTCGAGTGTGGAGTGATTCACGGCAATATGGTAATTGAGCAGATTGGCATCGTGCCGGGAGAGTTCACCACTTTCCACTTCGTCTATCATCACCGCGGATCCGTAGGTAAGTCCCAGAATATGAGCCACAAACCACAGAAATGAACAGTTCCGGGGCAATCCCATCACGCTCATAAGCGGTGCAAGCGAGCGGGAAATGATATCCAGAATTTTGAACTCTTTCAGAATGTTCTGCAAAAGCATCAGTCCGGTGATAATCAGCAGAATCTTCACAATCAGCCAGAACGAACTGACCAGCCACGCCTGAAGCATATCGGTGAATGAAAGATACTCACGGGCATCAGCTGCCACCAGATTCGTTTCGATAGAAGCGGGAAGCATCAGGTTGAGAAAATAGGCTGCTACAAAAGCACTGATAATCCTCAGTAAAAACATGGTGAGATACCGGGACCCGGTTTTACTCTGAACGGCTGTTTCCACTATCATGTTGTGGGCTATCAGACACATTACTGACAGAATAATCACATCCCTGGGATTGAGCGGAAGAGTGGCAATGATGGCAATGGGAGCATAGAGCGACATCATAATACTGGTAATAAACACGATAGCTGCTTCGCCGGGCAGGCCAATGACCGAAAACACCGGAGAAAGATAACGCGCTATCATCTCTATCACGCCCGTGTACTGCAGAATGCTGACGGCAAGACTGATGGGGATGATGATTTTCAGCAGCCAGAGAGTAGTTTTACCGGCTTTCGGTAATGCTGAAGTCACCGCTGAACGTGTTCTTTGAAGTATTGTTGCCATTTTCAATTTGATAATTTGTACAAAAAAAGAAAGGTTGTCTCCCGACAACCCAATCTTCAATTAACCTTAAATCTAATACCATGAAAAACACGATGCAAAGATAGCATGTTTTTATGTTATAAAACATAGTTTTGATGAATAAATTGCCTATATTAACTCTAATTAACTTAAAAAAAATGATTCAACTATCCCGGAAGAGTAAATCATCCTCATTAAAAAAATTAGCAGGGATAATATTTCGGACAAAATTATCTATTTTTGCGTAAAAATAAACATGATGAGAACAAGTTTTATCACGGACAGGGAAGAAATTGATCAAATTATCGAAAGTTGCAGCCATTGTTTCGTAGGAATGGCTGAGAAAGATGGCAGTCCATACGTAATTCCGATGAATTTCGGTTATGCTGACGGTGTCATCATTCTGCATTCAGGTCCGCACGGGAAGCATCTGAACCTTCTCGGCGTTGACAACCGGGTATGTGTGACTTTCTGCACGCAAAACAACAAAATCATGTATCAGCATCCCGACGTGGCATGCAGCTACAGCATGGAGTCGAAAAGTGTGCTGTGTAAAGGGAAAATAGAGTTTGTGGAAGACCAGGAGGAAAAAGAAAGGCTGATCAAACTCTTCATGAAACATTATACCGAACGACAATTCAAAATATCTGCTCCGGCCATCCGCAACGTAAAAGTATGGAAACTCTTACCTGAAACCATCACAGCAAAAGCATTCGGGCAAAACTTCAGGGGTGGCGGCACGCTGTAAAGTCAGTATAATAGCTCTGTACAGAAGCTTCACGGGAACCCGGTGTTTATAAAAATCAGTGCGACGAATCAGAGCGCTCAGAGTTTTTTCAGTCGGGCAATAAGTACCGAATCCATTTTGTAATGGTCGTTGCAGAACTGCACCTCCCCATTCTGACCCGTAAAACAGGTACGGTAATCTATCAGTACCGTTACACCGGGTTTCAGTTCCACCCTTTTCAGCTTTTTCAGTCCGTCACCTTTCGAAAGAGCTCTTTTTCCTTCCGGAGTTTTGGCCTGCAACCCGATAGAATGTCTGATCCGGTCCTGCAGTATATTGTTTTCTCTGACTTGCCTGTTGTCGGATGAATCCACGTCGTGAAGGCAGAAGAAAGCCAGATCGAGTGGTTTTTCAACCCTTACACAGCCGTGGCTTAATCCTCGGTAATGGAGTCTGAACGCCGATTTGTTGTTTGTATCGTGCAAATACACACTGAACGGGTTTGAAAAGTTAAATTTCAGTCGTCCCAACGAGTTGTCTGATCCCGCATCCTGCACAATTACGTATGGCTGATGCCTGTTGCTCACGCTGTCCCAGGGCACCTCCGTTCCGCTCACTTCCACCCGGTCTCTGTAAATTTTCATTCTGTTTCTTTGCAGATATTCAGGATCGGATTTCATGCGTTTGCTAACCTCGTTGACGATGATGCTGTTTGGCACTGTCCAGGTCGGGTTCAGTACCACTTCATACATTTTTCCGTACAGGAGCGGTGTTTTGTTTTTGGGAGGTTTACCTACCACCACTTTCATGGTTTGTACCAGTGTATCACCCTTCAGAGCCTGCAGGGTCATATTTGCTACGTTCACATGCACATATTTTCTCGAAATATCATTTTTCGGTTTCCAGCGAAGCCGCTCCAGGTTGGCAGCCACTATCCAGTATTGCTTTTCGAAACTCCGGTTCAGTGCTGTGATAGTACCGTTTCCTATCTCTTTATCTATCAACAGATTATACTTCATTCTGAACTTATCCAGTGCTGCCATTAGCGTATCGCCGAGCACGTTGTAAACCGAATCTGCATCTGCTGAAAATGGCAATTCACCCGTTATCATCAGCCGCCGTGCCACAAGCGGCACCGAAGGATGTTCATTGCCCGCTTTGATGGTTTTTTTCGGAGGTAACAGCGGAACGGGCGAAATGACAGAATCCTTCAGCTGAAGTAATTTCTGCATTTCATGCTGAAGAGTGATGTATTCCTCCGTTTTGGGCGTTACTTCATCCAGGTAATATCCCAGCGAGTCGGAGTTGGAAAATATTGATCGTACAAAAGCAGCATCGGGTTGCTGTACCTGAATATAATATTCATCGGGGTATAGTTTCAACGGATGAACAAAACCGTATTTCATGCCCTTGCAGTATTTAAAATAAACATCGGTAAGCATAATCTCGGCTTTGGCAAGTGCTGTATAATCGGGATTTTTGAAATCGAGGTTTGCAGTATGCTCCAGTACCTGCTTCATACCGAAATAATTGGGTTCAATACCGTGCTCCCCGGAAGCCATTATCACCCGGTTCAGGGTATCAGTATTGTCAGTGAAGCTATTCAGATCAGAAAACCAAAACGAGTTCATCCTTTTGTTCCGGTAAATCCGGAAATAATGCGACTGTGCGGCCGTATCCATAGTCTGGATATACGCTGTCAGCGCCTGCTGAAATGAAACGGTATCAGGGAGGGTTTTTCTTGCATGCAGAAAATGATTTCCGTATTTTTTTCCATCCATGTTGCATACCACAGTGAGGAAAATCACTGATAAAAGCAGCATAATTAAGATGGTCCATTTTCTCATATCACTGAAAAGTAAGAAGAAGCAAAAATAATAAAAAGTTGTAAATTATTTACAAATTTCATATAAAAATAAATGAATTAACGAAAAAAGGAAGTTATTTTTATGAATTAATATTAAAATACAATCTTCTGTTTCTGTAAAATCAGTTTAAAATTCAATCTGTTTTCAAAATTAACAGATTCCTTTGGCATAACTATTGAGTTAATAAAGTGATGCGTAAAAGCTTATATAGTTATTGTTTTGATATTCAGAATGTTAACACACAACCAATAAACAGAACATTCTGCACAAGTGCCATTTTGGCAGTATTAATTAGCACAAAAGAGAAAAAACGTCAGATGAAGAAACAGTTCGACAGTTTATTTACAAGCGAAATGATGGGTGAATCGGAAGTATATCCGATAATATCGCTGGATGAGAATCCCACGGATATTAATCTGAATTCAGGTGATGAGTTACCGGTTTTGCCGCTCCGCAACATGGTTATCTATCCGGGTGTGCTGGTACCTGTTTCGGTGGCTCGCCCCAAATCACTCCGGCTCATTCGTCAGGCTCAGGCCAACGACGGTCTGATAGGCGCATGCACTCAGATCGACAAGAAAATTGAAGATCCGGGTATCGATCAGCTTTATAAAATGGGCGTGGCTGCTCATATTGTGCGTGTGCTTGATATGCCCGACAACACCACAACCGTGATACTGGAGGGGAAAAAACGTTTCAGACTGGGCGAACTCGTAAGCAACAGACCTTACATGAAAGCCAGGATATATCCGGTGGATGACGTGCTGCCCGATACTTCCGACAAATCATTTATAGCCTTGTCATCCACCATCCGTGATCTGGCAGTAAAAATAATCGAAGGTTCCGGTATTGTTCCTCCCGAAATGGCATTTGCCATCCGAAACATCGAAAATCCGGTTTTTCTGATCAATTATATCTGTACCAACTTCGGAATAAACGTGGAAGAAAAGCAGCGCCTGCTCGAAATTGACGATGTGATGGAACGTGGTTTTCAGCTGCTCAACCTGCTGAACAAAGAATCACAGATGATTGAAATCAAGACTTCCATTCAGAATAAAGTGAAAGAGGGCATTGACCAGCAGCAGCGCGAATACTTCCTGCAGCAGCAGATAAAAACGATTCAGAACGAACTGGGTGAAAACTCACCGGAGTACGATGCCAATGAACTTCGTGAACGTGCCAAAACTAAAAAATGGAACGTGCAAGTAGCCAAAACTTTCGATAAAGAACTCCGGAAACTGGAACGGATGAGCCAGCACTCACCGGAGTATACTGTGCAGCTCAATTATGTGGAAACCATGCTCGATATACCCTGGGGCGAATACACCAAAGATAATTTTAATCTGAAAAACGCCAGAAAGGTGCTGGAAAAAGACCATTTCGGTATGGATTCGGTAAAAGAACGCATACTGGAACATCTGGCAGTGCTCAAACTGAAAGGCGACATGAAATCACCCATTATCTGCCTTTACGGACCTCCGGGTGTGGGTAAAACTTCCCTCGGTAAATCCATAGCTGCCTCGCTGGGCCGGAAATACGTGCGAATGTCGCTGGGCGGACTCCACGACGAAGCCGAAATACGCGGACATCGCCGCACTTACATCGGCGCCATGCCCGGACGAATCATGCAAAATATCAAAAAAGCTGAATCGGCCAATCCGGTTTTCGTACTGGACGAAGTAGATAAAATCAATGCCGACTATAAAGGCGATCCCTCATCGGCACTGCTCGAAGTACTTGATCCGGAACAAAATCATGCATTCCACGATAATTACCTTGACATCGATTTCGACCTGACGAAAGTACTGTTCATTGCCACAGCCAATAACCTGAATGCTATTCCCCGCCCGCTTCTGGACCGAATGGAACTCATCGAGGTAAGCGGCTACACGCAGGAAGAAAAAGTAGAAATAGCCATACGTCACCTGATTCCCAAGGAACTGGAAAATCACGGCCTTACCACCGAACAGGTGAAATTAACAAAACCAGTTGTAAACCAGGTAATTGACCAGTACACCCGCGAATCGGGAGTACGCGAACTGGACCGGAAAATCACCGGACTGATGCGGAAAGTAGCATTAAAGGTGGCTACAAAACAGAAATACAACGTGGAACTTACATCCGACGATGTGAAAACTTATCTGGGAACTCCACGTTACAGCCGCGATAAATACGAAGGCAACGAGTATGCCGGAGTGGTTACAGGACTTGCCTGGACCAGCGTAGGCGGCGAAATTCTGTTTATCGAAAGCAGCCTGAGCCCGGGTAAAACGCCGGCTCTTACCCTGACCGGCAATCTGGGCGATGTGATGAAAGAATCGGCTATGCTGGCTCTGCAATACATCAAAGCCCATGCGTCTGAACTGAATATCGATCAGAAACAGATAGAAGAAAACAGCGTGCATGTGCATATACCCGAAGGAGCCATCCCCAAAGACGGACCGTCGGCCGGTATCACGATGGTTACTTCGCTGGTATCGGCATTTACCCGCCGCAAGGTACGTAAAAACGTGGCGATGACAGGCGAAATAACTCTGAGGGGCAAGGTACTTCCTGTAGGCGGCATCAAGGAGAAAATACTGGCCGCAAAACGCGCAGGCATTACCGACATTGTGATCAGCGAAGAAAACAGGAAAGATATCGACGAAATAAAACCCGTTTACCTCAAAGGATTGAAGTTTTATTACGTAACCGATATCATGGAAGTCATTAATTTTGCGTTATTGAAAGAAAAAGTAGCGTAAGGATTCCCGGTGAATAATCAGTCCGGTCAGGTTCTGTTACCCGGAATACTCAGATGCCGGCATATTTGAGCATCAATACAGCATACTGACTTCCGGTTCTGAAAACCGGAGCACTAAAAAATTGTATTCTTTGTTCATTATCAAAAATTTACCTACATTTGCAACATGATGAATACAGAAATATTAACAGCCGTTGCATTAGGAATCGGGTTGAGTGCAAGCACCGGTTTTCGTGTATTTATCCCCATGCTGGTAGCCAGCGTGGCGGCTCATTTCAATTTGCTCCCTGCCACCGAGAGTTTTGCCTGGCTCGGAAGCTGGACAGCCATGATTACGTTCGGCGTGGCAACAATAGTGGAAGTGCTGGCTTATTATATTCCCTTCGTCGACAATCTGCTCGATTCAGTGACCACTCCGATGGCAGTGGGTGCCGGCACACTCCTCATGACCTCGGTGCTTCCGGTGGATAACGAGTTGATGAAATGGATTATGGGATTTGTTCTGGGAGGCGGAGCAGCTGCAACGGTGCAAGGCGGGAGCGTGCTTTCGAGGCTTACATCCAGCAAATTTACTGCCGGTACCGCCAATCCGGTTGTATCCACGGGCGAGAATGTGGCAGCACTGAGCTCATCGGTGCTTTCGCTGTTTGTTCCTTTAATCATGGCCATCATCTTCATTGTCATCTCTGTACTCATCTTTATCAAATTCTTCGAGTGGCGTAAACACAAAAAGATGAAAAAGGAGACGACGGCACAAAAAAAATGAAGACCGGCAATCAAAATAAATAAAATAAAAAAGCGGAACAGTTATTCAAACTATTCCGCTTTTTTATATCCATTTCACCTTTCAAATCAGTGCAATGTAAAGTTCTTTTTCTTCTTCCCTGAAAGATACTTTACCTTCGCGGGCCAACCATCCCAATGCAAAATTCAAATCTTTTTCTGTCAGTTTGGTAGCTTTTTTCAGCGATTTAACTTCCATTTCTCCTTTTTCCAAAGCAGCCCATATCAAGCCTGCGTTTGAACCAATTCTTTCTGTAAACATAATTTTCAAAATTTAGTATGAGTTCGAATTCTGATATTCTAATTTTCACGGTGCAAAGTTACCCAAAAAAATGTTGTAAAACATAAAAACACTGAATATCAGTCTGATTTTTTATTAATTTAACCTTAATTAACTCTACTGGATCGGCCTGTCTTATTCTCCCGAAGGTACTCAAAATCTATCCGAACCGCTTGTGCCACTCCAGAAATTGCTCCACCTGCGACTCATCATATTTACCTAGTTTTTTCAGTATTTTTTCAATTTTCAGCTCACCGGATAATTTCGTTTTGGAGTAAAATTTATCGGCATAGCATATTATCTGTTCTTCGATGGTTACAGGCCGCATATCGCGGTGCGGAACAGGCAGATTGCGCTTTTCAATCCACTCCAGGCTCAGCCCGAGCCCGGTGTGGCGCTCACACACCAGCGCATGTTCGGGATAACCCTCCCGGGCGATAATCTCAGAACCCAGATAACCATGAGCCACATATTTGTACGTGCCGAAACATTCAATTTCGGGAGCATCCGTAAGATAAATGCCAATATCATGGATCATGGCCGCATCGGAGAGGAATTGCCTGTCGGCTCCGAATTCAGGGTGCTTGCCGGCAACTTCCAGCGCCTTATCCCTTACCTGACAACCATGTTTTACAAGTATTTTATACAGTTTGCTTTTCTTGTCGTAATATTTCTGAATGATTTCGATTGGATCCATATCTCTTTTTAAAAACTTATTTCACTTGATTTTCAATTTGAATTTGTAATTTTGTAGAACAAAAGTAAAATACGTGGCAAATTTACCAAAAAAAACAACAGAACCTGCGGATTGTTCGTGGCATGCAAACGATCCGCTGATGAAAGCCTACCACGACACCGAATGGGGTATACCGCTCCACGACGACAGAAAACTGTTCGAGTACATGGTGCTGGATGCTTTCCAGGCAGGCCTGAGCTGGAAAACGATTCTTTACAGGCGGGAGAATTTCCGGAGGGCGTTTCATAATTTTGACACGCTGATAATTTCAACCTTTGACGAGGACAAAATTCAGCAGCTGATGCAGGATGCTTCCATCATACGCAATCAGGCAAAAATACGGGCTACGGTATCCAATGCCGCCGCATTTCTGAAGGTTCAGAAAGAATTCGGCTCATTCGACCGCTTTATCTGGCAATTCACCGGCTACCAGACTATTCAGCATCATTTTCAGTCCATTTCGGAAATTCCGTCAAAATCAGCTGAATCGGATGCCATGAGCAGGGAATTGCAGAAAAGGGGATTTAAGTTTGTCGGATCCACCATTTGCTATGCATTCATGCAGGCTGCCGGTATGATCAACGACCACATCGAAAGTTGCTCGGCAAATCCGCTGAATATCTCAAATTTGTAAAGTTTCAGGCTCTGTGTTCTGTGTTCTGTGTTCTTTACTCTTTTGTCTTTGTTCTAAAAATCTTTAGCCTTTGTTCTCACAGCTGACAGCCAGGCATTGAATAGAATTAATAAGGTACAGCAATTTTCATGAAATATATTGACGTCATACTGCCGTTGCCGCTGGGCAACACGTTCACCTACTCCGTTCCTGATGAGTGGGCAGATTCGGTGCGTACCGGCATGCGCGTGGTGGTTCCGTTTGGCAAAAAGAAAATGTACACAGCTATCGTGTGCCTCATCCACAGCAATGCTCCCACCCTCTACCAGGCCAAGGAAATCATCTGCCTGCTGGATGAGCATCCGGTTATCCGGTTTCCGCAACTCAAATTCTGGGAATGGATGAGCTCCTACTACCAGGCATACACAGGCGAAGTGTACCAGGCTGCCATTCCTGCGGGATTGAAACTGGAGAGCGAAACTCAGGTACGTATCAACGCCGCTTTCGACGAAGAAATTTCACTGACAGATAAAGAACAAAAAATTGCCGACGCGCTGTCCGACGGGAAAATCCAGTCGGTTTCGGACCTGAACAGGATTACCGGTATGCGCGACACGCTCCCGACACTGAAAATACTGATGGAAAAAGGACTGGTGGAAGTAAGCGAGGAACTTACCGGAAAATACCGCCCTAAAACCGAAAGTTACATCCGACTTACGGAAGAAGCATCATCCGAAAACCGGCTGCGTGAAATATTCGATGAACTGGCCCGTTCGCCCAGACAGCTGGAAATACTGATGAAATACATCGAATTTTCAAGGTGTTTATCCGCAAAAAACATCAGGGAAGTTTCAAAAAAAGAACTGCTCGATAAATCAGGTTGCTCCGATGCCACTCTCAAAGGACTTACCGATAAGAATATTCTGGAAATATACCGGAAAGAAATCGGGCGGCTGGACAGGTCGGAAATTCACACCGAAGAAAAATATCCTCTCAACGTTTTTCAGCAAAAGGCTCTGGATGAAATTCACAGCCAGTTTGCCGTGAGAAACACGGTGTTGCTCCACGGAATCACCTCCAGCGGCAAAACCGAACTTTACATCCACCTGATAGAGCAAACCCTGGCAGCCAAGAAGCAGGTACTTTACCTCGTTCCCGAAATTGCCCTCACCACGCAACTCACGTCCCGCCTCAAACGAATTTTCGGGAACAAACTGGCTGTGTATCACTCCCGTTTCTCGGACGCCGAACGGGTGGAGATTTGGAATAACATGCTGACCGACAAGGGTTACGAAGTAGTAATCGGAGCCCGTTCGGCTATATTTGTTCCTTTCCGTCAGCTCGGATTAGTCATCATCGACGAGGAGCACGAAACCAGCTACAAACAATTCGATCCTTCGCCCAGGTATCATGCCCGCAATGCCGCTATTGTGCTGGCATCACTCCACGGGGCCAGGACCCTGCTCGGGAGCGCAACACCGGCTATTGAAAGTTACTACAATGCCAAAACCGGCAAATACGGCTATGTGGCTCTCAACCAGCGCTATCAGGAGATGGAATTGCCCGAAATCCTCATTGCCGACACCAGGGAAGCGTATCACAGGAAACAGATGGAAGGACATTTCACTCCCCTGCTGATGGAAAAAATCCGTAAATCGCTCGAAAACAGCGAACAGGTTATTCTTTTTCAGAACCGGAGAGGCTATGCCCCCTACCTGGAATGCAAAGGCTGCGCTTATGTGCCGAAATGCAAAAACTGCGATGTGAGCCTTACGGTACACAAATTTCTGAACAAACTGACATGTCACTATTGCGGATACACAGAACATATCCCCGACCTTTGCCCCGTATGCAACACCCCTCAGCTTGAAAACAAAGGTTTCGGCACCGAAAAAATCGAGCAGGAAATCGAAGAGTATTTCCCGAAGGCGCGTGTGGCACGCATGGATGTGGATACTACACGCAGCAAAAAGTCGTACGATAAAATGATAACCGATTTTGAGCAGGGAAAAGTCGATATTCTGGTCGGAACACAAATGGTTACCAAGGGACTGGATTTCGAACGGGTAAGCCTGGTCGGAATTCTCAATGCCGACAACATGCTCAATTTTCCCGATTTCCGTTCGCACGAACGGGCCTACCAGCTTATGGCTCAGGTGAGCGGCAGAGCCGGACGTAAGAACAAACGGGGAACCGTAGTGCTTCAGACTTCCGTACCCGATCATCCGGTCATCGGGCAGGTTCTGCGCAACGATTTCGAAGACATGTTTATCACTCAATGCAGCGAGCGCAAGCAGTTTGGCTATCCGCCCTACACACGCCTTATCGAAATCACGCTGCGTCACCGCGACATGAAAACCACCGACAAAGCAGCAAAGGAACTCACAACCGAATTGCGAAAAGTTTTCGGCAACAGGGTATTCGGGCCCAACATTCCACCTGTTTCACGGATTCAGAATTTTTACATCAAAAACATCCTGCTCAAAATAGAAACCGAAGTCTCTGCCGAACAGGCTAAAATCATCCTGAACCAAATCACCGCTATGTTTCTCACCCGCGACCCGTACAAAACACTGAAAATCAGTCTGGATGTCGATCCGGTGTGAGCTTTTTGAGTTTGTCAGGTCAGAAAGTTTATCAAGTTAGAAAGTTTATCAAGTTAGAAAGTTTATCAAGTTAGAAAGTTTATCAGGTCAGAAAGTTTATCAAGTTAGAAAGTTTATCAGGTCAGAAAGTTTATCAAGTTAGAA
>CAZWLJ010000030.1:0-41148 GCA_964634605.1 uncultured Paludibacter sp.
GCCTCTTCCGCTGATGATTTTCGTAATCCAAACTCAGAAGCTGTTTTTTCAATCAGCAAATCTGTAACAGGCTCATCAAGAACCGGTCTTGAAAATTTTATTCCTTTCTCCTTTTTCCCGTTCAGTATGTTTAAGCAAATGGACTCAGCAAGTATATTTACAGGAATTATTCTGAAAGAAAAAGGGAAAAAACAACCGGTAGCAAGAAAAATGTTAAAGATATGCCAGATAGAATAATTATCGGGGCATAAACCCTTTTCAAGACTTCCTATAACAAGAGGAACGTCGTAAATGCATCCATTCAGATTTTGGGAAAAAGCATTTTTAATAGCTTCGGACGCAACCCATTTAAATGCAGCATAACCCGATTGCCAGGCATTTGTATTTACAGCTGCAAAGTCGGTTTCATTTTGAAAAAAAGTTGCATTGAAAGATGAAGTGTAATGAAGCGATTTCGGGGAATCGTGATTTCCGCAGTATGCTATCATTTTTTCCAGTTCAGGAATCCAGTTTTGTCTGAAGAAATCGTAGGGTAAATGATATAAGGGATTCATAGCCAGATGAATCACGGTTCCGGTTTGTTCTGTCAGGGTTCGGTAATCATCATCTGACAATCCAAAATTTTCATCACAAACATTTCCACAGTAAAATTGAATACCTTCTGCTTTGAAACTGCCCAGTCCCCATTTCCCGAAGCTTTTTTGCATTTTATCGATGGCCAGACTTTCATTTTCTGCCCGTATAAGCAGATGAATTGGAAGTTTCGTGTTTTTTTGCAGATAATCAACTATATGTACTCCGATAAAAGAATTAGGCCCGGTTATCATTACTCCTTCAGGTACCTCTTTTGTGCCTGATGCAAAGTTCCATTTCTTGTCAATGATAGCTTCTTTTCTGAAATCAATAAGATCATTCATAAATAAGGTAAAAAATTAAGGATGAGTTTATGGTAAATTTATAAGTTTCAGGAGTTCTCTGCGTTGCAAATGTGTATTCAGCAACAGGTTCAGGATACTCAGAATATCCATTTCAGGAATCCATTTCCGAATGTATTTCATATCCCGGGCACGGCATCCCTGCTCCCGTTTAGGTACTGGCAAATGTAATCATTTTTATATTAGTCTGTTAACATACCCGCATCATTTTTAATTTTTTCTGGTTGATGATTCCGTTATTCTCCGTCCTTCCGGATATGCTCTTTAATTGCTAAAAACTTCGCGCGGCAGCGGGGGGATGAAATATCCCGCCGGCTATGCCGCCAGCTTTGTTCATTTATGCTGCATATCCGTTCGGACGGGGCGGGGAGAGGTATGAAATTTTAATATTTTTCGGGTGAACGGGTATTCTTACCCGTTTTATAAAAATCACGGACAGGAATGTCCGTGTACCCGGAATGACTATGGTGAGTGGCAGCGGGGTAGTGGTTTCTGTCTGCTGTAAATATTCCGGGAGCTCTTACCCTTCAAATAAATAAGGAAGAAAGCCGCAGCAGCGGGGGAGTGGATGCCATTCGTCCTGAAGCCGGAGGATACAGATCCGATCATCCCATTGCCGAACATGCAAATGAAGAAGGCCGTGCTCAAAACAGGCGGATTGATGCACGCGTAACAGAAAAATAAATAAAGGTGAAGAATTAAACGGATAAAAAAAACGTCCGTTCTGATTTGCAAAGCGGACGGTTTTGTTTAGTGTCTGTTTAAAAGCACTTTATGAGTGGATAATAATCCGGAATTAACCATAAAAAAATAAATTCCGTCAGGATAATTCAAATGGACGGTTAAATCACCGGAAGAAGTAAACGAATCCAATGTTCTGCCATAAAAATCCATGACTTTGATTTTTGACTTTTGACCCGTTATAATACGAACAGCTCCGGTTGTTAAAGCCGGAGTAATGGTAACTCCGGCGGGGTTGTTTACAGTGGAGACACCGGTGCCGCTGAGTACTTCCTCCAGTTGCCAGCCGGCACCTGTTGATTTATCGGCGTAGATGTAAGAACCGGCAACGGTGTTATCCAGGTTAATATAATTCCATTTCTGCCATACACCCCGCATTTTTACGCTACAATCTGCCAGCGTTTCTAATTGTATCATTCCTCCATTATCCTTTTTAGTCCCCGAAACACACCTCCAGCCGTCCTTCTGATTTATATAGGTGCCGGCTACGCGAACATTATAATAGGATGTAAAACCGGCAACGGGTGTAAAATCAAATTCAAACGTGTTGTTGTCTTTGTTCAGGGGATTGATACAAAAATCGCCCTCGTAATTTGTTGATACATCCGGAAGCAATTGCAGGTAAAAGCCTGATTGCTGATGTTTTATATAATATTTTTTGGTTTTGTCGGGTGTGGTACAGGATACGCTCACCGGATCGACAATGGCAGATGCTTCGATGCCCAGTTCTGAAGCAGATGTCCAGGCTTTACCGTTAACCTCCGACTTAGCTATCAACCTGAAGTACCTCGCTACGGGTTTTGAAGCGATGGTTACGGATTGTATTGCGGATGAACTGGTAAATTCTCCCTTTGCGGCGGGACTTCCCCATACTTTCGGGTCGTTGCTGAAATAGATCTCATATTCCTTAACCCGGCCATTCTCTCCATCCTGTCTTCCTGTATAATTGAAAGCTTCTATCCGATATGTTTTTTGCATATCAATCACAATTTCGTGGGGATGAGCGGGCTCGTATGTTCCCCAGCTTGTATGCCAGATGGTGTTTTCGTTTTCATCGATGGATTTATAAGCTTCCTCACCGTTAGCCTGGCTCGAATAGCTTACCACTTTCCATGCCGATTTATCAATAAAAAGACCGAAATCAACGGTTGTCTTCAAGCCGCTTAAAAAACCATCGGCTTCGCAATACGATATGATTCTGCCGGCTGATAAAAACTCAAATGATCCCTCATAGAGCTGAAAGGAACCGTTATCTATGCTATAATATATTCTGGCATTGGGTGTGGTTGTGCTAAGTTCCACTTTACCCTGGTTGTTTCTTACAATGTGAACCGGATCACAGACCGGAAATCCAACTCTTGCCCGTTCGGACAGCTGGTCATTGTTCAGATTACCGGCGACAGGCATGATTATAAAGTTGAAAATGGTGTTGCCGGCTTTCAACTCGTATTTCTCCAGTACATCGGGACCACAGGACGCATTACCCAATCCGCGCATAACGGCGTTGAGACTTACCACGGTATTCTCACAAAACTTCTGTTTGGCCTGATAAGGATGTTTCTCACGGTTATAACGATCCCGGTAAATATCTTCGGGTCTGAAATGAGTTGCCGTAGAAGACATTTGCTGAGGTGCCACATACAAAAGTCCATCCCCGGCATTGTCGGTCAGGCTCATCCATCGCACTTCTTCCTTGTTACCGGTTTCCTGCGGAAGTACATATTTTTCCCATTGATCTGTTGCCGTAGAGTTGTAAACCCCTTCGAAACAAGCTTCTTTACGATCTGCATACGACTCCCACGGACCACGTCCAAACCAGGTCAGTTTCTCAAAGTCTTTGGGCATTTCAAGCCGATAACCAATTTTAGGTAATATCACATTCTTTTTGAGGGGATCAATAATGGAACTGACATAAATATTGCCGTCGCCGGCTATCTTAAACAGCATCCGGGTGGTAAATACATTGGGGGCGATAGCCGTATAGGTGTTCAGAATACTCAGATCAACCGTATTCCCGTTTTCCTGAATATCCCATACTCCCGCTTTAACGGTTAATTGTCTGATTCCCATATCATCCCAGCCTTTGGTTTGCGGTTTATCATTCTCCGTTGGCAGTCTGAAAACATAAAGCGCCAAAGGCTGATTGATTAATTGTTTTCCATTGAAGGTGTACTTAATTAATGTTCCCGCTGATTTGGAGAACACCGCTGAAAAGTTGCTGCCGGTAACAGTAATATCGGCGGTGGTACTGCTAACCGTAAGATTTCCTGTTGCCGGAATAGCAGCCACCGGTTTATTGGCTTCCTTCAGTTTTATTTGCTCACCTGCCACTTCATATCCCTGCTCTGCCCACCAGGTTGCTTCCTTTTGATAAGCATTAAAGCGGATAAAGTATTCCGCTTCGGGTTTGGGTGTTTCGGGCAGGGCATTAAGGCTGATTTCGGCAGTTGCTCCACCGGCAAGTGTCACATCCAGTTTTTCTCTTTTAATCTCTTTTCCATCTTCAAGCACTGAATAGTAAATATCGAGATCATCAGCAGATTTGAATGCCCGCTTGCTTTTAAGTATGAAAGTTTTATGATCCTCTTTCATGAAAAAATCGATGGGCTGGTACACTTTTTTGGTGCTGTATGATTTAGCTGAAAACGAATTGTCGGCAAATACCACTCCATTGGTACAAAAGCTTCCGTCGTTGGGCGAATCGCCGAAGTCGCCTCCGTAAGCCCAGTAATACTCACCCGGTTTATTGGGAACAGGCATTTTTATTCCCTGATCTTTCCAGTCCCAGATAAATTCACCGGTTAATGCGGGGTATTTTTCGTACAGATCGAAAAACTCCCGTACATTTCCCATGGCATTTCCCATGGCGTGACTATTCTCACACTGGATATGAGGACGCGGATTTGATTCGGTCAGCCGTTGCTCCCCGATACTTTTAATCCGGTTGATATCTGCATACATGGTGCTGCTCACATCGCTCCACTGGCTGTTTCCTTCGTAATGTGTCAGACGGGTTTTATCCAGCGCCTTGATAGCGTTCTCTACGTAATAAAAATTATTGCCGCCTCCCGATTCGTTGCCATACGACCACATAAAAATAGATACGTGATTTCTGAATCGTTTAACCATGTTCTGATTGCGCTCAACCATCGGTTTTCTGAAAACTTCCACACCTGACAATCCGGTATTCCCGTGACATTCCACATTGGCTTCGGATAAGACATACAGGCCATACTTATCGCACAGTTCGTAGAAGTAAGGACTGACCGGATAATGCGATGTTCTTACGGCGTTGATGTTTAGCTGTTTCATGGTTTTTACATCGCGTTCCATTTCCTCCTTCGATACAGTCCGGCCATTCATCTCGCTGTGGTCGTGCCGGTTAACACCGTGAAAAACCATCCGCTTCCCATTTATCAGCAATTCACCCCTGCTTCCAATCTCCACTTTCTTAAAACCTGCTTTTCCGCCACGTATATCAATTACTTTGCCGGTCTGATCTTCGAGTGTTAGCACCAGATCATAGAGGTTTGGTATTTCGGCACTCCATTTCTTCGGACTGTTTACCTGAAAAGTAAGGGTGTTTTTACCTATAATCGGTGATGTGAGTTCTTTTGTTGCTATAACTGAACCGTTATCCAGTAATTTTGCCGTAATCTTACTGTTGGTCAGTGCTGTGCCGCTTAACTCAACATCAATGGATACCGATGCATTGGTATAAGTGTTGTCGAGATTGGAGGTGAAGAAGTAATCCCGGATTTGAGTCTTCGGAGCCGACCAGAGAAAAACATCTCTGTGAATGCCGCTAAAACGAAAGAAATCCTGACATTCCAGAAAAGAACCACTTGTAAACCGGTAAACCTGCACCGCTATTACATTGGTTCCGCTCCTTATGTAATCGGTTATCTTAAATTCGGAAGGGAGGAAAGAATCTTCGGAGTAACCAACCTGCTGTCCGTTTACCCAAAGGTAATAACCCGGTCCGGCTCCATTGAAACGTACGTAAATATCGCGACCATCCCAGCTGGCGGGAAGTATGAATTCACGCCGGTAACTGCCCACCGGATTTTTCATGTTGTTATTGTAGGTGAAATCGGCAGGACGACTGGCCATAACACTGTAATTGGCATCGTAAGTGAATGGATACCGGGTGTTTACATACAATGGTTTGTCCCAGCTTTTGCCGTGACGAACACCGTAAATCTGCCAGTTGAGCGGTACATCAATATCATCCCAACCGCTGACATTATAGGAAGGATTAAAGAAACCAGCCGGCTTTTTGGAGGGATCGGACACCCAGTTGAACTTCCAGACTCCATTTAGTGATAAATAGTAAGATGATTGTTCTGTACTGTTGGTTAACAACGAATTTTCGGTTTCAAAAGGAATGCCTACTGTACAGGCATTTTCCCGGTTTACCTGAGTAATTTTCACATCATCCCATTCATTCTGGGCAGAAAGAGTAAAAACAGCTAAAAACAAAAACGATACAATCAATACGAAATAGCGTGATTTTTTCATGTTAGTGATATTTGTGATTCTTTTATAGTGTGCAGGTTGTTATAATTTAAGTTTTACTTTCCTCATCGTTTCCGCCGGTGGAGATTTTCATCAGGTATTATTTTAACCACTAAAATTTCAGTCCAAAGATACTGATTTTTTTCTATGGAGAAAAGTGATTCAGATTTATTTGTGCTTTTGAAAACAGCGGGATGAGGAGCTGCCTTTTAACCTGATTTTCGGGCAAAGTGCCTGACCACTTCTGACCGGATAGGATTACCTCTTACTTGCAGGGCACGGATGAAAATCCGTATCAGCGAAGTCTGCCTCCTGACTTTATTCTGTATTGACCCGGATTACATATCGGCGCGAGCAGGGGTAAGACATTGGTGGATATGCCGGAGTAGTTTTTCTGGCTATTGCCCTGGTTTTTGTGTGGAGATCATTCTTCAGAACGAGAATTCCCCTGAAAAAATAATTTTTGTTAATAATGTTCATGAAAGGGCAGGGATTAGTTCTCCGGTGTTTTTTTGAAAATAATTCAGAAAAAAGTATGTGTGAAAAATTTGAATTTAACAAAAAAAATATACTTTTGAATGATAAAAAAAAAAAATAATCAATCACATTTTTCGGACATATCTGTTTTCTTCAATGAATTTACGTTCAATAAAATTTAATCCGGCTGAGAAACTAACCTTGTATTATATCCTGATTTCAACCTTTGCTGTATTTTATATCGTTTTGAAGTATGGTACGGATGCCTCACTTATAGGTATCAGGCTGCTGATATGTGCAGGAATTTTCTTTCTGGCATATTTGGGCAGTTCATGCGAAAATTCATCAATAAACTTTATCCGGTACCTTTTTATTGGCTCTCTGTTTGTTTACTGGTATCCCGAAACATTTTACTTCAACCGTTATTTTGAAAGTTTTGATCACCTGCTGGCACGTGCTGATTTCCGAATGTTTGGTTTTCAACCGTCTTTAATATTTGCACAGGCTTTTCCGCAGCATTGGTTTTCCGAACTGATGAATTTGGGATATATTTCTTTTTTTCCATTACTGATCATCACTTGTCTCTACTTCTATCGCACCGACAAAAGGTATGCTGAGTTTTTCTTTTTTACCACAATACTGGCTTTCTTTTTATTTTACCTGGTGTTTCTTCTCATTCCGGCATCGGGTCCGCAGTATTATTTTCAATTAATTGACGATAAGCAGATTTCCGCTGGAATATATCCATCGCTCGGAGATTATTTCAGCAACAACTATATCAGCCTGCGACACACACCTCCCAGCGGTATATTTAAACAATTTCTTGATTTTATCAGAAATATAGCAGAACGACCTACAGGTGCATTTCCAAGTTCTCATATCGGAAATTCAACGCTTGTAATAATTCTGGTACTGGTAAAACGAAAATATAAATTAGCCCTTATATTGTTGCCAGTATATGTTCTGCTGGTTTTTTCTACTGTTTATCTTGGCGCTCATTATGTCATTGATGTGATTGCGGGATTCATTGCAGCATTTATTTTTTACGGACTGAGTGTTTTTCTGTATCCCTTATTTTCGGGCAGAAATCATACTGATTACAAATTAGAAACTGAAAAAAACACAAAATGAAAATATATTCACAACAACATCTGATTACCGAATCTGAAACTGCTGTCATTATGGGCTCCGGAAGCCTCGAAGTTTATGCAACTCCCGCTATGATTGCACTCATGGAAAATACAGCCGTTCAGGCAATTGATGATCTTGAAACCGGATTTACAACTGTGGGAATAGAAATAAATGTCAGGCATCTGAAAGCATCAAAGCCCGGCGAAACCGTTATTTGCACTGCAGAACTTGTTGAGCATGAAGGAAAACTGTATGAATTTCAGATCGTTGTTGAGAATGCCAAAGGTGATAAAACTGGAACCGCCACCCATAAGCGGGCAGCGGTTCGGATTGAGAAATTTATGAATTCGCTCTGATATCTTATTTTATTTTTTTCAGTCCCTTCATATCTGTTTTGGCTGCTTTCTTCACGCTGATAGCCACACCTCCTCCGGCTGCAAGTTGCTGCTTCAGCACCGAAGTGTTCTGAACCAATACTTTGCGGATTTCGTAAGCCATCGGATTTTCTTTCCAGTGAGCATTGGGCGCATCTCCATATACTGTTGCCACATACCATGTTTTTGGTTCCAGAAAACTGAAACCGATAGCCGCTGTGCGGGCATTCTCGTCGGTAATGGCGCCGATAAACCAGTCGCCTGTACCTTTTGCCTTGCGGGCAATGGTAACATAGTCGCCGGGTTCAGCTTCCAGATACCTGGTATCATCCCAGTCAACAGCTACATCTTTGATAAACTGAAAAGCATCCATTCTCTTTTCATAATTTTCCACCAGATCGGCAGCCATTTGCAACGGACTGTACATGGTGACATAGAGCGCCAGCTGTTTGGCGAGAGTAGTATGCACCTGATATGTATTTCCTGCTTTGTAATGATCCATTTTTATTTCGAAAACTCCGGGTGTGTAATCCATCGGGCCTCCCATCAGACGGGTAAACGGAAGGATGGTTTCATGTTCGGGCGGATTGCCCACGCTCCAGGCGTTGAATTCATTGCCTCGTGCTGCTTCACAAGCCATCAGATTGGGATAAGTGCGGTGCTGGCCGGTTGGGCGGACAGGCTCATGCTGATCAATCATTATCCGGTTAGCAGCCATTTTTTCTATCACACGCTGATAGTGATTTACCATCCACTGACCGTCATGTCTTTCTCCACGCGGAATAATCCAGCCCACATAACCGGTCTTTACGGCATCGTAGCCATTTTGTTTCATAAATTCAATGGCTTTATCAATACGTCTTTCATAGTTGGTGGCAGAGGCGGATGTTTCGTGGTGCATTATCAGTTTTACACCTTTTGAAGCGGCATAGCTCTGTAATCCCTTTACATCGAAATCGGGATAAGGTGTTACGAAATCAAAAACCTCTTCCTTCCAGTTGCCCGACCAGTCTTCCCATCCGATATTCCAGCCTTCAACCAATACTCCGGTTATTCCGTTTGCAGCCGCGAAATCAATGTATCGTTTCACATTTTCGGTGGTTGCTCCATGACGTCCATTCGGTTTCAGTGCATTCCAATCGGTATTTTTCAGTTTGAGATTAGGTGTATCAGAAAAATTCCAGGACCAGTGGTCAGGTACATGCATCCCCCACCAGATACCTACGAATTTCTGTGGTTTAATGAAATCGGTATTTTCAATTTTGCAGGGTTCGTTCAGGTTGAGTATTGTTTTTGAAGCCAGGATATCAGCAGCTTTATCGCTCACAATCACGGTTCTCCAGGGGGAGTTGTGAGGTGTCTGCATATATACTTTCGTACCGTAAGCATCAGGAACCAGCGATGCCGTTAACACAAAGTTTTTCTGATCGACCATCAGATTCATGGCAGAATAATCGAGCAGAGCTGCTTCAAAAATATTTATATAAAGGCTATCGGCTGTTTTCATCATCAGCGGCGACTGAACAGCATTCTTTGCAAAATATCCGTGTGTACCGATGCCCGTTCCATCTACGACTTCTGCATTGATTTCAGAAAGTTTGGTGGTTGTGTAAAAATATTCATTGGTGTCGTAATCGCCCGGTATCCAGAAAGCCTTGTGGTCGCCCGTGAGAGCGAATTCGGTACACTCATCCAGAACCTGGAAATAACTCAGTTCGGGTTGCCGGTCAAACTCATAACGAAATCCCAGTCCATCATTAAACAGACGGAAACGGATTTTCATGTATCTTTTTTGTATGGTCTGTTCCAGCGTTACAAGCATTTCGTTGTAATGATTGCTGATCTGACTGACTTCTCCCCATACAGGTTTCCAGGTTTCGTTGAACGAACTTAATTTATTATCCATTAAAGTAAATCCGGAAGCCAGCCAGGTTGTATTTTTTAATTTCAAACCCAGCTTGGAGGGCTTAATCACCTCTTTACCTTTATAAGAAAGCTGGTAAAGTGGTTCTCCTGCTGACGACAACGAAAAATTCAACGTGAAATTTCCGTTGGGAGACATAAGTTGCTGTGCGAAACCACTCAGGGTGGCTGCAAATAACGCAAAAACAAGAATCAATTTTTTCATTTTCTGTATTTTTTAATTAGGTCTTAATCCATTAATCACCTGCCAAAAATAGAATTGCCGGAGAACAAAGTTACGGTTTTTTTTTGTTTTATAGCAGTTAAACCGCTGCCAGGCTATAAAATTGCGCGGGAGCGGGCAGATAAAGCGACAATACGAAACGGAGAAATATAACACTGTTTTAACAGCATTTTAATACCGTTGAAATATACTTATGGTAGGTTTAAACGGGAATACAGGTAATTACTACACCTGGAAATCATTTGCAAAACAACTTAAAAGTACAAGTTATGAGCACAAACTGAACTATCATCTCCATCGTTTTTTTATTGGGAATTACATTGATTATTTTCCTGGTTCTGAAGGATCAGAAGGAAAAAAGAGATTGGATGAAATCAATCAATGATGAAACCGGTATTAAAGCCGAACTGGATCGCGAAGAAGAGACTGAATAACTGATAATCCTTCTCTGAATCGGTGTGCAAGTTAGTTAACTGACCGATATTAATCGGGCAATAACTTCATTCGGATTCGTGCAATCGCATCAGTCAGAATTCTTGTCACTCACAATTTTATCATCTGAAAAGTTTTATCCTTTCATTTTTTCCGTTGTTATAAACCTCCAGAATATACAGTGAGTTTGGCAGATTTGCCACGGAAAGGATCTCTTTCGTTCCGGATATATCCCGCGAAAGGATTTGCTTACCGGATAGGTCGTAGAGTTTAATCCCCTGATTTCGATACGTGGGTTGCTGAAATTCGACATAGATTGTTCCGTCGGCTTCCGAATTGTTGTAAATTTTCAGACCGGAAGGAGCGGCTGTTGTATTCACACCCGAATGCAGGGATAATATTTCCAGTACTTCGGATATAATCCGGCTTTCATTGTCCGGGTTAAGCTTGATCGAGACTTTGTATTTTCCTGTCCTGACGGGCAAAAACTCCTTCGCCGTACCGCCTTCAGACGGAGCTATGACAACATCATTCAGATACCACTGGCAGGCATCTGTCTGTACGGAAGTAGTTATTTTACCATCGGTATAGGATAATTTTGGCTTCGGCATAGTGATCATTTCCTTTACTTTCTGAGCTATGACAGCTGCTCCTGCCACCGTGGGGTGAATTCCGTCTGCATTAAAATATGTGCGGTTCGTCCAGTCACCGTTGAATGCCGCGTAAATGTCTATCAGTCCCGTGCCGGTTTCAAGAGCAACCTGCCTGATTTTCACATTCACCGTGTCTTTAATGTAGTTCTGATAAATAGTCCAGCCCGTGTTTTGTCCCGGAGGTAAAAGGCCCATCCAGACTTCGGGTTTGGGAGTTAAATTACGAAAAGACTGGATCATTGCTTTGTAATCGGCAACAAACTGCGAACCATAGGGTGTCCAGTTGGTTGTTTTAGCATCGTTGGTACCAAGTTCAATCATCACATAGTTGGGTTTGCTTGCCAGCGCGTTGGTATATGCCGCTTCGTTCCAGTAAGGTCTGTCGCCCTTTTTCAGCATGGTTCGCGCACTAACACCATAGTTGCCGACCGTCCAGCCGGTTGTTCCGAGCAATGTTTGCAGTTGCGACGGATAACTTTGCGTATCCGGATTCGACAATGTATATCCGTAGGTGATGCTGTTGCCGACACAGGCAAGTTTAAGTTTGGTAGTCTGAGCGGCTGAAAGCAGGAATGATGAAAAAAATACGATGAAAAGTCCGGTTCTGAAAATTCTATGGCGTGATAATTTCATGTTTGTATGTTGGATTTAATGGCTTACGGATGTTGATGAAGTGTTCCCTTCTCAGGGTCCCGCATTTCAACAAGTTTTTCAGAAACACGGATAATTCCCCGGTTCGCTGACCTGTTTGCTATACTGATACTATGAAGAAGCAGAATGAGTTGCTGATATAATATTACTCCTGAGCAGCCTGACTATAGTCAAGCTTACTTTTAAAACGGCAGGTCAGTTCCGCTGTCAGCTGTTTCCGTTGCACCGAAGTTCGGATAGCCGGATGAAGCCTGCGGAGGAAAACCGGCATTTTGCATACCGTTTGGTGAAATGCCTTCATTTTCTTTTTTCACGTTCCAGGCGCGCACGGTGGTGTACCATCGCCCGTTGTATTCGCGGCTTTCGATATCAAAGCTAATGGTAACCTGCTCGTTGATGGCTACGGGGAATTTGTCTATCTTGTCGTTGAAAAGGTTGAAACATACTTTTTTGGGATACTGATCGCCTGTTTCCAATACATAGTCCTGTGAACGCCACTGGCCGTTTTTCCCTTGTCCGCTCTGAAGCGGCAGCACTGCAATGATTTTTCCTGAAATTTCCATGTTCTGTTTTTATTTATTTAAGAGTGCAAAGATAAGAAAGTAAATTGTTGTTTGAAAACGGCTGTTGATAAAAAAAATCCCCTGTATCTGTTCGATACAAGGGACCTGTAATCCTTTGTTTTTCGGGTGTTACATTCCGAAGCTGTACAATCCTATTCTTTCCATGAAGAAACTGAGAATTCCTGCAATCAGAATGCCGGCAGTACAGATAAACAAGCTTGTCCGGTTGAAAAAGTCAGATTTCAACGCCGGAACCGGATTTTCACTGCTGTCGATAAACATAGCTTTTACAACGAGTAAATAATAGTAAAGTGAAATAATGGTATTCACAACGGCTATCAGCACAAGTACATAGAAACCTTTCTCCAGGGCGGCTGCAAAAACAAAAAACTTGCTGAAAAATCCGGCAAAAGGGGGAATTCCACCCAATGAAAACATGGCAAGCATCATCACAAAACTCAACTGTGGATTGGTGCTGTAGAGTCCTTTATAATCGCTTATATTCAGCTTACCCGAACGGTTCTCGATAGTGGTTACTACGCCGAATGCAGCCAGATTGGAAAATACATAGACGAAAATGTAATACACCAGTGTGGTCATACCGAAAGTGGTTCCGCTGATAATTGCCAGCGCAATGTAACCCGCCTGCGATATGGATGAAAAAGCCAGGAATCGCTTGATATTCTGCTGGCGAATGGCAAAAAGGTTAGCCAGCGTGATACTGACAATGATGATTCCATAAAGAATTCCCTGCCACTGAACTATCAGGTTACCGAAAACCTTATACAGAAGTATCATCAGCACAAATACGGCTGAGCCTTTGGATACCACCGATAAATAGGAAGTCACGCTGGTTGGAGCTCCTTCGTACACGTCGGCTGTCCACAGGTGGAACGGTACCAGCGAAATTTTGAAGAACAATCCTGCAATAAAAAATACAAAAGCCATGATTTGCAGGGCATTCGCACTGATAAGCGTTGGCATGTCGGTAAAATAAAGCGTTCCCGTACTCCCGTAAAGGTAGGAAATGCCAAACAGCATGATTCCGGAAGAGAAAGCCGCTATCAGGATGTATTTGGCTCCCGCTTCAGCCGACTTTTTACTGTATTTCTCGAGTGCGGTAAGCGTGGCCAGTGGAATGGAGGCCATCTCCAGCCCAATGTAGAACATCAGGAAGTGACCGCTCGAAATCATAAAATACATGCCCAGAAGCGTAATCAGAGTCAGGAAATAGTATTCGCCGCGTTTGTTACTTTGCTTATCACCATCAAACACTTCTTTTGCCTGCAGAAATACAATCAGCGTAGCCAGGTTGAGTATGCTTTTTACGATTGTCATGATCGGTGAATACTGATACATGCCTCCGAAAGCATTCCCTGCCTCATAAGGAAAGATTGCAGCGACAGTATGCAATGCAAAAACGATGATAGCAACCGGTTGAAAATACTTCATTCCCTTTTTGCCGGCTATTAAATCGTAAAGCAGCAGAAAAATAATTACAGCCAGAAGCGATACTTCGCTGCGCATGAATAGAAAATTACTGATATAGTCCATAAACGATTGATTGACCTGCCCCAAATCCCTTTAGAGGGGATTGCAGAGCGTATCATATTGTTTTTAATATTTTATTATTTTGTATTTAATCTGTCTGAATAGCTATAAATTTCACAATTCCAATATTACCCTTTCAGGGTGTTAGCGAACAAGCTGACTTACCACATTTCCCAGGCTTTCATTCAGCATGTTAGATAAATTCAGCGGGAACGAACCGATGTAAACAATGCCGGCTATCAGCGTAATTACTGCCAGTTTCTCAAACCATGCAGCATCTGTAATCTCTTCGTGATGAGGATCCTGCATCGGTCCGTAAAGGAATTTTCCCACCATGCGGAGAATGTACACTGCCGTTGTAACAATCGACGAAATGGCGATGATGGTAAAGATGCGTCTGAATAAATCGGGATTTTCAAATGAACCGATAAAAATGGTCATTTCGGCTGCAAATCCGCTCAATCCCGGAAGTCCGAGCGAAGCAAGCCCTGCAATAACAAATGATACTCCCAGGAATGGAATCACTTTCATCAGGCCACCCATTTCGGTTATCATACGTGTATGTGTGCGTCCGTAAATCATTCCGATTAAGGCAAAGAAAAGGGCTGTCATCAGTCCGTGCGAAAGCATCTGAAGCACAGCACCCGTCATGGCAGTCTGAGTCATCATCAGGATGGCAAAAAGCACCAGGTTACAGTGACTTACAGAAGAATAGGCATTGATGTATTTCAGGTCGCGCTGATGTATGGCTGCAAGCGCCCCGTAGAACACCCCGATTCCGGTAAGTACGATAAATACCGGTGAGAGAACATGGGCAGCTTCGGGCATCAGGTAAATTGATACCCGGAAACATCCGTAACCTCCCAGTTTCATCAACACTCCGGCATGGAGCATGGATACGGCGGTAGGAGCCGAAGCATGACCGTCGGGCGACCAGGTATGAAAAGGAAACAAAGCACCTAATACTCCAAAACCAAAGAATGTAAGGGTGAAAAGCAGATACTGCTGTTCGACAGGTATATGCACCTTCACAATGTCTAAAATATTCATGCTGGTAGCGCCTGCACTGAAATATATACCCAGAATACCAACGAGCAGGAATGCCGATGCACCCATCAGCATCAGGGTAAGTTTCATGGCGGAATATTCTTTCTTTCCGCTTCCCCAGATACCAATTAGTAAATACATCGGGATAAGCGCCACCTCGTAAAACATAAACATGGTGAACAAATCCGTAGTGATGAAAAATCCGAATACTCCGGTGGAAAGCAGGCAGAACCAAAGGAAAAATTCTTTGGTGAGCGGTGCTATCTGCCAGGAAGTAAATGTTCCGGTGAGCACAATAACGGCCGAGAGGCAGAGCATTGCAACCGATACTCCGTCCACTCCGAGCGAAAAACCGATATTGAGTGGCTTATACCACATCATGGTGGAAGTAAAAAGCATAGGTTCGGTTGCTCCGGCGTTGCGGGCTGACAGATAGGCTATTACCAGATATGCCGATGCAGCTACCAAAGCAATACTGCCTGTAACCATGATACTCAGTACCTGTTTGCGTGTCCTTGCCAGAAATAAGGTAAGTAACATCAGTACAGGTATCAATACAAATATTAGTAAGAAGTTCATAAAATATATAAATTAACTGCCAAGCCCCTGAATCCTCTGAAAGGAGGAATTATCGCGGGGATGTTATTGTTTTAATTGAATGCAACTTTATTTTTAAAAAAACACAGATTACCCGTATGCAATCCCCTTCGGGTGTTTAGGGGGCAACTGCAACGGCTATTGCCGTAATCAGCAGCACTCCCGCCAGAAATACCCACGCGTACCACTGCACGCTTCCCGACTGGAAACGTTTGGTTTTTTCAGATGTCCACCCCGTGACATGTGCCATCCCGTTCATAGCTCCATCCACCACATGGCGGTCGAACCAGGCAAACGGACGCGAAATGCTGTTGAAAATGATTTTTTTTGTAATAAACTGATATACTTCGTCCACGTAAAATTTATTGAATGATGCTGCGTAAAGTCCGCGCATCTTGCCGGCCAGTTCCGCGGGACGTTTGTTGTCCCGGCGGTAAAGAAATGTAGCCAGCGCAATTCCTGCCAGTGCTATCGATACGCTGATGACTGCAATTTTGATGTCCAGGTGAATGAGGTATTCGCTACGGTCGGGTGTAACGAATTTTCCGAAAGGAATAAATCCGCCCACAATGGTGATTAACGCCAGAAACATCAGCGGATAAGTCATCGAGCGGGGACTTTCATGTGGCTTGTGATCGCCATGCACGTGATATTCTTTACCCCAGAAAATATTATAATAAAGACGGAACATGTAAAATGCCGTGATACCTGCTGTAATGCTCATCCATACGCCCATTCCGGTACCGAAATGATAAGCTGCAGTCATAATTTCATCTTTGCTAACGAATCCGGAGAACGGGGGTATGCCCGCGATAGCCAGACAGGCAACAAGAAAAGTAGCGTGAGTAATCGGCATGAATTTCCTCAGACCGCCCATATCTTTCATATCGTTGCTGTGAACGGCGTGGATAATGGAACCCGCTCCGAGGAACAGCAGGGCTTTGAACATCGCATGTGTGAAGAGGTGGAACATGGATGCCATATAACCCAGTCCGCCATGTTCATGATGATTGAGCTCCATGCCGGTGCTTACACCAAGCGCCACCATCATAAATCCGATTTGTGAAATGGTGGAGAAAGCCAGCACCCGTTTAATATCTGTCTGCGTGATAGCAATCACGGCAGAAAACATGGCTGTAAAAGCACCTATGTAAGCTATTCCGTGAAGTACTTCGGGTGTAAAACCGATATATATCGGGAATAAACGTGCTACCAGATACACACCGGCAACCACCATTGTGGCAGCATGGATAAGGGCCGAAACAGGAGTGGGACCTTCCATGGCATCGGGAAGCCAGATATGAAGCGGGAACATGGCCGATTTTCCGGCACCACCGATAAATATCAGCGCCATAGCCCATGTCAGCGCCGATGCGCCTATAAAGGTTGATCCGAGTGCATGACTGAAAATGCTGCCATCGCTGGACATTAACGTACCAAAATCAAAAGTCTGAGTAAAGTAGGAGAGTACCAGGATGCCGATGAGGAAAAAGAAATCGGCAAAACGGGTGACGATAAATGCTTTTTTGCTGGCTGCTACGGCCGATGGTTTGGTGTAGTAGAAACCGATTAACAGGTACGAAGAAACACCCACCAACTCCCAGAAAATATACATCTGGAAAATGTTTGTTGCCAGTACCAGTCCGAGCATGGAAAATGAGAATAACGAAAGGAATGAATAGTAGCGTTGAAATCCTTTTTCGCCATGCATATAACCCAGACTGTAGATATGAACCATGAGAGAAACGGTAGAAACAACGATCAGCATCATCACGGATATCGGATCAATGAGGATTCCCAACTCAATTTTCAGGTTTTCACCTACGTTAAGCCAGGTGAAATTATACGGCATCATCGTTTGCCATACTCCTTCGGCTTTCGGAGTTGTGAAGTACTGAAAAGCCGTGTAATACGAAAGTAAAGCTACCAGAGTCAATGAAATTGTTCCGATAATACCGGCTGTTTTGGGTTTTAATGAAATCCCGAGCAGCCCGGTAAGCAGAAAACTTACCAGAGGAAGCAAAAGAATTAAAATGGTATATTCCATAATTTGTTATCAGTTTTGAGTACTGAGTACAGCGTATTGTGAGTTTTTATTTTTATTAAACAGTAAAGAAAAAAGTATAGAAGATTCAGAGTCTGGCATTTCCCAAATTTATTTAATTCGGAACCCGGAACTCAAAACCCGGAACTTACAGGTTTACTCTTTCATCTGCCGGATATTATCCACTTCGGCGTTACCGAATTTGCGATACACGTTGATGATGATGGCAATGGCTACGGCTGTTTCGCAGGCAGCAATGGCAATCACAAACAAAGCGAAGAACAAACCTTCCATTTGTCTCGGGAAAAGATACCGGTTGAAAACAGCAAAGTTAATGTCCACCGCGTTCAGTATCAGCTCGATGGAAATAAGAATAAGAATCAGATTCTTACGGGTAAAAAATCCGTAGATTCCGGCAAAAAACATAATCAGGCTAATGATCAGGTAAGGCAACATTGGCAATGTGCCACCGGGTGTGTTAATTATTAGTTCTCCCATAATATGAATGCCCCTGCCCTGTTTGCGCTCTGCTCTGTGAGCATGCAATAAGGTGTTTTACGGGCGTATGTCAAAAAATTTATATTCAGTTAATTATTCTGTTGCTTATTGAAAGTGTTCAATCTGATTATTGCGCATCCGTGTCCTCTTCGGTAGTTTCTGAAGGCTCTTTTCTTGCAATGAGTATTGCTCCTATGATACATGCCAGCAACAGCACGCTTATCACTTCAAACGGTAGCAGGTACTGGTATTTCTCTGTTCCCATCATCACCGTCCCCAGTTCATTCATCCTGAGTTCGCTGCTTGCCACGTAGTTGTACACGCGTGTCACGTTCTTTACGATGATAAATCCTGTCAGAATCAGTCCGGCCCCGGCAAGTAAAGCCGACATCGTCACTTTCCAGTTCATTTTGAACCTGACCAGACTACCCGGTTTGTGTGTAAGAAAGATTGCCATGATAAACAGCACCATGATACCACCCGCGTATACGGTAACCTGAACAGCAAAGAGGTAATGGTAGTCTAACATAAGGAACAATCCGGCTGTGGCAAGCAATACGAAAAGCAGGTAAGTTGCCGAACGGATAACTTTCTTGCTTGTAACTGCCAGCACTGAAAAAACAGTGATTACAAGCGCTAAAATATAAAATATTATTGTCATAAAGTTAATCAAACCTGCCCCCCTGATCCCCTGAAGGGAGGATTTTGTGAGGCTGTCCAAATTTATAGTGAATAATAAAAATTTTGTTACAAGGCATTATTTTTCTGAATCGGGACCATCAGCCTTAACCTCCGTTTTAGGTGGTTGTGGCAGGTCTTTTTTCTTTTCTCTCAGTTTGCTTCCCGGTTTATTGAGCTGATGAATCAGTTTGCTCCTGTCGTACATGGCGCCTTCAAAGTCGTTGTTGAAAATGATGGCGTTTGACGGACAGGTAATGACACAAAGGTTGCAGAATGTGCACATCCCATAGTCCCAGACATGCTTATCCAGGATCTTTTTCTTTTTACCGTCCTCCGTTTCAATGGTTTTGGAAATTACGTTGATTGTGCCGTTCGGACAGTTTATCATACAAATACCACAGGCGGTACAGGCATGTTCATTGTTGTCGTCGTGAGGCATGATCAGCTCCGAGCGCCAGCGGTCTGAAATTTTCAGCGTTTCCCTGTTTTCGGGATATTCCATTGTCACTTTTTTTGTCCAAAGTTCTTTCCAGGTAACAGCCATACCGCCAAGAAGCGACTTCACTGCGGTGAAAATTCCGGAAACGTATTTTATAAATGGATTCATAATATTAAAGTTGCCCTTTTACCCTGCTTCGACTTCGCTCTGTGAGTGGTCTGAGAGGGAATTTATCCGGGTATTTCAATTTTTTTGTAATAAAAATTTTCTAAAGATATAATTGCTTTTTTTTATGTCATTGTAACGTGCTCAGCTATTCCCCGCGAAAGTGATGTGCTGCGGAAGCCCGGGCAGCATCAGGGGGCAATGCTGAATAATTTCGGGAACAAATCCGATAAAGTCCAGCCTGCAATAACCATCAATACCATTAACAATATGTTCACCAGATTGATAGGAAGCAGGTATTTCCATTCCAGGTTGAGCAGCAGGTCGATACGCATACGCGGGAACGACCATCGAACCCACAGGCTCAGGAAAATGAGTACTGCCGTTTTTCCGAAGAACCATACGTAAGAGGGAATATACCACATCACCTGGTTGAAAGCATCCAGGCCTTTTATCTGTACAGGCATCCATCCGCCAAGAAATACGGTAGTGGCTACAGCGGCTATAATAAACATGTTCAGGTATTCGGCCAGGTAGAAAAATCCGAATTGCAAACCGGAATATTCGGTGTGGTAACCTGCGGTAAGCTCGCCTTCGGCTTCCGGAAGGTCAAACGGTCCGCGGTTGGTTTCGGCATGTCCGGATATCAGGTAAATGACGAATGCTACCATTGCCGGAATATGACCATTGAACAGATTCCAGGCGTACCGCTGGTTTTCAACTATTTCTGAAAGCTGCATGGTGCCTGAGAGAACCACGATGGTCATCAGGGCAAAAGCTGCCGAAAGCTCGTAGCTCACGAACTGTGCTCCGCTTCGCATAGCTCCGATCATGGAGTATTTGTTGTTGCTCGACCATCCAGCCAGCAATATCCCGATCACACCCAGCGATGATGCTGCAATCACATAAATGATCCCGATATTAAAATCAACAGCCTGCAGACCCATGCCGAACGGAATAGCACCAAATGTGAGCACGGATGAAATGATGACGAAAAACGGAGCGGCATAGAACAGGAATTTATCCACATCGTTTATCTGAATGATTTCCTTAATCAGAATTTTGACCATATCGGCAATACTCTGAATCACACCGTAAGGACCCAGGCGGTTAGGACCCAGACGCGACTGAAAGAATGCCGTGACTTTTCGTTCGATGTAGATAAGCGCCAGCGCGATGATGGCATAAGCAGCCAGAACGGCAATCAGTACAAGCGCACCTTCTATAAAAGTAGCCCAGAATGGCGACAGATTACTCCTGAAAAATGTGTGGAGATTGGCAATGAGTCCTGTCAGCTCTAATGGTTGTTTGTATTCCATAATAAAATATAACCCCTATCCCCTAAAGGGGAATAACAAAGGGGGCATTTTAATGATTATAGTTGTATGTTTCGAATAAATCTCTTATCATCAAACAGATAAAAGACGAATGATTTTATAATTGTTTCTCACCCTGAATTCCCCTTTAGGGGTTAGGGGTCACCTATCGATATCCGGAATTACATAATCCATCGAACCGCCGATACCGATAAAGTCTGTCAGTTTCTCGTTTTTGCATATCAGGGGCATAACGGATACAGCAGCAAGCGATGGCGAACGGAATTTCACGCGGAAAGGATTCTTGTCGCCTTTACTTTCGATAAACACACCAAATTCACCTTTACCGGCTTCTACACTCTGGTAGTACTGACCTTCCGGTAACCGGATAATCGGTTTAACTTTTGCCAGAATTTCACCTTCGGGAATGTTGTCGATCAGTTGCTCGATGATATGCAGCGATTCTTCGATTTCATCCAGCCTGTTCATGTAGCGGGCATAGGAGTCGCCTTCGGTGCGGATGATTTCCCTGAATTCCACTTTATCGTAGAGCGAGTAGGGTTTGTGTTTCCTGACATCGCACGACCAGCCCGAACCACGTCCGGCAGGGCCTGTAACTGCATAGCTTATCGCGTCTTCGCGGCTCAGGTTGCCTATTTTTACCATACGTCCCAGCGCGATGGCATTGTGCGAGAAGAAATCATCGTATTCGACCAGTTTCTCACGCATGTATGGAATAAATGCTTTTACGTCTTTCTGAAAATCGGAATAAATATCAAACATCACTCCGCCTACCACGTTCTGGTTCACAATAAGGCGGCCTCCGCAGGTTTTGTCGAAAATATCGAGTACATGCTCGCGTTCGCGCACACCGTAAATAAACGCAGTCGTGGCACCGAGGTCGTTGCAGTGGGCAGCCCAGGCAATAAGGTGTGAACTGATACGGTTCAGCTCGTCCATGATGACACGGATATAATCGGCGCGTGCAGGAACTTCAATTTCAGCCGCTTTCTCTATGCACATGCACAGCGCGTGGCGGTTGATGCTTGCCGAGAGGTAATCCAGCCGGTCGGTAAAGTGAAGAATCTGCGGGTATGTCATGTTTTCGCAAAGTTTTTCGATACCGCGATGGATGTAACCGCTGTTCACGTCAATTTTCTTTACAATTTCACCGTCGAGCGAGGTGCGGAAGTGCATCACACCATGAGTCGATGGGTGCTGCGGACCAATGTTGATTATATAATCATTTTCGTCGAAAATACGGGTAGTACTTTCCGTTAAGTTGCCTTCAGCATCTTCCATGATGCGGGGAGCTATATCGTTTATCTCTTTGTTGGCAATGGTAATAGGATTACGCCTGGAGTCGGCATCATAATCCTTGCGTAGCGGAAAACCATTCCAGTCGCCATCCAGAAGGAAACGGCGCATATCCGGGTTGTTGATAAACCGGATGCCGAACATGGCATACACTTCCCGTTCGTTGAGATGCGCTGCTTCGTACATGTCGGTAATGGAATACAGAAGCGGGTTGTCACGGTCGTCGGCAGAAGTGATGATTGCTATTTCGCGGCTCATATCGGCCGAGGAGGAGAGTGTGTAAATGACTCCCAGTTTTTCGCCCCAATCCATCCCGATAAGGTTTATCAGGTAGTCAAAAGGGAGTTTGTTGTCGGTACGCAGCGCTTTTATCAGCTTGTGGGCTTGCTTAGGCTCCACAGTTACGGTCAGTCTTTGTTTTTCTTCAATAACCGCATCGGGAACAACCGATAGTATTAATTCTTTCATATAAATTGGCCCCCTAAACCCCTGAAGGGGGGATTAGGTCGGATAAATTAAATTTCAATAAATAAAGAAAAGTGTCCTGTTTTTTCGTTTTATTTTTAAAAAAACTTTTTCACAATTAGAATATATCTGTCTTTCCTCACCGGAACTCCCACTTTAGGGGGTAGGGGGTCAGGTAGTTTTTTCAAAATTGTTTTGCACATCGATGCCTTCACCTGTTTTCGGATCTATCAGTGTGGCAGGGTTGTAGGGTCTTACAATTCGCTGGTTACCAAAGAATTTCTCCGCTTTTACCTTGCGCTGCAGCTGAAGGAGTCCGTAGAAGAGCGATTCGGGGCGTGGAGGACAGCCGGGAATATATACATCCACGGGAATAATCTTGTCGGCTCCGTTGATTACATGATAGGAATTCACAAACGGACCTCCCGAGATGGAGCAGGCGCCCATCGCTACAACGTATTTAGGTTCAGCCATCTGGTCGTAAACACGTCGGAGAAGCGGTCCCATTTTATGTACAATAGTTCCCGCCACAACCATCAGGTCGGCCTGACGGGGGCTGTTGCGTGTTACTTCCATCCCGAAACGGGCTAAGTCGTAATGTGCGGCAGCGGCAGCCATAAATTCAATACCGCAGCAGCTCGTTGCAAAAGCAAGCGGCCAGAGTGAGTTGGCGCGTCCCCAGTTAATCATCTCGTCGAGTTTACCCACCACAACGTTTGTTCCGCTGGCGTTCAGTTCGTCGATATATGCCTGAAGTGATTCGTTGTCCTTGAAATCTTCGGCAGGCAGCGCTTTGATATAAATGTCTTTTACGTCCATTTTAGAATTCCTTTCCTCCAGGCGTAGGCAAGGCCCAAACCAAGAATTACGATAAAAATAAGAATGCTTACAAGCCCCATCATTCCAAGCTGACGAACCACTGTCGACCATGGAAACAGGAAAATGGTTTCAACGTCGAACATGAGAAACAAAATGGCATACAGGTAGTAGCCAACCCTGAACTGCATCCAGGAGGTGCCGTGTGTGGGAAGTCCGCATTCGTACGGATCGCCTTTTTGAAAATTGATGGATTTGGGAGAAATTAACAATGCAATGCCTAATCCGGCAATGACAAGTGTTAATCCTGCAAGAAGAACTACCACGAAGAGTGATATATTATCCATAGAAATATATTTAAATGTTTAAAATGAATAAAATGTCTCTTACAAAAAAGCCCTCGAATTGTGGTTTTTGAATATCGACTGATTTCAGGAGCTTTAAGGATAAGTTATTTAAAAACTGTGCAAAGGTACGGAATAGTTTTGAAATAATTTCAGTAATAATGTTTAATTTTACTTATTTTGTAATGTCCGCTTTACAAAATTGGTAAAAATTTCGTTTGTTGCTGGCAATGAATGATTTGTATTTGTGTATGATTATTGCTAATTTATTCCAATTGCAAATTATATCACCACATGGAAGTTCAGATTCCACCCCATTAATAACCAGTGTCCGGGATTTCCTTCAAACAGCTGTTCACTCTTTTTTTGTCTCAGGGGTTAAGTGTTTTATTATCATTTATTCCTTGACTATTCTTTTGATTTTTTTATGCGAAAGGGTAATTTCATCTCTTATTTCGCCCACGTAATTGGGCCTGGTACTGTTTTCATTTTTATAGGTTTTCAATTTTCCCCGTACGCGTACTACGACCGGATTTTTTGTTTTTTCAATGGTGATATCCGAAAGGGTAATTTCTTTCTTTTTAGCATTTAATTTACTTATGTAGAATTCCCTGAATTCCTGCCGGGTGTACATTCCGTTGTAATAATATACCGGAAACTCGAATTTTTCGAGCAGTTTTTCCACATTAGCGGCATTCGTGGCTTCTTCATCGGCTTTGTAGTAAGCGCGGATTTGCTGCTCGATGTTAGGTCTGACGAGGTCCCGGCTATTCCGGTTCAGAAACATCACCACCGGAAATACAACAATAATCAGCATTACCAGTACTATAAGTGTCCTTTTTCTGCTTTGTTTTTTTCGGGTTCCGGTCATTCTGTCAACCTCAGATTTACCGGCTAATGGCTGCCTTACTTCTGAAACCCCGGATACCTCCAGCGGCTGAATAAAAGCTGATAAACTGTCATCCTGATCTTTTACAGGTATTCCGGAAGAAGTGTTAAGTGCATCATGCACAAAGTTTTGCGGCCATTCCGCGGGGAGTAATCCATGTAATCCTTTTTGTATTTCTTCGTTCAGTTCCTTTCCGGTACGGTAGCGCTTTGCCGGATCTTTATCCAGGCATTTCATTATCACTTTATTCAGCCAGAACGGGAAATCGGGTTCGTCGGGTGTTGCGAAATCAGTTTTTTCGATGGTTCTCTGGCGGATGCTCCAGATGTCGGGAATTTTTCCGAACAGTACCTGATTCTTCAGCCGCAGCTCCTGAGTCAAATCATCGTAATTGCTTATCGGGAAAGGTACCTGCCCGGCAAGCATTTCGTAAAGCACCACCCCGAAACTGTAAATATCCGACTGGGTACTCACTTTCTCTTCATTCCACTTTTCGGGGGCTTTGAATTCTTTCATTCCGTGGACTTTCTGTTCTTTCGAAGCCTTTTCGGGGTCGGTAAAAGAGAGTCCGAAGTCAATTAGTTTGTACTGCGCCGAGCCATCTTCCTTCAGAGTCTTGATAATATTTTTTGAATGAATATCGTTGTGAATGATTGCCTGATCCGGTGTATTGCTTTCGGATGTTAATCCTGTTATCGTGGAGTCTGAATTGTTGTGGCAAGCCATCAGACCTGCCGAAATCTGAAGTGCAATCCCCGTCACTTCGCCGGGCGAGAGGTATTTTTCATCCTTAATAATTTGTGCAAGCGATTTTCCTTCCACATATTCCATCAGTATGGCTGGTTTGTGGTCTATCAGGAAATCGTCGATGATACGCACGATGCTTTCGTGGCTGAGTTTTTTCAGAAATTCCACCTCGCGGTAAAAATCATTGAGTTCTGTTTCCCTGGATTTGTCTGAAATGTCGAAATTCATGATTTTCAGCGCATAGATTTTCCCGTCGGGCTTATACCTAATTTTCAGAACACGCGAAAAACCACCCGAACCAACCTCGTCCAATGGCTCAAATTTTTCATCCCAGACAATATTTTCTTTCATATTTAAATGCGAATTACACGAATTAAGACGAATTACACGAATTAGTATTCCGCTGTATTTACCAGCAGCGCTACCCGGTCGTTGAATACAATCTGGTCGTCGTCCTGCAACGGATATGACACTTCGGTATTGTTGACTGATATTTGCTGCACTCCGTCAGCAATCCGGACTATCTTAATGACGTGTTGCTTGTTGTTTATTAAATTGGACCGCATCAGTTCGAAGCAGCCTGTCTTTTCGTTGTAAATGATTTTGGCAATAGAGCGACTCACGAAACGGTTCACTTCGTAACGCGGATCATCGTCTTCTTCGGGACCCACAAACGCGATATCGTTGATGATTTTTCCTGTTTTGTCCAGTTCGGGCATCTTGCATCTGCCGATGAAATAGGGTTTCTTACGCGGCGACAGTTCGATCTGTTTTTCCCACAGAATACCCGAAAGAGCGGTGATTACGAGTTTCTGAAGTTTCCTGGTTTCTTCGAAAGTGAGTGTCTGGATGCTCAGGTCGGGTGCAAGTCTGGTGAAACGATCGACTTCGGCCGAGGAGTAGTTTACCTTCACTTTCAGGTCGTCCATATAGCGGATACCCGCGCCGGTGAGTTTGTACTTCAGGTTTTCCATAAACTTCTGGCTGTCGAACAGGTTTTGTACCGCTACCGACGTGGGGTCCTGTTTGTCGTTTCGTACATGGATTTGAATTTCCGAAAGCCTGACATCGCTGTACTGGATAGCCGACATCGAATTGATTATAGCCTGTATGCTCAACTCGTTCAGTTCCACGATGTTCGAAACGGGTGACTGTGCGGTTTTAGCTGTTTTAGCCGCTTTCCCGTCTTCGGGATTTACTTTTGCCGGGTTGTCAGCGGTAGTTGATTCGTTTGCCGTATCGTGGTTTGGACGTGATTCTGCTCCATTTTCGTCGTTTTCGTTTTCTGAACCGTAGCGGAGTTTATCCATCAGTTTATTTAAGAATGATTTGCTCATTTTATTGTGAATTAGTGATTTGCACTTATGGTGTGTTTATTTTTTTTATAAATACATGTTTAAATGGTATCCGGCAGAAAACAACCCCGGGTGAATTCATTGGGCTGTTTCTGAATTGAAATATCCCTGTTTTATGCTTCCGAGTATTTTTCCGGCTATTTCCCTGGCGTTTGACGAGCCTCCCTTGCTCTGAATGCGAATGGCAAAAGCTACGGGTGAACCATCGTATTTCGAATTCTGGACATAGAACACGAACCACCCGTCGGTCACTTTACGCACGCGAGTTCTGCCTGATTTCTTATCGTAATACCGTTCAATACGCTCAGGCGATCCGGTTTTACCATAGATGGTGAGTCCGGTTTGTGCCGATAATGAAGCCGACTGATCCCTGAGGAACGATGCCAGCAAAGCGTTGATTCCTTCCTTGTTTTCCAGATTTTCGTCCAGATTATAAGGTGTGGTGTCGTTGGGTGCTTTCATCACAAAGTTATTTGCGTAGAGTTTACCACCGTTTGCCACCGAGCCCATAAGCCGCGCCATCTGCAGCGGTGTGGCTTCCACCGGACCCTGTCCCCATGCTATCCAGGAGTAATCCGATTTCATAAACCGCTCACGGGTGCCTTTCAGTTTCGGATTGGTGAATTGTTCCCTGCCGGGCGAAACACGTTTGTACCAGAGTTCTTCGAAATAGATATTATTGTAATTCTCAGGTTTCTGAACATAAAATCCGCCGATATTGGCAATATTGATTCCTACCGTGTTGTACAGATGGAAAAGTTCGGGATGCAGTGTCTGGTCGTTCATCAGCGTGATGAAATAGTTGTTGCTGGAACGTACTATGGCTGTGCGCATATCCACGTTGCCGCTTGGGTCGCTCTCGTAGCCTGTCTGACGGATGCGTTCGGCTTCGCTGATGTAGTATGTTTTTCGGGCGCCGTCCACCCCCTTGCGGCGAAGGTAAGCCAGCGCATCGACAAATTTGATGGCTGAGCCAGGCACCGAACGGTAATACATGCCGTAGTCCCTGTCAGTAACGAAGGCGTTGTAACCAAAGCTGGCGCTGAACATCTTGTGGTAGTACTTCGGGTTGATGCGTGAAATTTTACGGATATCGCTCAGCCGGGGAGCCGGATTCTGTGCCGATGCCAGCACATCACCCGTAGAGGTTTTGATGGCCACCACCGAAACCTTGTATCTGCTGTATTCTTCGGCGCGGATTATGCCGTTGATGGTTTGATTCAGTCTGGCATCCAGAGTCAGCTTCACATCCAGGTCGGTGCGTTCGTTGTGTTTCCTGATCAGCCTGCTGTCTTTTCCGGCTTTGATAAACGGTACAAAATAGGTGTAATCGTACTTAATCAGATTCGTTTCCCTGGCTTCTGCAGGCAGATAGTTGCTTTCGCGATACTGGTCTGATGTTGCCCTGATAACGTTGGAGGGTTTTGTATCAAAACCCCGCAACTTCGAGAGCAGACGAGATTCGGCCACGTAACCCGTATTTTCACCCGATACGAGGTTGTTGTTGCGGTTGCCAAGCCAGTAGATGAGGTCTTCGCTGAACGGGTAGTAGCGTTTGTAGTTTTTATTCCGCTGGTTGTTGAAGAGGTTCATGTTCGCAAAAGCCTGTTCCGAAGCTTTTCCCGAACGGATAAATTCTTCGCGGCTGTCGGTAGCGAGCAGTAATCCGTTCCGGTCGTAGATATTGCCCGATTTGAGCTGGTCGGCGAAGATACTGATACGCGGGTTGTAGCTGTACATCCATTCGTTTTGACGCGAAAGTGTTTTCACCGGTTTCACAATATTTTTATCAGCCCGGAAACTGTAGAAAATCAGCGTACCCGCAAATATTCCGATTAATCCTATGAAAGTGAGCAGCGTATAAGCATTGACATTGTCGAAATTTTCCCGGATGAATTTGGTTTCGTGCTTTTCGCCTTTGATTTGCGAGAGAATGATAACGAGAAGAAATGCCGAAAGATTAATTATCAATCCGACATTGCCTTTGCTCAGAAATGGTACAGAGATACCTGTGAGAGGCATCAGCCCGAGCGAACCGGCAACAATCACTGCCAGCTGAACGAGCGTAACCATCGCTATGCCGTTGATCAGGTAGAAAAAGAAAAGTTTTCCGGTGCGGCGTGCAGCGAGCATCGAACGGTAGAACAGCATGCCGTAAAGTACCAGGATGACTGTCAAAGCCACGATGCCAAGTTCTTCGCCGATGCTTTCGAATATCATATCGGTGTGATAAGCGGGCATCACGTTGGAGAAACCGTTACCGAGTCCCTGACCGAAATATCCGCCAGAACTGATGGCCCAGACTCCCTGCGCCACCTGATCGCCTCCGTGCAGGTGGTTGTCCCAGATGTTGGCAAACATGCTGTTGCGGTCGGCAAGCCGCTCGGAAAAATCAAACGGGAATAGCGACAGTATGATAAACGATGAAATAAGCAGTACGGCGAATGCCATGCTCTCGTTTTTCCTGGCACGGTACGCGTAAATACTGATGCCGGTAAGCGCTGTAAGTGCATACAGGCTGATTACTAGCGTGTTGTTGTTCGTGAGTTTGGATAAAGCGAAAAGCGTGAGGGCATACACGAGAGCCGCAACCACCATGCTGAAGAATTCGTTTTTGGCAAATGAATAAAATATCAGGAAAGTGATGCAAAGTACTATAGCCGGACCCTGATCTCCGATGCCCACCAGGTAAAAGGCAATGAGCAAAAGGAAGAGTACGAGCATTCTGAAAAAGTAATTCCTGAAAAGGTAGGCATTGTTTGGTATTTCACGGAAATAATCGTGATTGGCGGTAAAATACCTGGCGAAGAAGATTATCATCAGGAATTTGGCCAATTCGCTGATCTGGAAGCCGAACAGGTTTACCTTTACTCCGCTTCCTTCGGGTCCGTCGCCGAAAATCCACAACAGTAGAATGAGACCTATGGAAAATATAAGCCACACGAAACCGCGCGATTGCCTGTTCGGATTCATCTGACGCGAAATGAACGCCGGAAGCAGGTTTCTCTTTTCCAGCTCTTTGGCCATGCTGATGCGCGAGACCTGAAGTATCCATTTTTCCTTCATAACCAGATTTATCACACCGAAAACAGCCATCGTTGCGAATACGACCATGCCGATAGATGAACCGTAATCCAGATCGCGCAGCGGATCCTGGATTGCAAAAAGCACAATCATTCCCGCACCGCTCAGCAGCATAAGCAGCGGAAGAATGTAAGGATCAGTGCGGTTGCCCCTCACAATCAGCGACAGGAAAAATATCCAGAAACCAAGCATAAAGAAAATGACTGATTTCAGGTAATTGCTTCTGAATGTTGCGGGAGTGCGGACTGTGAGTATCTTATCCTTTTTGATGCGCGAATAGCTGTTTTGATCGAAGAGTGTGAGCTGATGCTCTTTTTCGGAAAAATGGAACTTTGCCGGGCTGCTTATTTGTGCTTTTCCTTTCAGTACACCGTATTCTTTGCCTTCGCTGACGGGTATTACCGAGTAGTTTTTACCCTTCGTCAGGTTGGTAAATGCATATTTCCCTCTGGAGTCGGTTTTAGCGAAGAAACTTCGCAGTTTTACCACTTTTTCGAGGTCTGCGTCCATCAGTTCATTCACCTGGGCATTTTTAATGTAGCTGTCCACGATGCTGTCTTTCACACTTTGCGGAAGTTCTTCGGTCAGCTTTACCAAAACACCCGGAAGTGGTTTCCCTGCTTCGCTTTTTACTTTTCCGGAAATCTTTATCCGCGTTTTCTGACTGCCCGCTTCTTTTACTGAGGTGAGTTCCTTCTGTACTTTTGAATCGGGTAGTTCATCATTACCCAGTTCTGTAGCCGAAAAAAGATACCTTGACTTGCCGAGTTCACCTCCGGATGTATTCATATCGGCGGCTTTCACTCTGAACGATGATTTGTTTAGTTCGCCCAGGTTGCTCATCGAGCCTCCGGCAGCGTTAACTTTGTCTTTCAGTTGCCAGGCTACAAAATTTTCGTATTGTGTGTCGGCAAAATAATCGCCTTTTGACAGTAATTCACGGAGTTTCTCGGCTTTGAAATTCCCGTCGAGATTGATGATGGTGCCTGCGGAATATCCGGCTTCGGCTTCTTTAAGTTCCGGTTTGATGTTGATGTAGTACGAGAGTGCCATCACAACAATGATTGCACTGACTACTGCCAGAATTAGAAATTCACGGATTTTGCCTTGCATGGTTTGCCGGGATTAGGGTATCGTTAGTAATCGAGTCGTTAAGTAAACTGTCAGCGGCGAGGCTGTCGGTCAGTATCGGGTTGGTACGCAGCGAATCGAAGCCGATGCTGTTGTCGAACGGTGGCTGTACGGTACTCTCCTTTTGAAAAACAAAGCGGTCGAGCATGAACATGGTGAAAGCTCCCAGCACGAACAAACCGGCGTTAAGCAGGTAGCTGCCGAAGGACTTTTTCTGTGAGGGTATGTTATTCTTCGACGAACTGATAATCACGTTTTCTTCCGGTTCGTGGATGTTTGCAGCCTGATCGGGCGAGTATCCTGCCAGGGCAACGGTAATATTATCCTTGCCTCCCAGGTTGTTTGCTTTGGCTATCAGGTTTTTTACTTTTTCGTGAGGTGATAGAGGTTTGGCCAGCGTCTCGGTAATGGAGGCTCTGTTGACCAGATCGGTGAGCCCGTCGCTGCAAAAAAGCACAATATCACCCGCGTAGAAGCTGTGTGAGCCTGTTTCGATATACTCCGTATCTTTCATGTCGAGTTGTTTCTCGCCCAGCATTTTAAGTATTTCATTGCGGCGGGGATGGTTGAGTGCATCCTGCTCGAGTATGGAACCGGAATCTTCCAGGTAGCCCACAACAGAATGGTCGCGGGTGAATTTTATCAATTCGCCGTTGCGGTACAGGTATCCGCGGGTATCGCCCACATGCACGTAGAAAAGCAACTGGCTGCGTACATCCATCAGTGCAAAAGTAGCCACGCAGCTCATCTTGCTCAGTTCCGGTTTCCGCAGACGTTCTTCCCTGATTACATTGTTGGCTGCCGTAAGGGCTTGTTTCAGGTAGCCTTGCGGGTTGGTGAGGATTTTTTCTCCAAGCCGGGCAATGCCGCTTTCCACTATATCCTTACAAATCTGCGCGGCAACTTCGCCTCCTTCGTATCCGCCCACTCCGTCAATAGCACCCAGCACCATCCAGCTCCGGTCGGGCGAAAGGTATTCAATGAAATTATCTTCGTTGTTCTGACGCACCATACCTGTGTCGGTCTGAACGGCATAATTAAGTTGTGGAAAAGCCATATTCTTTGTTGAAAATTAAAAATATGTAAAATAAAACGATGGACTTTATGGCCGAAACTTCCTTAACGAATGTTTCAGGGGCTTACTTCAGTGCCTGAAATTTTATCGAATAGAATCCGCATAAAATGGAGGCGTTTTGCGTAAGTGTGTGCCACACGGGATTCGTAATCGGACTGATCTGGATGCTATGCTCGTTGACCCGCGTAGGTGCAAAAACGGCGATGTAAAAAATCCGTGTTGCCGCATCGTAGCGAATTTGCAGGTGGTTTTCCTCAAAACCGTTCTCGTTATTGTGTATTACCAGTTTCTTCAGCGTCGATTTTTCGTTTCCTGCGGCTTTGCCGATCGAAATCAGGTTTTCGCGCATGGTGTAGTTCATGTTTTTGTCGTTTTCGCGGAATTTTATCTGCGCGAGCCCTTCCTGATGTGTAACTGCCGATGACGATTTGGAACCAGGGGTGGTTGACGGAGTTACAATACTGCCTGTAGGCGTTTTTTCCTGCGGAGGTTTTATGTCTTCGAAATGGAGGTTCTTGTTGAACCGTACCCTCACTTTTCCCCGTTCTACGATGTCGATTTTTTGCAGAATTTCATCGTTGATATCCCAGTTGGAATATTTGGAATGTTTCCCGTTGATGGAAATCTTTTCGGCAGCTCCATCAGATTTCAGAGTTTCGCTCCAGTCGCGTTCGGCGGTTACCTTGCTGATAATGATAATCTGTTCGTTCCGGGGTATGTCGCTGCCGAATTCTTTCTGTGCAAACTGCAGATTCCAGTAGTTGGCAAGCGGGGTGTAATCCTTGTATCTTGCAGACTGCTTGCGGATTACCTCGTAGAATTTACTTATGATGGGTTTTGCCAGGGCAGGTGCCTGAAGCGAAACACGCTCGTAGGTAGCGGGCGGAACAAGGATCAGAAAGTCGGTATCGAAAATCATCCGGTCGTATACGCTGTCGCGCTTAACTATTTCAGTGAAAACTTTTTCAATTTTTTCCACAATCTGCTGATTTGAAATGGAATTCCATTCATTATCACCGTTTTTCCCGAAAAACAGGTTTTTAATTTTATCAATTAACATATATATTTATTGTTGGTGTTATTTTTCAGAAATCAGAACACAGAAATCAGAACACAGAACACTTCGGCTCCGCTCAGTGCACCGCTCAGAAATCAGAAATCAGAAATCAGAAATCAGAACACAGAGCTCAGAACACTTCAGCTCCGCTCAGTGCAACGCTCAGAACACTTTGGCTCCGCTCAGTGCACCGCTCAGAACTCAGAACTTGAAACTCAAAACTCAAAACTCAAAACTATATTTTCTTTATATTTACCTTGCTGCTGTTGAAAATTCTTTCCCTGAAGTAGGATGTCAGATACTTTTCAACCTCTTCAAGGGGCACAGAAACGGTTACAGGACCGATCACGGCTGCTTCGGATATTTCATCTGCTCCGTATACGAAAAATATTTTCTTCGTATCGAAATAAAAATTTCCCGGTTCTTCCGGCAGCGAAGCGATGTCGCCGGTGTTAACTGTCTGGTTGCCAGCCGTGACCAATCCGCTGCTTATGCTCTTAGCGAACAGGTCCTGCCAGGGTACTGAGTTCACGTTTATCACGTCGCTGAGCGACAGGGATTTGCCTCCCGCGTAATCCACGTTGACGTAGCTCAGCTTCATTCCGCCTGAAGGAACGGCAGTAACCGTATTCTGGACTACCTGAATGCACAGAAAAACGGCATCCACGAAAGCGGTTGTCATTTCGGTCTGTTTGCTGAAATATACCACCGAATCGAACATGAAGTTCTGCATCTGATTTTCAGATACATTGATAAAGTCGATGTAATCATCCTGCAGGGCTTGCTGAAGCTGACCTCTGCTGTATCCCGAAGGTTTTTGCGTGAAAACGCCCGAGTAAATATAATCCAGCAGATGTTCCTCTTTTATTTCAGGCAGATAAAGAACCGATGCACTGTAAGTAAGCATATAATCGGTGAAATCCTGCTCTTTCCGCTTGATGACGGTGGCGTAGCGGAATTCATTCCGGTTGTTGCTTACTCCACGGTTTGTGATGTAGCTGATTTTGAACAGGTCGTTTTCCTTCGTAAAACCTACTTCGCCCCTAACCTTGTAGGATGTAATCTGATGGGTTTTGGTGTCGCGTAAATCGTAGGTCATCGCAAAGTGAAACATATTTTCGACCGTCCTTCCGAAATCGGTGATACTTACATTCTCAAACGACCAGCTTTCACCGAATTTCTCCATGTCCGACTGAATTTCCTTCCGGCTTACGTCATTTTCGTTGAAGTATTTTTCGGTTTTCGCGGCAAACAGCTCCGATGACTGCTGAAATTCCCTGTCCGAACGGTATTTCATCATGTTAACCAGGATCGATTTCGCTTTATTCTCGCTCAGCTGAGAGTCGGGGAAGTAGCCGTAGAACAAGTATGACACAAAGAAGATGAAAATGATTCCTGTAATGATGTATGCCCGCACATGGCTTTTTTTTGCTTCAACCACAGGGGCTTTGGTTTTCGCAGCGGGCGATGTGCTCACAGCTGGACCGGATGGTCGCGTTACCGGTTCTTTCTCAATTTCCACTTCGAATTCTTCAGTCTCACCATCTTCTGTCGCTGTTTCTTCGTAATCTTCGTAGCTTTCTGAGGCTGCGATTGGTTTGTACTGCTCCCCGACAGTGCCGGTAAGGATGTTTTTCAGCCCCGATGCCGATTTTATCCGAAGTTCCGGATCTTTAATCAGCGCATCGTGGAGTGCAATGCGCCAGTTCTCGGGCAGTTCTTTCAGCTGCCCGGCTGTATCTTTTTCAAGGATGTTTTTTATCAGCGGTATTTCGCCCTGCCCGCTGTCGGATGCAAACAGTTCTTTGCCGGTGAGGAGCAGGTAGCTGATTACTGCCCACGACCACAGGTCGGTATTGAAACGCAGCTGTTCGCCTTTGAGTTGTTCGGGGCTGCTGTATTGAAGCGTAGTGCCTTCGAACCGGTTTTTATTGTCCGGATCTGATAATTTCGATAAGCTGAAATCGGCAATTTTCGGGATAAAAACAGTTTCTTCGCCCGTTGTATCCACTTCCATGAGAATATTGGATGGTTTCAGATTCCGGTGAATAATACCGTGCTGATGAAGAAACTCCAGCCCGTCGAGCAGCTGAATGGCTATGGATTCTCTGCTTTTTTGATCCGTGATGTTATTTTGCAGCAGGGTATTCAGGTTTCCCGAGGGATAGAAGGGCATGACGGCAAAATCGTAGGTGCCTGAAGGCAGCTGGAATGTGTGTACACTTTCGTATTTCGCCACATTGCGGTGCCCGGCCTGTTCTCCGGAGAGGCTTAATTCATCCGGCAGGTTCTGTTTTTTTTCGCCGCCGGATTTTACTTCCGATATTTTGAGGGCAATATACCTGTTCCCGACCGTATCGAATGCTTTGTAAACGCTTCCGGGCGCACCAGTACCGATTTTATCGCTGGTTAAATCGTACTTATATCGTTTGAAAAATTCATCCTGTGTCATATAGCTGTAAAACAGGTTTTTTATGAAAACAAGTATTCTCCGTTATCCGGCCTTTCACAAAAGTTTCCGAAAGAAATCAACCTGTCGGTGTGATGCTTAAACTGCCCGTTGCCTTCGGGTGGTTTATGATTCTTTTGTTTGCAGTTTTTGAAACCAGCCACAAATATAGTTGTTTTTTTCGGAATGAATGACTGATTAATAACGTATATTGTTTTAGAAAATTACAACTGGTTTTCCGGTGCATCCGTTTGGCAGCATAAACGGAATACAGACAGTTAAAAAACAGAAAAGCCGCACAAGCCTGAAGCACATGCAGCTTATCTTTTGCTGATTAATAAAACAACTAAAATTTATTGCATCGCTCAAAGAAGCCGATGGCTTCCAGTTCTTTTTTCATGGCAGCTTCTTCCCCGTCGCTCATGTTTCGGAAGGGTGTTCTGTTTTGTCCCAGATCGAGTCCGATCAGTTTCATGATTCGCTTGCCTCCCACGATATTTCCGCGGTAATTCACGATAACATTGATAACATCTTGCGAGAAGTTTTGCTTTTCGCGGGCTGTTTCCAGGTCGCCCCGGTTCCATGCGTCGATGATTCCCACCAGTTCGCGACCGTTGTAGTTGGTTGTTCCACCGATTCCGCCTTTTGCGCCACCCATAGCCAATGCCGGAAGTATGGTTTCGTCCTGTCCGTGGAGCATATCAAATTTACCACCTTTGTAAAGCATGCACTGGTTGTATTCGTAGATGCTTTCATAGGTATATTTAATGCCCGCGAAGTTGGGGATACGTCCGTCAACCGTTTCCAGCAGCGGCAACATCGGAAGGAATACACCGCTCAGTGCCGGGATGTGGTAAAAGTAGAACGGCAGGTTAGGTGCGCCGCAGGCTATTTCCTCGCAGTATTTAGCCAGTTCTTCCACGCGTCCGGCTTTGGGAAATGGCGAAGCCATTGCGCCGATGCCGAAAGCGCCGATTTGCTGCGCGTGCTGTGCCAGTTTGTTGCTGTCTTTCACGCAGGTAGCTCCCACGTGAACAATCACCCTGAATCCGGCGGGCGATACTTCCACCCATTTTTCGGCCAGTTTCATCCGCTCTTCCACCGTGAGCATATAGCCCTCGCCCGACGAACCGTTGATGAAAACGCCTACCAGTCCGTTTTTCTGAAGCATGGCAGCATAAGCTCCTATCGGCTCCAGGTTCACTTCACCCTTGCTGTCGAACGGTGTGAACGGAGCGTTGATTAATCCCTTGATTTTTTCAAAATTCATAATATTGTATTTTTTTAAAATGTTTAAATGCTAAACTGAAAACAGGCTTTTTTTAATGTCCCGCCGGGGCATTTTCTTCTGCTGAATAGGTCAGTTCCTTTTTTGGTTTCAGGAATACGAGCATCAGCACCACAGCCACCAGTACCACGACAGCGAGTTTGCTGAAGTCCGTGCCAAGATTTCCGGCATCGGTAGAGCTTCCGAGCATCAGGGTGACCGAATATCCGGCAAACACGCCCACCATATTCATTATCCCGTAGGCGGTTGCCCGGTATTTCTGCGGAATTATCTGGCACAGAATCGGCATATTGTTCGTGTCGAACATTCCGTAGCCGATACCGAACAGCACGGCAGCCCCGATGAGTCCGGCGTATGAATGGCCGATGCCAAGCAATACCAGCGACGGAATGGTGAGCGAGAGGCCGATAGCGCTGGTGTACATGCGTCCGCGTATGTTTTTCTGAACCCAGCGGTCGGACATCGGGCCTCCGATGAGTACGCCGATAAACGAAGCAATGGCTATCGAAATGGTTGCCATAGGTCCGGCTTTGGCCATTTCAACACCCAGGTTTTCGGAGAACAGCGTTGGGAGCCAGTTTTTGGTAGCCCATCCCGGGAAACTCGGTGCCATGAAGTAGAACAGGATAATCCAGAATGATAATGTGGCGAAAATCACCCTGAATGATTTGTAGAAAGGCTCTTTCGTTACCGGAGTTTCAGCCGCGGCAAGTTTCGCTGTTTTTGTTCCGGCATGACCTTCCTTATCGTGCAGAAGGAAAATAAGAATTACGGAATAGATGATACCGACGATACCGAATGTGTGAAAAACCGTGTTCCACGAGTAATTGGCAGCTATTGTAGCACCGAAGCCGCCCAGAGCCTGTCCGGTGTAAAGCCCCGACATGTGGATGCCGATGGCGAGCGAACGGGTTTTGGAAGAGTGAAAATCGGCTATCATCGCCAGCCCCGTAGGCAGGTACAATGCTTCGCTCACGCCCATCAGCGCACGGAGCCAGTACACCTGTTCGAAGGTTTTCGCCATGCCCATTCCGTAGGTAACGGCCGACCAGACAAACAAACTCCCCACGATAAGCCATTTACGGTTAATGCGGTCGGCTATGGCACCGGCAACCGGGCTCATCAAACCATAGATGAGCAGGAAAATGCCCATGATCCGTCCGAAATTTTCGGCTACAGCCAATTCCCTGATGTCAATTTTCATAGATTCCTGCATGGTTGAGAGCATCTGACGATCCAGGTAGTTGAGCAATGCAACCACCCAAAGCAGCCCTACCAATATCCAGGGATAATACTTACTGTTTTTCATTTTGTTTCTCGTATTTTATTGTGTTTAATCTGTTTTTCGATTAATCAAAAGTAGTTATTTATTATTGAAAAGAATCTTTTTCTTAAATTGTTCTGCTAATTCTCCGTTTTTAAATATAAGTGAAATTTATTTTCTGTATACTTCAATAATCCGTTAAAATTTCTTTAAAAGCTTAACAACTCCCACCTTTAGGGGGTTGGGGGCAGACATTTTTCTTCGGTAGTAAATGTCGAAGCCGGAAGTTCTGCCTGGTTAATCAGGTTTGCCCGTGTATAGGGCTGCCAGCCGTAGCGAACGTAACGTGGTTTTTTCACTTCGGGTGAAGTCAGCCTGACCTTGTTATCCTTTATTCCGGCTTTTGCCGGGTAAAACAATCCCGGGTATTCCGCCAGTTCAAATGTTCGGGGTGCTTTACCATCCGAAGTTTTCAGCCCTTCAGCATAGTCGAATGTAACTTCCGCTCCGTTCCTGCTGAATTCCACCTTCCGGAACACCGGCCCCGACGGAACGATACGACTTTTTCCGTAGGTTTTATGCAATGCGATACGAGCCAGCCGTTCGCCGATTTCTTTTTTGTGTCGGGGATGAACGTCCAGCGAATCGCCCATATCGCTTGATACAGCCATGCCCGTGAAGGGAATTTCGGCCTGCAGCCTCCGCTGGCTGTCGCGGAACCACGTCCACGAAGGGCGGTTGAGGCTGGAAAGCTGCACGAAGTAAAAAGGCATCTCGGGGTTATCCCAGTTCTTTCGCCAGCTGTCAACCAGGAGTTTGAAGAGCTGAGCATGGGCATCTTTATTGTGCGCGTTGGATTCACCCTGATACCAGATGGCACCGGCAAGGGGATATTGTGCCAGCGGACGAATCCCGGCATCGAACAGGTAACCCGGCTCATAAGGATGACGCTGAAGTTTCGGGGCATCTTTTCCTATGTTGCTTTTGGCGCGGGTGCGAACCCAGTCCTGGATAAAATCGTTTTCAGTCCAGTTGCGCAGGATAGCCGGGAAATGATATTCCAGTTCACGGCGGTCAACCCACGATTCGGCCGGAGAGCCACCCACCGCATTACAAATCAACCCGACGGGAACCTGAAGGCTGTCCTGCAGCATTTTTCCGAAATAGTAGGCTACAGCCGAAAAATCGGCAGCATTTTCCGGCGTGCATTTTTCCCAGGCCGGACGGGTGAAGTAGTGAAGCTGACTGACCGAATCAAGAGCCGCCGGGCTCCACGTGTAGTCGTTTGTCAGCCAGCGCGCCTTCATGTCGAACAGCCTGATTCCGGAATTACCGGCTGCCTGTATGTCTTTTTTACTGTCAAAACTCCGGTAAAGCTGAAATTCCATGTTGGATTGCCCGGAGCAGAGCCATACTTCGCCTGCCAGCACATCCCGGTACGTCAGTGAGCGTGAGGGAGATGAAATCATAAGCGTGAAGGAATCACCGGATTTGAGCGGGTCAAGCGTCACGCTCCATTTGCCGTTTGAAGCTGTAACAGCGGTGTGTTTTTGATTCCCGATTTTCACCGTGATTTTTTCACCGGCATTGGCAGTTCCGGCTATTTTGAGAGGACGGTTGCGTTGCAGCACCATGTTGTCAGTATAGATTGCAGGCATTTGCAGTCCGCCGAAGTCGCCTGTGATGGATGAATAAACCGTTAAGGCAAGTATGGCAGCGCCTGCTGCGTTCGGATGGACGGCATCATGCAGCAGCTGATGATACGGGTAGAGGGGTTCGAAGAAATCAATCAGCTGAGCTTTGCTGATTTTTGCCACATTTTCGATGGCCAGCTGAATTTCACCGTGCCAGTCGCGTGTGCCCGATTCGAAACGGGGATGGCGGTCTGAAAGGGGAGTCATTCGTGCAATCAGAATCCGTGCTTTGGGATTAACCGAACGGAATGAATCGATCAGTTGCAGGTAGTCACTCACGAAAAAGTCGCGGTAGTTGGGCCAGTCTCTGGGGTCTGTGTCGTTAATGCCCAGGTGAATCACAACGATGTCGGCGCCGAAATCAACTGCCTGTTTGAACTCTTCCTGCTGCATGTAGGGGCGGTGACCTTTGTTAAGCAGTGTTGCGCCCGATTTTCCGAAGTTTCCCACGAGATATTTATCACCCAGCATTTGTTGCAGTTGAGCCGGGTAAGATTCCGTTTCTCTGTTTTGGAGTGTATATCCGTATGTGATGCTGTTTCCCACGCAGGCCACCCTGACAGGCTGTGCCAGAGTCAGGGAAGAAGTAATCAGCGCCAGCAGGAATATCAGTTTGCTTTTCATTTTTTGTTTTTTATATAAGGTTTCAGAATTTCAGCCCATTTCACGTAACCTTCACCTGTGAGATGCAATCCGTCGTTGGTGAAGGCAGGATTCATCAACTGAGTGCCCGGGATGATAAACTCTGAGTAAAGACCGATGTACGTGATTTTCTCTGAAACAGCCATCTTTCGGAGTTTTTCGTTCAGTGGCAGGATGTCTGCCTGACGTTTCATGTGTCCCTGAAACATTCCGAAGCGGTCGTTTACCGGAAGAATGCTTTGCAGGTATATGCGGGTGCGCGGAGATTCCGACTGAATTTTGCGGATAATTTTAAGTATCGCGGCGGCAATGGAATCGGCAGATGTGCCCCTTGCCAGGTCGTTGACGCCAATCATCAGGAATATTTTGGAGGGTTTGCCATTGGTGACGGGTGTAAGACGGTCGTAAACACCCTGACAGATATCACCGCTAATCCCGCGGTTTTTTACTTTTTTATTTTGAAACAGTTCGGCCCATTCGGCTCCGTCGGTAATGCTGTTTCCCACGAATACAATGTCTCCGGAATGCACGGGTAGCTTTTCGAAAAGAGATGCCCGCTGGTGGTAGTAGGT
>CAZWLJ010000031.1:0-40543 GCA_964634605.1 uncultured Paludibacter sp.
ATAGCCGCCGTTTTTAACGAAAGTCCTTTACAAGAAATTGTAAGGGACTTTTTTTATTATGAAAACATACATCCTGATGATTTTATATTTACCTTTACAATCACATTAAAGCATTTAAATGATGAATGTATCAAATAATTATTTCAGAAAATTTCTGATTGTGCTTTTAGCCTTATTGTTTCCTGTAATAATGTTTTCAGCAGAAATAACTAAGAGAACTGAAATGTTTTCAATCAGAAAAAACAGAGAATTAAAGATGGATATTTATCGTGCTCAAAATTCTGATATTCAGCCTTGTCTGATATATGTGTTCGGGGGTGGATTTAAAGAAGGAGCACGGGATCAGATTTACTTTCTGGATTATTTGAATTATTTTGCAAATTGCGGATTTACTATTATTTCCATCGATTACAGATTGGGGATGAAATCAGTTAATGCAAAAGGATTGAGGTTTGTAAAGGCATTGCAGGAGGCAATTGGTACTGCTATGGAAGATATTTATACAGCTACGGATTTTATAATTCAGAACGCTTCAGAACTTCAGATAGATACTGCCAGAATTATATTGAGTGGTTCGAGTGCAGGAGCAATTTCTGTATTGCATGCAGATTTTGTACATTGTAACAACTCCAAAGGAGATACCATTCTTTCCGATAATTTCAACTATGCCGGTGTCATTTCATTTGCCGGTGCTGTATTAAGTAATAAAGGTGTTCCGGTTTATCATAAAAATCCAGCTCCGACATTATTTTTCCATGGAATGGATGATAAACTGGTAACATATAATAAAATCCGGTTATTTAATCTGGGTTTTTTTGGCTCAAAATCAATTGCATCTCAGTTTCGGAAAAAACATTACCCTTATCAGTTTTATAGTATGGAAAATAGCGGGCATGAAGTTGCCGTGTATCCAATGGAAGAATGCAGAGAACAAATTCTATACTTCATACAAAACCTGGTTTTCGAAAAGAAACAATGGATTCAGGATGTTTATTTTAAAGATATTAATAGAAAACCAACATTTAAAACGAGTGCAGGGGATTTTTATAAATCAAAGAAATCACCTGAATAAAAAAAACCATCTTTCGATGGTTTTTTTTATATTACGTGGAAAACGTACTGTTAATAACCCCATTTAAGGTGAACTGCCCCCCAGATAAATCCGGCTCCAAATGCAGTGAGAATTATATTATCTCCTTTTTGGAATTGATCCTCCCATTCCCAGAGGCACAGTGGAATACTTGCTGAAGAGGTGTTACCGTATTTCTGGATATTGATACAAACTTTCTCGTAAGGCACACCTGTGCGGTTAACTACCGCATCTATAATTCGAAGGTTCGCCTGATGAGGGATTAGCCAGTTGATATTATCGGCAGTCAGGCCGTTCTTATTCATTAATTCAGCCGAAACCTCAGTCATACAAGTGACAGCATTTTTATAAACATGTGTACCTTCCTGATATACAAAGTGTTCTCGCGTTTCAACTGTTTCGTGGCTTGCCGGTTTTACTGAACCGCCTGCTTTCATGTGCAGGTGTTTGTAACCGGAGTTGTCATTTCGAATGATAGAATCTACGAATCCGGTATTTTTTGTAGTGGCTTCAATCAGAACACAACCGGCACCGTCTCCAAACAGAGCGCAGGTAGAACGATCTGTATAATCAACCATAAATGACATCTTTTCAGCCGAAACTACCAGGATTTTCTTGTATCTTCCGGATTCAATATAGCTTGCTGCTGAAGTGAGCGCTACCAGAAAACCGGAGCAAGCTGCTTCGATATCATAACAATAAGCTTTTTTGATATCTGTCTTGGCTGCTATGATGGATGCAGTAGAAGGAAATATGTGGTCGGGGGTAGATGTGGTGCAAATTACCATTTCTATCTCTTCGGGATTGATGTCTTTTTTTAAAAATAAATCCTGAACAGCCTTGATTCCCAGGTATGAAGCACCCTGATTTTTCCCTTTAAGAATTCGCCTTTCTTTTATTCCGACACGGGTGGTAATCCACTCATCGTTCGTATCCACCAATCGGCTTAATTCCTCATTTGTGAGCTTGTAATCGGGCACATAACCGCCTACGCCTGTAATTACGGCATGTTTTTGCGACATGTATGTTGGTTTTTTAAAAATAAGAAATCAAGTAAACCTAATATTTTTATGTTTACTTGATTCAGATGTGCGTTTGATTATTCAGCTACTGATTTTTCGATAGCCAGCTTACCTCTGTAGTAACCACATTCAGGACATACAGTATGGTAAATGTGACTTGCACCACAGTTAGAACAAATAGCCAGTGTGGGTAATACAGCTTTATCATGTGTCCGTCTTTTGGCGGTTCTTTGCTTTGAGTGTTTTCGTTTAGGATGTGCCATGTTAGTATTCTTTTATTTTTAATTGTTATCTATTATATTTTGAAGTCCGTCCCATCTCGGGTCTGTTGCAGTTTCTTCTACTGAAATATCGTCGTCATCATCAAAAACAATATCCTCAACGTCGTCATCATCGGCATTTTTTTGTCTTGTGATGTGCTTTTTAAGCTTGGTTACCATTGTTTTGTTACACTCGCCGGGAGCATGAACGTGCTTAATCGGTATATTCAGTACTATGAATTCGTACAGAAACCAGGCTATGTTTATGCCTCCATCTGACTCCGGAACGATTACAATATCTCCATCTTCAGAAAAACTTTCACCAAATTTTACCTGAAGTTTTTCCTTGTACTGAATAGGCTGATTCATGTCATCCAGGCACCTGTTGCAGGGAATCTGAATAATACCGTCCAGATTGAATGAAAGTTCAAAGAGGTTTGTTTTTTTAACAACAACAACTCTTGCTTTCACATTTCCGCGCTGAACTTCCGGGCTGTCAATCTTCCTGAAGTATTGATCGTCCAGATTGAATTCAAATTGCTGGCTTTCTGCCTTCAATCCTTTCAAAGGAATGTTATATTCGTCATATTTAGGCATAGTGAATCATGTAAAAACCGTGCAAAGGTACAAAATTTCGCTTGATTATAAAAGTTTTAATACAAAATAATTCGATAGATAACGCAATTGAATGTTTGTTCATTTTACCGGCTTGTACATCCGGAATAATCTGTTTAAGAAGTGCGATCTTAAGTAGCTGTAGAATAAATAGTTATGATGGTATTATAATCCGAAAGACTGTACCTACACCCACTTCCGATTGCCTGACAAAAATTTTACCTTTATGGTATTCCTCGATGATTCTTTTTGCCAGCGAAAGTCCCAATCCCCATCCGCGTTCTTTTGTGGTGAATCCGGGAGTGAAAATTGCCTTATACATGTTACGTTCCATCCCTTTTCCGGTGTCTTTCACATCAATAATTATTTCTTTGGGGTTGTTTCTTTTAACTAAAATATCAATTTTTCCGCTTCCATTCATGGCATCAATCGCGTTTTTGCATAGATTTTCAATAACCCATTCGAAAAGCGGCACATTTAACGGGATAGTCATCAGTTCATTTTCAGGGTAGTTGAGGGTGATATTCACTTTGCTTGAACTTCTGTTTTTCATATATCCCACGGTATTGTTCAGAGCTTCTGCCAGGTTTGTTGGTTTGAGATCAGGTTTTGAACCTATTTTCGAAAAACGTTCGGCAATAATGCTCAGCCGTTTCACGTCTTTTTCCATATCATTTATCAGCTTGTCATCTTCATGTCTGAGTTTGAGCAATTCGGTCCAGGCCAGAAGGGAAGATATGGGAGTTCCGAGCTGGTGTGCGGTTTCTTTGGAGAGTCCAACCCAGACCTGATTTTGCTCTGCTTTTTTGGTACTTGAGAATGCCAGAATCACGATTATAAAGAAAACAATGATAATGCCGAACTGCACGTAAGGAAATATGTACAACTGTTTCAACAGCGAAGATTCATCGTAATAAATGTACTGTTTGGTGTTAGCATCAAGTTTTACGACAATGGGTGGACGAACTTCTTTTAATTTTGAAATCTTTTTCCTGAAAAATATTTCTTCATTGCTTTTAGGAGTTTTGATATTCCTGTGCTGAATCATATGGTCGTTGTCGTCGGTCATAATAACGGGAATTGTTGTATTTCCTTCGATAATAGCCAGCAGAAAATTCATATCGGTCGTTTCGTCGGCAATAATCAACTGGCGTGTAGCTTCAGCCCAGACCTCAATCTTTTTTGTTTCCTCAACCGATAATTTTTCAGCCAGGCGATTTGTAAATATCGTTGATGCTATGACAATAATCATTGCGACAGCGATAAAGACAAATTTAAGTATCTGATTCGTTTGATAAATCTTGTTCATTGAAACATGTTATTAATACTGAGTATTATTTAACGGCAAAAATAACGAAAATTGTCTGAAGTTAAAAAATATCTTATGTTTCTGATATTTTTATCCTGCCGGATTAAAGTATTGTATTTAAGTGAAAATATGTACCTTTGTAAAAAATGCTAACTATGCACAAGTCAGGTTTTGTAAATATTGTTGGAAATCCCAATGTCGGAAAATCAACGTTAATGAACGCTTTGGTGGGTGAGCGAATCTCGATTATTACATCCAAGGCTCAGACCACCCGCCACCGTATTCTGGGTATTGTAAACGGAGAAGATTTTCAGATAGTATATTCAGATACTCCCGGAGTCCTCAAACCCAACTACCGCCTTCAGGAATCCATGCTCAGTTTCTCAAATTCAGCGCTGACCGATGCAGATGTATTGCTTTACGTCACGGATGTTTTTGATAATCATGAAAAAAACAAGGATTTCGTGAGGAAAGTGAGTGAGAATTCTGCACCTGTTTTTCTGATTATCAACAAGATAGACCTCACAGACCAGCCGAAACTGGAAATTCTGGTCGAAAAATGGAAATCGGTGTTACCAAAAGCAGAAATATTCCCGATATCAGCCACAGAGAAATTTAATATCGAGCCACTCTTCAACCGGATTCTGTCGCTTTTGCCCGAATCTCCACCTTTCTTTGATAAAGATCAGCTTACGGATAAGCCTGCACGGTTTTTTGTAACGGAAATTATCAGGGAAAAAATCCTGCTGAATTATGATAAGGAAATACCCTATTCGGTGGAAGTGGAAGTGGAGGAATTCAGGGAAGAAGAAAATCTGATTCGCATTAATGCCGTCATTTATGTGGAGAGAGATTCTCAGAAGGGAATAATTATAGGTAAGGGAGGAAAATCACTGAAACAAGTAGGCATGGAATCCCGAAAAGATATCGAGGCTTTTTTCGAAAAGAAAGTATTCCTTGAATTGTATGTGAAAGTTGAAAAAGACTGGCGAAATAAGGCAATCAAACTGAAGGGATTCGGTTACAAACCCGAATAGCTGATTTACTGAAGAATTCTCACCTCCTGCAGGCAGAATGGAGAAAACTAATCTGCAAGTTTCTGAAATTATGGCAAACTTTTTGATGAAAAGGTATGTTATAATTATATTCAAACGTATTACTAACTAATTAATTTTTACAATTATGAAAAATACTGGAGGAATTTTAGCCGCACTTTTAGGCGGTGCAGTAGTTGGAGCAGCATTAGGTATCTTATTAGCTCCGGATAAAGGCTCTGAAACGAGGGCAAAAATTGTTGATGAATTTGATACTACAAAGGAAAAAGTGGTTGAAGCCCTGAAAAAAAGAGGTATCAACCTGAGTAAGACCGATCTGGAAGACCTTGTTGACGATATTAAATCAGAAGTACAGGACGTAACTGCATAGTGAAAAATGACTGCTAAAACAGACAACACAAGCAACGGTTTTCAACAACTTTTTGCCGATGTAAAAGAGTATGTGAAGCTGCAATCCGATTATTTGCAGGTAGGGTTGGTTGAAAAACTGACAAAATTACTTTCAAAACTGATTTTTGCAACTCTATCGTTTGTGTTCGTCATAAGTATGTTGTTTTTCCTGCTTTTTGCAGTGGCTTATGCACTGGAGCCTGTTATTGGATTAGTAGCCAGTTTTGCACTGATCGGAGGATTTTTCTTAATATTGCTTCTGATTGTAATAGCATTTCGTAAGCAACTCATTGTCAATACGATACTTAAAATAATGGTTGATGTATTCTATGAAAACGGAAACGAAAGGAAACCCGAAGATGAAGGCAATGCAACAACTTTATGAAAAAAAGGATCTGACTTTCGAAGATTTATCCGTCATCAGAAAGCAACTCAGACAAAGAATTGATTCGCAGCAGGAACATATCATGGTTTCTGCCAGGCGTTTGATTCCATTCAGTGGGGGTTCTTCAGGTATTTCGTTGAAAAACAAGGGTATCTCTCCGCTTTCATTGATTACGACTCCCATCCGGAAGGGAAAGGCGATATCGCTGGTCGAAGGAATGGTAATCGGTTATAAACTGGTAAGAAGTATCCGGAGGATCATCCGGAAGTGATTAAGGTCAGGTGAAATTATATAAAAAGGTCAGTGAATGCACTAACCTTTTTTTTTGATTTGAAGCAGAAACAGGAATCATTCAGGATTTCTTCCTAATTGAATGCAATTTTAGCAAAACGTTCTCCTGATTTCATAATGTAAACCATATTTCTCTGCAATCCTTCAACCGTGATAAGGGTTGAAGTCGCTTCAACTTTCTGTACAAGTCTTCCGGAAACATCCCATACGTAAACATCTTCCAGTTCATCGGCACTCAGAAAAATCAGCACGCTCCCTTTGTTATCCATTACCGAAAGCCTTAACTCTTTTTCGGGTAAATTGCCGTAGTAAAAAGAAATGATTCCTTCTAAATTCTCGGCAATTTCAGTCAGTGGATGTTCGAGCTTGGTACCGTCAATTTTCTCGAATTCAAAACTCCGAACCTGCGAAGTACCCGGAAACGGATCTCCAGCCAGTGTTTTTTCGCTGGCTATCTTATCGGCTTCCATGATGTCTACCGCCATTTTTTCTGGATCGTTGTTTGGCTGGTTATAGTCCCAGTCGTTCTGATTGTAATTGATCCTGTAAATTAGCATGCCTTGTCCGGGCAGGTATTTATCCCAGCCTGTTTTCTGCCTGTTTTCCATCATGAAAAAATCAGCCGGTTTCGGATTATTACCCTGAAAATTGTGACTGTTTGACGGGGAAACCATATATGCTTCGTTGGCTGTGACCAGCGGCCGAATCAGCACATTTTTCGGAGTGATTAATAATTTCGGAGTCAGATAACCCAGCCTGAATCTTTCGAACGAATTGTAAGCCGGAGGGGTTCTTCCACTGTTGAGATAAGCTCCGCCATCCATAATATTCCAGTCGGATAGCGTATGGTGAGATGCTCCGTTAGTGGCATACATATCGGCAAGTCCTATCACATGACCAAATTCATGTGTAAAAGTGCCAATTCCGGCCATCGAAGAGCCCGATCTTCCGCGTAATTCAGATGTACAGGCATAATCTTCCACCCTTTTACCATTGAATGTTACAGAGGCAACAGAACCATCGTAATTGCCGTCACCGAACATGCTTTTGGGATAAATACCCCAGCGATGAGGCCATATAGTATTAGCTCCTCCCCATTCTGCTTCGTTATGCCCGGCAAAATATACGAATACATTATCAACAATATTATCGTTGTCGGCATCATAAACTGAGAAATCGACTCCTGCCTGATGAGCTGAATTACAAGCATCTGCTATCATCTGAAAAGGGATGCTGTCCATGTCGTACATATCATTATTGCCATAAAATGAATAGCCATGCGGTAAGGTGTACGGACCTACCACATCAAATACAGGACTGAATTTTCCCGATGAATTATCAATAAAATAATCGCGTGCCGAACCAGTTCCACCATTCGTGCTATATCCTTTTTCATTCAGCATGGTTTCAAATGCTTTCTGAGGATCAGGGGTTACAAATGATAAATCGGCAAAATTAACCAGTATAATGAGCGAACGTGGTGAACCTGTACTCGGATAAACTCGTTTTTGTGAAGTTTTTTCAGATAGTTGTGGTCTCATGATCCGCATCTGAGCATTTGTCCCCGTTAAGTTCACATGCTGTTCCAGGCGCCTTATGAATAATCTTTCGGTGCTATTCCGCTCGTTTACATTTCTGGCCTTTACTTTTGTATCTTTCAGTTTGCCATCATAGTCTGTTGTGGCATAATTGTATACACCTTTCGTGTCTTTAATCAGCAAATAACCGTCTTCTGTTTCGGCAAAATGATGAAATTCATCTCCCCGAAGTCTGACATTGAGTACCGTACCGTCGGGCTGCCGGATTTCAATCGGGTAGGGATATGCCGGAACTGCCTGAATATCAGAGCTGATAATGATGAGTAAAAATATCAGCCATGTGTTTATGATGAGTTTTTTCATTCTATTGTAATTGTTTTTTACAAATTTATTGTTTTTCTTTCAATACCTGATAGTTCTTCAGGATATTAACGTCTAATTGTGAAAGAAACTATTTTATTCAAATTCCACAATAGTAATACCTGCTCCCCCAAACTGAACATGTTCGTCGTGAAATTTCTTTACACCATACACCGTTGAAAGATACTGACGAATAAGCTGGCGCAGAATGCCGTTGCCGGTTCCGTGTAAGATTCTAACACTTCCGGTTCCAACCATCAGGGCATCGTCAATATAATATGTGACAGCCTGCAATGCTTCATCGCCCCGCATCCCCCTTACGTCGATTTCCTGTTTGAAATTCAGTTTTCGTTCACGGACATCGTCTGTAACGGATTTACCAGGATTTTCGTATTTACGTTTTTCCTTTTTCAACTGGTTGCCCGACACAATTTCGAGTTGACTTGCCTTTACTGTGGATTTAAGCTGACCGAATGCTACAACAACATTTTTATCGTTAAGTTCAATAATTGTGCCTGTTGCCGACTGGTTTTTCAGACGTACTGTTTGGCCTATTTCCGGATGGATGTTTTCGGGGTTTTTGGCGCTTTTATCTATGTGACGAGCTTTTGATTTCGAAACTGATTTTTTTAATACCGGTTTTCTTAAATCTCTTTCAGTTGCCGGATCAGACTTTATTTGTGTTCCGAATTCTTCGAATTCTTTCCTGGTTTTACGGGTTTTTTCCTTTTCCGCTTTTGCTTCTATGATTTCCCTGATTGTGTTTTCAATTTTTGCGTTAGCACTTTTCAGCAGATTTTCAGCTTCTTCCCTGGCTTTGAGAGTAATTTCCTTACGTTTTTTTTCGGTTATTTCCAGTTCGGCTTCGTATCTGGCAAGTGTTTCCTCCAGTCGTTTTTCTTTCTGCCTTATTTCCTGACGTTTTCGTTCCCAGTAACGTTTATCCCTGACAATATCCTGCAGGTGTTTATCATAATCCATATGTTCGGTCCCGACTTTATTTGCTGCATCGGCAATCAAATCCTCGGGCAAACCGATTTTACGGGCAATCTCAACTGCAAATGAACTTCCGGGATTGCCGGTTACAAGCTGAAACAATGGCTGAAGATGCTGACGGTCATAGAGCATGGCACCGTTAACGATTCCTTCTGTAGACTCAGCAAAGTGTTTCAGGTTGGTGTAGTGTGTTGTTATCACTCCGAATGCTTTATTCCGGTTGATTCGCTCCAGTGCAGCTTCGGCAATAGCGCCTCCGATTTGCGGCTCTGTACCACTGCCAAATTCATCAATCAGAATCAGTGTTTTGCTGTTGCTGTTTCGAATGAAATGCTTCATATTCAGCAGATGCGAACTGTAGGTTGAAAGGTCGTTTTCGATGGACTGCTCATCGCCAATATCGATAAACAACTGATGAAATATACCGCACCGGCTGTTTTCGTGGACGGGAATAAGCATGCCACACTGAAGCATATACTGAACCAGTGCAACTGTTTTCAGGCAAACAGATTTTCCGCCAGCGTTAGGACCTGAGATTAGCAGTATTCGCTGATTTTCATTCAGTGTGATATTCAGCGGTATAACTTCGCGGTTTTGTTTTTTTAGTGAAAGAAAGAGCAGGGGATGAATGGCTTTGCTCCATTCAAGCTGGCAGATATCTTCCACATTGGGTTTTATTGCATTAAACTGGCTGGCAAAGAGTGATTTTGCTCTTAAAAAATCAATTATGCCCAGAAAATACTGCGACTGAAAAATGTCTCCGAAATGAGGCCTCAGGTAACTTGTAAATTCTACCAGAATACGGATGATTTCGCGACGTTCCTCACTTTCCAGTTCACGAACCCGGTTATTAGCTTCCACAACCTGCTGAGGCTCAATGAAAACAGTTTTGCCGGTAGCGCTCTCGTCATGCACTATCCCGTTAACTTTCCGTTTGAAAGCCGGTGAAACGGGAATGACTAAGCGGCCCTCGCGAATAGTGGGAGCGATGTCTTTTTCCACATAACCATCGGCCTGCGCCTGACGAAGTATGGCATTCAGGGTTTTGGAAATTCCGCTTTGGGTATGAAAAATGTCTTTACGGATTCGGGCTAGTTCGGGTGAAGCATTGTCTTTTATCTTGCCAAATTTATTGATAATGGCATCTATCTGTTTGATTATTAATGCAAATGACTGAATTTCAGCAATAAGCAAGTGCAGCTGCGGAAAGATTTCTGCTTTTTGCTTACTGATAAAGTTCACCAGTCTCTGGACTGCTTCCAGCGATCGTTTCAGGTCGAAAATTTCACTCTCGTCCAGATACATACCTTCTGCATGTACCCTGGAAAGTGAACTCCTGATATCAAAAAAATCACCAACCGGCATTTCTTCTATTTCAGAGGAAACCAGTTGAAGCATTTCGCTGGTTTGGCTCAGCTGATCCGAGATGTGCTGAAAACGAACAGAGAAATTCATTTCATCCACCTTTTCTTCACCGAGAGGGCACAGACAGTAACCTTTCAGTTTCTGCCGGATGGAATCAAATGAAATTTTTTGTTCAAAAGTAGCAGGATAGAGAGATCCGCCGAAACCTTCCCGAAGCGGGGATTTTTCATTATCCGGACTTTTGAATTCTGATTGTATGTTGGTAGTATTAAAACTCATTTTCTAATATCCGGTTCATTTTTTCAGTAAGCAGCTCTGAAAGTCTTTCAGAACGATTTTCATGTCGTCGGGCAAAAAGCTGACGGCTCTTTGAGCAAAATGAAGCGGAATTCCATAATAAGCTTCTGCAATTCCGCCTGTGATGGCACCTATGGTGTCGCTGTCGCCACCGATTGAAATGGCATTTCGGATTGCATCTTCGAAATTACCGCTTTCAAAAAAGCAGATCAACGCTTCAGGTAAAGTTCCCTGGCAAGTTTCGTTGAATGAGTAGTTTTTTCTTATTTCATCAACGCTTCGGTCAAACTTATAACCAAAATTTTGCTCAATATAGTGTTTTATGTAGGTTTTATCCTTTCCGTTTCGGGCAAGAAAAACCGCAACAGCTGCTGCCTGAGCGCCTTTGATTCCCTCGGGGTGGTTGTGAGTGCATTCGGCGCTTTCGCGTGCTTCATCCAGCACTTTTTGTTCGGTATCAAAAAGCCATCCGATGGAACTTACCCGCATAGCAGATCCGTTGCCGTAACTGCCGTAAGGTTTCTGAGTTTCGGAGTCCATCCATCTCAAAAACGAACTTCCGTACGCGCCCTTCGGGTTCGGATATTTCATTGCCCACTGATGGATTGTTTTCCCGTAATCTTTCGCATGAAGTGCGGCATCAGCCACAGCAATTGTCAGCACACTGTCGTCTGTATAATTGCTACCCAACGGAAACATTTCAAAATGATAATCCCTTGTATTGAAAAATTCGTAGGTTGAACCTGCAATATCGCCAAAAATAGAGCCAAGCATAGTTAAAATTTTGCGATTCTTGTATTTAATACTTACAACTGAATATTGAAGTAATTGTATTTGAAGTTGATTAATAACATACTTTTAAAATTATCCCTTACCGGAAGATTCCCGGAGCTATTTCTTTTTCGCTTTCTCCCATATGACATCCATTTCGGCCAGCGACATATTTTTGAGGTCAATGCCTTTGGCTATGGTTTCTGCTTCGAGAAAGTTGAAGCGTTGGGTAAATTTTTGGTTCGTGCGTTCGAGAGCAGTATCCGGATTGATATCATAAAGCCGGGCGGCGTTTACAAGACTGAAAAATACATCACCCAATTCCGCTTCCATTTTATCTTTGTCCATTTTGTCCACCTCGGTCTGAAACTCACTGATTTCCTCTTTAACCTTGTCCCAAACCTGCTCGCGGTATTCCCAGTCGAAGCCCATACTTGCCGCCTTCTCCTGAATACGGTATGATTTAATCAATGTAGGCAACGATGCCGGTACGCCTCCCAAAACGGTTTTATTGCCGTCTTTCTCTTTCAGCTTCAGGTTTTCCCAGTTCTGAATCACTTTTGTGCTGTCGCCATTCACATCCACATCGCCAAAAACGTGCGGATGACGAAAAATAAGTTTCTCGTTGATGGTTTTGCATACATCGTAAATGTCGAAATCACTGGTTTCGCTACCCATTTGTGAATAGAATACAATGTGTAACAGCAAATCACCAAGTTCTTTTTTGATGGATGGCATGTCATTTTGCAGTATTGCATCAGACAATTCGTACACTTCTTCGACGGAGTTGGAGCGTATGCTTTCGAAAGTTTGCTCGCGGTCCCACGGGCATTCAGCCCTTAATCGTTTCATTATATTCAAAAGCCGTTCAAATTCTGCTAATTTTTCTGCTGTGGAATGTGGATTGTAAGTATTGTCCATTTTTTCAATTTATTGATTTGCAAAGTTACAAATATAATTTTATAAGTTGATTTTCGTTTCCTGAATCCCTGCAAAACAATTCACTGTAAAAACTTTTTCTGTTTTAACTAAAACCGGCATGGTTTATGATTATTCAGGAATGTTCAATTCAAAATCATTTTTTTTAACAATTTAACTTATTTGCTAAATGAACAATTCTGAAAAAACGTATGACGCCGTACTTGACGCCAGTCCGGGAGCACAACAGATTGGAAATGATGTGAAATTACCTTCGCTTCCTTTTTGTGTACTGATGGATGCTGTCGGGATGGCCAGTTATCTGTTTCCGGGTATTGGTGAGTCTTTTGATATGGTATGGGCACCCATTTCCGGTTTTATATTCATGAGATCATTTGGAGGGATGACCGGAAAAATAGGCGGTTTAATCTCTATGGTCGAAGAAGCTGTTCCTTTTATTGATATTATTCCTACTTTTACAATTGGGTATTTTTACTCCAAACACCAATTGAACAAAGTAAAGAAATAAAAATAACCTGAAAATCATCTCTGCCGGAAAAAGTAATTTCTGGCAGAGATTTTTTTTATTCAGATTTCCGTTTTCATTGCTGCCATTATATTTTCCCAGTCTTTTCCATGGTTTTTTTTCCTGAACTGCCTTACCGTTTCCATTCTGTTCAATTCTCTCCACCATTTCCGCCAATAGCTGCCGAAGTAAAACAAAACGGGCGAAGCTAATAAGTAGATAAGTGCATACATCGGATTTCCGGATGCCACACTCACTATAATTGCCTGAATAATGTAAAGTAAGGGCACAACAAAAATCCCTGTTACCAACCGGACAGTACTGATAAACTGTTTATCTTTTACAACCGTCAGCAGTTTCTTGTAAATCAGAACAGGGATAAGCGTATTGAGCAGACCTGCAAATGCAAGGGGGAAAACCATAACAAGTAACAAAGCCCTGATGAAGATTGCCGCGAAATTTTTAGGATGTGCAATGGGAAATACAGAAGAGATTCTGTTGCTTTTCAAAGTTTCAACAGCACTTCTAATCCCGGAAATTTTATCGGAATATTGCTGCGGATCTTTTTCTTTCAGTTTTTTCAGGTTTCTGATTATTTCCTGCGATGCATGTACCAGTCCGTCGCTTTCGGGGAATGAATTATCAGTCAGCGTTTTGACATTTACATCTATCAAAGCTGATATTTCATCGTAATCTTCTTCGGGAATATCCACCACATATTCGCGAAGGCGGGCATCCAGATCGAGCCGGAGCTGATTGATTGCCATGTTTTCATCCTGCATATAAAGTTCCTTATAATCAGCCACTTTCACAGGTTTTCCGTAAGTTATATACAGGTCTGACAAGAAACTGTCCTTATTGGTGTAATAAAATGATACGGGTATAATATGTGTATCAAGTGAAAAACCACTGACCGCTTCGGTAGGCAACGCTATTCGGGGAATGGCTTTCTGAAGCGGCAGCAGATTCTGATGCGGATTGTGTTTGGCTTCCGGGAAAAGGCAAAGCGGTATGTTCTGTTGCAGTATCTGACTGCAAATCTGAAATATTTCCTGATTCTTCTGTAAATTTTCCTTTCCGTCCCTTAAACGATAAACCGGCATTATTCGCAGATAGGTGAGGATACTTACAATTAATCTGCTTTTGAATATATCGGCACGACCCAAAAAAACAACCTGTTTCTTCATGTTGGCACGTACCAGAATCAATGCATCAATCAGTGCATTCCGGTGCGTAGGGGCAAAGATTACAGGTTTATCCTGAGGGATGTTCTCATCACCGTTAATGATGTATTTCCGAAAATGCAAACGGAAAATATTATTCACGTGAAGTTGTAAAAGAAAGTATCTGAAGTCGAATTTTTTGAACATACCGCAATCCCGTTTATTCTGTTTTTTTTGATTTATTCTGATTCACCCGCGGTTAGTCCACAGGCAAGTCAACAGGACTGGCAACTTTATTTTTCCTTCCCCAGTAAAACGCCAGTCCCGAACCTGCAATAATGTGCCAGACTCCCCACCATGCGGCAATAAAGGCCATACCGCCCAGTTCAAGTTCGGGCGGGAAAATTTTAGGATTGAAAATAAGCGCCAAACCCAAACCGGAATTCTGAATCCCCGTTTCGATGGAAATCGTGCGGCTGTTTTTTACGTTTTCTTTAAATAATTTAGGGAACCAATATCCTATAATGAATCCTAACGCGTTATGAATGAGTACGATGAAAAATATTAAATGGATATATTTAAGGAAATGATCGAAATTGGATGCAAGTGCTCCCACGATAAATCCAATCAGTACAAACATCGAAGCCCAGCGAACAGGTTTTTGTACTTTTTCTCTGAAACCAGGGAAAAGTGAACCTAATATAAGCCCCAACATTACTGGAATACCTAATATAACTCCCACAGTCTGGAAAATTTGAGAAGGTTCGATAACCAATTCGACCAGATAGGGTGATTTTGCCGCGTAAAGTCCGCCCCAGAAAGAAAAGTTGAAAGGTGTCATTATAAGCGCAAAAATTGTGGAAATAGCTGTCAGGCTTACTGACAGAGCTACATTTCCCTTGGCCAGCATCGAAATCATGTTGGACACATTACCGCCCGGACATGACGCTACCAGAATCATCCCGAATGCCACTGCCGGTGTTGGATTAATGACTAAAACCAATAAATAGGTTGCGGCCGGTAACAAAAAATACTGCGAAACGATTCCCAGTATAATGGATTTAGGATTTTTTGCCAGATTTTTGAAATGGTCGGTTTTGATGCCCAGTGCCACTCCAAACATAACAAAAGCGATAGCAAAGTTCATGAAAAGTACTCCTCCGTCGCTGAAATTTAACCGTATTTTATCCAGCTGTTCTAAGTTGCCGAACAGTTTATAAAGCAGCAAGTCGTTCATTTTGTTTTGTTTAGTTTGTTTTTAGATTCAGTATATTTATCTTAATCAGTCATTTTTTTAAAAAATCTCAGGATGTCTGCAATTTTAATAGTTCAGGATTGTTGCTGATGAATTGAGTGGCAGCTCTGTAGCCATACTGATAGATTGACAGATAAGCTTCGAAATTGAACTCATGATGTTTTTCGATAGCTTCGGGCTCTATCAGAAAGTCGCATTTGCTGCGGCCTGCCTGCGAACTTTGATGAAGTGCCACACGCACAGATTTTATGAGTGTATCGCGCGACTTCAATGGCTTGCTGGTTTTCAGGTGAGGAACCACGTCAGAACCAATTACATATTCGCACTTATCCCTGAGAGGCTGAGCGGGCACATTATTCAGCAGTCCACCGTCAACGTACATCATGTTGTTGATTTTCATCGGGTTGAATATGCCCGGAATACTGCAGGAAGCTGCTACCCACATGTCCAGTTTTTCGCTTTTATTGATTATTTCCCAATTGCCTGTCGTAAGATTCGAAACACATACATACAACTTTTTTTCCAGTTTATCAAAACTGTTGTTCGGAATGAATTCATTCATTATCGAAATAATCGGGCTATGATTGGACAAACCGGATTTCCAGAATGCGGGCTGAAAACTCATTATGTTGGTAATCTTATAAAGTTTGCCGTCCCTGATAAACTGAAGCATTTGAGCAGGAGTGTATCCGGCAGCATAGATGGCTCCCACGATGCTTCCCATGCTTGCTCCGGAAATTAGCTCAGGATAAATCCGGTTATCCTCAAGCGCCTGGAGTACGCCAATGTGTGCGAATCCCAAAGCTCCACCTCCGCTCAGACAAATACCAATCTTGTGTTTTGTATCGTGCGAAGCTGAATGTGAAAACATTTCAATAATTGATTTCATTCAATATGATTATTACTGCAATGCAAATATAATTCAAAAGTGTTAATGGAAATAAATATTTTAGCAAATAAAATGCAATAAAAATTATTTAGGGTAATTTTGTGCTTATAAATACATCCGGCGAAAGCCAAAAAGAGATATAATTTGATTTCTCCGGTTTAAATAAAAGATCTGACAAACATCACCTGAAAAAAAACCGGGTGATGAAACAGAAAATCAGATTTTCGCTTATGTTAAAGATCAGTTTTCCATTTTTACCCGTGAAATTATAAAGCCACTGACTCATATATGAAAAGAACTTTTTTATTTTTGCTGCTTTTATCAATAGTCCGTATTTCGAATGCCGATTTGCTCAACGACATTTCAGATGGCAGGTTCAGAGCCAAAACCATTGCAAATATGAAATCGATGAACGATGGTGAACACTATACCCTGCTTGAAAACAATAAACTGATAGTAAAATACAGCTTCAAAACAGGTAAAGCCGTGGATACTATTTTCAATGTATCGACTACCAGACTCAATAAAATTGAACAGATTAACGGATATGAATTCAGCCCTAACGAATTAAAAATTCTGGTGTATAACAATCAGAAATACCGTTACCGGCGCACATTTACTTCAGATTATTACGTCTATGATTTGAAACGGAATGAATTGAAACCGTTATCTGAAAACGGCCCGCAGGAAGTTCCGCTTTTCTCGCCCGACAGCAGGTACATTGCTTTTGCACGGGAAAATAATCTATACCTGCATAAACTCGATTTCGGAACCGAAAGCGCCGTTACCAAAGACGGTGAATATGGAAAGATCATTAACGGAACTCCCGACTGGGTGTACGAAGAGGAGTTTGGGGCTACAAGGTATTTTGTTTTCAGCCCTGACAGCAAGATGCTCGCATTTGTTCGTTTCGACGAAACGGATGTACCCGTATATCAGATGCAACGCTATCTCGAAAGTTCCCTCACTCAGGATGGATTACCCCTCTATCCGTCTTTTCAGTCGTTCAAATACCCGAAACCCGGGCAGAATAACTCAAAAGTAAGTGTGAGGGTGTATGATGATTTCTACAAATCGGTTCGTACCATCAATCTTGGCACAGACGATGAGGATTTTTACATCCCGCGTTTGAAATGGACAAAAGATCAGGATAAACTGGCAGTTTTTGTGCTCAATCGAAATCAGAACCGTCTGGATATGTATTTTGCTCATCCGAAATCGCTTGTATCGAAACTCACACTGCGCGAAACTGATAAGTATTATGTTGATTATGAAAATATTGACGATATCCAGTTTACTAACGATGGAAAATACTTCACTTTCGTTAGCGAACGAAGCGGCTGGAGTCAGGCATATCTTTACAATATCAATGGTACTCTCAACAAACCACTGACTCCCGGAAACTTTGATGTGACAAAAATCTACGGTTACGATGAAGTTAAACAGATCCTCTATTACCAGTCGGCCGAGCAATCACCTTTACAGCGTGATATTTATGCTGTCGATTCCAAGGGAAAGAAATTCCGCCTTACCGATGGCAAAGGTACCCATACGGCCGTTTTTTCCTCTTCGCTGGCATATTTTACCGACAATGCTTCGACCCTGAATATGCCTAATGTGACTACCCTGAGAAACAACAAGGGTGAAGCACTTCGGGTGCTCGAAGATAACGCGAAACTGGTTTCGGAGTTCAAAGCGCTGAATTTACCCGAAAAGGAATTTTTCAGTTTCACCAACTCAGAAGGTGTGAAACTCAATGGCTGGATGCTGAAACCTGTGAATTTCAGTTCGCAGCAAAAATACCCTGCCCTGATGGTGCAGTACAGCGGTCCGAATTCACAGGAAGTAAAAGACGCCTGGAATCCCGGTTGGGAATACTATCTGGCGTCTAACGGCTACGTGGTGGCATGTGTCGACGGACGCGGAACAGCAGCCCGGGGAAGTGAATTCCGGAAATGTACCTATATGCAACTGGGAGTGCTCGAAACCAAAGATCAGGTGGAGGCAGCCAAATACCTTGGCAGTCAGTTGTTTATTGACAAAAACCGTATTGGAATATGGGGATGGAGCTATGGCGGATTCATGACTATCAACACCATGAGTACCGGCGAAGAAGTATTCAAAGCAGGGATAGCAGTTGCCCCTGTTACCGACTGGCGGCTTTACAATTCGGCTTATACAGAGCGATTTATGCGTCAGCCAAAAGAAAACAATGGCGGCTACGATGCAGGCTCACCACTGAAATATGCCGGTAACCTCACGGGTAACCTGCTGATAATCCACGGAACAGCCGATGACAATGTTCACGTGCAGAATACTTATCTGTATCTGGATGCACTGAACAAAGCCAATAAACATGCTGATTTATACCTTTATACCGACAAAAACCATAGTATTCTCGGTAAAGAAACCCGCAGACATCTGTACAGAATGAAATTTGATTTTCTGGAAAAAAATCTGAAGAACTGATTTCGTTTCCGGCAGGAGAAATATCCGTTATGTAAATTATATTATTATGAAACGAGCATGATTGCAGACAAGCACCGAAGTCGATGAGAATTTGTAATGCGAGTTCCATGCAACCATTTAAAAACAATTATTCAGGCATGAAAATAAAAACTTTAACACTGCTGTTAGTTGCGATATTTCAGGGAATATCTGTACAGGCCGGAACATTCGAAGCCGACACTTTCAAAACGGCGAAAGGAAAAGTGGTTATTACCTTTATCAAACACGGCACAATGATGATCACCTACGGAAAAAAGACTGTCCAGGTGGATCCGGTGAGCATGTACGCCGATTATTCTGTTTTTCCGAAAGCAGATTACATACTGATTACACACGAGCATGGCGATCATCTGGATGCAAAAGCTGTGAAAACACTCACGAAAGATAATACAGTTTTAATCATCAATCAGGCCGGACGTGAAAAACTGGGACATGGCTACGTGATGAAAAACGGCGATAAACTGAAACTGAATGACTGGCTGAAAGTGGATGCGGTTACGGCATACAATACTACTGAAGGTCGTGAAAAATTTCACCCCCGCCACAGGGACAACGGGTATGTACTCACGCTTGACGGATTACGCATATATATAGCAGGCGATACCGAAGATATTTCTGAAATGAAAAATCTGAAAAACATCGATATTGCTTTTCTGCCTGTGAATCAACCCTATACAATGACCGTTGAACAAGCCGGGAGAGCTGCACGCCTGATTAATCCAAAAGTGCTTTATCCGTATCATTACGGCGATACCGAAATCGGTAAATTGAAAAATTTGCTGAAAAGCACAGCTATTGATGTCAGAATAAAAGATATGCGCTGATGAATCAGGATGCTTTCAGAATCATTGCCCGCGTTCACACCGACTTCCCCTCGAAATTTGGAATTCCCCGCCAGAGTGGCATGATCAGCGAACTGAAAGGACGGATTATTTTCGAACCTGAATTTAGGAACGCCGATGCCGTGCGTGGTTTGGAAGCATTTACGCATGTGTGGATTATTTGGGAATTTTCAGAGGCAAAACGTCACGAATGGTCGCCTACTGTACGCCCGCCGAAGTTGGGAGGCAACATACGCAAAGGGGTTTTTGCTACCCGCTCACCATTCCGGCCAAATCCGGTCGGACTTTCGGCCGTGAAGCTGGAAAAAGTGGAAATTGACAAAGAATCAGGTCCTGTACTTTACGTTTCGGGTGTGGACATGATGAATGGAACGCCTGTTTACGACATCAAACCTTATATCCCATATACCGACAGTTATCCCGAAGCCGGTAGCGGATTTGTTGACGATACCGACAGAAACGAGTTAGAGGTATGTTTTCCTGATAATTTGCTTCAAATTATTCCTGATGCAAAACAGCAAACTGTTGTCCGGTTGCTTTCACTCGATCCGCGTCCTTCCTATCACGACGATGCGGAGCGAATTTATGGCCTGGAATTTTCCGGATTTGATGTTCTTTTCAGGGTTCGGGATAATGTACTTACCGTGTGTCAGGTAAGTAAGATGACGGAAAAAGGTCATCAGCCTTAAAAAACAAGGGTACTGCTTGTATGCAGTACCCTTTAATAATAACCGGTAAATATCTTCTGAAGAATTCCGGTAACAGGATTATAATTCTTTCAGCAATTCCCTCACTGCGGCTTCCAGTTGTGTATCTTCGCCATTAATCGCTTTGTTCAGATCAAGCGGAGCTTTGATGTCCGGTTCGAGCTGGGCATTTTCCAGGTATTTGCCTTCTGCAGTAAGGTAGCCCACTACCGGAATTCCGAAATAAACCGTCGGATCCTGCAGTGTAACCCAGTTTACGCTGGTCATTGTACCGGGTACGGGCATTCCCACCAGTTTGCCGATATTCATGGTTTTATACACCCAGGGCGTGCCGTGTGCATTGGAGTAATCGGCCTCTGTCATCAGCATAATGGAAGGCTTATTCCAGCGGCGACTCGGCATTTCGCTGTAATCTTTTTCCCGAACTACTTGCTGAAGGTATTTTTTTTTACTGCTGAAAAAGACTTCAATATCTTCGTGCAGCCGTCCGCCTCCGTTGTAACGGATATCAATCACTATGCCTTCTTTCTTATAATATTTACCGAGTACATCGGCATACATTTTCCGGAAGCTTTCGTCGCCCATCGATGCAATGTGCACATAGCCCAAACGTCCGCCGGAAAGACGTTCCACATCATCAGCACGCTGTTTTACCCATCGGTTATAGAGTAAGGCATCTAGTGCAGCTGTCGTGATGGGTTTGATAACCTCGTCCCAACGATTGCCCGAAGCGGGTGAATAGAGTGAAATCAGTGTGTTTTTTCCTGCTTTTCCTTCCAGAAGTGAGTAATAATCCGCATCGTCCGAAATTTGCTGTCCGTCAATTTTTTCGATGATATCCCCGGTTTTCAGTTTTGATGTAAAGTTGTCGAACGGACTGTTATGCAGTATTTCATCCACCTGCAAGCCTTTCTTCCCTTCAGCGTAACTTGTGAAAAGCCCGAGCTCAGCCGTTCTGTCTCCGGTTGCTTGTGCGCGGTATCCCGAGCCTGTATGCGACACGTTGAGTTCACCCAGCATTTCGGAGAGCATTTCCGAAAAATCGTAATTATTATTGATGTGAGAAAGGAAATTACGGTAATGCCCGGTCAGTTTTTCCCAGTCCACACCATGCATATCAGTTGAATAAAAACGCTCTTTTTCTTCGCGATAAACCTGGTCGAACATGAATTCACGTTCTTTTGCCAGGTCAAGTTTTAGATCGGCTTTGAAATCGATATTTGAGAACTTATCATTGGCAAGTTCCATTTTTTGCATTTTTTTGCCGCTCAGAATGAATAATGCTTTCTGTTCCTTGTCGGTACTTAATGAGGAATTACCGCCTTTGAGTTTGCTGAGAAGCTTTGTGGAGCGCTCACGCAGGTCATACACCCACATATCGTAATCGTCTTCGAATGCCGATAAGTAGTATAGTTTGGTGGCATCTTTGTTGATAATGGCGCTCCCGAGTCTCGACGAATTGGGTGTAATTCGCTCGATGCGCTCTTCCATGTTATCAAATTCTACAACAATGTCTTTCGTTTTAACATCGGGTTTTTTCTTATCAGTTTCTTTTTTATCTTTCAACTTGTCTTCTTCCTTCTTCCCGGCTTCTTCTTCGGTTTTTTTTGCTTCTTTTTCAGCATCGGTAAAGAGTTCAAAATCTTCCTTATTCATTTTGAATTTGTTATGCGCTTCGCGATTCATAAAAACAATCATCACGTCCTGCATGGAACCCCATGAGGCGTGGTTGCGCATTCCGTATTGTTCGGAACCAAATAGCAGGGCGTTGCCATCCATTACCCAACGCGGATTGCTGTTGAAATATCCGCTGCGGGTCACGTCAAACACATCCGAACCATCGCCTTTTGAGCTCACAATGCCAATGTTGGTGTAGGGAGAGTGTGCATTGGAGACATATTCAAGTGCAAACCATTTGCCATCGGGAGACCAATCGTAGTTCATCTGTCCATCTGTTTCGTGCTGATAACGTCCGTCCGTAATTTCACGCAGTTTTTTGCTGGCCAGATTGAATACCATCAGTTTTTTCCGGTTCATCATGAAAGCGACTTCTTTTCCGTCGGGAGAGAATTTGGGTATTTGCTTTTCCGATTTATCTCCTTTTATCAGTTCTTCTTCATCAATCAGAGTGGCGTTCGGAAAATTAGGCTCCTCTTTTCGGGAAATTCTGGCAATATAAACATTCCAGTATCCATCGCGGTAGCTTGAATAAACCAGCGAGCGGTTGTCTTTCCCGAAATCCACATCTGCTTCCTGAGCTACTGTCTGAGTGATTTGTTTGGTAGTAGGGTAATCGGCAGAAGTAACGAAAACATTGCCGCGTACAGTAAATGCCACTTGCTTGCCATCCGGCGAGTTGCTCGCCGATGTTGCACCGGTAGTGAAACTCAGTTTTTTAACCTCATCTTCACTGATATCGTTCCCGGCATTTATTTTTACTTTTTGAGGATTTGTACTGCCTGGTTTCAGAGTGTAAATCTCTCCGTCAAAACCAAAACAGAGTGTTCCGTTGTTTGCGATGGAAAGAAACCGTACCGGATGTTCCCTGAAATGGGTAAGTTGCTTCATGGCCGATGGGTTGCTCACCGATGCCGAATAAACATTGAAACTGCCGTTTTTTTCACTTAAAAAATAAAAAGAATTACCATCAGGGGCATACACAGGATCTGTATCTTCACCCGGACGATCAATCAGTACTTTTTGAGTACCCGTATTCAAATCATATTCCAGAATATCCCGGGTGACAGATGAAGTATGATGTTTACGCCAGGTATTTTCAAAACCTTTCAAATCCTGAAAAAGAAATTTCTTACCCGATTTGTCAAAATTCATTTTTTCGGCAGGGTAGGCCAGAAGCATCGCCTCACGTCCTCCGGTTACAGGCACTTTGTAAACTTCCGTAAGCCGTGCTGTTGGAAATAACGCGCTTTTTGCCGGGTCCTGATAATGAGCCGAGAAAATGATGAATTTTCCATCGGGTGTAAATGCGTATGGGGTTTCGTTGGCTGAATGGGTAGTGAGTCGTTTGGCAACACCGCCATCGGCTGCCATTACGTAAATATCTTTTAAACCTCCTTCGCGGTCACTGACGAAAGCAATTTTTTTCCCGTCGGGCGACCAGACCGGATTACTATCAAACGCTTCAAGGGTTGTAAGGCGCACAGCAGTACCACCGTCGGAGTTCACTTTGTATACATCACCTTTGTATGAAAAGGCAATCTGACTTCCGTCGGGTGATATAGCCGGATATCGCATCCAGACAGGTGACTGAGCCATTAAGATGCATGCTGAAAGTAAGAAAATGCCTGAAATAAAATGTCTTTTTATCATATTTGTTTGTGTTTTTAATAAAAGTTACAAAAATAGGAAAAAATGAGCCGGAAACAAATACTTTCAGAAAGCAGAACACGGTCTTTTTCTGAAGATGGAATGTTAACTTTTATTTTAGTGACAATTTTTTTTTGATGATGTGAATTTATATTTTTTTTTCAAATAGAAGAGCGCTGCTGAGAAGCAACGCTCTATCTAAGAAATCAGGTCCTTTAAGTTCCTGCCGGAGCCGGACCTAAACGTAAGGGAATTTACTTTGTATCCTGTACAATTACGTCAGCACTTCCGTCCTGTTTCGGATCTTTCTGAGCCTTTACTTTCAGCTCATCTATCTGATGCACCGGAGCTACTGCTTGTTCGTAGCTGGCTACTGACATTCTTTTATAGCCATTATAACGCCATCTTGCGTTTTTCTCTGCAGCTTTGAACAATTCTTCAGCTTCGTCCGGGAACTGTTTCATAAGCGAAGTGTAACGCACTTCACCTTTCAGGAAGTCCTGGAATTTGCTCCAGTCCGGTTCTTTGCTATCTAATTGCATCGGATTTTTACCTTCGTCCTGCAGACGCGGATCGAAACGGTACAGATGCCAGTAACCGCATTCCACAGCTCTTTTTTGTTCATCCTGTGCTTTGCCCATTCCGGCTCTGAGTCCGTGGCTGATACAGGGAGAATAAGCGATAACAACGGATGGTCCGTCATATTCTTCTGCTTCGCGGATTGCCTTGAGTGTATGAAGCTGGTTGGCTCCCATAGCCACCTGAGCTACGTAAACATAACCGTAAGTAGCTGCAATCATACCCAGGTCTTTTTTGCGGATGCGTTTACCAGCTGCTGCGAATTTAGCCACAGCACCTACCGGAGTAGATTTGGATGCCTGTCCGCCGGTATTGGAGTAAACCTCGGTATCAAGCACCAGGATATTTACATTTTTACCAGATGCAATCACGTGATCCAGACCACCAAAACCTATATCGTAAGCCCAGCCATCGCCACCGATAATCCATTGTGAACGTTTAACCAGATAATGACTCAATCCGGCAATCTGCTGGCAATGAGAACACTGACATGCTTTTACCAACGGTGTGATTTTAGCTTCGAGTGCTAAAGTGGCTTCACCGTCAAACCGGTTTTGAATCCATTCCCTGAACAGTTCCTTCAGTTCGTCGGAGCAGCAATCAGCTTCCATGGCTTCAGTCATAATTCGTACAAGCCTTGCCTGCATTTTTTCTTCTGCCAGTACCATACCCAATCCAAATTCGGCATTATCTTCGAACAGTGAATTAGCCCATGCCGGACCACGCCCATCGGCGCCGGTAGTGTAAGGAGTAGAAGGAGCTGATGCCGAGTAGATTGAACTACAACCGGTAGCATTCGAAACCATCTGCCGGTTGCCAAACAGCTGGGTCACCAGTTTTACGTAGGGCGTTTCACCACAACCGGAGCAGGCGCCCGAAAACTCGAAAAGCGGAGTGGCTAACTGAGTGTTTTTAACGTTTCCTTTTACATTCACAAGGTGTTGTTTTGATGAAACCTTATCAGCACAGTATTCCCAGTTAACCTGATTGGGCTTCTGAGTTTCGATAGGCATCATTTTCAGTGCTTTACCATTTTTATTGCCGGGGCAAACATCCACACAGTTGCCGCAATCCATACAGTCGAGCACGTCAACCTGGATACGGAATCTCATTTCTTCAAATCCCTTACCATTGGCTTTCAGCGTGTCGGTTTCAGCAAACGGCGCATTTGCCAGTTCGGCAGCGTCCAGTATAAACGGACGGATGGAAGCGTGAGGACATACAAATGCACACTGATTACACTGTATACAATTGTTCAGATTCCACTCAGGCACTGATACTGCAACACCGCGTTTTTCAAACCTGGCTGTTCCCTGCATCCAGGTACCGTCTTCACGGCCTTTGAAAGTTGAAACAGGAAGGTTGTTACCGTTCTGGGCATTTATCGGGCGTACAATATCGCGAATGAAAGCCGGAACATTATCAACAGGTACTGTTTCGTCGGCAATATTGGCCCATTCTGCCGGAATCTCTACTTCGGTGTACTCACCACCACGGTCAACGGCAGCATAGTTTTTGTTTACGATCTCTTCACCTTTCTTACCATACGATTTTACAATCGCTTTTTTCATTTCTGAAACAGCCTTTTCGTAAGGAATAACGTTGGTGATTTTAAAGAATGCAGATTGCAGAATGGTATTGGTGCGGTTGCCCAAACCGATTTCCATAGCAATATTAGTTGCATCAATGATGTAAAGTTTGATGTCGTTCTGAGCAAAATAACGTTTGATGTTTACCGGAAGATTTTCTTTTACCTCATCGGCATTCCAAACGGTATTGAGCAGGAATGTTCCGTTCTTTTTCAAACCCCTTGTTACGTCGTAAAGGCGAAGATAAGCCTGCACGTGACAAGCCACGAAGTTTGGAGTATTGACAAAGTAGGTGGAGCGAATAGGGGAATCGCCGAAACGAAGATGCGAACAGGTAAAACCGCCCGATTTCTTGGAATCGTATTCGAAATAGGCCTGACAATACTTATTCGAGTTGTCGCCAATAATTTTGATTGAATTTTTATTGGCTCCGACAGTTCCGTCGGCTCCCAGACCATAGAATTTTGCTTCGTAAATTCCATCACCACCCAATGATTTTTCTTCTTCGAGAGAGAGCGATGTGAACGTTACGTCGTCCACGATACCCACCGTGAAGCGGTTGCGGGGTGTAGGCAATGCCAGATTCTTATATACGGCAAGTACCTGTGCCGGGGTAAAGTCTTTGGAAGAAAGTCCGTATCTTCCGCCTACTACAAGCGGTTGATTTTCAGTACCGTAGAGTGCGTCTTTGACATCCAGATACAATGGTTCGCCACTTGCGCCGGGTTCCTTGGTACGGTCGAGTACGCAGATCCGTTTTGTGGATTTGGGTAATACCGAGAGGAAATGTTTAATGGAAAACGGACGATACAAATGAACAGATACCAGACCTACTTTTTCTCCTTTTTCCATCAGGTAGTCGATGCCTTCTCGAATAGCTTCAGTGGCAGATCCCATGGCAATGACTACGCGGTCGGCATTCGGAGCTCCGTAATAATCGAATAATCCGTGTTTGCGGCCTGTAATTTCCGAGAGTTTGTTCAGGTAATCCTCTACTATTTCAGGCAATACTTCGTAGAAAGGATTCGAGGCTTCGCGTGACTGGAAATAGATGTCGGGATTTTGTGCTGTGCCTCTTACAACCGGGTTTTCAGGATTCAGACCGCGGTTGCGGAATTCCTGCAGGGCATCCCTGTCGATCAGTTCCTGAACTGCTTTGGCATCAATTTCCTCAATTTTCTGAATTTCGTGTGATGTCCGGAAACCATCGAAGAAATGGACAAAAGGAACACGTGATCTGATGGCAGCCAGGTGAGCTACAGCAGCCATGTCCATTACTTCCTGAACAGAACCGGTTGCAAAGAGTGCGCATCCGGTCTGACGAACTGCCATCACATCCTGATGGTCGCCAAAGATTGAAAGAGCCTGTGCAGCGATGGCACGAGCCGAAACATGATAAACTCCCGGGAGCAATTCACCGGCAACTTTGTACATATTCGGTATCATCAGGAGCAGACCCTGCGAAGCAGTAAATGTGGTTGCCAGAGTACCTGTCTGAAGAGCTCCGTGCATAGCAGCTGCCGCTCCGGCTTCTGATTGCATTTCCTCTACAAGAACAGTTTCACCAAACATGTTTTTACGTCCTGATGCTGCCCACTCATCCACATATTCTGCCATTGTTGAGGATGGGGTGATGGGATAAATCGAAGCAATTTCGCTGAACATATACGCTATATGAGCAGCGGCCTGATTTCCATCACAGGTAATGAATTTTTTTTCTTTTGCCATTTTATAATTTATATTTAGTTGGTTTTACGTATCAGAATGAATTATTTTTGATATGAATACAGAGTTATATAAAGCCTGATAACTACAAATCTTTATGACCCGCATTTTTTTCTGCCGGTCAGTTTTTTATTAATACAAAAATCCAAAAAGCCAAACCGGAATTTCGTTTTTTGCTTCAGTTTTCAAACGGTCAACAGCATAAATGATATTCGGATTTTTCTTTTGATTGTTAAAACTTTCCATATACCTGATATCTATTGAATTGTCTATCAGAAAGTCTGCGTTTTTTCTGCCCAGGTTCACTTCATGACTGGACTGCAAAGCATTATAGAGAAACGTTTTTCGCTCACAGATTGTATCCACTTTGTTTATTATCACGTGCATGATGTTGGTGTTTTGTGCGAAAACTGCTTTTGGTTTTTTCGGGTATTCTTCGCTTGCAGGATAAATCCAGTTAAGTAATCGTGCATCCCTCAGGTATTTTATGTAGTTCATCACCGTGGAGCGTGAAGTCTGTATTTCATCGCTCAACTGGCTGACATTCAGGGTGCAAGGTGCGCATTGCATAATCAGGTAAAACAGTTTTCGAATGCGGGACAAGTATTTCAGCTCTATCTGTTTTATGAATAAAATATCGACTTCCATCATCATATTGATGGTTTTCAGCAAATTCTCGGAATAGTTTCTTGATTCCAGAAAAAACGGGTAAAAACCATGATGAAGATAATCTTGAAAGTGATCCAACGGATTCACAATATTACAAATATTTTTCGAAATTTCGGTATGATTCTGAATTATTTCTTCAAGCGAATAATTCTGAAAGTGATTTCCGGATTGCAGGTTCAGGTATTCGCGAAAAGAAAAGCCACGCAGATTGTATGAAACCACCACATCCTGCAGGTCTGTATTGTCTTCTACCAGCCGCATCACTGAAGATCCTGTAAAGACAATCCGGAGTTCGGGATAGTGATCGTAACAATACCTTAATTCACCTGACCAGTTCTCGTATTTGAAAATCTGGTCGAGCAGCAGTGTCCGTCCGCCTCCTTTGTAGAATTCACCGGCAAAGTCGGTCAATCGGTGAGTAGTGAAATATAAATTGTTGAAATTTACATACAGGCAACGACGGTCAGCCGGGTCAAAATGATCTCTGGCATACTGGAGCAGGAAAGTAGTTTTACCCACTCCGCGGCTTCCCTTGATGCCAATCAGGCGGTGCGACCAGTCAATTTCGTCCATCAGAAGTCTTCTGACCGGAGAAACCATATGCTGAACCAGGTATTGATGCGTTCTGTAAAATCCTTCCATCTTTTTTCAGGTAACTGAATACAAAATTACATGAAATATTTGATTTTGCAAAGTGGAGTTTGCAAAATGAGGTGAAAAATCTATTATGCAATGATTTTTTTCATAGTAATAACCTGTATCACTCTTCGATGAAGGTAAAAAAACAGAAAAACCGTTTTATAAAAATCATTGGATGCCCGAAAATTTCTGATTATTTGTCTTATCTTTGAAGTCCTGAAATGTAAATAATATCCATTTAATATGAACAGTACCAAACGACTAATTTCATTCTTTTTAATTTTTCTTTCCATCACAGCCGTTGCTCAGAACAAGGTTTCGCGCAGGATAATGGAACTTGGAAAAACCGATAACAGAACCATGCAGCATCTGGATATTCTGACAAACCGTATTGGAGGCCGACCTACGGGATCCGATGCGTATACCACTGCAACATATTGGGTAGCCGGACTGCTCAGGCAATGGGGCCTGGAAGTTGAAATTCAGGAAGCCGGTGAAGTACCCGTCGGTTTCAACCGCGGTCCGTGGTCGGGCAGGGCATTGGGCACTCAAAACATGTCGCTCGAATTCGTTACACCCAGCTACACAGCCGGAACAAAAGGGCTTCAGCGCGGACACGTGGTGATAGAACCAAGATCCCGACAGGAACTGGAACGAATGAAAGGTACGCTGAAAGGAGCCTGGGTGCTGATAGAGGGCAAGAACGATGGTTTTCCGGTCGATTTCTCGGCACACGGCGATTCGTTAAGAACAGCTGTGATAAAACACAATGCCGAAACAAAAACAGATACCATGATGAATAAATTACCGGCCTTGTTTTACAAGGAAATGAAGGCAGCCGGTATCCTCGGTATTATCCAGTCGGCACCGGTTCCGCTGGTGGCAGTTTACGACCGGAAAAATCTGATGAAAATGAGTTTTGATAATTTGCCCGATCTCCCGGATATTAAACTTAACGAGGAACAATATCAGGCTATCAGGCAGAAGGTTGAAAAACGTGAATTTGTAATGCTCGAGTTTGATATTCGCAATCACTTTAAACCCGGTCCGGTGAAGTATCACAATGTTATAGGCAAAATAAAGGGAGTGAAATATCCGGATGAATACGTGATGACAGGCTGTCATCTGGATTCGCACGATGCAGCCACCGGAGCAGTTGACTGCGGAACGGGTGTGGCGCCCAACCTGGAAATGGCCCGGATGATAATGGCAGCGGGCGGAAATCGTCCTGACCGCACCATCCTGTTCTGCTTCTGGGCAGGCGAAGAATATGGTTTTCTCGGCTCAAAATACTGGGTGGAACACAACAGGGATAAGCTTCCGCGTATTACAAACTACTTCAACCGCGACGGAGGTCCTACGGCTGCTTCAGGGCTTGTGGTACCTGAAAAAATAATGGAAGATATTAAAAAATGCACCGAAGGACTTGAAAATTATGATTCGCGAATACCTTTCAGGGTGGATACAAGTAAAATACATCCGGTAGAAATACCCCTGAAAACCGGTTATACCGATGAGTCATATTTCGCCATGAACGGTGTACCTACACTGCAGTTTAAGAATTCCGATCCGCTTGGTTACAACTTCAGCTACCGCGAAATATGGCATACAAACCGAGACCTGTATAACATGAGTATTCCCGGGTACATGGATTACACCTCTGTAACGCAGGCTGTTACTGTGTATAATATGGCTAATCTGAAAAGCCTGTTGCCCCGGAATGAAATTTATATTCAGAAAAAGGAGAAGGGAAAATAAAAAATTATTTTGTGAATGAAAACGTTAATTATCCTCCGCCACGGGAAGGCTGAACCTTACGATTCAAGGCCGGATGATTTCGACCGGGTGCTTGCCGACCGTGGCAGATGCAACGCGAGCGCAATGGGAAAATACATTTTTGAGATGAACGGGAAGCCCTCGCTCATTTTATCATCTCCGGCTAAAAGAACGATGGAAACTGCCGCGCTTACATCAAAGGAAACGGGCTATTCGCATGGCGGAATAATGACCGATGAAAATCTGTACCTGGCGTCTGCACGAAGAATTCTTATGGTAATCAATAAGTTGCCGGATGACTTCGACAGCTGCCTGCTGGTAGGACATAATCCGGGACTTACCGATCTGGTCAATCTGCTGAAAGTCAGACTCGATAATCTGCCTACCGGATCATCGGTTTGCTTCACGTTCGAAACTCAATCCTGGAGCGATATATCGGCACAAAATGCGCGATTTCAGTGGATCCGGCTTGCACGGGAATTGTGAAAACCGGAGACTGGAAAAAGAAAATCAGTTTTTTCCACATGCAGAAATCAGCAAAGGTAGCTGAAAACGGACAGCCTGATAATATCAGAATGGTTTTTTTGCTACGGTTGCCTGGAATTCTTTCAGGTAAAAAGGTTCAAAATAGGCTGTGTCGGCAAAATCATTAGTCGTGAATTTCTTTTCAGCCAGAGGAATCATATTTATAGCCAGCGGAACGATTTGATCAATAAAACGGGCGTTCGGATGACTGAGAAGTGTTTTGCATTTTTCAGAACCATTACCAAAAAAATAAACCGGTTGGAGGTCAAGCCACTCGCTGAATGAATTTTCAGCAATGATGTCAGCTGAAGTTTCCCGTTTCATTTCCAATTGTTTCGTGTAAAATGCCGAGTAAACTTCCATTCTCCGTGCATCAATCATCGGGCATAGCAGTATGTTTTCATCTGCAAGGTCTTTTTTCAAAGCTCCGGCTGCCATAATTTCAAGTGTGTTGACCGCTATAAGAGGAATACCGTATCCATAACACAGTCCTTTTGCAGTAGAAACCCCGATGCGTAGTCCGGTGTACGAACCCGGACCGGCACTTACAGCTATCGCGTCAAGTGTCAGATTCATCTCGTTCGATTTGGCAATAGCTTTTTGTATGAAAGGACTCAGCATGGATGCATGATTCAAACCTTTGCTGTCGGAAATTTCAAAAATGCATTCACCGCAGTGACTTAGCGCCACCGAACATACGTTCGTAGAAGTTTCGATATGTATAATAGTCATGTGTAAGCTGTTGAATATCAGTCTGCCGGATAATAATTTATCCGTTAATATGATTTATTTGTATGTTGATGTAAAATTATTCTTTGCAGGTTAGCTGAAAAAACCAGCCGATACTCAGCGCTGCGTTGATGTGATTAGACATGGCAAAATAATCGCTTTTTGTGTTAGCAAAGATATCGCTCAATCCATAATAAGCTCTGAGTTCAAGTTGAAAAACTCCGGCTCTGCGTGTGTGCAGGTTGTATCCGGTTCCGGCTGCAATACCATAATCAAAAGGAAAATAAACGGGTTTCACATGCTGTTCGGCATCAGATAACTGGGTATCGTCCCTGAGCACCGATTCGCTGAGCAGATAACTCACTTTCGGTCCGAGATTAAATATAAACCGTTGAGTTTTGCCCAGGTAAATATGTGTGAGAAAAGGTATCTCGATATAATTCAGCCTGCGGGAATAAAGTCCGCTTTCTTCATCCCAGCCTCGCTGAGAGTAGTTCAGTTCCACCTGCAAGCCAACGTGTTTTTCGGTGATATACCTGAACGCAATTCCGCCGTTGTACCCGGGCAATGGCACCTGCCTTACTGTCGGGTTGAACATCATCATCGATGCGTTGCCTCCAATCGAGGCACCAATGTAGACTTCGGCAGGATCGAGCAGAATAGTTTGTGCCTGCAGTGACTTGCCTGGAATCAATACCAGAATGGTTAAAAAAAACGTTTTTGAGAAATGTTTAATTACGTTTTGCTTCATCTTCTATCAGGTACATTTGATGGTTTACAAAACCTCCGTTTTTGGAGGTTTTTACAAAATTCAGGTCGGACTGAACACCGTTGTCGAATGTCAGCGTTTCTGCGGATCGTGTGAATGTAAAACCATCTTTCTTCATTGTGGAAAGGAAAAAAGTAGTGAGATCATATCCTAACAAATCGAAACGGGGATTTGTTCCGGAGCGGAATTTTCCGTAATATTTCTGGTATTCCTGTTCGTAGAAATCGGTTCCCGTTTTACTGCCTGCAAAGGGCGAAACATAAAACATCCGGGGCTTTTTGCTGTTTGAACTTCTCCACGCATATTGACCGAGGACTCCTACGCTGAATTTTGAATTCAGATCATGAAGTTTGTTCAGATATTTGTTTACTGATTTTTCATTATCCGAATCAAAAATTACCAGGTTGTTGCCTTCTGACTGAAGGTAATCCTGGATATTATTGGCTTCACTGCCCGTTATTTTTTTGAATGCGATGTTTTGTTTGTCGAGTTTTTTCATCAGATAACTGAAGAAATCGAGTCCTTCATCTGAATAACCGGTGTCTCCGGTTTCAACAAAAAGCAGATTTGAATCGGTGAAGCGGTTTCTGATAATGTTCAGCATATATTCATTCTGCAAATCCTGATCGGGATTGAACTGGAAAACATAAGGATTGGATTCGATATGAGCTACCTTTGAACTGAACGGAATCACCGTATTGATCCGGTGCCGTTTGGCAAAATCGGTCAGAACCGGAGTTTGGGCTGTATAAGCCGGTCCGATGATAAGATCCATTTCCTGCATTTCGGGTTTGTTGATAACTTCAAAAACCTTTGTTTCTGATTTTTCGATGTCGTAGGTGTAAATCTCGAAATTTACCTCGCCGTTTTTGGCATTGTTGATTGCGAGTAACGAACCCATGTAGAACTCAATGAATTTCTCAACCGTAGGGTCGCTGTTGCTGTTTTCAAGCATGAAAGGCAACAGAAATGCTATTTTATAAGTTCCTTTTATGGCTTTTTGTTTCGGCGAAATGATAATCTGCTCAGTTTGAGAAGCGTTGGTTGTCGTTGTTGTGCCTGATACATTTCCCGATTTGAACGGGATTCTCAGTGAAGTGCCGATTTTAAGCATTTCAGCAGATTCAGGATTCAGATTCTTAATTTCTTCGACGCTTACATTATACTTCCTGCTGATGGAATAAAATGTTTCCTGAGGCTCTACAATGTGTGTAATGTATGAACTTTCGCTACCGGTATGAAGTGTTTTTTCAGCTTGTTTCTCAGATGATAATTGCGTTGCCTCTTCTTTTTTTTCAGGTGTTTCCTTTTTTACGGTCGATTCATTTTTATCCGCTTTTGCTTCTTTTGCTTTTGTTTCTTTCCTGACGGGTGTTTCTTTTTTTTCAGGTATTTTATTATTTACAGTGGCTGCTTCTTTAGTCGTTGTTACTTCTTTTGCCGGAGTTTCCGCTTTTGAAGGCGTTTCAGACGATGTTTTCACAGGAATGCGAATTACATCTCCGCGCTTAAGACCCTGTTCTTTTATTTTCGGATTTGCTTCAATGATTTCATCCTGTGTTACATTGTATTTACGGCTGATTGCAAAAAGCGTCTGCCTTTGTTCCACGGTGTGCAAAATATATTCTATGTTGCTGGCGGCGGGTTTTGCAGGAATGACGGCTGGTTTTTTGCTGCCGGTTTTCGGTACGAGGATTTCCTGACCGGCTTTCAGACCGTCGTGTATCTGCGGGTTGATATTATTGATTTCCGACTGGGTGACACCAAACTTTTTGCTGATGGCATACAAACCTTCGGAAGACTGTACTTTATACCTGTAATATTCTTTTCCGTTAATAATTTCAACAGGATAAGATTCATTTTGCGTATAAACCACTGGCCAAATACAGAATAAGCCAACGACAAGCGTGATGTAAAACTTCAGTTTCATGTCTCTGACGATAATTAATTGAATTATTCCTAATCAAGGTCTTTGAAAAATCAATTTACAAATGTACGAAAAATTATACTTCGTAGTGAACAATCAACAATAAATAAGACTTTTTTGTGTTTTAAAAAAGGTAATTTTACCGTTTTAACAGAATAAATCTGTATGAATCACATTATTGGCAGACACATCACTTTTTCTACAGCTATGAAGCGTGCATTTATGTTTTATTCGATGATAATGATTTCAATGGCAGCATTGGCACAGCTATCGGCAGTGGGTCATTTTACTACGGTTAAACTGCAGTCGGATGTGAGTAATGTGTTTATTTTCAGCACTATAGACGATAATACCGAACTGCACTTTAAAAGCAATCCGGATGCTTTCATTCGCTGGTACACTTATTTGAACGGGATAAAAACTCCTCTTACTAATGTTTCCTCAGCTGTGTCGTCAACTTCTGCAGACACCTGGATCAAGCCACAGAACAACACCGGATATATTGTGAGCGTGGACGGAGTGGAAACTTCGTGCTGGGTTTTCGATTACTCTTTCTACCGGTTTACTTCCTCTTCGCTGGCAGTGACCGGAGGAGATTCTCCCTGCGAGGAGGTTTTGGTTCAGTTGCAGGGTGTAGTTCCGGAATTTACATATCAAAGTCCTGTGGGCAGAATTATGTCATTACCCAGAAAGTGCTCACTGATTTACAGTACATTAACATGGAATGGTGAAAACTGGGCGAATACCGACACCATTGTTAACTTACAGGTTCCGCCAACAGACTTCAGGACAGATGCTCCGCTTGTAAATACCGGATTTACACTCTCAGGCGATCAGTTCGCTGCCGAACTCGGTTTGCAACCGGATATGGCATATTCCGGTGAATTTCAATCAAGAGCTGTAAAATGCAAAATAACAACCATTACAGCAGCCCGTACGGAATTAAATGAAAACGATCGGCCAGATACTACTTCGCTCGCCGGATCTGCTCCGCTCGATATTCAGTTTTTTGCAAATCCCACTCCCGGTGTGACAAATTATCAGTGGCGGATATTCAAAGACGGTGGCTTGATACTTACCCGCACAGAACAAAATCATCAGTACACCTTCACCGAATCAGGCAATTACAGCGTGAAACTTCAGGTCAGCAACTCTTTTTGTACCGATTCAGCATCGGTTGATGTCATCGTGAGCGAATCGCAAATCGTTGCACCAAAGATATTTACACCCAACGGCGATGGCTACAACGATGAATTTCGGGTTGCATTCAAATCAATCGTTAAATTTCAGGGGACTATCGTGAACCGATGGGGCAGGGTACTCTTCAAATGGACTGATCCGTCAAAAGGTTGGGACGGGAAAATCAGCGGGAAACCAGCCCCTGAAGGAACTTATTTCTACATCATCACCGCCAAAGGATCCGACGGCAAGGTTTATCCGCTGAAAGGACATATTAATTTACTGAGATAGACGGTTCCCTGTGTTGTTATTTAGCGCTATTTTCCTTTCGAAATGGCGTTTTTTCTTTTTTAATCCTATCATTCAGGATTATTTTTTCTAAATCCTATTCCTCTAAGTTATAAAATAGTTAACTTTGCGAACAATTTATTTTCTGAACTCAGAATTCAGAATGCAAAAATCCGGGCCATCATCGAAAAGAAATTGGAATCTGATATTTTAAAACTCATAATTCATTATTTAATATAAACGATCATCATATGACAATACGCCAGTTATCCGTTTTTTTGGAAAACAAACCGGGCTACCTCAACGAGGTGCTTGAGGTTCTTGCCCTGAATGATATAAATATCGCAGCTTTGACTGTGGCCGATACCGATGATTATGGAATCGTGCGTCTGCTCGTTTCCGATCCGCAACTGGCTCTGGACAAGCTTCGGGAACAGCAGTTCACCGTTCGCATTCACGATGTGCTTTCACTGGAAATGGACCCGCAACCCGGTTCGCTTTACAGGATTCTCACTCATTTTGCCGATGCGGATATAAGTATGGAATACGTGTATGCATTCAGTTTTGGTAGTAAATCCATAGTCGTTTTCCGCACGAATAACCGTGAAAAAGCGCTGGAAGTGATAAAGAAATTTAAGTTGAAATCAATAAAGGAAGAAGATCTGAAATAGTTCCGGGTTCTGTTTTTGGAGTTCCGGATTTGGAACTGTAAATACTGAACTGTAAACTATAAACCTGAAGAAAATGATTTGGAATAAAGGAATTGAATGTATGTCGCGCACGCAGATGCGGGAATTGCAGAGCGAACGATTGCGCAAACTGGTGGAACATGTGTATAACAACGTGATTTTTTACCGGAAAAAGATGGATGATGCCGGTATCAGCCCTGGCGATATAAAATCCATAGATGATATAGTAAAGCTGCCTTTTACCTGCAAACAGGATTTACGCGACAACTATCCGTTCGGACTTTTTGCCGTGCCAATGAAGGATATTGTGCGGGTACATGCTTCCAGCGGCACTACCGGTAAGCCTACCACCGTTGGATATACCCGCCACGATCTGGAAGTATGGAAAGAAGTAGTGGCGCGATGTTTCACGATGTGTGGCATCGGAAAAGATGACATTATGCAGGTAGCTTACGGTTACGGTCTGTTCACCGGAGGGCTTGGCGCCCACTACGGAGCTGAAGAAGTAGGAGCGAGTGTTATACCCATCTCAGGCGGAAATACACGCCGTCAGTTACAGCTGATGGCTGATTACGGTGTCACAACCCTTGCCTGTACACCATCGTATGCACTTCACCTGGCCGACGCGATGAACGAATTTGGCTACTCACTCGATGATATGAAGCTGAAAAAAGGTGTATTCGGAGCCGAACCCTGGACCGAGAATATGCGAAATGAACTCGAAAGGAAGTGGGGAATTCAGGCTTATGATATTTACGGATTGAGCGAAGTGATGGGGCCCGGTGTTTCAAATGATTGCGATTTTCATTGCGGACTGCACGTGCACGAAGACCATTTTTTCCCGGAAATAGTTCACCCCGACACCAAAGAACCAATGCCCGAAGGTGAAGAAGGTGAACTGGTTTTCACCACGCTGACCAAGGAAGGTATTCCGCTTATTCGTTACAACACCAGGGACTTGTCGACACTTAACCGCGAAACCTGCCAGTGTGGCCGCACACTCGTTCGGATGAAAAAGATAACCGGACGAAGCGACGATATGCTGATCATCCGCGGTGTGAATCTTTTCCCGTCGCAGATAGAACATGTGCTACTCGAGATGGGCGAAACATCAGCTCACTACATGCTTTACGTGGACAGGCACAACAACCTGGATACGCTGGAACTGCAGGTAGAACTGGATGAAAGCAAACTCACCGACACCATCAAAGACCTGCAGTATCTTTCGCGGAAAATCGAACATGCACTCAACAGTGCAATCGGCCTGAGCGTGAAAGTAACACTCGTGGAACCAAAAACCATTACCCGAAGTGAAGGAAAAGCAGTGCGGGTGATTGACAGGAGAAAAAATCCGAATCAATAGCGGAAGTGTGTTTTATTCATCTGCCGGGATTCTGCCCTCGCTGTCAGATGGAAACTAACAGGTTCGAAAGGAATATAGTATAAAAAAAATCTGTAATATTGACTTCGTTGAAGCGGCTAATTAATATAAAAAAACATGAAAATCAGAGTATTCGTATCTTCAGTTGTATTCGTTTTATTATTGTCATTTATCTTATCGGGTTGTAGTTCAAATAAAATAACTGTTGAAAATGATGTTGTGAAAGGAGTTCAAAAAACTCAGCTCAACACCTATTATTCCTATAATCAGTTAAAACGTAATCAAACCATCTATTGGCAAAATCTTGTATTTAACAAAGATAAAGATAAAAATGGTATAAATACTTACATGATATACGATATTGTAACTTTACCATCATCTGCTTACGACCTGGACGATAAAGCATACATAGTATTTGATAATGAAGTTTTTGAATTAAAAAACAGTAAAACAGAGAATAATTATTTCGTTATCAGAAATGAGATTACTGAAGAAATTATGACTGCTGATTCTACAAAAACTACTGTTTTGAAAGGTTATGATGAAAATCATAATAAAACAATCCGGATGCAACATCTGGTAAGTTCAGAAATGGCTGACCGTTTTATACTGGCAAATCAAGTCTTTTTCAGATATTATTCCGGTCCCAATACAATTACAACCACGATAAAACCCGGGGATTTGAGAAAAATAAAGAAGGTATTTCAACCCTGATTTAACTAATGCAATATCATCATGATTAACTGTATTCAAGTATTTTAATGGCAATACAGGTGACAAGTATCAGAAAAAGTTAATAAAATAAATAAAAAAGTCATACTACAGACGATATGATTTCGAAACAACTAATCGACAGGCTTTTCAGGCAATTCGGTACCGATGATATCAATCAGCTTTCCATTCGTCAGGTGGGTAAGCTTGTGGCGCAAATAGAGCAGGAGAGTGGAACCGGGTTTATTCACATGGAAATGGGTGTTCCCGGATTGCCTGCGTCGCAGATAGGCGTTGAGGCTGAGAAAGAAGCGCTCGGTAAAGGGCTGGCATCCATCTATCCGAATATCGAGGGCATTCCATTTGCAAAGGAAGAAATTGCCCGCTTTGTACGTTTGTTCATGAATATACCCTGTGAACCAACGTATTGTATTCCCACGGTTGGGGGAATGCAGGGAAGTTTTGCAGCATTGCTTACCGCCGCCCGTACAAATCCCGGCAAGCCTTACACCCTTTTTATAGATCCGGGATTTCCCGTGCAGAAGTCGCAGCTACAATTGCTTGGTTTACCTTATAAGTCATTCGACTTTCAGCACAACCGGGGAGAAAAACTCGGAGAAAAACTGGAAGAGTTTCTGAAGAAAGAAAACATTTGCTCCATTTGCTACTCATCGCCCAACAATCCGACCTGGTGTTGTTTCTCGGAGCAAGAACTGAAAATCATTGGCGAACTGGCTGACAAATACGATGTTATCGTTATTGAAGATCTGGCCTATTTCGGGATGGATTTCAGGGAACAGTACGGTTTGCCCGGGGTGGCACCTTTCCAGCCTACAGTAGCACGCTATACTGATAACTACATTCTGATTCTTTCGGCTTCCAAAATATTCAGTTATGCCGGTCAGCGGATTGCCATGCTGGTTTTCAGTCACGAAGCCTATACACGTAGCTATCCGAACCTGAAAAACTATTTTCCATCCGATACAATGGGGCGTTTTATTCCCTACGGAGTGCTTTATGCCACTACAGCAGGTACTTCACACACCGCGCAATACGCGCTTGCTTCCATGCTCCGGGCAGTGAACAACGGGGAGGTGAACTTTGTGGAGCCACTGCATCATTACGGCGAAAAAGCCAGCCGGATGAAACAGATTTTTATCAAACACGGATTTTATATCGTTTACAATGATGATGAACGCGCACTTGCCGACGGATTCTACTTCACCATTGCCTATCCCGGACTTACCAGCGGCCAACTGATGAAAAAATTTCTCTATTACGGCATCAGCGCTATTTCCTTAGCCATTACCGGTAGCGACAACCCAAACGGGCTTCGCGCATGCGTATCGTTCGTAGGGATGAATCAGATGGAAGAACTGGACAAAAGACTGGGAGAATTCGTTGCTGATAATAATCAGTAGATTATTCATGGCAGAGGCGGAAAAAGGAGAAATTACTTTCTTTCCGGCTAGTATTAATTGCGGATTTA
>CAZWLJ010000032.1:0-40353 GCA_964634605.1 uncultured Paludibacter sp.
CTTCCCGGTAAGCCTTATATTTTGCCTGCACCCGGGTAACGAGGTACTGCATATAGTATTCCCGCCCCATATCGCGCGGCAGATAGATGGAATCCAGTGCATTGGCAGCGCTGTCGGCGTAGCCGCTTTCCAGTAAAGTTTGTGCACGAGCAAGCCGCTCGCGTCCGTCACGGTTGTAGCACGATGTGAAAGATACCAGGGTTAGTAGTATCAATAGCAAACGGTATTTGAAAGCAGAATTTTTCATCGGTTCTCCTGCCACAAATTTAGTAATAAATTTCTGTTTGATAATAGCTGTCAGCTTGCAGATTAAAAAAAAACAAAGGAAGTAAATAGTTATCACAGAGATAATCTCTCGCGGAGAGAGGCTATCTCTCAAGTCCATACGGGAGAGAGAAATCGTATATTTGGGTAGAGGTGAGCCTGTAATCCCGATATCAGCTAACTACCTGCCTTCCGGTCGTTCTCAATACTTAAAGCTGCTTCCTCCCACAAATTCGCGAAGCAGGGAGGTGGGCGGTATCTCGCTGTCGTTGATGGCTACGAAGTAGCGCAGAAACCGCAGCAGCCGGTGCGTTTCGGTATATTCATCGCAATATTTGGGCACCTGCTCCAGGATGGGCATCACGTGACGTTTGAGCACGGCAAGTTCGAATATCAGCGCCGAATTGAACATGATATCGGCATTCTCCTGATAGGGAAATATCCACTTGTCTTCTCCTTTTCGCACACTTCCCCAGCGTCCGATGGTGTCACGGGCGGAGTAACCCCGATAGCGGTAATCCCGAATGATGCGGCGCAGCAGACGAGTGTCGGCCGTCGGAATCCAGTTGTGTTCGTCGATGGAAATGGTCGTGAGCGCCGAAACATAAATTTTGAAAAGCGCATTTTCGGGCATTCCTTTGGTTAATTCAGGATTCAAGGCATGAATTCCTTCCAGAATTAAGAGGGTATCGGGCTCAAGTTTCAGTTTGTCGCCTTTGAAAACACGTTTCCCTTTTTCAAAATTAAAAGAAGGTAGCTCTATTTCTTCTCCGGCAATCAGTTGCTGCATTTGCAGGTGGAAGAAATCAAGATCGAGTGCATAAAGCGATTCGAAATCCCAGTCGCCGTTTTCGTCGCGCGGTGTGGATTCGCGGTCCACAAAGTAGTTGTCCAGCGAAATGATTTTTGGCTTCAGCCCGCTCACCATCAGCTGTACCGACAGCCGCTTGCTGAACGTGGTTTTACCCGACGACGAAGGTCCCGAAATCAGTATTACTTTCGCATCCGGACGTGCCTGTATCCTGTCGGCAATGGACGCTACTTTTTTCTCGTGAAGCGCTTCGGCTATTTTTATCAGATCAAAAGCACGGTTGTCAAGGCAGGCTTTGTTGAATTCACCCACGGAATTCAGTCCCATAATTTTATTCCAGCTCAGAAATTCCTTGAAGATTTCAAACATTTTAGGTTGTTGCACCATTTCCTCGATATTAACCGGATCCTCTCTGTCCGGTACTTGCAGCAGCATGCCATCGTAGTAGGGTATCAGGTCAAAAATATCCAGGTAACTGGTGTTGGGCAGCAAAATACTCGTGTAGTAATCGATAAAATCACCTATGCGGTAATACCGGAGATACGGTTCGCCCAGACTGTCGAATAGCGCATCCTTGGAGACGTTGTTGCGCCCGTTGCGGAAGAGTTCTTTCACTTGTTCTGTTTGTCGCTCTTCCAGTATAATGGGTTCGGCGCTGTCAATTATTTCCTGCATTTTGCTTTTTATCCGGGCAATCATTTCGGGCGAAACCGGTTCTCCGGCATTTTCTATTTCGCAGAAGTACCCTTTGGATACCGGGTGTTCTATCCGGATAACCGAATGCGGATACAACTCCGAAACGGCTTTGGAAAGCACCATCGAAAGTGTACGCACATACACCCGCATGCCCGACGACGAGCTGGTGTCAATAAATTCAATGTCCTTAGGTTTGTATATCAGAAAGTTAAGATCTTCAACCTTGTAGTTAACACGGGCAGCAACGACCTTGTATTTCAATCTGATATCTAAAGCGTTATAAATTTCGAGCAGCGAGGTGCCGAGGGGGAATGTGTGATAATCCTGCGTGTTTTTACAGTAAATAACAACGGTTTTTTTCATAAAATAAATCGGGTGAATGTATGAATGAAGCTGTCAGTTTTCAGCTTTCAGCTTTCAGCTATCAGCTTTCATCTTTCAGTCTTGTTTCTAAAAGTCTCTTTCTGTGTTCTGTGTTCTGTGTTCAGTATTCTGTATTCTGTACTCTTTGTTCTGTATTTTGTGCTCTGCAACTCCGAAGGCATGACTTACCTGTTCAGCTGTTTTTGAATCTTGCTGATCGCGTTTTCGATGGATTTATCGGGTTCGATAATGTTGTATTCTCCCCAAAATTCTGCATCGGAGAATCCTGAGGCTTCATTCTGAATCACTACCGTGGGGTTTATCCTGTCTTTCGACCGGAATGTTCGTCTGTCCATGTCGTCCGACCAGTCGGTGGCAGCCATTTCGATGAACGAATTGTAGAAGGTGTGAAACAACCGTTTTTTCCAGTCGATTTTTAACCCGAGTTCAATACGGCTGTAGGAGTAATACCACAGATCATCAATCAGCCGGTAGTCGATAAGATAATGAGCTTTGGTGGTACTCACTTTAGCGTTCACCGGTTTTTTCCGAACGAAAACCCGGGTGGCTTCATCGTTGTTGGTCAGGTCCATGTCAAACTCGGCCCGCGCGAGGGCGTAAGTTTCGGCATCTACATACAACTGGCCGTAAAACAACGGTTCAATGATATGACGTTGCTGCCTGAAGTCGATTACATACACGGTGCGGTCGTTTATCTGGTCGGTCTTGAGGAATTTGAATTCGTAATTTTCAAAAATATTATCTGAAAATATATAATCAGGGTATCTCATCACGTCCAGGTAGATATTGTTGAAAGGTCCGCCCATCAGTTTGAAAACCAGCGTGTCGAGTTTGTTGTAATCGGTGCTTTTCCTGGATTTATAAAGCGAGGCCATATCGTGCAGCGTGCTGTTATATCCTCGTTTGTACACTTCGGTGATGGCTTCGGAGAGCGACACATTCGTGTTCCTTTTTTTGATAATTTCGCGATAAAATGCAGTCATCATCATGTCTTTGTTGCTGTAATTTTTGCCCTTATTTTCCATCATCTTCCGGATGATTGACTCCGGATCTTTCGAAATGACTTCGAGCGGCGGAAGTGTAAACTGGAGTGGCCTCATCGAGTATTTGTTTCCTTGCGGCTTCATGGATACCAGTGGAATCCGCAGGTTTTCGTATCCAAGAAACGATATCAGCAGGTTTTTGTCCATTTCTGATTTAGGTACTTTGAGCAAAAATTCACCATCGGCATTGGTAACGGTCGAAACATTGGTTTTCTCTACCGAAAGAACCGCATAAGACATTTTATCTCCTTTTTCACCGGTTACTACTCCTGAAAACACATTCACCGCAGAATCTTGCATCTGTGTTGCCGGTCTGATTTCTGCTGTTGCAACCTGAAATCCGATGAATACACCCAGCAAAACAAAAGCAGGTTTTGAGAGTTTTGTGTTTAGAATTGATTTAGTTGTTTTCATTATCGTGTTATTAGCAAAATTGTTAGGATTGAATAATGTTTTTTGTTAAAAAATAATTCATTACACTTTATAGAACAAACTATTGGATAAAATGTTGAATGAGTTATTCCCAAAGTTTATGAAGCACTTCCACTGAGTGAAGTGTGTGAAAATCAGCCAGATGAAGTTTGTAAAAATCAATAAAATGACCGAGCATATCACCCCTCAGTTTTCTTGTCATGGGCAGCTGGTTCAGCGTTTGATAATCCATCTGCATTATCCTGATGAAAATATCCGAAATTTCAGGTGTCAGATAATGAATGTGGTCCGGTTTTTTACTCTCAAATACTCCGTTCATCAGGTCGAAATACTGAGCATTCGAAGCGCCGGAAGTATCCGGGGCAAATCCAAGCCGTCCGGCGAGTTGCGCCATGAAAACCAGATGAAAATTTCCCACTCCCTCTTTACATTCATCCAGCACCCTGACCGATGATTCAATAAAAGAGTACATTTCTTCGTCGCATTCCGAATGCTTGAGCGTTTTAAGCAGTACTTCAGTCATAAAAAGGGCCAGACAATTTTTCACCGGATCATACGGAATGTGATAAAAAGGCATTGCAATACGGATATCACTGATAATCTGAATATCTTTTTTCGGATTGTGAGTCACGTCAATTTCAACTACAGACAAAGGTTGAAGCAGGGCTGCCCGGCATGCCGATTTTTTCTTGTTTGCACTGTGCACTACATAGGATACTCTGCCGAACCTTCGCGTGTAAATACTCACGATGCTCCGGCTGTCGGAGTATTTTACCTGTTGAAGTATGATGCCTGTGGTTTTTGCCTGCATAAGTTTTACAAATTTACTTATTTTTCAATCAATCATCCAATCATTGGAATTAAAATTTCTATAAAAAATTCATTTTCACTATCTTTGCAACCTTAAAAATCAGAATTCAGGAATTGAAAGCCGGAAAAAATCAAATTATCAGACTAAAAAGCTCTGAAACTTGAATTTTAAATAAATATAAACTATTAACTGCTTACTATATACGAAATTATGGAACTTGCCAGCAAATACAGCCCTGCAGAGGTTGAAGACAAATGGTATCAATACTGGATGGAAAATCGGTTTTTCCATTCCGAACCTGACGAACGCGAACCTTATACCATCGTCATACCGCCACCTAATGTAACCGGAGTGCTGCATATGGGACACATGCTCAACAACACAATTCAGGATGTGCTCGTTCGTCGTGCGCGTATGCTGGGCAAAAACGCCTGCTGGGTTCCGGGTACCGATCATGCATCCATTGCCACCGAAGCCAAAGTAGTTAACCGGCTTGCTGCTCAGGGTATCAGTAAATCAGATCTTACACGCGATGAATTCCTGAAACATGCCTGGGACTGGACACACGAACACGGAGGTATTATTCTCGAGCAACTCAAAAAACTCGGAGCTTCCTGCGACTGGGACCGGACTGCCTTCACCATGGACCAGCAGCGCTCCGATAGCGTGCTGAAAGTGTTTGTGGACTTATATAACAAAGGTTTGATTTATCGTGGCGTGCGCATGGTCAACTGGGATCCCAAGGCGCTTACAGCTATATCCGATGAGGAAGTTATCCATAAGGAAGTGAATGGGAAGCTGTATTACCTCCGCTATAAAGTAGAACCCCAAACCCCTGAAGGGGAACAAGAGGCTGAATATGCTGTGATTGCAACAACAAGACCGGAAACAATTTTTGGTGATACTGCGATGTGTATCAATCCAAAAGATGATAAGAATAAATTTCTACGTGGAAGAAGGGTTTTAGTTCCATTGATCAACCGTTCAATTCCGGTGATTGAGGACGAATACGTGGATATGGAATTTGGAACAGGTTGCCTGAAAGTCACACCTGCACACGATGTGAACGACTACGTGCTGGGCGAGAAATACAACCTGCCATCCATCGATATTTTCAATCAGGACGGTACACTCAACGAACATGGCGCCATGTACGCTGGAATGGATCGTTTTGAAGTTCGTAAAAAAATCGAAAAAGACCTCGAAGAAGCCGGATTGATGGAAAAAACCGAAGCCTACACCAATAAAGTGGGTTATTCAGAGCGTACCGATGTGCCTATCGAACCGAAACTTTCGATGCAGTGGTTCCTGAAAATGAGTGAACTGGCTAAACCGGCGCTCGATAACGTGGAAAACGACACCGTGAAATTTCATCCGGAGAAATACAAAAATACATACCGCCACTGGATGGAGAATATCAAAGACTGGAATATCAGCCGTCAGCTTTGGTGGGGACACCGGATTCCAGCCTATTTTCTGCCTAATGGTGGTTTTGTCGTTGCACTTACTAAAGAAGAAGCGTATGAAAAAGCCCTGAAACAGGTTGATTATCCGCTCGCGATAGAAGATTTGCGCCAGGATGAAGATGCTCTGGATACGTGGTTTTCGTCCTGGTTGTGGCCAATTTCTGTTTTTGACGGAATAAATAATCCCGACAATCCCGATATCCGGTATTATTATCCGACTAGCGACCTGATTACCGGGCCCGATATTATTTTCTTTTGGGTGGCGCGTATGATTATGTCGGGCTACGAGTATCGCAGTCAGGAGTGTTTCAAAAACGTTTATTTCACCGGAATTGTACGGGATAAACTCGGGCGGAAGATGTCCAAGCAACTCGGAAACTCGCCCGACCCGATAGAACTGATGAAGAAATTCGGCGCCGACGGTGTGCGCATGGGTATGCTGCTGACAGCTCCTGCCGGAAACGACCTGCTGTACGACGACAGCCTGTGCGAACAGGGACGTAACTTCAACAATAAAATCTGGAATGCTTTCCGGTTGGTTAAAGGCTGGGAAGTGGCAGATGTGGAACAATCTGAAGCAGCCAGAATTGCAATTGATTGGTTTGATTCCCAGCTTTCAAAAACAATGCTTGAGGTTGACGATTTATTTACAAAATATCGTCTTTCGGAAGCGCTGATGGCTGTATACAAGCTTTTCTGGGACGAGTTTTCTTCCTGGTATCTCGAGATGGTAAAACCGGCTTATCAAAAACCAATTGACAAAGTAACCTATCAGGCTACCCTTGGATTTTTCGATAGTCTCCTTAAAATGCTGCATCCGTTTATGCCGTTTATTACCGAAGAACTCTGGCAGGCGCTCGATGACCGTCAGGCTGGCGAAAGTATTATGGTACAAATGATGCCGAAAGCTAATGCAGCGGATGAAAAACTGATTGCCGGTTTTGATAAGGTGAAAGATATCATTGCAGGTGTTCGTACCGTTCGTTTACAGAAAAATATTCCCAATAAAGAAAGCCTCAATTTGCAGGTAGTCGGTTCACACAATACAGATTTTGACGTTGTTATTGCCAAACTTTGTAACCTGGAAAGCATTGAAAATGTCAGCGAGAAATCCGGGAATGCCGTTGCTTTTATGATTGGCACTACAGAATATGCCCTCCGGATGGAAAATTTGATTAACGCGGAAGAAGAAATCAAAAAAATGGAAGATGAGATCGTTTATTTGGAAGGATTTCTGCAATCGGTAATTAAAAAACTGAGCAACGAACGGTTTGTACAAAATGCCAGGCCCGAAATAGTGGAAAACGAACGGAAAAAACAGGCTGATGCCGAAAGTAAAATCTCTTCACTCAGAGAGAGTATAGCATCATTAAAAGGATAAGAAATGTCACTGGAAGAAATCCTTCATTACCGCCGTTCGGTTAGATATTTCGATGAAGAAAAGGAAATTGACACCGAAAAAGTACGTCATTGTATCGAGCTGGCAACTCTGGCTCCGGCGAGTTCAAACATGCAGCTGTGGGAGTTTTACCACATTACCGATGCGGAAATGATGAAAAAACTTTCGCACGCCTGCCTCGGTCAGCGGGCTGCATCCACAGCCGGGCAGGCTGTGGTTTTTGTAACACGCAGGGATTTGCACCGCCGACGCTCGAAAGCCATTCTCGAATTTGAGAAAGGCAACATTGAGCGAAATAGTCCGCGCGAACGCCGGGCAAAACGGTGGAAAGACCGTCAGATGTATTATAATCGTGTGATACCATTTCTCTACAGCAGGTTCTTTTTCGTGCTGGGCTGGTTCAGGAAATTGCTTACCACTACCATCAGCCTTTTCCGCCCGATGACAACCACCGTTTCGGAAGCCGACGTGCGTATTGTAGTGCATAAAACCTGTGGATTGGCAGCACAAACCTTTATGATTGCCATGGCTGAACAGGGTTACGACACCTGTCCGCTTGAGGGATTCGACAGCAGGCGTGTAAAGAAACTGCTTAATCTGCCCTGCAGCGCCGAAATCAACATGGTTATCCCCTGCGGAATACGGAAAGGAACAAGCGGAATCTGGGGCGAACGATTCAGGGTGCCGTTTGAAGAAGTGTACAGAAGAATTTAAAATGACTCCGGAGTCCCGGTAGAGCAATCCTTGCAATGCTGTTCTTCCCGATTATCGGATTGAACCCGGGAAGTGGTACTTTTTCATCTTAATTTAAGGGATTTTCCTGCCAATTAGGAGAAATCCCTTTTCTTTTTTATCTTTACGAATTCACGGTTAAAGACGACAGTATGAAAAAGATTGTAGAATTTATCGCTGAAAAAATCAGTTCGGAGATTATAGCATACCGTGCCATTTCAGGTGGTGATATTTCGCCGGCTTTCTTGCTGGAAACCAGGCACGAAAAGTATTTTCTGAAGGTAAATACCAGGCCCTTTGCCTTAAAGATGTTTCTGGCCGAACAGCAGGGGATGAAGGCTATCGAAGCAACCCGCACCATCGCTGTTCCGCATGTTCATTTGGTGGATGAACTGGATGGTAAATCATTTTTACTCATGGATTTTATCGAAAGCCGAAGACCAAATTCAAAGGATTATAAACATCTGGGACGTGATCTGGCTAAGCTGCATCTTACTACGAACGAGAATTTCGGATTTTATTCAGATAATTTTATCGGCAGTTTACCGCAGTCCAATGCCCTGCATGCTGACTGGGCGGAATTTTATTGGGACGAAAGAATTGAACCGCAGTTGATGTATGCGCGAAAAAACGAAATGCTCGAAGAAAAATTCATTCCCGCAAAAGAAACCGCGTTGAAAATTTTCCGTCAGGTTTTCGGTGAAGTGAAACCTTCATTGCTTCACGGCGATTTATGGGGTGGAAATTACCTGATTTCAGCGGATGGAACACCTTATTTGATTGATCCCGCGGTGTATTACGGGCATTCGATGGTGGATATTGCCATGTCGCGGTTGTTTGGCGGATTTGATGCAGAGTTTTACGATGCATATCACGGGATAATCCCCGGGCAAACGTATTATACCGAACAAATCAAATTATACCAGCTGTATTTCCTGCTGGTTCATCTGAATCTGTTCGGACGGAGTTACCGCAGCAGTGTGGCGGATATTCTGGAGAGTTATTTTTGATATCTCAATTGGTTGACAGGGAGCTAAACCTGTTCTGGTCCCTTTTTACTTATTTGTCTGCTTCAGGTGATTCCGGAGTATCTTCTATTTCCTCAAACTCCACGTATTCTCCCTCGTGATCGCCGAAAATTTTATCTTTATCCGATCCCTGAGAAGTGTGGATTGTTTCATTCTGCTGACGCGCTGACCGCTTGCTGCTACCGAATATGGAGCGCAGAAAACCTATTCCGAGTGCTCCCGCAAGCAGAAAAAGGAGAACAAAAAAGAGAATAAGTCCGAATAAAAATTTAAACATAACAGATTTCTTTGAATTAATATACTTGCTGTGCTACCCGTTTTACACTTTCGGTTGCCATCAGGCTGTAGAAGTGTATGCTTGGAACCTGATGCGAAATCAGATCTCTGGCTTGCGCCGTGCACCATTCCACGCCAACTTCAGTTGCTTCGTCGTCGGTTTTGCATTTGCGGAGTTCACGGGCAAATTCTTCAGGAATTTCCGAACCGAAGATTTTCGGAAGTACCGTGAGCTGGTTCATAAAAGTAATCGGTTTTATTCCCGGAATGATTGGTACTTCAATACCGTTTTCACGGCACCCGGAAACGAAATCGTAATATTTGCGGTTGTCAAAAAACATTTGGGTTACCAGGTATTCGGCGCCGTTATCTACTTTCATTTTTGCCCATTTAAGCTCTGATTCCATGTTTGGCGATTCCTCATGTTTTTCGGGGTAACAAGCCATGCCGTATGAAAACGGCTCGTCAATCACTTTCATTTTTGTACCATCCAGAAAGTAACCTTCGTTGAAACGATTTACCTGATTTTGTAAATCAGTGGCATGTGAGTGTCCTGTCGATACAAACTCTTTTTCATGCTTGGCTTTATCGCCTCTGAGCAATAATAAATCGTTGATATCCAGAAATTTCAGGTCTATCAGCACATATTCGGTCTCTTCTTTGGTGAATCCGCTGCAAATAATGTGCGGAACCACCGTAATATTATATTTGTTTTTGATGGATGCCGCCACAGCCACCGTGCCCGGTCTTTTACGAACTGATACCTGCTCGAAAAGCCCACGGTCGTTCTCTCTGAAAATCATTTCCGAACGATGCGTGGTGATGTTGATGTATTTCGGATCAAACTCGAGCAGCGTATCAATCGTTTTGTACACTCCGCTGATACCGTTGCCTTTAAGTGGAGGAAGCAATTCGAATGAAAAAGCCGTGCTTTTTGAAGATTTTATTTTTTCAACTAAACTCATATTCTTTCCCTGTTTTATGTAACTGCAAAAATACAAAGAATTTCTGAATAAGGTATTTAAAGAGAGATTCGAAGTCTCATTTTACCTGTATTTATGTTTTTTATAGAAAATAAATACAGAAAATATTGTGATATTTGCATAAAACCCGTATATTTGCGCCCTTATTTAAATAAATATTCTGAAAATGAAAAACAAAAGAGAACGATTGAGTGTCATTTCTGAAATTCTGCGCTTCCAGGTGATGGGAAGTCAGGAGGAACTGCTCGAACTCCTGAAAGAAAAAGGGTATTACGTGACGCAGGCAACCCTTTCACGCGACTTAAAGTTGCTGAAGGTTGCCAAAACTCCGCTGTCAAACGGTGCATATAAATATGTTTTGCCACCGCAGATAAAGCCTATAACCAACGAACTTAGTTCACATAATTTCACTTCGCACGGAGCTGTGCTCAGTCTCGACTTCTCCGGTCAGCTCGCCATTCTTAAAACAAAACCCGGTTATGCAAGCGCTATCGCATGGGATATCGACAATAAAGCCTCGAATGAAGTGCTGGGAACCATTGCAGGCGATGATACGGTTTTACTCATACCGCGCGAGGGGATAACAAAAGAAGAAATAATGAAAGTCATCAACCTGATATTTCATGAAAAGAATTAGAAGAGGAATTAACGGATAAAATGAAAAAAGACAATAACGAAGTAGATGAAATCTCCATCGTTGTGGCAGATGATACTCATCTGCCTTACGTTCAGACAATTCTTACAACCATAGAAGAAGCGGCAAAAGTAAGGGGAACTGGTATAGCCAAACGTACGCCTGAATACATTGAACAAAAAATGAGGGAAAGAAAAGCAATCATTGCCCTCACTCAGGATGGCCGGTTTGCCGGTTTTTGCTATATTGAAACATGGGGCAACAAGAAATTTGTTGCCAATTCCGGGCTTATCGTCGTGGAAACTTTCCGCGGACACGGACTTGCAAAACGCATCAAACAAAAAGCATTTCAGCTTTCGCGGGAGCGATATCCCGATGCTAAAATTTTCGGGCTCACAACCGGGTTGGCCGTGATGAAAATCAATTCCGAACTGGGCTACCGTCCGGTAACATTCTCAGAACTGACTGACGACGATGCATTCTGGAAAGGATGTCAGAGCTGTGTAAATTACGATATTCTACAACGTACACACCGAAAACACTGTTTATGTACCGGAATGCTTTTTGATCCTTCATGGACCCGGGAGAAAGAAGAAGATAAATCAAAGAACACAGCCGGAACACTGGTAGTGAAACCTGTGAAAAAACAGGTTAAAATTACTGCGAAAGTTGTTTCTCCGAAAAAGAAAAGCAAGAAGAAGCTTGGGAATAAATTGATGATCAGCCTTTTGTAGTATCTGGATAATAATTATATTGAAAAAATGAAGGAAAAAGTAGTATTAGCATTCAGCGGTGGACTTGACACCTCTTTTTGCGTAAAATATTTAGCCGATGAAAAAGGTTACGACGTCTATACGGCTGTAGCCAACACGGGTGGTTTTTCACCCGAAGAACTGAAAGTAATCGAAGATAAGGCATACAAACTGGGTGCGGTAAAGCATGTGGCTATTGATGTCACTCAGGAGTATTACGAAAAAAGTATAAAGTACATGATTTTCGGCAATGTGCTCCGAAACGGTACTTATCCCATTTCCGTGAGTTCCGAACGCATGTTTCAGGCAATTGCCATTATCAGTTATGCCAAGGAGATTGGTGCACAATATGTGGCTCATGGCAGCACCGGAGCAGGAAACGACCAGGTGCGGTTCGACCTCACATTCCAGATATTAGCTCCCGAAATAAAGATTCTTACCCCGACACGCGATCTGACTCTCACCCGCGAGTACGAAATCAATTATCTCAAACAGCATGGTTACGAGGCAGATTTCAAAAAGATGGAATATTCAATCAACAAAGGATTGTGGGGAACATCCATCGGAGGTAAGGAAACACTCAAATCCGAACAAACGCTTCCCGAAGAAGCTTACCCGAACCAGGTAGTTAAATCAGGCGAAGAAACTGTCACCATCGGTTTTGAGAAGGGCGAAATCTGTTCGGTGAATGATGAAAAATCCGATGACAGGATAGCGCTGATAAACAAGCTGGAAGATATTGCCAATAAATACGGTATCGGCCGGGATATGCACATAGGTGATACCATTATTGGAATCAAAGGACGTGTAGGTTTTGAGGCTGCAGCTCCGATGCTTATCATCAATGCCCATAAAATGCTCGAAAAACATACCCTGACCAAATGGCAGCAATACTGGAAAGATCAGCTGGGCAACTGGTACGGCATGTTTCTGCACGAAGCACAGTACCTCGAGCCTGTGATGCGCGATATCGAACAATTTTTGCTCAGTTCGCAGCAAAACGTAACCGGAACGGTGATTATCAAACTCCGCCCTTACAGCTACACGCTCGTGGGAGTCGATAGTACCTACGACCTGATGAAAACCGATTTCGGAGAATACGGCGAAGTGAATAAAGCCTGGACAGCCGACGACGTGAAAGGATTCACCAAAATCATGGGCAATCCCCTGAAGATTTTCTACAACGTACAGAAAAGAAACGGGTAACATAACATCATCTGCTACCATTTTTTTTCAAAAAAACCATAAAAGTTTTCCGGCAGTTTTACAGCCCGGAAAACTTTTTTCATTCATATTTAAAAAGGATTCCTTTTTTTCTTACCTTAAAGAGAATTCCCGTTGAGTTGGAGTAGAATTCACCGGCATCGCTTCCGGCCGAAAAGCTCAGATCTAAACCTGACAGCCAGGTAACATGTTTGTTTATTTCAAGCAAAAAGGATTTGTTAGGAATGTCAGTCTGCGAACCAATAGTACCGTAATTTCTTCCGAAAGAAGCCAATGCCCTGTAGTCGAACCCCCCGATGGATCCTTCCACACCGAAATGATGCAGTCTGACACGGTTGTTTCGGGTGCTCAGGTTTCCATTTTGATTGTAATACGGCGATGTGATAAAAGGAGTTCCGATGGTACGTGAATAATAGCTCCATCCCTCCGGGTATGCACCTCTGAAATAATTATCGGCTCCGCCATAAATCAAACCATCTTTATCGTGATAGGGTCCGGCCTGGTCGGTCGTGTTCAGGTATTCGTATAAAATTCCTTTAATGCAGGGTGTCAGTCTGTTTTTCAGCGAAATACCCCAAAGTCCGTCGGGCCTGTTCATTCGGTTCAGTGCAATAAACATTACCGGTGGATCTTCCGAAAGATTTTGCCAGTATCCGCTGAACGTCATCTCAGCCACATTCAGCTCCGCTTTGAGACCCTGCGAAATGATATGATTTCCCAGCACGTTTATCTGGTCGCTCACGGTAGCATCTTTGCCGCCGGATTTGGCAAAGAATACCCGCATTAAATTCTCCATATTCACGGGAGATGCTCCGTATACCGGATCGGTGCCTCCCCACTGGGCGGCATGTTCGATGCCGTACTCCAGATGAAATGGAAGGTTTCCGCCGATACGGACATATCCAAACTTGTGATGAAGCAATATCCCTTTCGTATAAATATTGTCAGTAAACCAGCCGTGTCTTACCCCGCCCTTTATTTCAATGAAATCAGACGTAAAAGGAACCGATGTAAAATGTTCGATTCCTGCCGAAATTTCAGGCATGGGGCGGGTGTTTTTCGAAAAAAGCAGTCCTCCCGACGAAAGAGTGGAATCCTGGTTGCCAAAAATCTGCTCACGCGAGCCAATAGTGAGGTTAAATACCGAAAAGCGTGCTTTGGCAAAAAGTTCCTGAAAAAAAAGTTCCTTTTTGTCATTATTCATATAATAGCGCAACAGCACGTTGCCTTTGAATGCATAGTCAAACAGTTTGTGCGGTTTATCAAATTGTTTTTCAATAACTCCGAACATCAAACCACTTGTAGGTGAAGATACTATTTTGCCATACTGATTGCTTTGAAGCCAGAATGGAGCATATTTTCCGGATGAAGCTACAGCGGCTATTCCTGCCTCGTATTTTACAGTAGTTGCCTGTGAAAAAACAGCCAGGGGCATGATTGAGATGCAAATCAAAATAAGGTATTTCGAAGTAATGCTTTTTATGCCTCTTTGTGTCGTGTGTGATTTCATATCTTTTGCTTTCAGGGTTTGAAACTCCAGAAATCGTTCAGAACTTTTTCGTCATTATCACCAAATCCAATGTATCCGATACCATTGATTACAAATGCTACGGCATTTTCGCGTTTACCTTCAGGTAATTCTCCTTTTATTTGCCAGGAGTTTTCGTCCGGATTATATTCCATCAGGTCTGCTTTTACGTGTCCTCCTGTCAGGTTACCTCCGAAATGTCTGCCTGTTGCAACATAATACCTGTTTCCGATGGTGAGCGAAACAGCATTTACCCGTCCGTTGTCGGGTATGGACCTGAGCTTTTTCCAGCTGTCCGATTCATCATTGTATTCCCACCAGTCATTCCAGTTTCCGTTCCGGAATCCAGTTCCAAAAAAAATGTGATGGCCGTCGCTGCAGGCTGTTCCTCCAAACCGGGCTTTTCCCGGAAAGTCTTTCATCTTGTACCATTTATTTTCGGCCGGAACGTATTTCCAGAGTTCGTCACCCATACCCGCCTCACTGAATCCGCTGCATGTGTAAATCCCGCCATCACGGGCAAAACTTACACACGCATTGGTAAAGTTGCTGGGGAAATCTGCAAGTCTTTTCCAGCTGTCGGTTTCCGGTGTGTATTCCCAGAAGTCTTTCAGGCAGGCATCAGTGTTATAAACCGATATCTCGTTGTTATGCCCCAGGCCAATGTACACTTTCCCGTTGAGAACTGTAGCTGATGCCTTTACCCGGGGAGTACCCGGAAACGGACTTTTTTCCTGCCAGCTATCAGTTCCGGGATCGTATTCCCAGCAGTCGCTGAGCTGGATTTTATTCCCGTTTCTACCCAGCGCCACATATCCTTTCCCGTTTACAGAAAATGAAACTGCAGATGCTCTTCCGTTGCCGGGTATGGAGTTTTTTTTCAGGAAGGTAACATCCGGAATCGGCGAATCCGGTTCGCATCCGGCAGTAAAAACTACAGAAAATGCCAGCAGAATAACTTTGAAGCTAATATGATATTTATTCATTGTCTTAAATTCTATCATTTTTATAAACCAAATCTCTGATTGATTGTTATCAGTTCATAAAGGTGGATTTTTTTGTGGTTGTTTTTTGTAAAACAGATTTTCACACACAAAAGTAGTTTTTTTATTGTTATCAGCGTTTTTTTTGCTGCTCATTTTATTTGTTTGAAAACCAAAACCGGATATAATCGGAGTTTACCTTACTGTGCGTAAATAATCGAAGAGAACTATACAATAAATATTACAGGTAATCTTAATTGACCGGATTATTCTTAAATGCCAAATTAAGTTGTGATTTGATAAAAATACGGAACGATTTTTGTATGTGATTTTTTATCGTGATTCTCTTTCTATGAGAATTAACAATTCTATTCCCTGTTTCTGTTTAATTCTGAATGGAAAGACAATATTTTGATTGAAAATCTTTTTTCAGGGGTGTAAAATGCAGAAATATTTCATAAAATACTTGCATTTTGAAAAAAATAGTATAAATTTGCCAGACTTTTTAGTTCGAATTGTTGTGAAAGTGTGTGAAAGATATAATACGTTCATTCATCCTATTAAACACATCATATTAAGTGTGTTAAATTTTACGATACGAACCTGATTTACTTTATGTCTTTGAGTTGCTGTTCGGAGGTTATCAGCCAACGATGAATGGAATGGAGGCAAATGAATTGCACGTGACAAAAGATATTAATAGAAAATTAACGGATTAAAACCTGGCGAGGTATTAAGATGTCTGAATTATCAAAACGAATTGACAAATTATCTTATTTTATAAAAAAATACGTAAAATATTTTGAAATCCGTTTGAATATTATATCTTTGCATTTAAATATTGTTTTCAATGCACAATTGTATGGAATGATTTACTGATGAGTTTGAGTATTTCATTGTATACATTTACATTGTTTTAGTGAAGTTTGTCTAAAAATTATCAGCAGTTCTTTTTTATTGTGTTCCGCCGGTTCTTAGACGGGAAATAAAAAAAACGAACTGTAATTTTGGATTTATCAGTTATTTTTTGCATTTTTGTAAAGGTTTTTAACATACTAGGTAAAAATAAGTTGTAAATATCTAAAATCGAATTATTTATGAAGAAAATCTAATCGAATAATTGATTTCCGCAGTATATAATCCTGTGGAATCTATTGCTGTATTATGATCCAGTAACAAAATAGTAACTATAAAAAAAATTAATTATCAAAAAAAAAATTTATGAAAAAAGTATTTCAGATTAACTTGAAAAGCATAACCAAAGTCTTTGCTGTGGTTATGGCTCTTTCATTTGTAACATTTACAGGATGTAAATCTTACGATTCGGACATCGACAATTTGAACACCGATCTCGTTAGTCTTAAGACTGAACTGACTGCTCTCAACAATGCAACAAAAGCTGCGTTGGAATTGCAGATTGCAGGTCTTAACACTGAGATTACCACGTTGAAAGGCCGTTTGACAACTTTGGAGCAGAACAGCGCTACAAAAGCTGAACTTGCTGCAGTAAAAGCAGAAATTTTAAGCAAAACTGTTTCTTTGGAAGCTTTCAATGCTTACAAAGCTACTGTTGATGCTGAACTCGCTGCACTCAAAACCAAAGTGGATGCTGCTGCAACAAAAACAGAATTAAGTGCACTGGCAGCCCGCCTGGATGCTAAAATCCTGGAAATTGAAGGTACACTTACCGCTCTTGGTGCAAAAGTTACTACTCTCGAAGGCCAGGTTACAGATTTGAATACCCGTCTGAATAACTTAGGTACAATCGTTGACGGTGCATTAGCCAGAATTGCCAAGAACGAAACTGATATTGCTAAAAACACTCAGGATATCGCTACTTTAAAAGCTGATGTAAATGCTCGTCTTGCTATGATTGAAGGTATTCTGGTTATTCAAAACGGAAAATCTACCGTTATTGAAGGTATCAAAACTCAGTTAGCCGACCAGCTGGCATTAATCAATACTAATACTGCTAAAATTGCTGATCTTCAGACTCAGTTAAATGCTGTAAAAGACAGAGTAACTACACTGGAAACTCAGTTGAATGCTGTAAAAGACAGATTAACTACAGTAGAAGGAAAAGTAACTACTCTCGAAGGAAAAGTTGTTACTCTCGAAGGAAAAGTTGTTGCTCTTGAAACTGCTGTAGCTGCTATCAAAGCTGATATCGTTGCTATCAGAGCAGAACTTGTAATTGTTAACTCAAACATGAAAAAACTTGCTGATGCAATTCATGTTAACTTCGAAACATTGAGTAACCGTCTGACCAGTTTAACATTCGTTCCTGAATTCTTTGTTAACGGAATTGAAGCGATGAACTTCTCTCCGCTGATTTCTGAATGCGAACCTGTAACACCTGGTGTGGTTATAGCATATCATTTGAATCCTTCTTTCATTACCGAAGCTGATATTGAAAAAGACAACATGAGCTTTGCAGTAATTAAAAGTGAAAACTGGATTCCATATTCTTACGGAATGAAAGCTAAAGCTGCAGATGCTCAGGTTAAAGCTCATTTCGTGAAAATTGAAAACGGTAAGATCTTTGTAAGTGTTAAAGTTGAAGATTTTGCTCTTTTAACAGCAAACTCAGATGTTAATAACTCATACATGGGAACAACTGAAAAATTCCCGATGATTGCACTTCAGATTCCACTTTCTGAAAAAGCAGTGAAAGAAAATGCACTTACCTTTGAAGAAAACGGAGCAATCACAGTTGTTAACGATACTGAATATCCTGCAGACCGCGTAATCACAGGACAATACGTAAGATTGTATTACACTAACCTTTATGCACAGCGAGACGTTTATCTGGCATTAGACAATGCAGATACATTTACTCCGCTTGTACAAACAGCTGCTGAAGCTAAAGCATTGACGGTTAAAGATATTGACGCTGCTACAGTAACTTCTGAGACTGTTATTACATTGCCTTATCAGGGTACAATTAATCTGGTTGACACTGTTGCTGCTATATTCGACGGTCAGTTGTTCGATATCGCAAAATACGAACTGAAATACAGATTTGACTTACTAGATGAATCAGGTGTAGCTATTTCTTACGTAAGAAATACCGTAAATCAACAAACATTGATTGAAATTCTTGATGCAGCCAAAGGTACGATTAAAGCAAAAACAGTTGCTGAATCTGTTATCGCAACTTCAAAAGGTCGCACTCCGATTGTACGTGTTACCATGTACAACGAACAGGATCCTAATTGCCCGGTACTGTACGCATTCATCAAAGTTGTTTTTGCTGAAAAACCAGATATCACATTAGGTTATGAATTCAAAAAAGGCACTGCTACTTGCGCAACTACCGATTCAGTAGTTCCTACCAGCTGGACTTTAGCTAAAATTTACAACGAAGTTGGTATGACAAGCGCTTTGTTCCATGACAATTATACAGGAATCCAGACACTGGGTGAAGGTACTGTTACTGAAACTACTGCTACCGATGGTACAAACAAAGTGTTGAGATGGACTATTCCTGCTTACATTGTATGGCAGAAACTGAACGCAAATCCTTCAGCAACTGAAGTAACCGTTACAGCTCAGTATAAATATACTGCTAACAATCAGTTTACTAATCCGGACTTCATAATCAATCTGACTCACAAATTTACAAGACCTGTAAATGAAGGATTGCAGAATATTACCCAGGCCGAACTTGTAAAAGAATACTGGTATGACATGAGCGGTAAAAACAACGGAACTGTATTTGAAGAAGTGAAACATAACGTAAATGTTCCATTTGTTGGTCAGACCGATCCTAATGCAGCTACATTCGAAAATAACATTACCCAGGCATTTGTTCAGGATGCTGATAAGAGCCTGGCAGGTTATGCAAACTATCAATACTTCTTCTTACCAACTCAGCCAAAACATGTTGACGGAACTACTAACGGTACTACTTTGACTGTTAGCGCTGACGGACAGAAACTGATGAGCGGCTCAGAAGTTGTAGCAACTATCAATCCATTCGTAGCTAACACAGGTGATATCCTGACACTGAACAAAGATTCTGAAACAGCTAAACGCCTGCTTAACTACGGTCGTGAATTCCTCAGAGCACGTATTGGTATCAGATATAACTTCTGCCCGGATTTGACAGATGACAAACAACAACCTGTTTATGCTAATATGGCTGTGAAAGTTGACGGAAAAGAATCATTTGATGTAGTATTTGTTCGTCCGATCAATGTAACAAAAGACGATTCACAATACTTCATTGATGGTAAAACATTTGGTCAGCCGAATACTTATCTTGAAGTTAAGAAAACAGTTGCTTTGGCAGACTGGAGAAATGCTCCTGACTATGTATCTACATTTGCACAATATCCCTGGTACTTCCAGTACTATGGTGTAACTAACATCACTGTAAATACACAATCTATCAAGACTGATCTTAACCAGGCAGCCGGAACTACAGTTCCTGTAACTAACTTCCCAGACTTGCTGGTTGCTTACGAAACAAGTATAGCTGGTATTAATCCTCCTGCACAGTATGGTTATCTGACCTACAAAAACAATGGTAACGTAATCGGAACAGACTTCAACCTGTACGTACCGGTAACAATTACCTACACTTGGGGCGAAATCGTATCTGAAAACGTTGTAGTAAAAGTTAAGAAAACAGTTGGACCTTCAGGAGTTAAAGCTAACTAATCTGAAAACAGAAAACTATAAGAAAGGAAGGGTGCTTGAAAAAGCACCCTTTTTTTGTTTATCCTTTATTGATATCATCATTCTGACTGGATTCAGTATAACAACGTACTGTCTTTTACTATTTTTTCGACATGCAATGTGATTGAATGAAATAAAATTGTATTTTTGTAATCGAATATTATTATATAAACTGTTTAATCTAAAATTCCTTTGATGATCAGGCATTAGTTATTAAATTCAATGTATATCATAATTTTCTAAAGCAAAATATAAGATTATTAATTATTTACAGGTCTTCATATCTTATGAATCGTTTTTTTTATTTTTTATTTTTTCTTATATTGGTCCCAATATCCAACGCTCAAGTTGTTAAAGTCGTAAATGTTGACATAGCCGGAACATTATATAATAAACTAACTTCTTCTGAAAAAACCTCTGTTACTGACCTTACGGTTACGGGTTCAATCGATGCAAGGGACTTCAAATTCTTAAGAGATGAAATGACTGTTTTATCTGTACTGAATATAAGCTCAGCATCCATATCTACCTATTCAGGTCTTTCAGGACCCTATCCTTCTTCCTGGGGAGCGGCTACATATCCGGCTAATGGTATTCCACAGTATTCATTTTATAAAAACGATACCGGAAGTGGTAAGACATCACTCACGAAGATGATTCTCCCTTCATCACTGACATCCATCGGTGATATGGCATTTCAGTATTGTTCAGGATTGGTTGAATGTGTTTTACCCGAATCGGTTAAGTCAATAGGGAACAATGCTTTTTACTCATGCAATAGCCTGAAGGATTTTTCAATTCCGGATGAAGTTACAACTGTCGGAAATTCTGCTTTTCAGTTTTGCCACAGTATGAAATCTGTAAGAATAGGAAGCAATGTCAGTTCGTTAGGTCTTCAGTGTTTTCTCCAGTGCGACAGTCTTAAAATCGTCTATTCGGCTAATCCGGTTCCTCCCAAACTTGACTCAAGCGGTTTTCGCGAAACTTTTTTAACTATGGTATTCGTGCCTCAGGGCTCAGTTCAGGCTTATAAGTCAGCTACCGGGTGGAGCGCATTTAATATTGGTACAAATGTTCTTTTTACAGTTGATTGTCCGTCTCCGGGAAGTTTACGAAATGCTTTGCTGGCAATACTTGGTAACGAACCGTTATCTTCTGTCACAAAACTAAAAGTAACCGGAAGTATAAACTCAACGGATATTAAATTGATGAAGGATGAGTTGACCTTGCTTGAATTTGATTTATCGGGAGCTTCACTTGAAGGAAATGCATTGCCCGCCGGGGCTTTTCAGGGGAAAGGTATTTTGACTACCGTAAAACTTCCCGCATCGCTTGTTTCGATAGGTGATAACGCCTTTAATTCCTGTGCTAATCTGACGAGTACTGTACCGCTTCCGGCAAATCTTAGATCCATCGGGAATTCAGCTTTTCTGAATTGTAAACTGATGCCCGGAAAACTTGTTTTTCCCGAAAATTTAATAAGCGTCGGCAACAGTGCTTTTCAGGGATGTAAAAGTTTGTCTGGTCCGATCACTTTTCAGGCTGAAGTGACTTCCATAGGAGAATCGGCTTTCAGCGGATGTACCGGACTCACCGGTTCCCTGACAATTCCTAATTCAGTAACTTCTGTTGGGAGTTATGCTTTCAAGGAATGCCGTGGACTTTCAGGAGCACTGACTCTGTCCGGTCAGCTTACGACAATATCCACAGGGGCATTTGCAAGTTGTCCGGGATTGACAGGCACGTTGCTGATTCCTTCTTCGGTTACCGCTATTGAAAGCTCTTCATTTTCTGGTTGTGCTGGTTTTACTGAACTTGTCATAAGTAAAAATACGACGGCTATCGGAGGTTCGGCCTTTAACGGTTGTACTGGTTTGACCAGAATTTTAGTACCAACGCAGACTCCGCCGGTGATAACCTCTACTACGTTCAATTACTTGGATAAAAATAATTGCATTCTCGAGGTCACTTCGAATAAATCGCAGTATCAGTCTGCTGAATACTGGAAATTATTTAAAAATATACAGGAAGTACCCGGGACCTATACAATTACACTGGATTTGGGGCAAGGTGGTACTGTGAAAGAAAACAATGTAGCTCTAACAAACGGTGATGTACTCACCGTGGACAGGTATTCAACAAAGATATTTACCATTGTACCAGATCAAAACTTCATAGTGGATACACTGATGTATAATGGTGCGGATGTGAAAAATCAGATTATCGGTAATCTGTTTACTACACCTCCCGTAACAGCTAACAATACGTTTAAGGTACGATTTAAAAGACCTTACGGGGTAACTGTACAAGTGAATGAAGGAGGATCAGTGAGCGAAAATTCGGCCATTCTGAGAAACGGTGATGTTGTCACTGCCTTCAAAGACGATACGAAAACTTTTACAATAATACCCGATACGGAACATTTTATCGATAGTTTGTATTATGGTAATCAGGATGTTAAGTCTGCACTTGTTGATAATAAGTTTACAACACCACCTGTGAATGACAACAGGATACTGAAAGTAGTTTTCAAAAAGATCACATTTAAAATTTCTGTAAATATAGGACCAGGCGGAAGTGTAAAAGAAAATGGAATACAACTGACAAATGACACCGTTGTTACAGCTGATATCAATTCAATAAAAACTTTCAAGATTTATCCTTCTGACGGTTATTTACTCGATACGCTGTTTTATAATAATATAAATGTGACAAGTCAGGCAGAAAATAATCAGTTTATAACACCAAAAGTTACTGCCAACAATTCACTCAGAGTCGTATTTAAGAAAGTATTCCGAATAACCATAGTAAAGAACATTGGCGGCAGAGTCACACTTAACAATGTAAATCTACCGAATGATACTGCAATTGTGTTGAATGAGAAGACTGTGAGAACCTTCTCAATTATTCCGGATGAGGATTATTACCTGGATAGCCTGTACTACGCCGGAGCAGATGTTAAACTGCAACTATCAGGGAATGAATACACTATCCCTCCAATAACAGCCGATGCGGCACTGAAAGTTGTTTTCAGGAAATACACGTATCAAATTCTCATTAAAACCCGATCGGGTGGTATTGTGAAGGATAATATGACAATTCTGAATGACGGGACGCTGATAGAAGCAGATAAAAACACAACGAAAACTTTTACGATAGTACCTTCTGAAGGATTTGTGCTGGATACAATCCGGTATGGAGGAGTTGATGTGAAAAACCGATTGTCAGAAAATCGGTTTACAACAAGTCCGATTACCCGTAACGACACATTACTTGTAACATTCGTCAGTTCGCCTGATACATTTAATATTCACATTAGCAGCGGACCAAATGGAGTAGTGAATGAAAATGGAGTGACTTTACCAAACGATACTGTGGTTGTGGCCAAAATCAATTCAATCAGGACGTTTGATTTTTCACCTGTCAGAGGATATGAAACAGATTCACTGATTTTTGCAGGTAAGGATGTTAAATCGGAGCTTGACAATAATGGCCGGTTTGTCACTCCTCCTATCAATACTGATAATACACTGAAAGTTACGTTCAGAAAAGTAAATTATAAAATTACAGTTAATTCACCGGTCGGAGGTGTGGTAAAAGAGAATGATACCCTGGTTGATGGATCGGTGACGGCAGAATTTGGAACAACCAAAACATTCACATTTGTCCCGAATGCCGGATATGAACTCGATACGATAAAATTCAACCAGGAAAATGTGTCATTACCGTTAATTAATGGTCAGTATACTACACCGGACATCATTTCGAATTCGACTTTGTTTGTTTCATTCAGGAAAATAACCTGTCTGGTAACTGTTCAGACAAATTACGGAGGAATAGTAATTGAAAATAATGACACTCTGGCAAACGGAACTGCAGTAAAGGCAGAATACGGAACAACTAAAACATTCACTTTCCTGGTTAATCAGGGATATGAAATTGCATCGCTGACATTTAACGGAAATGAAGTGAAATCTCAGTTGACCGGTGAAAACAGGTATACAAGTCCTGAAATAATTGCTGATGCTTCCATTGCTGTTTCATACCGGAAAGTGATTTATACGGTTATTTTACAAACAGGTGAGGGAGGAACGCTTAAACTGAACGATACGATAAATACCGGTCCGGTAAGTGCAGAAGCCGGAACTACGCTGACATTTACAATTGCTCCCGCCCCGGGATACCGGATCGATTCTGTAAAACTGAACAACATAGATGTACTCTCAAAGGTAATTATAGACAGGTACACTACACCGGAAATATATTCAAACTCCATTCTGAGGGTGACTTTCAAAAAAATAACCTATAATATTACCATCCAAACCGGTGGTGGAGGTGAAGTGAAGGAGAATAATATCATTCTTGCAAATGGAAGTGTTTTAACTTCATATGCTAACACAACCAGAACTTTTACTTTTGTTCCTGCGGAGGGTTACGAACTTGCATCGTTGGTTTTTGGAGGTGTTGATGTGAAATCATCGGTCATTAATAATCAATATACCACCCAGCCAATCACCCGTGATGCTGTTTTAAATGTTACTTTTGCTCTGAAAAGCAATGATAAATTTGAACTAAGAATGAAAATAGGGGCCGGAGGTATTGTCAGGGAAAATAACAAAATTGTCAGAAACGATACCGTTTTTATTGTTCCACCCGGTTCGACCAGGACATTTACATTTTACCCCGATGCAGGCTACAGAGTTGCCTCTTTACTGTATGACGGATTTCCGCAAATGGCATTAATTAGTAACAATACTTATACTACGACTCCAATAAATTACGACGCTATCCTGAGTGTTACTTTCGAACCTATACCGGTATCTTATACTATCACAGTAATATCAGATGAAGGAGGAGTTGTCAAAGTTAACGAGGTTGTCATTCCAAACGGGAGTCAGATTAGTGCTGAAGCCAATTCAAAGAAGACGTTTACTATTATTCCGGATGAGGGATTTGAAATTGAAAAGTTAATGTTCGATGGAGTGAATTACACTGGGCTTGTGAAAAATCAGTTTATTACACCGTTTATTAAATCAAATTCAACTCTGGAGGTTGTATTCAGGCTTAAAACCAGTTCATATGACACAGATGTAAATAGTGCGAGGGTGTATGTCAGACGTTCGGAAATTATTGCAGAAGGAGTTCCTGAAAATGAGATAATACGGATATACGAGCTTAACGGAACAATGATTTATAGCCTCAAATCCGAAGGAGAGCGTGTGGTAATACCCGTTCAGCCAAAAGCAGTATATCTGGTGAGAATAGCCGGAAAAACCTACAAAGTAGTATTATAGTCCGGCTACCGGTACATATCAAACGAGAGTGACTGCAAGGCCACTCACGTTGCTTTTTTTACAGGAATAGTAAATCTATTTAACCAGTGAAAACAGCAGGGCAATTTCTTCAGCCCACCGTGTTTCATCGGGCGTTTCCAGAATCAGGGGGATATTGTCAAAACGTGCATCCTGCAGAATGAAACGGAATGTATCCATGCCCATCAGTCCTTTGCCCAGACTATCGTGGCGGTCAACCCGGGTGGCGAGTTCTTTTTTGCTGTCGTTGATATGCATTCCTTTCAGATAGCCGAAACCAATGATTTCGTCAAATTTCCTGAATGTTTCGTCAAAACCTTCGTGTGTGCGGATTTCATACCCGGCAGCCAGCGTATGGGCAGTATCCAGGCACACTCCAACACGTGTTTTATCGTCTACCAGGTCAATAATCTGAGCAATTTCTTCGAATCTGTGCCCGATAGCCGAACCTTGTCCGGCAGTATTTTCGATTACCGCGGTTACTCCTTCTGTTTTTTCCAGAGCAATATTTATAGAAGTGGCAATGCTAGCAATGCATTCGTCTATGCTGATTTTATTCAGATGAGCTCCCGGATGAAAGTTCAGTTTCTTCAGCCCGAGCTGTTCGCATCGCTGCATTTCTTCCAGAAACGATAAACGTGATTTCTCAAGTCCCTCTGGTTCGGGACTTCCCAGATTAATCAGGTAACTGTCGTGCGGTAGAATATTCTCAGGCGCAAAACCGTATTCGGAGCACCGCAGCCTGAAAAGTTCGATACTTTTGGCAGACAAAGGAGGTGCTATCCACTGTTTCTGATTTTTTGTAAAAAGGGCAAATGCTGTTGCTCCGATGTTGTGGGCGTTGAGTGGTGCGTTTTCCACACCTCCAGCCGCACTGACATGTGCTCCGATATATTTCATTTTTATTGACTTTTTTTGAATGTAAACATTCTGATAATGGATTTTTGAAACAGAAAAAAACGAAGATAAACTAATCAGAAGTAAACGTTCAAGCCTCTTAATATCATGAACTTAAAACTATTGGAAACTGTTAATCTGAACAAAATGAGAAGTTATTCGTTTACGAAGTATTAATTGATTATGAAATCCCTGTTTTTCTCATAACAACGTTTTGTAAGTCTGTTTGGTTTAATTAAAGAAAAATTTCATTAAATAAGCATGCGTTGGTTTTATCATATCGGAAAAAATGAGTAATTTTGTTCTCTCAAAAAAATGAATTTTTATTAACAAATTAAAATAGAATTATTATGTCAAAAGTAACTGTAGTTGGTGCCGGAAACGTTGGTGCCAGTTGTGCTAATGTGTTAGTTGTGAATGAGATAGCCGATCACGTAATTTTGCTCGACGTGAAGGAAGGTATTTCGGAAGGTAAGGCCATTGATATTATGCAGACAGCTTCCTTGCTGGGATTTGACTCTACCATTGAGGGTTGTACCAACGACTATGCAAAAACGGCAAATTCTGATGTTGTTGTAATAACATCAGGCATTCCACGCAAACCGGGTATGACACGTGAGGAACTGATAGGTGTAAACGCCGGAATTGTAAAAAGTGTGGCTGAAAATGCATTGAAATATTCTCCAAATGCTATTTTTGTTATTGTAAGTAATCCGATGGATACTATGGCATACCTTACTTATAAATCATTAGGAATTCCGAAAAATCGCGTTATCGGTATGGGTGGCGCACTGGATACAGCCCGTTTTAAATACTATCTGAGTAAGGAACTGAAAGCAAACCAGAATGAAGTACACTGTATGGTTTTCGGCGGACACGGTGATAAAACCATGATTCCGATGGTTCGTTTTGCTTCGTACAAAGGCCGTCAGGTTACAGATATTCTTGACAAAGAAACAATAGATCAGGTGGTTAAAAACACAATGGTAGGCGGTGCTACACTGACTTCATTCCTTGGAACTTCTGCCTGGTATGCACCTGGTGCAGGAGTAGCTTATCTTGTTCGCTCCATTATTCACAACAAAAAGAAAATTATTCCGTGCAGCGTGTACCTCGATGGTGAATACGGTCAAAAAGATATTTTCCTGGGTGTGCCAATCGTTGTAGGAGAAAACGGAGTAGAGCAAATCCTGGACTATAAACTGAACGCTGAAGAAAATGCCCTGTTCGAAAACGGTGCTGACGCTGTTCGTGAAACAAACAGTGTGTTAAATCAGCTTAATCTGATTTAATCCATCAATTACAGGTAATAAAAAAAACTGTTTCGGAAACTTATTCTGAGGCAGTTTTTTTCTTTTAGGTTCGGGTGTTGTTTATTCCTTTTTATTTCTGAAATAAACAAAAACTGTGTTTTAACTGTTATTACTCCACACTCAAAGAAAAAGCATGTCAGACGATATATTACACGAAGTAACCCAAAGTGAATACAAATATGGTTTTACAACCGATATCGAAACGGATGTAATTCCACCCGGCCTGAATGAAGATGTAGTCCGGTTAATTTCGAAAAAGAAAAACGAACCGGAATGGCTTCTGGAATTCAGACTGAAAGCATACCGGCACTGGACAACCATGAAAATGCCCTCATGGGCTTATTTGAATATTCCTCCGATTGATTTTCAGGCCATATCCTATTTTGCTGCTCCCCGAAAAAATGCCCCGAAAAGCCTGGATGAAGTTGACCCGGAGCTGCTCAAAACTTTTGACAAACTGGGAATTCCGCTCGAAGAGCAGAAAATTCTTTCGGGAATGGCAGTGGATGCTGTAATGGACAGCGTTTCGGTGAAAACAACGTTTCGCGAGAATCTTGCCGAACAAGGCATTATTTTTTGTTCGTTCAGCGAGGCAGTGCAGGAGCATCCGGACCTGGTAAAGAAATACATGGCATCCGTGGTGCCTTATGCCGATAATTATTTTGCTGCACTCAATTCTGCTGTGTTCAGTGACGGCTCATTCGCCTATATTCCCAAAGGAGTTCGCTGCCCGATGGAACTTTCCACCTATTTCCGTATCAATGCCGCCAATACCGGGCAATTTGAGCGCACACTCATTGTGGCCGAAGAAGGCAGCTATGTGTCCTATCTCGAAGGGTGTACAGCACCCATGCGCGACGAAAACCAGCTTCACGCAGCAATAGTGGAAATAGTAGTGATGAAAGATGCTGAAGTGAAATACTCAACGGTTCAGAACTGGTATCCGGGTGATAAGGACGGAAACGGAGGAGTTTACAACTTTGTAACCAAACGCGGAATATGTAAGGGTGAAAATGCAAAACTATCCTGGACACAAGTTGAAACTGGATCGGCTATCACCTGGAAATACCCCTCGTGCATACTGATGGGTGATAATTCATCTGCCGAATTTTACTCCGTGGCAGTAACCAACCATCATCAACAAGCTGACACAGGAACAAAAATGATACACCTTGGAAAAAATACCTCGAGCCACATTCTGTCAAAAGGGATCTCGGCCGGATTCAGCAACAACAGTTACCGAGGTCTGGTGCGTGTAAATCCGAAAGCTGAAAATGCACGGAATTTCTCCCAGTGCGACAGTTTGCTGCTCGGAGATAAATGCGGTGCCCACACATTCCCCTACATGGAAGTGAACAATGAAACAGCTATCGTAGAGCACGAAGCCACTACCTCAAAAATCAGTGAAGACCAGATATTCTACTGCAACCAGCGTGGTATTGATACCGAAAAAGCCGTAGGACTGATTGTGAACGGATACGCTAAAGAAGTACTTAACAAACTCCCGATGGAATTTGCAGTAGAAGCACAGAAACTGCTGCAAATAACACTGGAAGGAAGTGTTGGATAAATAAACAAGCTCCCAATCCCTGAAAGGAGTAAAACAGGAGCAGTAAACGAGAGTTTATTAATAAATAATTTTTTGATATAATTTTTAATTTTCCAACCCCTTACATTATACGGAAAATTACCCCTTTCAGGGGGTTAGGGGGCATTTATATGTTAGAAATAAAAAATTTACACGCTACCGTCAACGGTAAAGAGATATTGAAAGGGGTAAATTTAACCATCAATAAAGGTGAAGTTCACGCCATAATGGGTCCGAACGGATCCGGGAAATCGACTCTGGCTTCGGTAATAACAGGTAATCCGTCTTTCGAAGTTACAAAAGGAAAGATCATCTACGAAGGAGCTGACTTGTTCGAACTTTCGCCTGAAGAGCGTGCAAGCGCCGGCATTTTTCTGAGTTTTCAGTATCCGGTTGAGATTCCCGGAGTCAGCATGGTTAATTTCATGCGGGCAGCTATCAACGAGCAACGTAAATACCGTGGTCAGGAACCTGTTTCGGCTACCGAGTTTCTCCGCCTCATGCGCGAAAAGAAAGAACTGGTGGAAATGGATAGCCAGCTTACCAACCGATCGGTTAACGAAGGTTTCTCCGGAGGTGAAAAAAAACGCAACGAAATCTTCCAGATGGCTATGCTCGAGCCCAAACTGGCAATACTTGACGAAACTGACAGCGGGCTGGATATCGATGCGCTGCGAATTGTGGCAAACGGTGTCAACAAGTTGAAGTCGCCCGATAATGCAAGTATTGTTATCACCCACTACCAGCGACTGCTTGATTATATTGTACCTGATTTTGTGCACGTGCTCAGCGATGGAAAAATAGTAAAAACAGGAGATAAAACACTCGCATTAGAACTGGAAGAAAAAGGATACGACTGGCTGAAATAGAAAGTCAACCCAAATCCTCCTGAAAGGAGAAAATGAACCTCGAAATGAATAATCAAGACAATACTACTACTGCCCGTAATTCATCCCAATCCGTTACGTTGGGAGGCGATGAGTATATCCGGCTTTACGAGCAACACAACGAAACAATAAAAAGTCATACTGCACCCGTGCTGAATGAAGGGCGCGATACCGCTTTTGAGAAATTCCGTAAACTGGGATTTCCTGATCCGGAAGTTGAGAATTACAAATATTCCGACTTTCGTGAACCGCTTTCGGTGGATTATGGATTGAATATCAAACGGATGAACTTCCGTGTAAACCCATATAACGTATTCAAATGTGACGTACCGGGAATTGCAGCCTATCTTTTCTTCGTAGTGAACGATGCTTTTTATCCTGTAAAAGCAGCAAACAATTTTTCACTTCCTCCGGGAGTGATAATAACCGGTTTGCGCGAAGCAGCCACCCTGCATCCCGAACTCGTGGCAAAATATTATGGTAAACTGGCCGAAAAACAGAACGATGGTTTTGTGGCGCTCAACGGGACTTTTGCTCAGGATGGATTTTTTATTTACGTACCACAGAATGTGATACTGGACAGACCTGTTCAGATTGTTAATATCATGAGGTCGGATGCCGATTTCATGGCCAACAGCCATAACCTGGTCGTGGTGGAGCAGGGAGCCAAGGCGCAGGTTCTTGTATGTGATCATACTGCTGACGATGTTCGGTTCTTTTCCAACCGGGTTACTGAAGTCTACGTGGGAGAAAATGCCTCTTACGAACATTATAAACTGGAGAATGTAAGTAGAAAAACAACCGACGTATCTTCATTACTCATCAGCCAGGCTCAAAACTCAAATGTATTGGGAAATATTATTACTCTTCACAACGGCGTAACACGCAATAATATTGAGATAGAACTTAACGGTGAGAAATGTGAAACCCTGTTGTGCGGAATGGCATTTTCGGATAAAAATCAGTCGCTTGATAATTTCACATCCATACTTCATAATAAACCGAACTGTCATAGCACCGAACTTTTCAAGTATATACTCGATGATGAGTCCAGAGGTGGATTTACGGGCAGATTGTATGTAGCCAGAGATGCACAAAAAACACAGGCTTATCAAACGAATAAAAACATTCTTCTCAGCAGGTCTGCAAAAATGCGTACTAAACCGCAACTCGAGATTTTTGCCGATGATGTAAAATGTTCGCACGGAGCCACTATTGGACAACTCGATGAAAAGGCCATGTTTTACATGCGTCAGCGGGGTATTTCGGAGAAAGAAGCCAGACTCCTCCTGATGTATGCTTTTACAGCCGATGTAATAGAAAATATCCGCATCGATGCGCTGAAAGACAGAATTAAATTGCTGGTTGAGAAACGTTTACGCGGAGATCTGAGTAAATGTGAGGGATGCAGTATTTGTTAGGATACGAATTACACGAATTAAGACGAATTACACGAATTTTCAATCAGTAATTTACTAAATTGTAAATTTGTAAATCGTAAATTGTAAATCAATTAATGGCCTCAAAACCCGCAAATATCAAAGCGCTCCAAACAGGTACCGGCAAAAGCTGGGAATACTGGCTTGAATTTCTTGAAAGTATAGGTGCAGGCAATCTTCCACACGATCAGATAGCCCTGAAAGTAAATGAACACGGAGCGAATGCCTGGTGGAGCCAGGGTATCACGGTGGCTTACGAGCAGTATATCGGGAGACGCCTTCCGGGTCAAACCTGCGATGGCGATTTTCAGGTGACGGTAAGCAAAACCATTGCAGGAGATATGGATGAAGCGTTAACCAGATGGGTGAAAAGTACAGAGGGAATTACAGAGTTCGACGGTGCGAAAATAATCCGCGAGCCTGTCATAAGTCAAACCGAAAAATGGCGCTACTGGCGGTGCGGACTGGACGATAAATCAACGATCAGCGTAAATATTCAGAATAAGCCGGGCGGAGAAAAATCGATTCTGGCCATTAATCACGATAAAATTCAAATTTCTGAAGATGTTGACAAATGGAGGGCTTTTTGGAAAGCTTTTGAAGTGAAATAAAACAGAAAATGGTTACAGGATTAAAACCTGAAACCATTTTTTTTATTAATTTGAAGTTAGTTTTTCAGAAGTTTAGCAATTTTTTCCAGCCACATTACATCCGTTTCATCCAGCACACCTAAGCGCTCGCTATCCACATCCAATACGGCAAAGACCTCGTTGTTATCAAACACAGGAACAACAACTTCAGAAACGGATGCGCTGCTGCAGGCAATATGTCCCGGAAATTCATTCACATCCGGCACCAGAATGGAACGATGCTCTTTCCAGCATGTTCCGCAAACACCCCGCCCAAAACCAATCCGCGTGCAGGCAACCGGCCCCTGAAAAGGTCCGAGAACAAGTTCGTTGCCCTTAACCAGATAAAATCCAACCCACCACCAGCTGAAAACTTCCTTCAGGGCGGATGAGATATTTGCCATATTGGCAATTAAATCCGTTTCGCCATCGGTCAGCGATTGTAATTGAGGGAAAAGTTCCTGATAAACAGCGTTTTTCGGCTGATCAGGAGTGATTGAAAGCGTTTCTGACATGAATTCTTGTGTTATAATATTTCTGCAAAGGTACACCAAAAAAGTTTTCATCAATAAGTCAGATTCCCAAAAAGTTACGGCTTTTGGGGATTATGCTCCACAAAATGAGTTAAAAAGTGAATTAACCTGCAATTCAGGGAAATAGCAGAAAAACTCACTAAAACTGAGAGCACATCTTCCTGCTGAATTGCATATTTCAGATAAAAAACAATTTTCTAATGTCGTTTTTTGTTTAATTAACGCTTAAATTCAGTCCGGAGTTGGCAGTTTGTTAAAAAATAATTTCCTTTGTCAATTCTTTCAATTAAATCCGGGAACTAAATCACAGTTGTGTGTTTGTTACGGAAAAGGGATATGAAATAATTAACTTAAATATTAACGATATGCTTAAAATGAAAACTTTTGCAGCAGTAATGCTGATGCTATTTTCAGTTAATCTTGCCGCGCAGCAGATGCAACCGCTGCCTTTGGACCCAAAAATCCGTTATGGAAAATTAGACAACGGACTGACGTACTACATCCGTCACAATGAAGAACCTAAACAGCGGGCTGAGTTCCACATTGCTCAGAACGTAGGAGCAATCCTTGAAAACGACGATCAGGACGGACTTGCACACTTCCTGGAACACATGGCATTCAACGGAACAAAAAACTTCCCCGAAAAGGGAATCATCAATTATTTTGAAAAACAGGGAGTAAAATTCGGTTACGATATCAACGCCTACACCTCCCTCGACGAAACCGTGTATCGCCTTTCAAACGTACCTACTACACGTCAGGGTTTGCTGGACAGTGCGTTACTCGTGTTGCACGACTGGTCCGGTTTCATCACCCTGAACAATGCCGAAATAGACAACGAACGCGGTGTCATTCGCGAAGAATGGCGTACAGGAAATAATGCCAGCCGACGAATGTGGCGTAAGTCCAACGAATTGCGCTATCCGGGCAGTCAGTACTCCAAAAGAGATGTCATAGGCGATACGGCAGTGATTAACAATTTCTCGTACGATGTTCTGAAGGCATATTATAAAAAATGGTATCGACCTGATCAGCAGGCAATTATAATAGTCGGTGATGTGGATGTTGACCTGACGGAGAAAAAAATCAAAGAAATGTTTGCTGACATTCCACGCAAGGAGAATTTCGGCGAACGTCCCGTTTATGATATTGAAAACAACAAGGAACCCGTGATCGCAATTGTTACTGACCCCGAAGCCTCACAGACTCAGATTCGTATCGATTACAAAAAAGACGTTTTGCCTTCGGAAATTAAACTTTCAATGCCCGGGTACGTATTTGCAACTATGAATAATATTATCAGCAGTGTGATGAACGAGCGTTTCGATGAAATCAGCCAGCAGGCCGATGCTCCTTTTGTAGGTGCTTATTCATACTACGGCGATTTGGTAAAATCAAAAGATGCATTTATCAACGTGGTGGTTCCGAAAGAAGGAAAAGAAACAGAAGGCTTCAGGGCGCTTGCACTCGAAATGGAAAAACTGAAACGGTTCGGATTTACCAATGCAGAAGTGGAACGTGCCAAAACCAACCTGCTGAAAGGGATGGAAAAAGCATACAATGAGCGCGACAACCAGAACAGTCAGCGACTGGCACAGGAATATATCAACCATTATCTGTACAGCCAGCCGGTTCCGGGTATTGAATCCGAATACGAAATGGTAAAAATGTTTTTACCGCAAATTACGACAGATGCCATTAATAAAGTGGCAAAATCGTATATCGTGGATGATAATATGATTATTTCGGTGAATGCTCCTGAAAAAGCTGAAGTTAAAATTCCCGAAAAAACACAGTTGCTGGCAGTATTGTCGGAAGCAGCTAAAGCCGAACTGACAGCAAAAGCCGAAGAGGTAGCTGCCAGACCGCTGCTCGAAAAAACTCCGAAAGCCGGAAAAGTGAAGAAAATTAAGAAGAATCCGGATGTGGAAACTACCGAAATGCTGCTCAGCAACGGAATCAAGCTGGTATTCAAACCTACCACTTTCAAAAAAGACGAAATTTCACTTCGTGCATTCAGCGACGGTGGTTTATCGAAAGTGAAAAACATAGCCGATCTGCATTCAGCCACTCTTGCTACAAATATTGTTTCGGCCAATGGTATAGGCAATTTTTCAGCTATTGAGCTGAGCAAAGCGCTGACCGGTAAAATTGCATCCGTAAATCCCTATATCAACACTTACAGCGAAGGAATGACCGGAAATTCGTCGGTCAAAGACCTCGAAACACTTCTGCAACTGGTTTATCTTCATTTTACGGCTCCCCGAAAAGACGATAACTCATACACGGCATTGCTCAATATGCTCAGAACCGCACTGGCTAACGCAGAGAAGAACCCGAATAAAGCATTCAGCGACAGCGTAAAGAAAACCACATCGGGTAACGACCCGCGTGTACTCATCCAGAATATGGATATGATTGACAAAATCAATCAGGATAAAGCCATCGAAATCTATAAACAGCGATTTGCCAATCCGGCTGATTTTACCTTCGTATTCGTTGGTAATATCGACCCGAACGATAAGGCTACTCAGAAATTACTGGCTACCTACCTGGGCGGTATGAAAACTACCAAAGTCAAAGAAACCTATGATAAAGTATATCTCGGTGTTCCGAAAGGTAAGGTGAAAAACTATTTCGACCGGGAAATGCAGACCAGGAAAGCATCAAACCGCATTCAATATACGGCAGAGTTGCCTTATAATATCAATAACAACATGAACGTATCGGCTATAGGCGATATCCTGGATATACGTTACCTCGAAAGCATCCGCGAAAAAGAAGGTGGTTCGTACGGTGTTGGAGTATATGGTGGAATGAATAAGACTCCGAAAGAAGAAGCCGTGGTGCTGATGCAGTTTGATACCGACCCTGAAAAACAGGTAAGGCTCATGGAAATTATTCATCAGGAAGTGAAGGATATTGTAAACAACGGTCCGAAAGCCGACGATGTGCAGAAAGTGAAGGAAAACCTGATGAAGCAATATACTCAGGACCTGGAACAAAATTCCTGGTGGGCAAGTACACTCAAATTATATTATGAAGATGGTATTAACAACTTCAAAGATTACAAGGGAGCTGTGAATGCGATGACCGCTGATACAATTCAGAAAACGCTGAAACAGATTGTTGATCAGGGTAATGTGATAGAAGTGGTGATGATGCCCGAAAAAAAATAAACGCCATTCTGCCGGATTTATCCCGCATAAAGAGGCTGTCTCAGTAACAAAAAGGAGACAGCCTCTTTTTTTTGTAAAGTGTGCTACCCTGAATCATCATAAACCAAAACAATCATTAAAATCGATTGTTAAAAGGAATTTGTTTTATACTTTTGCACTTTCAAATCAACAGGATGAACGTAGTAATCATAAAATACAATGCAGGCAATATTCGTTCAGTGGATTTTGCTTTGCAGCGATTGGGCGTGCAGGCGCAGGTGACCGATCATTTTGATGAAATACGTTCGGCAGACCGTGTGATTTTTCCCGGAGTAGGCCAGGCATCTACCGCCATGGAATACCTGAAAGAACGAAAACTGGATCAGCTCATTGTTGATCTGAAGCAACCTGTACTGGGTATTTGCCTGGGCATGCAGCTCATGTGTAAAGAATCGGAAGAGAATGATACTTCCTGCCTCGGTATTTTCGAACAGAATGTCAGGCGTTTCGCCGAAAAAGGATTAAAAATTCCGCAGATAGGCTGGAATAATATTTTCGGGCTCTCATCACCTCTTTTCAGGGGAATTGCCGAAAATGAATTCATGTATTTCGTTCATGGATATTACGTCGAAAAATGTGCACAAAGCATTGCCTGTGCCGATTATGTAACGGAATACAGTGCCGGAATACAAAAAGATAACTTTTTTGCGGTTCAGTTTCACCCCGAAAAGTCAGGTGCGGCGGGGCAAAAGATTCTGGCGAATTTCTTAAGCGAACACATTACCACCTGAAAATAGATTAAAAGCGATAGATGATGGTTATAGCAGGTAACGAATGTATGGTATCATAACCGGGTACTTATATCATTAAATTATCTGCCTGTTTTAACTTCATTTCTTCTGAGAAAAAGACTACTGATATGGATTTTACGCTTCAGCATAACGACCCGAACAGCAATGCCCGTACCGGAATAATCAAAACGGACCACGGTGAAATTAAAACGCCCATTTTCATGCCGGTAGGTACTGTAGGCAGCGTCAAGGGGGTTCATTTTGAGGAATTAAAAAATGAAATCGGAGCACAAATCATACTTGGAAACACGTATCATCTGTATCTGCGACCCGGAATACGCATTCTGGAACAAGCCGGAGGACTCCACAAATTCAACAGCTGGGATAAACCAATCTTAACCGACAGTGGAGGTTTCCAGGTTTTTTCGCTGTCCAATACGCGCAAAATGCACGAGGAAGGCGTAACGTTCAGTTCGCACATCGACGGGAGCAAGCACCTCTTCACACCCGAAGGAGTGGTTGACATACAGCGCAGTATCGGAGCGGATATTATCATGGCGCTGGATGAATGTACTCCCGGAACAGCCGATTACAGCTACGCCAAACAGTCGATGGAACTCACGCATCGATGGCTTGAAAGGGGAGTGAGGCGATTTGATGAAACCAGTCCGAAATACGGGTATTCTCAAACTTTTTTCCCGATTGTCCAGGGCTGTGTTTATAAAGATTTGCGCAGGCAGTCGGCCGAATTTGCCGCTTCGTTTGACAGAGAAGGATATGCCATCGGAGGACTTGCTGTGGGCGAACCTACTGAAGTGATGTATGAAATGGTGGAAGTGGTGAATGAAATATTGCCGAAAGAAAAACCACGTTATTTGATGGGAGTTGGCACACCGGTTAATATCCTTGAGGCAATAGAGCGGGGTGTTGATATGTTCGACTGTGTAATGCCTACCCGCAACGGAAGGAATGGCATGGTGTTTACATCGCAGGGCATCATGAATATGAAAAATGAGAAATGGAAGAACGATTTTTCACCCCTGGATGAGAACGGCACCGCGCTCGTTGATAAAATTCATTCAAAAGCGTACCTTCGCCACCTGTTCGTAAGTAAGGAGTTGCTGGCCATGCAGATAGCTTCCATACACAACCTGGCATTCTATCTGTGGCTTGTAGGCGAAGCCCGGAAACACATTGAGGCAGGCGACTTTGCAGGCTGGAAAAAGGAAATGGTAATTAATCTGTCGAAAAGACTCTGAAAAAATGCATTCACGGTCCCAAAAGGCAGAAAATCGGATTGAATCAGAAAATATTTTTTTTGTAACACGAATACAATGAAATTGAATCTCCAAAAAATAGGACTGAAACAGCTGGATATGTACATTATCCGGAAATTTCTCGGTACATTTTTCTTTTCTATTGTAGTGATTTTGAGCATCGCGGTGGTTTTTGACGTCACCGAAAAAATTGATGATTTCTACGAGCACAATGCCAATCTTCATGCCATTGTATTTGATTACTACCTGAGTTTTCTTCCTTACTATGCTTATCTTTTTACACCGCTTTTTACATTTATATCCGTAATATTTTTCACCTCAAAGATGGCCAACGACACCGAAATTGTTGCGATTCTGGCCAGCGGAGTGAGTTTCAACCGGTTGATGCGGCCATATTTCATCGCAGCAATGATTATTACGGTGTTTGCATTTTTGCTTGGTGCGTTCGTTATCCCTTCGTCGACCGAGAAGCTGATTTCTTTCGAGAAAAAATACATTGAGCCCGAGAAAAACTCCAGCAATGCCCGAAATGTTCAGATGGAAGTTGAAAAAGGAGTCGTTTTATATATTGAAAGATTTGAAATTAGCGAAAATACCGGATATCGGTTTTCGCTCGAAAAATTCGAGGATAAAACGCTTGTGTCGCGTCTGACGGCCGAAACCGTGAAATGGGATTCGCTCTACAACTGGAAATTATCCAACTATGTACAGCGTGATTTCAACGGGATGCGCGAAAAATTAGTGCGGGGAGCCAGCAAGGATATCAGCATAAAAGTACTCCCGAAAGAGCTTTTTATTACTGCCAAAGAAGCGCCCCAGCTGAGCCTTACAGAATTGCGGACATACCTCCGCAAGCAGAAGGAGCGGGGTGTGGGAAATATTCAGGCATTCGAGGATGAATACTACAGGCGATTCTCAACAGCCATTTCTGTACTCGTGATGACTCTGATAGGAGTCTCGCTTTCGTCCCGCAAGGTGAGAGGAGGCATGGGAATCAATCTGGGTGTCGGTCTGGCACTGAGCGGATTGTACGTGATTTTCACAACCATGTCCACCACCTTTGCCGTGAATGGTATCATGCCTACACTGCTGGCAGTGTGGATTCCAAACATCACATTCTTTATCGTGGCAGTTTTCCTGTATATCAGGGCTCCGAAATAATCTGCCAACTGTCTTATTCCCGGCTGCACACCGGCATGGGAATTCCCGGTCAGCCGAAAGTATTCATAACTTGTTGATAAATTTACGGATCAAATTTGCTTCCCATCCAAACGGAATGGCTATATTTGCACCAATGGAAAAATTAATACGCCATATCGAAACTTTGCTGCGCAGGCACGATTACGTAATCGTACCCGGCGTGGGCGGATTTGTACTGCAAAAACAATCATCTGTCATCACATCCGAAGGCATTGAACCACCGCTTACGACCGTAAGTTTCAATCCGCTGATGAAAACTTCCGACGGGTTACTGGCTATTGAATTATCCAGGGCAGAGCAAATCAGCTTTCGTGAAGCAGTGCAGCTCATCGGTAACGAAGCCGAATCGGCAATAACGAACCTGGAGTCCGGTAAAAAACTCGAACTTGGAAACCTCGGTATACTTTCGTCCGGCAACGACGGCAAGATTATCTTCACTCCTTCGGCTTACAGTTATTTTATTCCATCCAATTTTGGTTTGAGCAAGCTTCATATTTCGGCTGTGGAAAAAAGCACCGGAGAAGAAAAACGTGTCATCCGGATAGTCATCCCACAGCGCAGACAAATAATCAGATATACGGCTGTTGCAGCCATTGCAGCCGGATTAATTTTCGGAATACCCCGGATCAGTGAGACCTATCATAACAATGCAAATCTGAATCCGGTATCCATTATCGAAAATCTTGAGGTACCTTCCGGAAATCAGCAAACTCAACCGGCAGAAATCGCCGTTACAGAACGCCAGGCTACTATTGCAGTTCCTGAAGCCAGTCATCATGTGATTGTATCCTGCATGGCTACACAAAAAGATGCCGAAGAATATCAGGCGCGGCTCAAAGCGCTGAACTATCAAAACACCCGGATACTGCCCCCGGTAAAAACATACCGGATAGCTATCGAATCGTTTACCACGAAAGAAGAAGCCATCATCTACATGCAGCAGTTGCGCAAAAACAACCCTCAATTTGCTGATGCCTGGGTGCTTAGCGAATAAATTTTTCGGTCTCCCTTTCACAATCCGGATAAATGTCTTAACTTTGCATCCGCTTTTCGTGAAAAAGCAATAATCAATTAATAATTTTTTAAAAATCATTTCGAGAAAATGGCAGTAAAAATCAGATTGCAACGTCACGGTCGCAAAGGGTATGCATATTACCACATTGTGATTGCTGATAGTCGCGCGCCACGTGATGGCAAGTT
>CAZWLJ010000033.1:0-39742 GCA_964634605.1 uncultured Paludibacter sp.
CTCAGTTGGTAGAGCACTGGTCTCCAAAACCAGGTGTCGGGAGTTCGAGTCTCTCTGCCCGTGCAAATTCTATTTGTATATGAAGAATAAATTTTTGACAAAAGTTGGAAACAGCTTTAAAGAATCGTATACCGAACTGGTTCATAAGGTATCCTGGCCAACACGCTCGGAATTGACCAACAGTGCTGTGGTAGTATTAGTAGCTTCCATTATTATTGCTATGGTTGTATGGTTGATGGACTTTTCGTTTGAGAAAATTATGACATTTGTTTACGGGTTATTTTAATTAAACATTGGAGGTGGAAAAAGTGACTGAGTCAGCTGGAAATTTCAAATGGTACGTGCTGCGTGCTATTAGCGGAAAGGAAAACAAGGTTAAGGAATACATTGATGCAGAAATCAAAAATTCCAATCTTGGTCAGTATGTAGCTCAGGTATTAATTCCTACCGAAAAGGTTTTTCAAATCCGTAACGGAAAGAAAATTACAAAAGAACGTAGTTATCTTCCCGGATATGTTCTGATTGAGGCAAACTTAAGCAGCGAAATTCAGCATCATTTACGCAACGTTCCAAATGTACTCGGCTTCCTGGGTGAGAAGGATAATACACCTACACCCATACGTCAGTCGGAAGTCAACCGCATTCTCGGTACTGTGGACGAACTGCAGGAAATCGGAGAAGAAATGTTGACACCATTCTATATTGGTGAGAACGTGAAAGTAATCAGTGGGCCTTTCAGTGGCTTCAGTGGTTCTATCGAAGAGGTAAATAATGAAAAGAAGAAGCTGAAAGTTATGGTTATGATTTTCGGCCGGAAAAATCCGCTCGAATTAAGCTTCACACAAGTAGAAAAGGAGTAAGGGAGAATTTTGTTACGTGAATCCCCGGCTTCTTACATTAACATCAAAAAAACATAAATTATGGCAAAAGAGATTGCTGGACTTATTAAATTGCAGATAAAAGGAGGTGCGGCAAACCCATCTCCACCTGTTGGACCTGCTTTAGGTGCAAAAGGTATCAATATTATGGAGTTTTGCAAACAATTTAATGCCAGAACCCAGGAAAAAGCGGGTAAAATTTTACCTGTTGTCATCACCTACTATTCCGACAAATCATTCGACTTTATTGTAAAAACCCCTCCTGTAGCTGTTCAGCTTATTGAAGCAGCCAAAGTGAAGGGAGGATCTGCAGAGCCAAACCGTAAAAAAGTGGCCGAAATTACCTGGGAACAGGTGAAGCAGATTGCATCCGATAAAATGGTTGATTTGAATTGTTTTGAGTTAGACTCTGCCATGAGAATGGTAGCAGGCACAGCTCGAAGTATGGGTATAGCTGTAAAAGGCGAATTTCCAAATAATAATTAATTAAACTTCAATTAGAATGAGTAAACTGACAAAAAATCAAAGGTTAGCTTTAGAAAAAATTGAAGCAGGAAAGACCTATTCTTTGGCAGAAGCTGCCGAACTGGTAAAGGAAATTACCACTACCAAATTCGATGCTTCTGTAGATGTGGATGTGCGATTAGGTGTTGACCCCCGTAAAGCTAACCAGATGGTACGTGGCGTAGTGTCATTACCTCACGGAACGGGAAAACAAATAAGGGTTCTTGCATTATGTACTCCCGATCAGGAAGCTGCTGCAAAAGAAGCAGGAGCTGACCATGTTGGTCTGGATGAATATATAGAAAAAATCAAAGGCGGTTGGACGGATGTGGATGTAATCATCACACAGCCTGCCATCATGGGTAAAATCGGAGCTTTAGGACGCATTCTTGGTCCTCGCGGACTTATGCCGAACCCGAAAAGCGGTACCGTAACTCAGGATGTAGCAAGCGCAGTTAAAGAAGTAAAACAGGGAAAAATCGACTTTAAGGTTGATAAATTCGGTATTGTTCATACTTCAGTTGGTAAAGTATCTTTCACGGCTCAGCAAATTACTGAAAACACGAAAGAATTTATTGATACCATTATCAAACTCAAGCCCACAACAGCTAAAGGTACTTATGTAAAGAGCATTTATCTTTCGAGCACGATGAGTGCCGGTATAAAAATCGATCCTAAAACAGTAGGCGCTTAATTAAATGAAAGAAAGATTATGAAAAAGGAAGATAAAAGCACAGTCATCAACGAATTAGAGTCTACAATAGGACAATATGCACACTTCTATCTGGCTGATATTGGCGGTTTGAATGCTGCACAGACCAGCGAGCTCAGAAGAACATGCTTCAGCCAGGATATCAAACTGCTGGTTGTTAAAAACACCCTGCTTAAAAAGGCTCTTGAGAACTCTCAAATCGATTTCAGCGAACTATACGATACACTGAAAGGTGAAACTTCTTTAATGCTCAGCAATACAGGCAATGCTCCTGCTCATGTTATCAAAAACTTCAGCAGCAAAAACAAAGCTAAAAAACCGATATTGAAAGCAGCATATGTTGAAGAAAGTTTCTACATTGGTGCCGATCTGTTAGAAGATCTGATTAACATTAAGAGTAAAAACGAACTTATCGGCGAACTTATCGGCTTATTGCAATCGCCAGCTAAGAACGTTATATCCGCACTCCAGTCAGGAGGTAATACTATTCACGGCGTGTTGAAAACACTCGGTGAAAGACAATAAATAATTTATCAACAAAAAATAATTAAAATAAAATAAAATGGCAGATTTAAAAGCTTTTGCAGAACAATTGGTTAACTTAACAGTAAAAGAAGTTAATGAGTTAGCTCAAATTTTGAAAGACGAATATGGTATCGAACCAGCAGCAGCAGCTGTTGCAGTAGCAGGTCCCGCAGCAAGCGCTGCAGCACCCGTGGTTGAAGAAAAAACATCTTTCGATGTAATTCTGAAAGCAGCAGGTCCGAATAAATTGGCTGTAGTTAAATTAGTAAAAGAATTGACCGGTCTTGGCTTGAAAGAAGCTAAAGATTTAGTTGATGCTGCTCCTTCTGCAATCAAAGAAGGTGTAACTAAAGACGAAGCTGATGCTCTTCAAAAATCACTCACTGAAGGCGGAGCTGAAGTTGAACTTAAATAAAAAAACCTGATTATCAGGTGTTTGGTTTAGATTCCCCCAATTCGGGGGATTCTAAACCTTTTTCTGTCTATACTAAATATTGAGTTCTCCGCACTAAAAAATCATCTTTGACAATGTCTTCAACTACTAATAATCAAAGAATAAATTTTGCTTCGATTAAAAATCAAATGGATTATCCCGATTTTCTCGAAGTACAATTAAAATCTTTCCACGACTTTTTTCAAATGGACACGGCGCCTGAAAAAAGGAAAACAGAGGGACTTTACAAAGTTTTTAACGAAAACTTTCCCATAGCCGACACCCGTAACAATTTTGTACTTGAATTTCTCGATTATTTTATAGATCCACCCCGATACACCATTGAGGAGTGTTTTGAACGTGGATTAACCTACAGTGTTCCTTTAAAAGCCAAATTAAAACTCTATTGTACCGATCCGGATCACGAAGATTTCGACACGGTGATACAGGACGTATATCTGGGCCCAATCCCTTATATGACACCGAAGGGTACTTTTGTTATCAACGGGGCTGAACGTGTGATTGTATCGCAGTTGCACCGCTCGCCGGGAGTATTTTTCGGACAAAGCCTTCACGCAAACGGTACAAAACTCTATTCGGCACGTATTATCCCATTCCGTGGCTCATGGATTGAATTTGCAACTGACATTAACAACGTCATGTATGCTTACATCGACCGTAAAAAGAAACTTCCGGTAACAACACTGTTACGGGCTATCGGTTTTGAAAGCGACAAAGATATTCTTGAAATATTCAACCTGGCTGAAGAAATTAAAGTCAATAAGACCAACCTGAAAAAAATAGTTGGCAGAAAACTCGCAGCACGTGTGCTGAAATCATGGGTGGAAGATTTTGTTGATGAAGATACCGGAGAAGTGGTTACCATCGAAAGAAACGAGGTAATTATTGACCGTGAAACCATAATTGACGGTGACCATATTGATCTGATTATCGAATCGGGTGCTCAAAATATACTTATTCATAAAGACGACGCCAACCAGAGTGACTATGCAATCATGTACAACACTCTGCAGAAAGACCCGAGTAACTCTGAAAAGGAAGCCGTTCTTTACATCTATCGTCAGTTGCGAAATGCCGAACCTGCCGATGACACTTCAGCCCGCGAAGTAATTAACAACCTGTTCTTCTCAGAAAAAAGATATGACCTTGGAGATGTGGGACGTTTCAGAATCAATCGGAAACTGAATCTGTCCATTGATCATGAAATCAAAGTACTGACTAAAGAAGATATCATCGAGATTATCAAATACCTGGTAGAACTTATCAATTCGAAAGCCGAGGTAGATGATATTGACCACTTAAGCAACCGCCGTGTAAGAACAGTGGGCGAGCAGCTTTACAATCAGTTTGGGGTTGGTCTGGCACGTATGGCCCGAACCATACGCGAGAGAATGAATGTACGTGATAATGAGGTGTTTACACCAGTCGATCTGATTAATTCCAAAAGCATCACATCGGTTATCAATTCTTTCTTCGGAACGAATGCTTTATCACAGTTTATGGACCAGCAGAATCCGCTGGCCGAAATCACCCACAAGCGCCGTTTATCAGCCCTTGGCCCGGGTGGTCTGTCGCGCGAAAGAGCCGGATTTGAAGTTCGTGACGTACACTACACGCATTACGGACGTCTTTGTCCTATCGAAACTCCGGAAGGACCCAACATCGGTCTTATTTCATCCTTGTGTATTTTTGCCAAAATCAATGATTTAGGTTTTATCGCAACTCCCTATCGTTCTGTAAATCATTCAGGTGAGTTGACCGAAGAGCAGAAAAAGAATCTTAACCCGGATGAAATCTCGAAATTAATAAAAACAAATGTAGATTTGTCTCCTGAAAGCATTAAATACTTCACTGCTGAAGAAGAAGAAAATCTGGTGGTAGCTCAGGGGAATGCCCCGTTGAATGATGATGGAAGTTTTATCCGCAAAGTGGTAAAAACGCGTCTTGAAGCTGATTTTCCTGTTGTGAGACCGTATGAAGTTAATTTAATGGACGTATCACCGTCGCAGATTGCTTCGATTGCTGCCGCTTTAATTCCGTTCCTCGAACATGATGATGCAAACCGCGCACTCATGGGATCAAACATGATGCGTCAGGCAGTGCCCCTGCTTCGTTGCGAAGCTCCTATTGTCGGAACCGGTATCGAAGGACAGCTCATTCGCGATTCACGTACGCAGATTATTGCCGAAGGCGAAGGAGTAATAGAATTTGTAGATGCTACTACAATCAAAATTAAATACGAACGTACTGAGGAAGAGGAATTTGTAAGTTTTGACACAGCAGTTAAAACGTATGAATTGCCTAAATTCCTGAAAACAAATCAGAATACAACCATCGACCTTCGTCCGATTGTGAAAAAAGGCGATAAGGTGAAGTCCGGACAGATTCTGACCGAAGGATACGCAACAGAAAAAGGCGAACTGGCAATCGGAAAAAATCTGAAAGTTGCATTCATGCCCTGGAAAGGTTATAACTTTGAGGATGCGATTGTAATCAACGAAAAAGTTGTACGCGAAGATGTGTTTACTTCCATTCATGTGGTTGAACAGCTTCTTGAGGTTCGTGAAACCAAACGCGGAATAGAAGAATTTACTGCCGATATACCCAATGTAAGTGAAGAAGCTACCCGCGATCTGGACGAAAACGGTATAATTCGTATTGGTGCACGTATCGAACCCGGAGATATTATCATAGGAAAAATTACTCCGAAAGGGGAATCGGATCCTTCGCCCGAGGAAAAACTCCTGCGAGCTATCTTTGGAGATAAAGCCGGAGACGTAAAAGATGCATCACTGAAAGCAACTCCTTCATTATCAGGAGTAGTGATCAGTAAACGACTGTTCTCAAAAGCACAGAAAAATCGTAAGTCAAAACTGGCAGACAAAGCTGTCTTGCCTAAACTTGATGAACAATTCGAAGAACAGGCATCCAAACTTAAAGATACGCTGATCGAAAAATTGTTGTTGATTATTGACGATAAATCTTCTGCAGGTGTTAAAGATTACCTCGGATCCGATATTATCTCACGTAACAGCAAATTTACAGCAGAACGTTTGCGTGAAATCGATTTTACAACGATTCAACTCTCCAAATGGACTAACGATAGTCATAAAAATGAACTGATTCGTCAGCTTATTCTGAACTATCTGCAGAAATTCAAAGAGCTGGATGCACAGATTAAGCGCCAGAAATTTAATATAACCATAGGTGACGAACTTCCTAACGGAATTGTTCAGATGGCTAAGGTCTATATAGCCAAAAAACGTAAAATACGTGTTGGTGATAAAATGGCCGGACGACATGGTAACAAAGGTATTGTATCGCGTATTGTACGTCAGGAAGATATGCCATTTCTTGAAGACGGAACACCCGTTGATATCGTACTGAATCCGCTTGGAGTACCTTCGCGTATGAACCTCGGACAGATATTCGAAACTGTGCTGGGTTGGGCAGGTAAAGAACTGGGAGTACGATTTGCAACTCCGATTTTCGATGGTGCTGAACTGAGCGACCTCGACGAATGGTGCGACAAAGCAGGAATTCCGCGCTACGGTAAAACCTATCTCTATGACGGAGGTACCGGCGAACGATTCGACCAGACAGCCACAGTAGGTGTGATTTACATGCTCAAACTTGGTCACATGGTTGATGATAAAATGCATGCACGTTCTATCGGACCATATTCGCTCATCACACAGCAACCTCTCGGAGGTAAGGCTCAGTTTGGAGGACAACGATTCGGTGAAATGGAGGTTTGGGCTCTTGAAGCATTCGGAGCTTCGCATATTTTACAGGAAATTCTCACAGTGAAGTCTGACGATGTGATGGGAAGAGCCCGTACTTACGAAGCCATTGTTAAAGGTGACCCGATGCCGGCTCCCGGAATTCCCGAATCGCTTAACGTGTTGCTGCACGAACTCAGAGGACTGGCATTAAGTGTGAATCTGGAGTAACATTTCCCTGATTTTCCCTGAAGGAGAAATAAATCGGGTAAATCGAAAAACAGAAAACATAAAATCGTTATCTGAATAAATTTAGTTAATCAAACTACAATAAGGCTCATAAGCACCCCCTTAAAGGGTGTTTGGGGCTGATAATTCGAAAAATATATGTCTTTTAAAATAGATAATAAATCAAAAAGTAGTTTTAGTAAAATATCCATCGGATTGGCATCACCCGAAGAAGTGTTGAAACTTTCAAGCGGTGAGGTTCTGAAACCTGAAACTATCAATTATCGTACTTATAAACCCGAACGTGACGGTTTATTTTGTGAACGGATTTTCGGACCAACAAAGGACTTCGAATGCCACTGCGGTAAGTACAAACGTATCCGCTATCGTGGAATAGTATGCGACCGTTGCGGTGTGGAAGTTAGTGAAAAGAAAGTTCGCCGTGAAAGAATGGGTCATATTCAACTGGTTGTACCGGTGGCACATATCTGGTATTTCCGGTCGCTGCCAAACAAAATTGGTTATTTGCTCGGAATGCCCACCAAAAAGCTGGATGCCATCATTTATTACGAGAAATATGTAATCATTCAGGCAGGAATTCTTGAAAACAACGAAAATATAACGTACGGTGAATTGCTCACGGAAGAAGAATACCTGAATTTGCTGGAAACACTTCCACGCGAAAATCAGATGCTCGAAGATACAGATCCGAACAAGTTTATTGCCAAAATGGGTGGTGAAGCCATTCACGACTTGCTGAACAGGTTAGACCTGGATGTATTATCGTATGATTTGAGAAATAAAGCCAATACCGATACTTCTCAGCAACGTAAAACCGATGCATTGAAACGTCTTCAGATTGTTGAGTCTTTCCGTGCTTCAAAAAACCGTAACAAACCTGAATGGATGGTAATCAAAGTCGTACCGGTAATTCCGCCAGAATTACGTCCTTTGGTTCCGCTCGATGGTGGCCGTTTTGCAACATCTGACCTGAACGACCTCTACCGCAGGGTTATTATTCGCAATAACCGTTTGAAACGGTTAATCGAAATCAAAGCACCCGAAGTGATTCTCCGCAATGAGAAACGTATGCTTCAGGAATCTGTGGACTCCCTATTCGATAACTCACGCAAATCAAGTGCTGTAAAAACCGATGCAAATCGTCCGCTGAAATCATTATCCGACAGTTTGAAAGGTAAACAGGGACGTTTCCGTCAGAACCTGCTCGGTAAACGTGTGGATTACTCAGCCCGTTCGGTTATTGTTGTAGGTCCGGAGCTTAAGATGCACGAGTGCGGTTTACCTAAGGATATGGCTGCTGAACTGTACAAACCTTTCGTTATCCGTAAGCTGATAGAAAGAGGAATAGTGAAAACGGTAAAATCAGCTAAAAAAGTAATCGACCGGAAAGACCCGGTTATCTGGGATATTCTTGAATACGTGATGAAAGGACATCCGGTTTTGCTTAACCGCGCCCCGACACTTCACAGACTCGGTATTCAGGCATTTCAGCCTAAAATGATCGAAGGAAAAGCGATACAACTCCATCCGCTCTCATGTACGGCTTTCAATGCTGACTTCGATGGCGACCAGATGGCTGTACACCTCCCGCTTGGCAACGAAGCCATTCTGGAAGCACAAATGCTGATGCTCGCTTCTCACAATATCCTTAATCCGGCAAACGGAGCTCCTATCACCGTACCTTCGCAGGACATGGTTTTGGGATTGTATTACATCACCAAACCCCGACCCGGAGCCAGAGGTGAAGGCCTGATTTTCTATTCTCCCGAAGAGGCTGAAATTGCCTATAACGAAGGAGTGGTAGACCTGCACTCGATAATAAAGGTAAGAACCAAAGACCTGGACGAAAACAACGAGCTTTGCACAAAATTAATCGAAACGACAATCGGACGAATTTTGTTTAACAAAAATGTTCCGGCTGAGATGGGTTATATCAACGAATTGCTCTCGAAAAAGTCATTGCGTGATATTATCGGTCGTGTAATCGAAACCTGCGGAGTGGCTCGTACAGCCCAGTTCCTTGATGATATTAAGGATATGGGATATTATATGGCCTTCAGAGGTGGATTGTCGTTCAATCTGAGCGATGTTATCATCCCCGTGGAAAAAGAAAAACTGGTGAAGGAAGGTAACGATGAAGTGGATGAAATCATGAATAACTACAACATGGGATTCATTACTCCGCGTGAACGATACAACCAGATTATCGATACCTGGACACACGTTAATACTAAATTATCGAACGTGTTGATCAAACAGCTTGCCGAAGACCGTCAGGGATTCAACTCCATGTATATGATGCTTGATTCCGGTGCCCGTGGTTCGAAAGAGCAGATACGTCAGCTCGCAGGTATGCGCGGATTGATGGCAAAACCTCAGAAATCCGGTGCTGAAGGAGGACAGATTATCGAGAATCCTATCTTATCTAACTTCAAGGAAGGATTATCTGTACTTGAATATTTTATTTCAACTCACGGTGCCCGTAAAGGGTTGGCTGATACCGCTCTGAAAACTGCCGATGCTGGTTACTTAACACGACGCCTGGTTGACGTTTCGCAGGATGTGATAATAAATGAAGATGACTGCGGAACTCTGAGAGGTCTGATCGCTACAGAAGTAAAAAATAACGAAGATGTGATTTCTTCTCTCTATGAACGTATTCTGGGACGTGTATCGGTACACGACATTTATCATCCTCTTACAGGAGATCTGATTGTGGAATCCGGTGAACAGATTACCGAGCAAAAAGCTAAGATTATCGAAAACTCGCCTATCGAACGCGTTGAAATTCGTTCAGTATTGACCTGCGAATCCAAAAAAGGAGTATGTGCTAAATGCTACGGCCGAAATCTTGCTACCGGACGTCTTGTACAAATGGGTGAAGCAGTTGGTGTTATTGCTGCTCAATCTATCGGTGAACCAGGTACTCAGCTTACACTGCGTACTTTCCACGTCGGTGGTATCGCATCCAACATTGCTGCTGAATCAAAAATAGCATTGAAATACGATGGCCGGCTCGAATTTGAGGAACTGCGTACTGTAGATGCCAGAGATGAAGAAGGAAATGACTACAGCGTAGTAGTCAGCCGTCTGACTGAAATGCGTGTTATTGACCCAAATACCGGAATTGTACTCACTACCCAGAATGTTCCTTACGGTTCGAAACTCTATGCAAAACAGGGTGAATTAGGGAAAAAAGGTCAGTTGATATGTACCTGGGACCCATTCAATGCTGTTATCATTGCTGAAAATGAAGGTAGAATTGAATTTGAAGATGTAATCGAAAATGTCACTTTCAAAAATGAAGTGGACGATACGACCGGTCTCCGTGAAAAGATTATTATCGAATCCAAAGACAAATCGAAAGTTCCAAGTGCCAACATCCTTGATCCGAAAGGAAATATTATCCGTACCTACAACCTGCCGGTAGGAGCTCACCTTATTCTGGATGAAAAGGATGAAATTAAAGCTGGTCAGATGCTCGTGAAAATTCCGCGTGCCGTAGGTAAAGCAGGTGACATTACCGGTGGTCTTCCCCGTGTTACAGAGTTGTTCGAAGCACGTAATCCATCCAATCCGGCTGTTGTGGCCGAAATTGACGGGGAAGTTAACTTCGGTAAAATCAAACGTGGTAACCGCGAAGTGTCTGTAACATCCAAAACGGGTGAAGTGAAGAAATATCTTATTCCGCTTTCTAAACAGATTCTTGTACAGGAAAATGACTTTGTTCGTGCCGGAACTCCGCTTTCCGACGGAGCCACAACTCCTGCAGATATTCTGGCTATAAAAGGTCCTACAGCTGTTCAGGATTACATCGTTAACGAAGTTCAGGACGTTTACCGCCTTCAGGGTGTGAAAATCAACGACAAGCACTTTGAGGTAATTGTACGTCAGATGATGCGTAAAGTTGAAATTATTGATCAGGGTGATACCCGTTTTCTTGAAAAACAAATTGTTGACAAACATGAGTTTATGGAAGAAAATGACAGAATCTGGGGTAAGAAAGTGATTGTCGATGCCGGCGATTCTGATACTCTCAGACCCGGACAGATAATTACCGCCCGAAAACTCAGGGATGAAAACAGCGTACTGAAACGAAAAGACCTGAAAGTAGTTCAAACACGCGATGCGGTTGCTGCAACATCAAGTCAGGTGCTCCAGGGCATTACCCGCGCGGCACTGCAGACAAACAGTTTCATGTCAGCAGCATCGTTCCAGGAAACTACCAAGGTTCTGAATGACGCAGCTATCAACGGAAAAGTGGATAAACTGGAAGGTCTGAAAGAAAATGTTATTTGCGGTCATCTGATTCCGGCCGGAACCGGATTACGGGAGTACGAGAAAATTATCGTTGGCTCGCGTGATGAGTACGAAAAGATGATGGATGCACGCAGAAATGTTACAGACATTGTTCAGGAACATGAACTGGATAGTGAAGTAGAATAATCTTCAGGTAAAACAATAACAAAATGGCATAATCTGAGAATGATTATGCCATTTTATTTTATTCTTTATTCATATATTTTTAATATTAGTTATAAAAGAGAATATTACCTTTGTGTAACCTTAAATTTTGGGTGTACGATTGAAAATGCTGAATCTATTAACGTCTAATCATCATTCTAAGAACTATTTCCAGTCAATCAAACAGTTTTTACTTTGATAATTATTAACCGGAAATGAATAGTACAGTATTTACAAATAAACGACATTCATAGAAAATAATACATATGAAAATTAAAATTACTTTATTTTTACTGCTTATTTTTACTTCCTCCCTGCATGCTCAGCAAAATTCATTATGGAACATGATTTTCGAAGATGAATTTACTGCACAAACTTTTGACACCAGATACTGGTCCTATTGCTCGCGTGCTAATCCTGATTGGGCGAAATACCTTACTTCGTCTGCAGCTACAGTAAATACTACCGATGGCTTACTGAAACTTCGGCTAATCAAAAACAACAATACCGCAGCAGATAATGTACCTTTTCTGAGCGGAGGCATACAAACCCGTAAAAAATTCAATTTTAAATACGGAAAAATAGAAGTACGTGCCAGATTCAGCAACGGTCAGGGCTCCTGGCCGGCTATCTGGATGATGCCTGAAGACGCGGGTGCGGGATGGCCAGCATGCGGAGAAATTGACATTATGGAACATGTAAATACGGAGGACCGGATTCATCAGACTATTCATTCCGATTACGCAAATTCTCAGGGGCAAAACATCCGCAATCCGGCACCGACACAAACTACATCGTTCGATAAAAATGCATACAATGTATATGGTGTTGAATGGCATCCTGACAGGTTGGATTTCACGCTGAACGGTCAGCTGACTTTTACCTATCCACGGATTAACACAACAAAAACAGGTCAGTGGCCTTTTGATAAACCATTCTATATTATTCTGAATATGGCCGGTGGTGGCAGCTGGACTGGTGCTATCAACGAATCTCTTCTGCCATTCGAAATGCAGGTGGACTGGGTGAGAGTGTACGAAAGAAATTCCGAAGGACCGTATATTGTTCCGGCATGGAAATCATCCAAAACACAAAATAATCCTTACTGGGCAAACACCTTTGTAAAGCAAATCACAACCTCAGGTGCACAAAATAATATTAATTTTCAGACAGAAAAAAGGAATGATTCATACTTTTATGAGCATCCCGATACTCTGCAGGTAACCGAAAACAGTAATCTGGTCTTCAATCTGAAAGCTTTCTCGTTGGGGAATTATACTGAAAGCACCGTACTTCAGGATTTAAGATACACATGTAACTACGTTTTTGCCGATTTTGACGGAGATAAGCGTTTCGAGACTTCATTGCCACGTATAGGCAATGTACCACCTGTCAATGGTGTAGGTGGAAATTTTAATGTAATGGATATCACACGCTCAATCAGTATCCCTTCAAATTACACCGATATAACCGGAAGAATTAGAATCGTTTACGATAACGCCTGGTTCGACAGATTTTCACCCGAAATTTATGTATTTGAAGGTCTTGTTTACGATTTTCCAATCCGGATAAATAAACAGGATACAGAAATTAAGGATTTGCATTTAAAACCAGTTATTCGCAGGGTAGGAGATATTTTAATGTCTGAAAATATTGCAGGTAAATATAAACTTGAAGTTTTCAATGCAATTGGACAACAACTCATCAGCAAAAATTATAACGACACCGGCTTTCATGTAAGATTGCCGAAGGGTATGGTAATTGTCAGAATTATCGATTATTCGGGCCGCAGTTTCAGCTATAGGATGTAATCGGAATTTATTCTCTTCCTTTTTTTGTGTCCTTTCAATTCGGTGTGAAACCTTTTAAAAAGAAAAGTTGCCGGATCCTATGTTATTAGGAACCAGCAATATATATAGAGGGTTAAGATGGTTTACATCATGAATTCATCGGATTGTACTTTCATTTTTTGAATGAATTACATATCGGTTTTATTACATTTGCTTTGACAGATAATTCTGAATTCCAATTTCATCGATCAGATCAACCTGTTGTTTGAGCCAGGCCGCATGATTGGTTTCATTAGCCAGGTAATCGGTCATGAATGTTTCAGTAACCAGATCCAGTTCGCTGCCACGAATAGCTTTTTCCAGCAAATCAACAGACATAAACTGGAATTCGCATTCTTTCCGCAGTTGTTCTTCGATGTTTTCATAAATATGCAATTCCACGTCTGCGTTCACCAACCGGACTTTTCCTCCGAGTTCCAGGATTCGTTCTGCAATTTTTCCGGCGGTTTCGGTTTCTTCCTGAAATTCCTCCAGCATTCTTTTTCCAAGTTTCACATATCCTTTTTTCATGTTGATGGTAGCGTGCAGGAAGTGTTGCTGTGTAGCTTTCATTAAAATGGGTAATACACCTTGTAGTAGTTCGATGCTTTGATTGTTGTTTGTCATTGTAGTTGTTTTTTATATTTGATTATTTATTTATATCGTTTGCGATACAAAAGTAGTTAATATAAATAAATATCGCAAGCGATATAATATGATATAACATTATTTAGCAGAAGCGGTTTTGGAAAAATCGATTGGGAGTATTTCTAAAGAGAAAAAAGGCAATATAGTGGATAATTTACCGCCGGATGACAAAAAACAAGGGTAAAACAAAAAGAAAAACCAGCAGGAAATACAATGCAGCAAGTCCGTGAAGGAAAAGGTATCCTGCTATGAGTATAAAAATAGCAAGAGATTGCTTGTTCATCAACGATTTTTTCAGGCTGTATATTATCAGCAGCCAACCTGACCAATAAAGTGTGAAAGCAATTTCATCTCCCTGATTGTTTTTAATAAAGGTGAAAGTTTTTGTTTCCAGATATTTGGAATACAGGGTGAATACATCCAACTGGAGGAATTCGGGTTTATTACCCCTGATAATAAAATACCAGATAGCAACAATGCCACTCAGGATAAAGAAAATCCCGGCAGAAGACAGAATACGATTCTTTTTGTTCGTTTTTTTGCTCATTCGTGAATCAATAAATGGATGAATATACAAAGCAACAATGCAAAGTAAGTGTTTTTTTTGAAAATAATTGTTCTGCAAGTCATATTTATGTACATCACCCGGAATGCATTCTCTCTCAGATCACACCAAAATCCTGACATTTTATCAATGTAAAGTGATGTTTTTTTTTCAAGCTGACACGAAATTATTTCCGTAATTTCGAAAGATTCGTGAAACATGCTTCCTTATTGCATCACGACAAATGAATGAATCGCTTTGCCGAAAATAATCGGATATTTTGGACAGATTATTTGTTCAATCTAAAAATAAAACGTACTTTAGTGGTACATTTATAGAATTATTATCAAGTTGAAAATCAAAAATATGAAAGAAAATAATTATTGCATAATAATGGCTGGCGGGCTCGGATCCCGTTTCTGGCCGTTCAGCAGAAATGAAAGACCCAAGCAGTTTCTCGATTTTTTTGGCACCGGACGTTCATTGTTGCAGATGACGTATGACAGGTTCAGAAATGTGGTTCCTGCATCAAATATACTGATTGTATCCAATATTATCTACAAAAATCTGATTCTGGAGCAGTTGCCCGAAATCAATGCCAATCAGGTATTGCTTGAACCCGCGAGAAGAAATACAGCTCCTTGTATAGCTTACGCTGTGAACAGGATAAAAGCGATGACCTCAACGGCTAATATCATTGTTGCCCCTTCTGATCACCTCATTCTGAAAGAAGAACGTTTTATCGAAACCATCAGCGAAGGACTGGATTTTGTTGAGAAGAATGACAGTCTGCTTACACTGGGTATAAAGCCGAGCCGTCCTGAAACCGGTTACGGATACATTCAGGTAGGCGAAGGTACCGAAAATCCGCGGAGAGTGAAAACATTTACCGAAAAACCAAATGCTGAACTGGCACAGGTATTCTTCGAAACAGGTGAATTCTTCTGGAATTCGGGGATTTTTCTCTGGAATCTGAAAGCGATAGATAATGCTTTCAATGTTTACCTGCCTGAAGTAGCCACCAAGTTCAATTCCGGTCAGGCATTCTATAATACAGACAAAGAGCAGGATTTCATTGATGAGATATATCCTACATGCCCAAACATCTCCATCGACTACGGAATCATGGAAAAAGCAGAAAGTGTATTCGTGCTTTGCTCGGAATTTGGCTGGTCGGATTTAGGTACCTGGAGTTCGCTCTACGATTTGTCGGAGAAAGATGAAAATCAGAATGTGATTCTGAAGTGTGATTCGATTCTGTATGACAGCAAAGATAATATTGTTGCTTTGCCGAAGCAGAAACTGGCTGTAATTCAGGATCTGAGCGGATACATTATTGCCGAATCGGATAATGTGCTTTTAGTCTGCAAACGTTCGGACGAGCAGCGTATCAGACAATTTGTAAACGACGCTAATTTTAAATTTGACGGAAAATATTCATAGATATTCTGCGGATATAGCTAATATTACGGCAGTCAACTCTGGCTGCCGGTAATGTTTTCACACATTCCGGCGGTACACCTGCTTGCAGATGAAGCAGCTGGTTTCGATTTACAGCCCGATGTAAATAATAAATTATACACCATCCATTTTTTTTCATGACTGACATTATACACGTACTTCCCGATTCGGTTGCCAACCAGATAGCTGCCGGTGAGGTTATTCAGCGACCGGCTTCCGTAGTAAAGGAGCTGGTCGAAAATTCAATCGATGCCGGTGCCCGTAATATACAGGTGGTGATTAAAGATGGCGGCAATACACTGATTCAGATTGTGGATGATGGCAAGGGGATGAGTGAAACCGATGCCCGGATGTCGTTCGAAAGGCATGCAACTTCTAAAATCAGGCATGCAGATGATCTTTTTTCGCTGCGAACGATGGGATTCAGGGGTGAAGCGCTTGCTTCCGTGGCTGCAGTGGCTCAGGTGGAGATGCGAACCAAAAGAGAAGAAGATGATTTGGGAACACTCATTGAAATTGCCGGAACCCGTGTCTTTCGCCAGGAGCTGGTTAGGTGTGACACCGGTACAAATATTTCGGTAAAAAATCTTTTCTTCAACGTGCCGGCACGACGCCGCTTCCTGAAGTCACAGTCAACCGAAATGTCGCATGTACGGAATGAATTCTTTCGTATCGTACTGGTGCATCCTGATATCAGTTTTTCGCTGTTCGAAGCTGACAAGGAGGTGATGAATTTACCTGTCTCGTCTATCAAGGCAAGAATTGAGAACGTGTTCGACACGTTTATCAAAAAGAGGATGGATCAGCAGTTGCTGCCGGTAGAGGCATCAACCAGTCTTCTGAATATACGGGGTTACGTTGGCAGACCGGAATTCGCACAAAAAAACGCCCATCAGTATTTCTTTGTCAATGAACGGTATATGCGTCATCCGTACTTTCACAAGGCTGTGATGGTGGCGTACGAAAAACTGATAAAACCGGGTGAATTACCAAACTACTTCATTTATTTTGATATTGATCCGAATCTCATTGATGTAAATGTTCATCCTTCAAAAACAGAAATAAAATTTGATAATGAACAGGCTGTATGGTCAATTATCCTTGCTACGGTGAAAGAAGCGCTTGGAAAATTTCAGGTTATGCCGCCACTTGATTTCGACCAGGAAGGCTCTCCGGATATACCCGTTCTGGATTCGACAACAAGGATTGTTCCTCCCAAAATCAATTTTGATCCTAATTATAATCCTTTTGGACCATCGAAATCCACACCCAAACACATCGATTACAACTGGGAAAAGCTTTACGATGATTTTAGTAAAAACAAGGATAAGAATCATTCTGAATCCGGAATTTTTGTACCGGATGAGACTGATACTCCCACGCAGCAGCAACTCGAAGTGGCGGGCGGACCGGCAGATTACCTCCAGTTAAAAATGAAATACATGCTCACCAGTGTGAAATCGGGACTTATGCTCATTGACCAGCACCGGGCGCATTTCAGAGTGCTTTTTGACAGGTATCTGCTTATTATAAGGAATCAGAAGGGTGTATCACAGCAAATTTTGTTCCCGGAGATTCTGGATCTGGATACGAATGAAGCTGTAATCATGGAGCGTATCCTCCCGGAATTGCTTTGGATAGGATTTGATATAGGGCTTTTTGGAAAAAACACATATGCTGTGAATGGCATACCATCAGAAATTGGATCAGGTTCAGTATTGCCGTTGCTGAAGGAGTTGATTGCAGAAGTTCAGATGACGGAGATGAGTGTCAGTGAATCCATTCAGGAAAAAATTGCTTTTGTTCTGGCGCGTAAAACAGCCATTCAGTATGGGCAAAGCCTGACACAGACAGAGATGACGCATCTGTTTGAAGATTTGTTCAGTTGCGATAATCATCAGTATGCTCCCGACGGAAAACCGATTCTTACTGTTTTACAAAACGAAGAAATAGAAAAGCGATTCAGGTAAAGCAAAAAATGACCTGACGTCAGAATACAAAAAATGCGATGAGATTTCATCGCATTTTTTGTATTCTGTACACCGTGAGGGTGATTAATCTTCTTTTACCTGAGGCATAATCAGCTTATAACCTTTTCCGTGAATGTTGATTATTGCAACGTTAGGATCGTCTTTGAGCAGCTTACGCAATTTGGTGATGTAAACGTCCATGCTTCGTGCATTGAAGTAGTTGTCGTCCACCCAGATTGTTTTCAGGGCAAAATTACGTTCCAGGATGTTGTTGGCATTTGCAGCAAGCAGGTTAAGCAGTTCCGATTCTTTGGTGGTCAGCTTTTTGGCTTTGCCATCAAATTCGAGAGTTTGTTTTTGCGCGTCGAATGTAAATCCACCAATCTGGTAAGTTACCACATCTTTTGATTTTTTACCGCGTACTCTGCGGAGAATCGATTCAATCCGATAGAGTAATTCTTCCATGCTGAATGGTTTTGAAAGGTAATCGTCGGCTCCCAGTTTGAATCCCTGCAGAATATCTTCTTTCATGGATTTAGCTGTAAGGAAAATAATCGGAACTTCGACATTCATAGCTCTGATGTCGGCAGCGAGGGCAAATCCGTCTTTTTTCGGCATCATCACATCCAACACACACAGGTCATATTTATTGCGTGTAAACGCTTTATAGCCGGCTTCTCCGTCAGGCTGCAGATCGCAGTCATACCCTTTTGTTTGCAGGTATTCTCTCAGTAACATGCCAAGATTTTCGTCGTCTTCGCATAGTAAGATTCTTACTTTTTCTTCGTTCATAATTTTAGTAATTTTTAAGCGTTGGTATTATTATTGTAAATTTTGTTCCCAAACCGAGTTCACTTTCAACTTTTATAGTTCCGTGGTGATCATTCACAATTTTTTTCACATATGCCAATCCTAATCCGAATCCTTTGACATTGTGAAGATTGCCGGTGGATACACGGTAAAATTTTTCAAAAATCCGTTTAATATTTTCTCTTTTAATGCCAATCCCGTTGTCTTCGACACTGATACACAAATTTTCTTTTTCGTTCCATGTTTCGATGCTCAGGATGGGCGATTTATCGCAGTATTTCAGAGCATTATCCATCAGATTAAAGATTACGTTGGTGAAATGCACTTCGTCAATCAGCAGCAGATCGTCATGTGCTTTCAGATTGGTATTTATTTCTCCTCCCCTGCTGGTCACTTTCAAAGAGAAACTGCTGATAATGTCTTTAATCAGGTTGTTGATATGTATTTCAGTCAGTTTAAGTGTCGCCTTTTCGTTTTCGAACATCGACATTTGAAGCACTTTCTCAACCTGAAGACTCAGCCTTTTTGTTTCATCTTTTATTACATTGGACACATGCTTGAGCATCGCCGGATTTTTACCTACTTCCGTATCCTGCAGCATTTGCGAAGCAAGCGAAATGGTCGAAATCGGAGTTTTAAATTCATGTGTCATATTATTAACAAAATCATTCTTAATAGTGTTCAGTTGTTTCTGCCTGAAAATGATGAAAATGGTAGTAATAAATATGCCAAGTGTGAGCAGTACTACTCCGATTGAAGGCAGAAGCAGGTTTAATGATTCAAAAATAAAGTTTTGTTTCGTAGGGAAAATAATCTGGATGAATGCTTCATGTTGTGTGTCTTCTCTTGGAAACAGTTTCTGAAGGTATACATCCGTATTTGGATTTCCTTTTACATTGATGTTTTTATTACTCTGATAAATCACCTTGTTGTTTTTGTCCACAACCGAGTAATAGAATGGCAACTCGATGCCGTTACTCTTGAAATAGGTATCCAGAATCACGTCAAGTTCCAGAAAATCAACGCGCTCGCTGATATCTTTGTTTTCAGATTCATGCAGCCACCTGAATACAGCCTGATCAAGTATTGTTTTTGAACGTGAGAAATTGAGCTGAAATTTTTCACGCAGAAATTTTGAGGTTTCCTCTATTGTCGCTTTCCCGTGGCCTGTCGAAAGTCTGATGGAAGGCGCTGACGGATTTTTATTCCAGTCTCTGCGCACCGAATCGGTTATTCTCAGATCTGTCGAAGGTTTTCTGTATGAGTTTGAATTGTTGCCGTGCTGAATATATTGACCTTCTTCCAATGTTTGTGCCAGAAATTTTAAGGCTTCATTCTCCTCAAGTAACGTGACGGTCTGAATGAGACTCCTTTTAACGCCGTCATCAAATTGATTTTCAGCCAGTTCGGCATTAGCTGTCAGGTATCTCACCTGAAGAACTAACAGTGCTCCGAATGTAACAGCCATCAGCAATATTAATAACCAAAGCGTACTTTTTTTCATGACATTACAAAGGTAGAATAAAACGAAATGTTAAATTAACATTTAACACTATTTAACCCGAAAAAAAATAAGAGATACATTTTTGAATTTTAATCAGATAACTATTTTTTAGAAATCTGTTATTATATAATTTAACGTTGAAATAATAAATTTGTTTATTTTTTATTTATTATTTTTTCTCGATTCAATGATGTATTATTTGTAATTTTGCAGAGAATTCAGACAGCAAAATGAAACAGAATATACAAAAATGGTTTTCGCTCTTTATTTGTAACTTTTTTGGAGTTTTCAATGATAATTTTCTGAAGAATTCAATCATTTTCGTTTCTGTTGTTTGGTTTCTTCCTCCCTGGCTGTCTCATTCCCAGTTGATTTCCATAGTCAGTTCATGCCTTGTGATTCCCTACCTGTTGTTTTCGCCTATTGGAGGCCGTTTGGCGGTCAGGTATTCAAAACTCAGGGTTTTTCGGGTGCTCAAGTTGCTTGAAATACCGATTATGATGCTGGCATGTCTGGCATTTTTCAGGGAATGGGTTCTTCTTGCTATAATTTCGATGTTGATAATGGGTACACAGAGTGCTCTGTATTCACCTTCAAAATACAGTCTGATACGTGATATCGGTGGTGAGGAAGGTGCTTCGTTTGGCAGCGGAATGTTTGAAACTATGGCATTTCTCGGCATTCTGACGGGAACATTTGCCGCATCGGTTATTTCAGACCACTATTCCCTGTGGCTTTTCTCTGTAGTCATTCTGGGTGTGGCCGTATCAGGCTATTTAGCTTCAAAGTCAATCAGGGTTGTGGAATTGCCCTTAGGGGAGACAGGTTCTGAAACTCTCAATCCTGTTCGCTTTGTCAGAGAAAACTATCTTTATGCCAAAGGCCACCGGCTGGTAAACAGCGCTGTATTCGGTTCGTCGGCTTTCTGGCTTATTTCAGGTATGGTTCAGATGAATGTGATTATTCATTGTAAAAATGTGTACGGAGTTTCCAACTCGCTGACAGGTTTGGTAATGGCATTCGCGGCTGTCGGTATTGCGTCAGGTACTTCTGTTACCGGTAAATTTTCGGGCAATGTTGTCAGAAAAGGATTGATAATTCCGGCTCTTTCGTTCATGATCGTTTGTCTGACTCTGTTGATTTTAATTCCTATGCCTTTCGCTGCATTCGTTGCTGGAATTACGGTTTTTGCTTTTATTGCCGGTGTATTTCAGGTGCCATGCATGGCGATGATGCAGCACGCTGATCTGGGCAGAAAAAGAGGCGACACGATTGCTTACCTCAACATGATGAACTTTTTGTTTATACTGGCCGGAACTGGTTTGTTCTCGCTCACAACTGCTCTGACCAAAGAAAACAGTTACGCTGTATTCGGAGTTATGATAGTGGTATGTGCTCTTATTCTTTCGTATTTTGTATTCAGGTATCCCGATTTCAGGACAGAGAGCCGTCTGCTGTTCAGAAAATTTCGTAAATAACTTATATGTGTTTTTTCAAAGAATTTTGAAATGATCAGTTTTTATATGAACAACAAACGATTTATTCTTATTTTTTTAATTGTTGCTTTTGCTGCATGTAACCGGCCATCCAAAACTTCCGAAGGTAACAACAGCAATTATTCTCAAACAGAAAAATCCGATTCTGAACGACAACGCAATTCAGCATCTGAAATTTATGCCAAAAAACAGGTGCCGGTTCTTTGCTATCACCGGATAGAAAACGGCCGAAACGATGAATACACCGTATCACCGGCAACTTTCGAGGCTCACATGAAAGCGCTTGCCGATAACGGATATCAGACCATCAATCCGGATGAGTATTATAACTACCTGGTTTATAATAATGTACTGCCCGAAAAACCTGTTATGATAACGTTTGACGACTCCAGAGCAGAACATGCAACCATAGCAGCTCCCGTGATGGAAAAATACGGTTTCAAAGGTGTATTTTTTATCATGACCATTACTTATAATAAGAAAAACTACATGACAACCAGTCAGATCGCAGCACTTGCAAAATCCGGACACACTGTAGGGCTGCACAGCTGGGACCATACACAGGCTACAAAATACGGCAACGATTCGATACTGAATAAAAATATAATTGAACCACGAAAAAAGCTGGAAGAGATAACAGGCAAACCGGTCGATTATTTTGCATACCCTTACGGATTGTACGATGAACAAACGACAAAACGGATGAATGACTATTTCAGGATTTCGTTTATTTTATCCACAAAACAGGATTCTCTGTATCCGCTTCAGTCCGTCCGCCGGATGATAGCTCCTGAATGGAAGCCGAAAAGCCTGATACACGCTATGAACAAAACCTTCAGCAGGCGATAAAGTGCTGACATCGTTGCTCAGGCTGTTGAAACCACCTGCAGGGCAACCTGCAAAACGTAATAAAAAAAAGAACGGAAATTATCCCGTTCCTTAATTATCGTTTTTCGCCCGGCTTGTCAGAATGATTTATCTGTTCCGCATCGAATCAATGGTTTTCCTTGCTTTCTCGCGTGAAGAAACAAACTTGAAATTATCCAGTATCAGATGCTGATTTTCCCAATCGATGATGCTGCCTGATATGATATTGAATGCCTGCAGCTTGTCATCATCAAATGAAAACAAATTCATCATCCGCACACACTGTTTGCAGTTAACGGATCTTCCCGAAATACCGCTTCTGATTGCGGCCATCTCGTCTTCCCTGAATGCCTGACGGCTTACCACATTCAATAATTCCTGAAATTCACTGTCTCTCATCACGGCTGACACGTTTCCGCTTCCGGGATAATTATCCGGATAGGGAGTATAGTCCGGATAATTCATTCCGGGATATGCACGGGAGTTGTAATACATATCTGCCGGAAGAGAATTCATGCTTTCCACCAGTTCATCGTAAAATCCGATAATCACTGTTTTCTCAGCTGTGGTGTATACCCACTCTTCACCATCACGATCAAAATTTCTGTAGTTAGGGTTACCGAGCATGCGTTTGATTTCGGTTTTTGTCATCCCTTTGCGGATACTCATCATGTTTTGGCTGGTAAACCGCCACATAGAGCAACTGCTTAAACTTAACCCTAAAATGATGACCAGCGTCAGGTATTTGTATGTTTTCATTGGTGTGATGAGATTAAAAAAACGTTTATCACTCTGATTCCTTGCGGATGAAGTATCCGGATATTTTTCAGATTCAAAAAAAGTACAAAAACTATGCTAAACAAACAACCGGCTGGTTAATAAAAATGACAGCCGGAACTGATTAATACGATGCAGAACTGTGTGAATTATATAAGAATACAGCAGTCTTCCGAAGAAAACTGCTGTATTCAAGAATTAAAATATCCGAAATTTTTTATACCTGTTTATTGGGAGTTTTCCATATTTTCGTTGAGGTGCATTTAATCAGGTCAAACTGGTTGCCAGCCTGCAATTTGAATTCACCTTCTTCCAGTGTCCATTTTCCATGTTCATTTACAAAAGCCAGGTCGTCGGCGGCAATCTTCAGTTTTACGGTTTTTGTTTCACCCGGTTTCAGTTCTATCTTATCAAAGGCTCTCAGTCTGCGTACATCCGGAGTTATCGATGCTACCAAATCACTGCTGAAAAGCAATACGGATTCTTTTCCTGCCATGCTTCCTGTGTTTTTCACATCCACAGTCACCTGTATGCTGTCGCCCGATACGAATTCTTTTTTGTCAATCACCAGATTCGAATATTCGAATGTGGTATAGCTCAATCCAAAGCCGAAAGGATATTGTACAGAAGTCTGCGCTCCGTAATCATAAGCTCCTTCCATTTTTCCTTCGATGTTCTGGCTCGGTTTGTGATCGTAGGTAATCAGTCCCTGTTCGAATTTGGGATAGGTGTAAGGCAGTTTACCACTTGGATTTACATCACCGGTGAGCACGTCAGCTAATGCATCAGCACCAAAATTGCCTGGTAAGTACAGTTGTACCACGGCTTTCATTTCAGGCTCGATGGTGCGAATGAGTCTTGGACGCCCCTCGTTCAATACCAGGATAACCGGTTTGCCGGTTTTGGCAAGCGCTTTTGCAAGTGCAGTCTGGTTTTCCGACAAGGAGAGTTCATCCAGATTTCCGGGTGTTTCGCAGTACGAGTTTTCGCCCAGGCACAGCACAATGTAATCCACACCTCTTGCTGCAGCTACTGCAGCGCCTATTTGCGGTGTAAGTTCTTCGAAATAATGTCCGTCCATTTTGTATTCCACACCCGGAGCGAATTTTACATATCCTTCACCGAATTTGTTTTTCAGTGCCTCGAAAATGGTGTTGTAATTCTGAGCAAATTCTTCGGTTTTTTCACCCTGCCAGGAGTAGCTCCAGCCACCGTTGAGTGTGCGCATCGAATTGCCGTTTGGTCCGGCAACCAGAATGCGGGCGCCTTTTTTCAGTGGAAGTATGTTGTTTTCGTTTTTCAGCAGTGTGATTGACTCGTCGGCAGCTGCTCTGGCAGCTGCTTCGTGAGCTTTACTTCCAAAATCAGGGTAATCTGTAACTTTCCAGTAAGGATGTTCGAAAAGTCCTAACCTGAATTTCATTCGCAGTACACGTCTTACGGCATCGTCAATGCGGCTCATCGGGATCTCTTTATCCTTAATCAGCTGAAGCAGGGTAGGGCAGAAGTCGATGTTGTAAGGCTCCATTACCATGTCCACACCTGCGTTGATGGCGGTTTTTACTGCAGTTTTGTAATCTGCGGCTATGTGATCGCGTTTAAGCAGATTCGGTATGTCAGCCCAGTCGGATACGATTACCCCATCGAAATTCAGTTCTTCCTTGATCCATTGGGTAATCAGCCGGTAGTCGGCATGGGTGGAAACACCGTTTATTATTCCCGAGTTTACCATTAGCGACAGTGCTTTCCCGTCGACAACAGATGCGCGGAAAGGTTCGAAGAATTTCTCCCTCAGTTCACTTTCGGAAATAAGGGCAGGTGTACGGTCTTTTCCCGAAACAGGTACTCCATATCCCATATAGTGTTTAATACAAGCTGCGATATAGTTGCTGCCAACATTATTATGGTCGGGTCCCTGAAAACCTCTTACCGATGCTACTGCCATGCGGGCATTCAGGTAAGGATCTTCGCCGAAACTTTCCCATTGACGTGGCCAGCGTGCGTCGCGACCCAGATCCATGGTGGGATTAAACGTCCACGGGATATTGCTGGCACGTGTTTCGTATGCCGAAATGCGTGAGCCATTTTCCATCAGCGCGGTGTTGAACGTGGCGGCCATCCCGATTTCCTGCGGAAAGAATGTTGCACCAGCCGTATAGGTAGCACCGTGGTTGGAATCGATGCCGTAGATAATTGGAATACCTGTTTCCCTGATTGATCTTTCCTGGATTGTGCGAACGATGTATTCCCAAACCTCGGGTGTGCGGGCACGGTTGTTGGCGGTATTCAGGATTGAACCCACCTTGTACATCCCGATTACGGAATCGAGCCTGACAGGATCCAGCTGGAAAGGTTCATCGCTTGAATGAACGTTTGGTCCTTTACCAATCACATCCAGTGTGAATTGTGCCATCTGGCCGACTTTTTCTTCCAGCGTCATTTTTTTCATGATACTGTCGATGCGTTTCTCGATGGAAGAATCCGAATTGTTTCCTGTTTTTTTCTGATTACAGCCGTTCAGTATAATAACCGAGGCTAGTAGTAATAGTCCGATTTTTTTTGTCATCATGTTTTTTTCTCTAAATTAAATATTCAATTTTCAATTTTCAATGTTTTCATTTTTGATAAACGCGAACATAGTCAATTTCGTATGTGGCAGGCAGAGCATTCGGGTCAATTCCCTGTGCTCCACCCCAATTGCCTCCCCAGGCCAGGTTCAGTTTCAGGTAGAAAGGCGCGTTGAAGGGCCAGGTGTTTTTATTGCCTGTTTTGTCGTTTACAAATGTAAAATATTTCACCCCGTCCACATAGGCATCCATTTTATCGGCCGTCCACTCGAGCGCATAAATATGAAATTCTGTTTCAGCGTTCTGAATTCTCCGGGAAGCTGTCTTCTGGGTGCCAAGGGTGTGATTATAGGATTGTGTGTGAATTGACGCCACCACAACATTGGGGTCGTACCCGACATACTCCATGATGTCAATTTCGCCATCCAGCGGCCAGTTCTGGAAATTCTTAGGCATCATCCAGAAGGCAGGCCAGGTACCTTTGCCCGCGGGCATACGCAGCCGGGCTTCGAAATAGCCGTACGTCCAGCTTTTCACGGTGTTGATGCGTGCCGAAATGACTTCGCTGCCCTTTTTACGGGCTGTAATTTTCAGAGTACCGTTGTAGATAGCAGCTGTGGTGTCTGTACCCGAGTATCCTCCCACATAAGTTTGAAGTTCGTTATTGACAGTACCTTTAGCAAAGTTTTCATACCACCAGTCGGCGGTATTGGGCAGGGCAGGTTTGCCATTGGTGAGCCGTGCGGTATTGAATTCATCCTGCCAGACCAGGTTGTAGCCTGCCGGTACAAATCCGCTTTCATTTTCGGTGGATCCCGTTTCGTCCGTTCCCGGCGCCTGTTTTACTGAAACTAACTTCGTAACATCACTGGCTGTAAAAGTCAGAACCGCTCTGCGTTCGAACAGAGTGTTGTTTTTGGATGCTGTAACAGTAAGCATGTAACTTTCAGGAAATCCTTCGACGGCAGAAAGAGTACACCATGCCTGATCCGATTTGACTACCCAGCGGGTATTGGTTGTTATCGTTATTTTCTGGGAACCGCCTTCAGGACCAAAATCAGTGAGTGTCTCCGGCGAAAAAGTCCAGTTGACCTGAATTTTTGGCTTAGGTTCGTCTTTCCCCTTATTGTTACCTTCACCGCAGCCGGTCAGCAACATGAGGGTGACAAAAAGTATGTAATTCATATGTTTCATCTAAAAAAAAATAGCAGGAAAGGCTGCGATCAGGCAACCTTTCCTTTGGTTAAGTGACTTTTTATTTGTCAAATGAGAAATCGTCGAAGAAGAAGAATCCGGGTCCGGACTGACCTTCGGCTCCAAACTGCACGACTATCCGGTCGTAATCGGTGCGTGAGGCTACTCCGCTGAAGTCAAATGTCAGTTCGATCCATTTGTCTTTTGGCAGATTGCCCTGAATTATTTCTGTCTGGGTTTCCCAGGGTGCCGGATGTTCGCTGTTTTGCAGCTTAACGGCCAGCTGAGGCTGCAGTTTCTTATTCGCAATCCACGATCCTGCCACGTTGTTTTCGGTTGTGTAATCGTTGTATGAAGGAATAAACACTTTAACCTTGATCTTATTCTGAGTAGTCAGGTCGAATTTGTAGGTAGCAGCCGTGAAGGATACATTGCTGTAGAATTCAGTGCTTTTTTCATACCGGTACACTTTGTCCGATGAGTTGATTGGCACGGGGAGGGGATTGTCCACCACTCCGGTCTTGCTTCCCATAGCATCCTTTTTGAATGCAATGACAGGTTCTCCTTCGAAGTTTTCGAACAGCTTAATCGCTTTCGGATCCTTTACAACCGCAGGAGGCGGTACGTTCAGTTCTTCGAGGGTATAAACGAATACCCAGTCGTGACTTTCGGTGGTATTATTCACCCGTAATGCCATTACTTCTTCGGTCTGATAGATAATGTCGTATTCCTGACTGCCGCAGTAATAACCCAGGAATGCATTGCCGCTCAGTTTCAACACGGGACGTGTGCCCGTTTCGTTGATGGAGAAGCTGTAGCTGCCGCCATCGTAGGGGAAGATAGCATCATCTCCTGATGTACTTGTAACATTAAAACCACCTACCGAAACTGCTGATGCCTTACGTCCGTAACCTTCGCCAAGCGTGGTAATATTGATTTTTGCACCTGCCTGTTTGAAGTTGAACTTCATGTCGTACATTTTCCAGGATGATTTTTCGTCGGGTCCTGCACCCCACCATTCCTGGTTCAACGAACCCTGCGGGCCTAATCCCATGTGTCCCTTGATGTTGAGACCGGTTTCGTTGGCCACTTCTTTTGCATAGTTATTATAGCGGTCAAGTACCCATGTTTTACCTTCCGGTTTGTTCATACCGCCGGTCAGTTTGAGGTAAGCCGGGGTATTTACAAGTCCGAAGTCATCATTGGTAATTTTCAGTACCTGACTTTTCGAAGTCGATGAACCGTCGGCTGCATACAAAGTAAGGGTCACGTTGTAATCTCCCTTTTGTGGGTATTGCGCCGTAATTTTATTTCCGCTTCCCTTGGAACCGTTGCCCAGATCCCAGGCAATGGTTACCGGGAATCCAACTTCGGTTGTATTGGTAAATACGATTTCGTTTGCACTTTTGGTGGTAGGTGCCGAAGAGAAGGTTACATCTATTCCTGTCACCGAATCAGGTGATCCGAGTGAATACAAATTGTCTTCTTGCGGGTCGCATGCTGCCAGAACGAATACCGACAACAATAAGACCAATCCTTGTTTAAATATATTTTTCATATTATGAATCTATTAAAGCATTAATTGTATCCCGGATTTTGAATCAGTTCAAATTCCGTTCCTTTCGTTTTATCAATTTCAGATTGAGGAATTGGCAGGTATTTACTTTCCGGTTTCCAGGTACGTACACTATTTTTAGCGGGTATGTTTTCGGTAAGGATGGATGTATCGCCCCAGCGAACAATGTCCCAGAAACGGATACCTTCACCTACAAATTCACGCCTGCGTTCCAGTTTCACGCTGGCAGCAGTTACCGGAACTGATTTGGGCATACCAAAAGCTCTTTGGCGCACCTCATCCAGGCATCCCTGAGCGGTCACACCTTCTACCGCAGACTGTCCGTGAATAGCAACCATTTCGGCATAATTCAGCAGAGTTTCGGCATAACGGAAAATGCGGAAGTTGTTGCAATAGTTCAGATCCACATCACCCTGCGGATTGTATCCCACGCGGGCGGCGTATTTGGCCATGAATAATCCGGTGTCCTGAAAACGGGCTGTGTACTGTGAAGATTCCCATTTGTTAATGGAACCTTCGCGTCTTTTGTCGCCATCTTCATACAAATCCCACACACTTTGACGTACCGGGCCGAATCCCCAGCCACCTTTGAAATCACCTGTTTTGTTGCCGGTATTCAGACCGTTGGGCGAAATGAATGCAGGAAGGTTGGTGCCGTATCCCTGCCATCCGCTTGACCAGGTTTTACCTTCGGGGAGCTGATTGGATTCAAAAATGGATTCGCTGCAAAACTCATTAGCATCCGTCCACATGTTTGCATAATCGCTGAAAAGGCTGTACTGATTGCTTTTAATAATTTCAGCCATATCACGTGTCACTTCAGCATAACGCTGTGCGTCTTTCTGATACATCACTACCCGTGCCTTGAGCATCAGGGCAGCCGCTTTGTTTACTCTGCCGTTATTCGAGGCGCTAACCTTCATTACCAGCCGGTCGCCTCCCTTGTCGTTTTTACCGCAGGCATAATCCAGGTCTTCCATGATTACCTTGTAGATGTCGTCAGCCTTCATTTGAGTGGTCATATAAGGCGGTTTTGACAGTGGTTCCTCAAAGTAGATCACATTGCCCCAGAATTTCCACAGCCAGTGCATGTAGTAAGCTCTCAGGAAGTGCCCTTCTGCTTTGTATTGTTCCAGTTTTTCAGGATTTACATCCACTGCATTATCACATGCCTGGAGCACGTTGTTGCATCGCGAAAGTCCGGAGTAGAAAATGTTCCAGAGACCATCGAGCGATTCCTGTGCTGTGGAAGTAAACAGAGATAACAGGTAGAGCTGATGCTGGTCGCCTGCATCGCCACCGCCTTTGAAAATGTCATCCGAACGCAGGTCGGACATCAGTGGAATGCTGTTGTAGTTATTGGCAGCATAGCTGTCGAACAGTAAAATCTGGTATGCCGAAGCAAGATTTGACAGGATGGCTCCCTCTGTTGCGGGCGCACCGGCAGCTTGTCTTTCAGTTGTGGCGTTCGTCAGAAAATCATCACCACAAGCAGTTAACCCAACAAGGGTCAGTATGAGGATATAATATTTTATCTTTTTCATTTTAATTACGTTTTAAAAAATTAGAACGATATATTTGCGCCCAGCGAAATGGTACGTGATTGCGGGTATATACCGCGATCGACTCCAATGGTGGTATATCCGCCCGAAGCAAGTTCAGGATCAAATCCGTCGTAACCGGTGAAGGTTAGCAAATTTTCAGCAGCTACATACACCCTGAGGCGCTGTACCGATACTTTTCTCATCCAGCCCGAAGGAAGGGTGTAACCGAGTTGTGCCGATTTCAGGCGAAGGTACGAACCATCCTTGATATACAGATCAGACGAACGCCAGTTGCTGTTGGGATTGGCAGCAGTCATACGCGGTATTTTTGTGGAAGTGCCTTCCCCGTGCCACCTTTCAAGTATCCAGGACGGACGGTTCATGGCCGGAATATCACCACGCTGCGAGAAATCAAAGATATCATTTCCGACGGTTCCCTGGAAGAACACGTTCGCGTCGAGACCTTTCCAGTCGCCTCCGAGTGTAATCCCGTATGTCCAGTCGGGCATACCCTTACCTATTTTTGTTTTGTCATCGTCGCTGATAATGCCGTCCTGGTTGTAATCCACAAAACGTACATCACCGGGTTTTGCTGACGCCTGGTATTGCTGGTTGGAGGAGTTTACATAGCTGTCAATTTCAGCCTGATTCTGGAAGATTCCGTTAGTTTTGAAACCGTAGAAATAGGGGAATACTTCGCCGTTCATACCCTTCACATAACTACCAACTCCTGATGCGCCCGCGCTTTCGTAGATTTGTTCGCCGGTGGCGTTTCCGATGTTGATAAGGGTGTTTTTCAGATAGGATGCATTAGCCGAAATGAAGTATTTGAAATCGCCGACAGTTTGTTTCCATCCGGCTTCAAATTCCAGACCCCAGTTGTCCATATCACCCACGTTGGCTATCGGCGCTCCAAGTCCCACATACATTGGTATGGGCTGATACATCAGCATGTCGATGGTTTTTTTCTTGAAGTAATCGAATCCGAAAGTAAGTGCGTTGTTAAAGAAGCGGGCTTCCAGTCCGATGTCTGTCTGTGCAGACTCTTCCCATTTTACATCGGGATTGGGAATGTAAGCCGGTGAACTTCCGTATTGCATGATTCCGGTGGTTTCGCCTATTTTGGAGGGATCGCCAACATTTACCTTATAGCCTCCTCCGAAGTAGTAATTCTGACCTCCGTCCATCAGCGAGGTGTAGAGGAACTGTCCGATACGGTCGTTACCGTTTTTACCCCAGCTGAAACGAAGTTTGAGGGCGTCGAACCAACCCGGTCTGTTATCCATAAACGATTCGTTGGTAACATTCCATCCGAGTGAGAACGATGGGAAAAGCCCCCATTTGTTGTTAGGTCCGAAGTTGGACGAACCATCGCGGCGAAGCGTGGCCTGCATCATGTATCGTTCGGCATAGTTGTAATCAATACGTCCGAAGTAGGATGCTCCCGACACGAAGTTGTATCCTCCGGTTCCGCCCCATGCACGTTCTTCCTTGCGGTCGGCGATGGCCGAATTGATGTTGGCTTTCAGCGGATCCGTTTCGAGCAGGTCGCGGTCATTGCCGCCCAGGCTCCGGTAGGTATATTTGTTGGCTGATTGTCCCAGTACAGCCGAAAGGTTGTGTACATCATTGAACGTTTTGTTGTATGAGAAGTAATTTTCCACCTGCCAGCGGTAACCGCGGTTCATTTCGCTTTGTACGGTGCTGAACTGAAGGTCTTTACCCTGAGTGGCGAGGAAATACGGGAACTGATAGCTGTCGTATCCCCAGAATGCCAGGTCAACTCCATAGCTACTTCTGAATTTCAGTTCGGGCAGAATGGATATTTCAGCCCAGAAAGATCCGACAATTTTATCGGAATTGTTTTTTCCGGAAGTTGGCTGATTGAGCATCCCTACCGGATTGGCAATTTCCTGAAATCCTGCCGGTGGTGTTGAGAATACCCTGCCATCTTTATCTTTCACGGCATAGGGATGGGCTGCCAGTATGGAAGCGGCTGTTTCTTCGTCGGCATACACGGGTACCAGCGGCGAGAATGTGATGGCGCTACCCAGTATGGAGCCGTATTCCGAGTTGGTTTCAATACTTGTTGATTTGTCTCTCGAATAACCCACATTCGCATTCAGCGTTATCTTGTTGAGGAATGAGCGGTCTTTAGTTTCGAAAATGGTGTGAGTGGAGTTCGAACGCATACTCCAGCGGCTGTAGTTTGATTTGTCAAAGTTACCGCCTACGATACCGGCCTGGTCAAAGTAACCCAGCGACATGAAATACTGGGATTTTTCGGCTCCGCCTGAAATGCTTACCTGGTGATTCTGAATAGGAGCATCGTAGTAGAATGTGGCGTCCTGCCAGTCGGTGCCTTCGCCTGCTGCCATTACCTCTTCGGCTGCATAGCGCGGCAGGTTTCCGTCGTTGATCTGGGCTTCGTTCATGATTACCATGTAATCGTGCGCGTTGAGTACCGATTTCTTTTTCCACGGATTTTGCCAGCCGTAGCTCACGTCGTAGTTGATGGTTGTTTTGCCGGCTTTACCGCTTTTGGTGGTAACCAGCACTACCCCGTTTGCTCCACGGGTACCGTAGATGGCTGCCGAAGCGGCATCCTTGAGAATTTCAACCGACTGAATGTCCACCGGGTTAAGGTAACTGATGCCACCCCCGACTTCCATTCCGTCAACGATGTAGAGCGGTTCGCTGTTGTTGATGGTACCGATACCACGGATTCTTACTTTTGAATCAGAACCCGGCTGACCGGAACTTTGCGTAATCTGAACCCCTGATACTTTCCCTTTCAGTGCATCTTCCACGCGCGAAGGTTTGTTGGTGTTCAGGTCCTCGGCGCTTACACGGCTGATGGCGGCTGTAACCACGCTCTTTTTCTGAACGCCGTAGCCGATAACCACCAGTTCTTCGAGACTGGCAATGTTTTCGCGCAGCTGTACGTTGAGAACCGATTGATTGGTGATAGTAAATTCCTGGTTGATAAAACCGACGTAAGAGATACGAAGCAGCGAACCACGCGGAACAGAAAGTGAATAATCACCGTCTATATTGGTTATGGTTCCGATTCCGGAATTGGGAATGGCCACACTTGCTCCGATAATGGGCTCGCCATTCTCATCGGTCACCTTGCCTTTGACTGGTACATTGTCATTTTGCTGAGAGACATTTACTCTGGATTCAACCCGGGGAGAGTTGTCGGCAATGTAAATTTTCTTGTCTTTAATCTCGTAGCTTAAGTTTCGGGAGGCAAACAGTTTTGCCATCGCCACAGACAGATCTGCATTCTGAACCTGAATGCTTACGTGGTCGTCAAGATTGACAACTTCCTTGCTGTACGCGAGTGTATAACCGGTTTGCCGGCTGATACTCTGCAGTACATTTTTAAGACTTTGCTGGCTGTAATTCAAACTTACTTTCTGCGCGAAGCCCGTGTTTACAGGGCTTAGCATCATAAAGCAAATCAGAATAAGAGCCGACCTGCGAAAGAGGTTTTTTCTCATGGTGCGAACTTTAATTTGGTTAAACAATTATTAATTAGATACAGGATATTATTTTGTGTTTTTATGCTCCGGAATTTAAAATTGCAGTTACCGGACTCCGTATTTCAAAGAAAATGTGTGTGTTTTTTTCAGTCGGACAGATGAAAAACAGGCAACGAAAACGTATCTCAGACCGTTTTTTCTTTCCTGTTATATCTTTGACACGCCAGCGGCAGAAAAGTATGAGTGATCAGAATAATTTTTATATTCTAATTGGTAGTTACCAGTATTACGTTGTCGTTCTGAATGTGAAACCGAACGGGTGTGATTTTTTCCAGTTCCTTAATGATTACCTCCAGAGAGGTGCTTTCGGTTGTCAGGGTGTACGTGTATTTATATGCGTTCGGGTTTTCAAGCCTGAACTCAATATTGAATACCCTGTTAAGAGTTTTAAGTACTTCGGGTAGCGGTGTGTCTTTAAACTGTATGATGTTGTTTACCCACAGCGATGCTTCGGCCGATCTTTCAAGTGAACTTATGGTGCACAGTCCGGTTCCCTTGTCGTATACAATCTGCTGACCCGGGAGCAGGTTGTAGTCTTTCCGGGGTGTGATATACGTAACTTTTCCCTTATCGAGTACCACGCTTATGAAGTTGTCGTTTTTGTATGCTTTCACGTTGAACGATGTGCCGAGTACTTTCACTTTCGTGTTGTTTACCTGGATGATGAAAGGGCGGTTGCTGTTGGTGGCAATCTTGAAATAGGCTTCACCCTCGAGGTGGATTTTCCGCTCGATGAGTCCGAATTTCACCGGATAGCGGATTTTTGTATCGGCGTTGAGGTATGCCTGGCTTCCATCCTGAAACAGGATGCGGGTTTTTTCTCCTTTCGGTATGTACATTTCAGAATACTTTGAAGTACCGAACAGATCGAAACGCGAGTTGGTATAGAAGGTAAGCGCCGCAATGAATACAAATGGAATGAGTACGGCTGCCACCCGGAAAATCATACGTTTGACAGACTTCTGATGAATCTGCCTGTTTATTTCCGAGAGCATCTTCTGTGATAATACGGGTGAGAGTTCGGGTTCATCGGCTTGCCCGGTCTCGATCAGATGGACATCATGATTGATCATTTCAGACAAACAGGCCTGACCCTCAACAGTGGATGAGAGCCATTCGGCGACTTCTCTTGCTTCCTTTCTGGAAGCAGTGCCGGCCATTACGCGGTCGATGAGGTTTTTGTCAGGTGATTCCATGTTACCGAATATTATGTTCTGCCATTACATTGACACTTCAAAGCAATAAAAAGATGAGTGCCGTGATCAAAAAAAGCGAAATATTTTTTTCCTGATCCCCGAAATAGGTTCTGAGCATCCTGATGGACTCCTGATAGTGCGACTTGACAGTATGAACGGAAATTCCCATTTCGTCGGCAATCTCCTGATTGCTTTTGTTTCCGGTTATTTTTTTCAGGCAAATTTCCTTTTTCTGCGGAGGGAGGTTCTCTATTCCTTTGTGAAGCATGGATATAAGCTGCGAGTCCTCAATCATTTTCAGAAAATCAGCCGCGTCATCTTCAATTTCTATTTGTGACTTTTCGTAGTTGAGCGAAATAAGGTTTTTTTTGTTCCGGATGGTATTCAGGATGTAGTTTTTTGTCATTGTGAAGAGGTAGTTCTTCAGATTTACCTGAATGTCGATATCGCCGGTAGTCTCCCAGAATTTCACAAACACGTACTGAACGGTTTCTTCGGCCATTTCGGCATCTTTCAGGTAGCGCATGGCCAGCGCATAGAGGTACTTGTGATATTTGTAGTATATCACAGTGAAAGCCGCATTGTCCTTTTTCTTTATCAAATGAAAAAGAACTTCATCTTCACCGCTGATATGTAAGGGCTGTTTTTTTGACATTAACTTTGCAGCCAAAGCCGGATGATTAAACTTTATACCCGGCAAAGATAGCTATTTTGTGTATAACGATGTTTTAAAAATGAATTTTTTAACTGACTATTCGCCTGTCGTTGCCTCCATCTCCCCGGAATATGCTGGGATTGTATCGCCTGGCAACAATGTAATTTAGAAAATCCAGAGTTAATAGAACTGAAGATCAGAACAAACCAATCACCTGAATTCGATATTTCGAACAGCAACCAAGTATTTATATATTCAGTATGTTGGTTGTTTTTTTTTTTGTATTAAAAATATTTCGATCTCAAATTTATTTATATATTTGCGATTAATTACTTTTATTGGTTTTATTTTCAATGAGTTAGTTACACTTACATACAATGTAGCGTTACAGATACTTATTTCCAATGGATTTTCAAATTTAAAACTTAATAAGAAAAATTATCATGAGAAACAATCACGGAATTATGAAAAGAGACATTATTGCTTTACTGTTTATAATGTTAAGTTTTAGCGTTTATTCTCTATCTCCATCGGTGGGTGGATATAATGTTTATTACGGACATTTGCACAATCACACCAGCTTTTCGGATGGAAGTGGAACTCCTGATCAGGCATATACGACTGCAAAAGCAAACGGACTCGATTTTCTGGGTCTTTCAGATCACTCTCACTTACTTTCGGATGCCGAATGGACTGCGACACTGGATGCCGCTGAAATGTATAACAGTGAAAATGTTTTTACTACCTTTCGCGGATTTGAATGGACCAGTGGTACTTATGGACACGTTACCGTTGTAAATACACCCACTTATATCAGTGCTGGTACTTCGGCTTATGACACATTTAGTGAATTGTGTACATGGCTCAATTCGCAGGATTGTATCGCTTTCTTTAATCATCCGGGGTATTATAATTCTTCCGGCGTTGAATTCAATCATTTTCAGAATACACTGGCTACCGAAAAGATTGTTGGGATGGAATTCTGGAATAAAACCGATGGTTTTTCAAAATTTTATTACAGTAGTTCTAATGGCACTTTGGTAGAAGGATATACTACCGGAGATGGCAAGGCCTATTATGATGAAGCCCTCCAAAACGGCTGGAAAATAGGTGCTCAGGGAAGTGAAGATAATCATGTGGCAAGCTGGGGAGGATTGACTAATTATAAAACTGCTGTATTGGCATTGGCAAACACCAGAACGGATCTGTTAGCTGCTTACAAAGCAAAAAGGTTTTACAGTACGCGCTATAACAGTATTGCAATGTCATTCAAAATTGATGGTAATGAAATGGGATCAACCATTTCAGCGGGAACAAAACCGGTACAGATACTCGTTAATGAAAGTAATAATGCAAGAACAGTCAGAAAAGTAGAATTACTTAAAAATGGAATTGTAGTCAGGACGTGGAATCCATCCACTTCGAATGTGTCGATTTCAGAATCTCTCGAATGCAATGGTGGAGATTATTTTTACATAAGAACTCACGAATACTATTCAGGAAATCCAAATAATGATTACTGTCAGATCACAGCAATATCTTCACCAATTTGGGTAACGGGTGAAGTACAACCCAACTTACCACCGGTTGCGCAAAACGATAATGTAACTACTGACGAAGATATTCCGGTCACTTTTGAGGTTACTTCTAACGATTATGATAGTGATGGCAATTTAGATTTGGGAACCGTCGATCTTGATCCTGAAACATCCGGACGTCAGATCACATTGACAGTAAATTTTGAAGGAACTTATACCGTTGATATTTCAGGGAATGTGAAATTTACTCCGGTGAAAGATTACAATGGTTTTGCAACTCCGGTTTATTACACTATCAATGATAATTCAGGCGCTGTTTCAAATATTGCTTCTATTAGTGTATATGTAACACCTGTTGATGATGTGCAAACAATATTCTTTACTGTCAATTCAAGCAGGCAGATTGTTGTAACCTGCTACGACAAGATTGTAAAAGGTGCCAAAATCTCAGTTTATAATTCTGCCACCGGTAAACTTATGGCCACTTCAACTTTGAAAAGTGTAATTACCACCATTAAAACAAGATTTTCACCCGGAATTTATACAGTTAAAGTTGAAAATGGAGGCGTAATTACTACAGGAAGTGTGGTGGTAAATTAAAAACTTCATTCTGAAAAAGAAACCGGAATAATTGGAAGTGAATGGAGTGACGAATCTCTTAATCTGCGTTTAAAGAGTAGTATTTGTTTCAACATATTGCTTCTGAATATAGAACATCCTGAAAAAAAAGAGATAGAAGAATGGGTAGTTTTCTGCCCATTCTTTTTTTAAAAGATACTGTACCCTGCTACATCACGATACAATCACAGTTGGCGAAGGTCTGTGACCTGTGCCAATTTCAACCTCCTGTTTGTATTGGCACGGAATACAAATCCGCGCCAGCGGAGGGTTAAAATATCCACCCGAGTGTAAAATATCCTGTTCTGTTTCGTACGTATGCATTATCTTCATTTGGTTCCAGGGTAAAATTCGTGAGCGCTCTGCGATAGGTATAACCAATCTTCACAGGTCCTGCAAGGAAGCTAAATCCCCAGTTGATACCCCACTCTGAACGATTGAAGGTGTTGAAATCAAGTGGTTCGGTGCCCTGTTTTCCATTGAGACGATAGGTGTAGTAAGAACCAACAAATACATCAACGCCTCCGGTAGGTTTTTTGCTTTGTAAAACAATGTTCAGCGGAAAGGTAATGTTATTCGAGTGAATATTGCCTCCCGGATATTTAGCCGAAACACCCTCAAAAAAAACCTCGGGACGGAAAGCCAGCGCACCCAGATTCAACTGTGTAGTAAGACCGATTCCATAGGCGAACGAGGATTTACCATCCAGCGCGCCACCGGTATAATAGTGGTGATTATTACCTATGTTGCCCGTAAAGCCCATCTGAACAAGTTTACGATTCGAGCGGTGTTTATCGGCTACTTTCCCTGTCGGGGTAATCTCATCTTCCTGCGATAGTTTTATAGTCAGGTTGGCAAGGTGCTCTGTGATTAATGTCATACCATCGTAGTCAATCAAATCCGCGTCGTCATTGGGTTTATGGTAAGGTGATTTGGTTCCGGTAGTGACAGCTAAAGTCGGTATGCCTGTCTGGGCAAAGGGCCGGGTGTCGGTAGCTACGAACATGTTTTTTTCGAAAGCTTCAGCTTTTACCTTCAAACCGGTGGAAATTACGTTCGTTTCTATCATTATTCTTTCGCTGTTTTTGAAACTGCCTGTTCCGGCGTATTCAACAGCTCCGTTTGTGCTGTACCATCCTACCATATCTACACTCATCATTAGCTTTATACTGCCCGAAGAAAACAGTTTATCGTTGACTAAGCGACTTGAACCAACTAAACCAATTTCTTCCGCATCAAAGGCAACAAGAATAACACTTCGTTTTAGCTCATTCTGCCTGTTTTTCAACATGCGGGCAGTTTCAATCAGCGTTGCTATACCCGAAGCATTGTCATCCGCTCCGTTGTATATAATGGTATCGTTATCTTTTATTTTGAATCCGAGATGGTCGTAGTGCGCGCCTATAACGATGTATTCGTTCTTACGGTTTTCATCCCCGCCTTCAATGATGCCGATGATGTTTTTGTATTTATCGAATGAATGAAAATAATCGTTGTCTTTGTACGGTTTTATGCCAATAGCCTGCCATTGTTCAACAATATACCGGGCTGCCCGGGTACTCTCCTCCGAACCTGCTTTTCTGCCTTTCAGCGAATCGGAGGCAAGTGTGAAGACATGTTGTTTCAGATTATCGGTAGTTGTGTTTTGGGCATTTGCAAACCAAAACGAACACAATAACACGCAGGTTATAGCTTTTCTTAAAATAGTCATAATAACGAATGGTTTATTTAATTTTTTCTTCTTCTGATTTTACATCACCTTTTTCTGTCGCACGAATTGCATCGTGTGCCCAACCAGTATATTCAATCTATAAACTTTTACATTCTACTAACCACGCGTTAAAACCTAAAATCCGCATGTGTATTTTTTCATTTAGTGTTGGGCGTTTTTT
>CAZWLJ010000034.1:0-37578 GCA_964634605.1 uncultured Paludibacter sp.
ATCCGCAATCCCGGATATTTTCGCCACAATGCCATTATGCCTGCCGGAGGACGTATTTACTGGATGACTGTTCATCCCGACGATCCGAATAAAATCATGGTGAATCCGGACGATGAAGGTATCTGGAGAACAGACGACATGGGTAAAACCTGGAGATGTATCACTGATAAAATTCCTAACCGGTACGACCGCAACCGTGCTGACACGTATTCAATCCCCGTGGACCCTGATAACTGGGATCATGTGTATGCATTCATGAATAACAATACTGTATATAAAACCTTTGACGGAGGTGAAACGTGGTCGAAAGTAACCGGAGCCACTCACAAAGGCTTTAAAAGAGGTTATTGCTTTCGGGACGCCGGAGGTAAACTTAAATTTATAGGCGCTAAATTACCGGTTGCCGGCAATAATGGAGTTGGTTCTGAACTTTATGTGAGCAGTGACACCTGTAAAAGCTGGAGCAGAATTGTAGCAACCACTGCTCAAAAGGACATCACCCAAAACGATGCCAGCGGAGTAGCGACAAAAACATTCTGGTTCCAGGAAATCGCTTTTCATCCTACCGAACGGAATACAATTTATGCAACCGGCAGCCGCAGAATCCTGCGTTCCACCGATGGGGGCAAAACATTTGCAAGCATGACTTTCAAGGTCTATGGTGCTACCACAGCTACAGTCAGGGCAGAATCGACAGATTTGTTTCCGCTGGCCACAGCAAATACCCCGATGTTTCTTTCCATTAATCCAAATAATGGCAATGAAATGTGGGCTGCGCTTTCGACACGCTCGAATGCGGGATATACGGCACTTTACAAAACCACCGATGGCGGACTCAGCTGGATAACGCTCCAGGAGCCCAGCGCAGGCATTGGATCCGGGGGTATTTTTGGAAATGAATCTGCCTGGAACTGGTTGGGTGGCTTTAATGTGAACTTTACGGATCAGCGGTATTTATACGGTTGTTCTATGAGTTCAGCCGAAAGTAAGAACGGTGGAATTAATTTTACTGAAAAGTCGTGGACTGACAGAATGTCCGGTTTTTATCCTGATGGAAATATCTACGAAGTGTCCGCTGCAAGCCATAATGCCGATAATCACGTGATTAAAGGGCATAAAACAGGCCGGATCTTCAGAGGTGGCGATGCAGGATTGTATATGATTGATCCGAACATCAACAACTATAAGTGGATAAATATAACCGGCAATATGGGTGAAATGTTGTTTTACAACAGCACTACAAACGAATTTGGCGATTTTGCCATTGCCGGAAATACACAGGATATCAATATCGAGTTTTATCGGGGTGGCCGCTGGGGTAAATCAAGAGGATATGAAGGCAGCACCATCTGGATGAATCCCTTCTCGGGCGAAGAACATTATCCCTATATTACTTCCGAAGGTGTGGCCATTCAAAATCAGGATTATGGATCGTGGAACCGGGCCTGGACTGCAGCCGATGTATGTACGGGTAACTGGTATATCCGCCGTGAAGGTACTAATTCGGATGGAAGCAGATTCTCGGTCGTGAAAAATTTCGGAAAATCTTCCATTGGTATTGACAAATCCTCTTCAGGCTGGGTACAAGACTTTGCCCTCTCAAGAGATGTCCCGGGTGGTAAACTGTTTATTGTCCGAAATAACCGCCTGTATTTTTCTACAAATAGCGGTTCTGCGTTTACACAAATAAATACCGGATCGTATGCACCCACAAAAGTGGCCGTAAATCCGGATAATTCGAACGAAATTTATCTGGCTAAGGACGGGGCCGTTTATATGACTGTAAACGGGGGTACAAGCTGGTCAGTTATTTCTACAACTGCTCTGAACGGAATATCTGTTTCGAGATTGCTGTATCACGAAGGCAGCGGCGACCTGTATTTTATCAGCAATGTTCACGGCATCTACCTGCGCGAAGCAGGAAGCACCGACTGGGTATTGTGGCAGAAAGGATATAACACAGCCAAACTAAGCGATGCCTACATTAACTATACAACCCAGGAAATGATTATCACGGACTATGGTAGCGGCATTTGGATTGCCGATTTGCAGCATCCTTCCGACCGGTACCTGAAAAATGGCTTTTCGCTGAAACAATTCTCAAATATCAATAATGCCCGGACTTTCGGTATTGATGTTCATTACACCATTCCGTTGTATTATTATTTCAAGTGGTATGTAAACGGCGTTTTGCAAACCAAAGAAAACGGACAATTTTTTACTTCGCCGGACTTGCAGCCCAATGATAAGGTGAAACTGGAAGTTACCCTGCGCGAGTCGCCCGATATCACAACCCGTTCGGCTGAATTTATAGTAGCTGACGAAAGCACAACGACTGTTGAAAACAAACGCGGCAACTATCTGTATTCCAATCAAAAAGGAAGCGTGGATTTAGGTTATGTGGATCATTTCTTTGGTAACTTTACCTTGCAGTTGTGGGTTAATCCAAAAACGGATGGTGTAATTCTGGCAAACCGTCAGGTAAACACCAGCTCGGTAAAAGGTTTTTATCTTTCAGTGAGCGGTGGCAAAATAAAATTTAATTATACACCCGAAAATAATTTTCTGCAACCCTACAACGAAACCGCGAAGACCATTCATTATACCATGGACGGAGGAACTGTAAGCCTGAATATCTGGAATCAGATTACCGTTACACATAACCGGACCGGCAACATCCAGCTGTATGTGAATGGCGTTTTGAAGGCTACGCAGAAACGCGCTATGCCTGCATTTACGCTCAACAACAGCCTTTACCTTTCGCTCTTTGCAGATGGTTATGAACTTAATGCTTTGGATGGTTCGGTTGATGAGTTAAAAATATGGAGCGATGTACTCGATCAGACTACTGTCCGGAAATCGATGTATGGAAATATCCCAACAGGCGATACAAAACTCATTTATTATAATGATTTCAACGGACCAACCATTGATCAGCAGAAAGAACGTTTTTCACAGAAGTCACCGGCACCAAGAACCGAGGCTAATGTTACCGTAAACGAAAGCGCTTTGGGAGTTTGTGCATCGGCCAATGAATATAAAGCAACAGGAACCGACTGGATACCATTTGCCAAAAATGGCGCAACAGGCATGGAAATCAAAGCATCATCGGCAGGTTACACTCCAAATGTGCTGGGCTTGTTTTATGAAGGTTCATTTACCGGAACGAAAACCAACCTTTTGCCTGCCTATTACAAGGTGCATCCGGTTGCTTACGGGGTTAAAATGTTTGATACTTCCGATTTCACCAAACTGGTTGATGTGAAGTTTTATCTGGATCCGGCCACAGCTGACAACTATGCTGCCGCCAGGATTTACACCATGGATCTTAATTCCAATCTGGAAACATGGACCCGTCAGACATTAACCCCGGTATATAATGCTTCAGATAAAACCATGACGCTCAGCGGAGTGAAAGCAAGCGACATTAATAATAAGCAGATTATATTCGTTGTTGAAAATCCTGCAATAGAACTGACTTCTACCGCGGTTGTATCAGGTGCCGAACTGAGCATATATTCATCCGAACCGGTCAGCGTACCTTTCCAGGCAAATCTGATCGGCGGTTTGACAGCCCCTGCTGGCAGCTACAGCATGCAATCGAGCAGTCCGCTAGTAAAAAGTATTGATCCTCTGGTTTTCAATGGCAGTAATACAGCCTCCGGTACTGCTTATGTTGCTTTGGAAGACAATGGAAACATCAATGAAAAAACTGCGGTAACCGTAACAGGTCAGGATATAAGCCTGAAACCGTTTGACTTTACTGTTGTTAATAAAATCTCTTCAAAGACCATACAAAACAGTATTAAATTTAACCTCGGTGGCGCCATTATTGGTAACGGAAGTACTTACGCAGCTCTTAATGCTAAAAATACAGCTACTTACATGGCCTGGATCCGGCTGGATGACGCGACGATGCTCACCGGCTACAAGATGCTTCTGTTCTTCCGTGGAACGGGCACAAACGCGACAGGTCTTGTATTGTATAACGGAAAAATATGTTGCCACTGGAACGATGAAGGCTGGAGTTGGGAAGATGTTAACACAGTAAATTCAGGATTAAGTTTAACCAGTTCGGACATAGGTAAATGGGTACATATTGCCATGACAGCTTCTCCTACGGGACTTGAGTTCTATCTGAATGGTAAAAAAGGGAACAGAGTATCCAGAACAATTAATCCGGCTACCATTGGCACAGGATTGATGTTAGGAAAAAATCAGCCGGGTGATGCAACATTTATCGGTGCATTTGATCAGGTGGCGCTGTGGAACAGAACACTTACTCCACAGGAAATAGTGAAATATATGCATTCAAGGACCTATCTGAATGATGAAGGTCTGATCAGCTATCTGACATTTGATAAAGAAGACACTGAAGGCGGATACACCGACCTGAAATCAAATGCAATGGTTTCATTGAACGGAGTTGTTCAGAAAAATCAGGTTTCGAACATTCCTTTCAACTTTGCGGCTCAGCAAGCCCGAACGAGAACGGCAAACAACGGTATCGTGAAAGACAGCATCGGATTTACATTGCCGTTCGCATATCCTGCTGCCAACATTTATTACACATCCAGATTTGAGGGTGTTCCCTACAATTCGACAGATGTGAAATACCCGAAACAAAAGGTTTTGGAAAATTGTTACAGAACCATCTCATTCGGAGCTGTAAGAGCCTTCACAACATCTGAAAACATTCAGTTCAGTGTAGAGAATCCGGCCATTCAGGCAGGCGATTCGGTAATCTTTTATGCACGGTCACTCGGGTCACTGAGTACTTTCACCATCAGAATCAGTGTACTGGCAGAAGCAGGCAAAGCTAAGTTTGATGTTCCGGCAACAATTTTCAATGAAAACCTGACCTATATGTTCTACCGTCTGCCGATGGATCAGACTCCTGCTCCAACATTATCAGAATATCGTTATAAATTAACGGTAGATAATGGTTTTTGCACCATTCATAATTTACGGGGAAATGCTTCGATTACGGTCTTTGATATGAATGGAAAGATTATTGTGAATAAAAACACTTCGGATACATCATTTCAGGTCAATCTTCAAAAGGGTGTTTATATCGTTAAGATTGAAGAATACGGTATACCTTGTATGACTAAAATAATGATTTAACTGTAACCGGAAACATTCAGTCACCGGTACAGAGAAATGTTTGTGCCGGTGATTTTTATTAAGAAGCATAAAAGACAACATAGTGAATATCCCACTTCAAATAATAATTAATTGCATCTGATATGAATACAAAATTAGTGCTTTGTATTTTCTTTTTTTCAATCACAACTTTAGTAAAAGCAAATACAACCGGAATGAATGTTACGGATACAATCACCGGAGCTGTAATTGATGTCGAATATAAACCGGAAGATCATTCAGGGCTGATTTGGGAAGACGAGCTGGAACTGGCACGCATTCTCCTGACTACGGATGGCAAGGGTATCCGGATCACGCTGCCCAATGCCGATCCAGCGAAAGTGGTTATACTCGACAAAAAAGGGAGGAAAAATCTGAAATCGGTACTTTATGTTGCTCCTGCAGTAATCGATGTTTCTGAGCTTAAAAATGGCGCTTATCAGGTGATTATTCAATCGCACAACGTAACCGTAGTGAAAGTGTTTACCAAAACAAAACCCCGAAAGAAAAGATAAAACTGTTTTACTCAATTATTATGGCTTCCGGATTAACTGAATTACTACTTTGTAAACTCTAAAAGAGTCTGTTTATATTTTTGAGGAAGAAGTTACAAGACACGAAAAACGGGCAGTCTGATAAGATTGCCCGTTTTAATTCTAGTTTTATTCTGACTGACAAACTACCGGATCACTTTGAGTGTAACTGATTTATTATCTTTACTTTGCAATGTAATCAGATAAACACCTTTCGGTACCGGTAAACTGAATTCCTGTACCGCTGAGTTTACATTTCCTGTCGAAATCCATTTTCCGGTTACATCTCTGATAATTGCAGTGGAGTTTTCGGCATTCAATATTCGCAGTTTTTCACCTGCAAAGTAAGCTGAAGCTTTGCTCAACCGTTGGTTTGCAGCAGAGGTTGGATCACCAAGTTTAATTTGAAAATCGTAAGCTGTGCCGTTTCTGATATAGTTATTCGTCCATATGGATACAGACCAGTCAGTTGCAGCCGACGATGGTTCATGATAGATTACCCTCATACGGTAAATGCCTGCAGGAGTGCCTGCCGGGATACCGATGCGACGCCGATAACCTTCCGGACTGCTGAGAGCCGGATCCTGAGACGCTGTGCTGTTTCTTACTCCGGCTTCATTTTCATCGAGGAAATCAAAATCCTTGTTCCAGTCAATAAAAGCGTTCTGTTGCGTCCATTTTAAATTTTCAATGCTGGCTGAACTTCCAACAAAAACCATATCAAAACTATCGGTTTCAAGTGGCACTACTATCTGCGGCATGGTGCAATCAATCACGGCATTACCTATTAGTTGTAATGCTGTTACAGCGGTATCTACAGGATTTGGAATAGTTGTTACTCCGCTAAGAATAATTTGTGGAACGTCTTTCACTATTGCGGTTACATCTGTCAGGTACCGGTCAGCCGACTGAATATAAGCATCTGCATGAGTATAATAACGCTTCATATCGCGGTAATACCCGTTTTCGAAATTTGCCACCAGAGTAATTGCGGCTTCTCCTTTGTATATATAGGGATTATTTGTACTGATGCTGTCACCGGCAGGATTAGTCCATCGGGTAAAGAAATATCCCTTATTTTCCACAGCCGTAACCGAAACTTTTTCAAGGTCGGTGGTAACTGAAGTATCGGTAGTTCCGGTGATATAAGCTTTTCCCATCGTTTCGTTAGCCGACTGGACAGTAATTGTTCGCGGATTATCAAATCTGGGTATTTTCGGAACGTCCATTGCATAATCAAATACCCACGATGAAGCTCCTCCGGCCAGATATAACCAGTTGTCGATATACGGATTAGCATCGTTGGCTCTGAGCGGTGAATAATTAGTAGGTTTAATCCAGAAAGCAATACCGTCGGCTTGCGGATTGAGGGCAAAAGTATTGCCTTCGGTGGGTCCTGCAGCCAGGTAACCTGTTGGTGATATATGATTTCCCAACCGGTCGACAATACTCAATATCGCTGTTGAATCTTGAGAAAGTTCAAAACGGAAAAGCTGATTATCGGTCTGAGGATCATTTTTATCTTCGTATGTGAATCTTTCACCTACTGTACGTTCACCGGACGAAATCACCTTATTGAAACACCAGGTAGAAATATAACCGTAGTTACGAATCCAGTACCAGCGATAGTTATCGGGATTGGCAGATACTAACGCCCTGATGTCGGTGTTAATTCTGCTTTTAAATGCCTCAACGGCCATATCGGTGTAAGTGATTGCAAGATTTATCTCTTCAATCGTACTTTGTTCGTAATCGTACACTGCCTGCGAATTTTCAAGTTCAGCGGCAAGGTCAGCGCGGCTTTCGGCAGAATATTGTCCGAAATCCGTACCTTCTTTGGTTTCGCTCAGTAAATTGTTAGCTTCGGAAATTTTACTGTTAAGGGTTTTCTTTAAAATTCCCTGCAATTGTGCCGGGTCGGCAACAATAAAATACCAGGCTGCCAAACTGTTTGGATTCAATCCCTGGTTACTGTATCGGTCACAGAGGTTGTTTTTCCAGGTGCAGGTGTAGCTTGCCGCATCATTGGAACGAATGAGAAACTGTTTGGTGCTGGTTAACGAAGTCCAGAAAAACTTAAGATTAGCCGATCCTGTTGCAGTACAACTATGACTTCCTGTCATATAAAAACCGGTAGCCTTATTTTTCAGAACCGGAACACCAAACTCAGTTACGATAGCCCATAGTGTGTGATCGTTTGTAGGAGCAAGTGCGGGTTTGTTGTGAATAAGTTTACCCGGTGCGTTGGGGGAAATAATCACATTACCCCGAAAATCGCCTGAGAAACCAGCTAACACAAAAGAACTGTCCGATGCGGATTCGATTTGAAAATACACCGGATTGGCAGGATCTTCAGAAATAACGGGCGCAGTGGCTATCCCATTAATCTGAGCAAGAAGATTTGCTGACAAATATGCCAGCATAAAAAATGAAAGTAGTAATTTTTTTTTCATAATAGTATTGATTTTTTGTGATTATAGAAAAAAACAGTTATTTATTACACTTCAAATTTAGCATTATTAAAACCTTTTTAAAAAATCAGACATGAAATCTTTTTATAAAAATTATGATATATTTCATGTCTGACTATAGATCCATATTTAATGATGTGTTTATTTCACAATCACTTTCTGTGAGTAATCCTTAATTTTCACAATATACACACCTTTCTTCAACGGAGTGTAAATGTTTTGACGCTGACCGGTAACGGAGTAGAGTTCAAATTCTTCGACACCTTCCACTTTGAGAATGCCGTTCGAAGAATAGATATGATAGTTACCTGCAGTTGTATTGCCAACACCTGTCGGGATGGTTTCCATTGCAAAATCAAATACCCAGGCCGATGCACTTCCTGCGGTGTTCATCCAGTTTACAATGTGTGATCCGCTTTGTTGTGCATGGATAGGATTCAGAGTGGTCGGTTTAATCCAGAATGCGATACCATCTTCAAGCAGTGTAAGTGCAAAGTTATTATCAACAGTGGAAGATGTTGCAATAGCTCCATTAGAAGCCATATAATTACCCTTCTTATCGATGATGTTCAGCACGTTGGTCTTGTCCTCTGTTAGTTCGAAACGGAATAACTGCGCATCTGATGGCTGTTCTGTTTTAGCTTCGAAGGTATATTTCTCACCGACAGCTCTTGCTCCTGCTGAAATAACTTTTCCAAAACAATATGCTGCATTGGAATTTGTAGCGTAGCTTCTGATCCAGTACCAGCGATAATGCTTGGGATTTGCTGCTAATAATGAAACCGGATTAGTATTGCAGGTGGTTTTATAATTAGTCATTGCCGTATTCAGTGCTGTATTAGCATCAGAAATTTCCTGTTCTGTTTTAGCTTCATCTGCATAAGCTGCTTGTGCCACAGAAATTGCAGTGGTTAAAGCCGTTCTGCCTGTTCCGGAATATTGACCAAAATCAGAACCATCAACTGAATTTGCAAGCAGTTTCTGTGCATTGGTTATGGTAATTGCAAGTGCTGATTTCAATACGGTGCTATAATCTAAAATTAACCAGCTACTGTTGTCATAAGCATTTCCATACCAGTTCATAACGCCGGAGTTTCCTGCATGAACACGGACTGATACCGGCGAGCCTGTATTTTCAATCCAGAAGCGGGCTATTCCATCCGTATAAATATCGCTTGCAATGTTCCGGAGATTTATTACCGGCATGGCAGCAACTGTAGTCAAAATTGTGTTACTGGCTCCATCAGCATTCAAGTATTCTCCTGTAGCTTTGTTAACCAGTGCAAGTCCGTCAGCAGAACCGTTCGGATTTGATACGAATTTCCACATTTGTGAATCATCCGGAACCAATGCCAACGATTTAACAGTCATACCTGCTCCGGTGCTGCTCATATAAGTATTTGCAGGACGCGTTCCCTGTATCAGATACCATTTGGTGTTTGTTGCATCACTTACAACAGGTTTGTTCACTAATGCAAGATAAGCTGCTTTCGCGGTTTCCAGTTGTGCCATTGCTGCCTGATAGCTTTGAATGGTTGAAGAGGGATTATTGTGTACTGCCTGTGCCGCGCTGATTGCTCCGGTTAAACCTTTTCGTGCAGCAACACTAAACGTACCGGGAATCTGACCTTCTTTCGTATTGTCAAAGAAATTTTGCAATGAAGCGATTTTTCCTGCTAATTCATCTTTAACAGCTGCCGGATAAACTTCATCATAATTCAACTGACTTCCGGGAGCAACAACAAAGTACCAGGCTACCTGACTGTTAGGATAATATACACCCCATCTGTTGAGGTGATAACCATCAGTTGCAGAGTACCAGGCTACAGCAGGGCTTGCCTGATTTGCGTTCTTTAATGCGTATTGAGTAGCCGGTGAATTTAACGCAACAGCTGAAAATGGTGATGTTACATTGGTTCTGCCCCATCTTGCTTCATCCAGGTATAAACCGGTACCTTTGTTTTTTAATTTTACGATTCCTCCTTCATTAACCATTTGCCACAATGCATTATCGATATTAATTCCTGAACTGAGGATGGTAGTCAATGGGCCGTGATTAATGATGGTATTATTATTGGCAGTCGGAGCATACACCAGATTGCCCAGATAATTTGTTCCGGGCGTGGTGGCATTCAGATTAACCAGACCATCAGAAGCAGATTCGATTAAGTAATACACCGGCTGTTCAACAGTTGAAACCAGCGGTTTTGCCGGAGTTCTGTTTTCCTTCATATCGTAGAAGATATCAAAATCATACGCTACACCATTCTGGATTATATTGGTACTCCAGATAGAGGTAGACCAGTCAGCTGCATCTGCAGGTTCGTGGTAGATTACTCTCACACGATAAAGCCCGTTTTTCTGTCCCCGGGGAATTGTAATGTTTCTCGTAATTCCGGTTTTTACCGTATTATCACTGATTACTCCCAATGATTCGCCTTCATCCAGGAAATCAAAGTCGTTGTTCCAGTCGATAAACATATTTTGTTGTGTCCATTCGAGTCCGTCATTCAATCCGATATTTGCTCCTGTAAGATTAAAATATAAATCACTGGTTCCATGTACCACTATTGGTTTTTTTGTAGCATTTACCACAGCATTGCCTACAATCTGATTAGTGGTTACCGAAATATCCAGCGGATTCGGATTGTCTAATGTTTCGAAAATGATAAACTGGTCTTTTCCATTCACATTGGCTGTTGCTGAAGCTAAATATCTTTCGGCCTGCTGCATGTAGGGTTTTTGAGCTGTATACTTGCGCATCATTTCCGGATAATAACCTTTTTCGAAATGGGCTACAAGAGTTATCGCTTCAGGACCTTTATAAATAAAAGGATTAGTGGTGCTGATAGTATCACCAGCTTCGTTGAGCCAGGCTTTGAAGAAAAAGCCTTTCACCGGGTTAGCTGTAACGGATACACTTTCGTAATCGGTAAGTACCGATGTATTGGTTGTACCTGTTATCACAGCAGTACCTCTTAAAATATTCGATGTTTTAACAGTAACGGTACGTTCTTCGGGAACTCTCGGGATAATCGGAGCTTCCTTCTCAAAGTCAAATACCCAGGCAGATGCACTTCCGGCATAGCTTTCCCAGTTTACAATATGTGATCCGTTGTTTTGGGCATGAATAGCATTCAATGAAGTTGGTTTTATCCAAAACGCAACACCATCACTAAGCGGGGTGAGTGCAAAATCATTGCCAGCTGTAGGTTCTACCGCAATAGCGCCATTGGAAGCCAGATAGTTTCCTTTTTTATCGATAATATTCAGCACTTTTGTCTGATCGCCTGTGAGTTCAAAACGGAAAAGTTGCCCGTCTGAAACCGGTGATGATTTAAGTTCGAATGTATATTTTTCACCTACAGCTCTTGTTCCGGTTGAAATAACTTTTCCGAGGCAATAGGATTGATCTGTAGCATAACTGCGAATGGAGTACCAGCGGTAATTTTCCGGATTGGTCGACAGCAGGGATACGGGATTCTTGTTTATCGCTGCTTTATAGGTGCTTATTGCCGCATTTAAAGCTGAGTTGGCTGCTTTTAATTCCGCATCGGTTGGAGAAGCTTTTTCAAGCTCGGCCTGTGCCAGTACGATGGCAATATTCAGATTGCTGCGATTAGTGGCAGTATAATTTCCAAAATCTGTTCCTTCTTTAGTATTGTCTAACAATTTTTGTGCATCAGTGATGGATGTTTGTAAAAACACTTTTAACGCAACAGTGTAATCCATGATCAGCCAGCTGCTGTTGTCATTTGCATTACCTGTCCAGTTCATCACACTGGTATTTCCGGCATGCAGACGGAATGCAGGTGTAGAACCTGTGGCGTGCTCTATCCAGAATCGTGCCGTTTTGTTTGTGATAATAGTACTTACAATAAAGCGAAGGTTGTTAGTTGGCATTGTTGCAACTGAGAATATGTTAGTATTATTCGCAGCATTTGCATTCAGATATTCACCGGTTGCTTTATTTACCAATGCTATTCCATTCGCTGTTCCGCTTGTGTTAGCAACAAATTTCCACAATTGAGTGCTGTCCGGAATTACAGGTTTTGAAAGTAGTTGTGCTCCGGGTCCGGTACTTGTCAGATAAGTATTTGCAGGCCGTGTTCCCTGAAGGAAATACCAGCGTTCGTTACCCGGTGTGCTGATCTGAGGAATGATTACTTCACTGTTGTAAGTAGTAATTGCAGTGTTAAGTGTACTGTATGCATTAGCGAAATTTGTATCGGACGCTGACGAATTGTTATAAACTCCCTGAGCTACCCCAATTGCTGTTTGAAGGTTTGTACGCGAAGTTGAATTAAACTTTCCGGGGTCAGCTCCCTGAGCCGTGTTGTTCAACCGGTTGGTTGCCTCGGTTATTTTGTTCAACAAAGCATCCTTTACCGAAACAAATTTAAGCGGATTACCGCCATCACCTATATTATATTCGGCTATCTGCTTACCTGCAGACGAACCACCATTGGGATTCATTCCCAAAGTTGAACCATCGCGCTGCAACTCCCATGAGTTAGTATAAGTGGTGTTGGCCGATGCAATAAACTTGAAATTAGTGGAAGTAGTTCCCGCAGCAAAACGGGTGCCATTGTAATAGACTTTTCGGCCAAGTTTTGATGTAAGCACATACTGACCGGAAACAGCGGCATCTTCCACTTTCCACAACTGATTGTCCTGGTTGATTACAAAGTTTTGCACCGTTAAAACAGCATCAGCACCATTGTCCTGCATGGCAAGATCAGCATTGTAGCGCTGAAAAATAATGTGATACCAGTATTCTGTGGTACCAGTGCTGATTTGAGGCATTACAGCCGCAGCAGAAAGAGAGCTTAATGTTGCCAATAGTGGAAACAAAAGCATCAGAGTTAGTAAAAATTTTTTCATACCGTAATTGTTTTTCGAGTTCTTTTATTTGATTGGATAGTTACTAAATAATTTACGTACTATTTTTTTAAAAAACAGCGGAAATAATGCGGAATGAGTAATGACTAAGTACGGGTGAATACCGTTTAAGGAGGGGTATGATTCCTGTTGTGGTTTTCTTAAAGTATTGTCCCCGAACAAAGCAGGTTAAACAAATGCATCAAATCGGTAGTTTTTAAGGTTATATGATATTGATTATTTTTCTGCACAAATATAAATAATTTTTCTATATATTCATACATATTTGTATTTTTTTTAAATTCCTGTCAAGTTGTAATATTTAATTATTAAATAGCAGAAAAGGGCAGTCCGATGAGATTGCCCTTTTTTTATTCATTACTCATATTTCAGTTAACTTCCGGAAAAAAACCAGATATCAGTTTTAATCTGAAAATCAAAAAATTTCTACTGAAACTTACACGAGCAAAAATGCTGCGCTGAACATTACTTTTTTACCGGTAAATACCAGTTGTTTCTGTCTTTCAGTCTCAGAAACAGGGATTCACTGTTGTTGTGTTTGGCAGCCACTTTTGCAGCCAGAAATCCGGTATCTTCCCTGTGATTGGAGAAACGCATCAGATCCTGATAACGATTGCCTTCAAAACCGGTTTCGAGGGCAAGCTCGTCGCAGATGGCATTTTCGACAAACAGAATTGAGTCATTTTTAGCCTGAGCCAGCAAATCGGGCAAAGTAGTGGGTTTCAGTACGGTTGAATCTCTTCCGTCGGAGCCCTTCAGAGGATTGCCTTCGTTATCGGTTACAATCACTGAGCTGAAACGGGTATAATCAGGGATGACATAGCTGAGATTATAAGTGGAGTTTCCGCTTCCGCGGTTATGCATTCCCACGTTTACATCAAACCTCCCGTCGGTAAATTTTATAACATACTCCTTGTTGTCTGCCACTTCGGATGCTGATACTCTTTTGGTATCACGTAAGGTGGCAGCACTCAGACCGTATTTCAGAACTGCAAAAGACAAAGCGGGTTTTCCGGCACGATTGACAGCTTCGGCATAGCGTAAATACAGTAACGCGCTTCTGTAAAAATTAATATTGTAGTTTTCAAATTTTCTGATATTGACTTTATCATCTCTGGTAGTTCTGAGCGCAGCTTTGGCTCTCAGGTCACCCGGATATAATTTGGCCGCTGACGATACCTGATCATAAAAACAATAGTTTTGAGCCGCGAATAAGTCATCCATCGGTTTGGAGGAAGTCAGCTTACTGTCTTCGCACAATAAAGCCACCTGGCTGGCTTTGCCTTCATAGTTGTTGTTAGCTAATCTGGCGATGGAAATGAGTTCGGTATCCGACGTTGTGCTGCTTAACCACATGAGCCAGTTATCGGAATATTGCAGGAAGAAATCGTTATTCCATCTTACTCCGACATTGGTATTATTGGTATAAGAACCTTCGTCGATCAGTTTGGCATAATACGTGGCAGCCATTTCGTAGTCGCTTACATTTTTGGTGAAACTTGCTTTCCACAAATACAAATCGCCCATCAGGAATTTGGAGTTGATAAACAAAAAGCGGCTGGGGACACCATTGATCGATCCGTATCCCGGCAACAGTGGGGGAGCCATCTGATTCATGGTGTTCATATCGGCAAGCAGTGAATCAATCAGCTGCTCGGGTCCCAGTTCCGGGAAATTCTCTTCCGAATCCTTTACTGTCAGAATGGGTTTTGTGAAATAATAAGCTTTTCCGTAATTGAGAGCAATCTGCATGTATGTCCATGCGCGGATACTTTTGGCTACAGCGAGTTCCTTAACAAAAGGCTTATAGGCTCTTACCTGAATATTGGTATCGACACGCTGAATAAAAAAGTTGCAATTGTTGATGACGGCATAGAAATCCCTGGCGTCAGCATACGGACTGGTCGAAGCATTCACATTGAACTGGCTCAGGTCGCGCAAATCCATATCGGATTCCGGTGTTACATCCATCAGATCGCCGCGCAATTCGCCCAGCAATACATACTTGTCACTGATATTCTGAAGCTGAGTGAGTATTCCCAGTATGGAGTATACACTATCGTTGGGTGAATCAATCAGATTTTCGTCAGCTAATGTCAGCCGGTTCGAATCGGTCGACATGAAATCTTCGCACGAAGTAACGGCGGCAGCCACGATTCCGACAAACAAAAGCACTTTTATTTTTGAAAATAATCGTTTCATATTGGCGTATTTTTGTAATTAGAGATAAATTTTGATACCGGTATAGTAACTTTTGCTTTGAGGCAACAGGCCGGTATCAATACCCTGATAAAGTATTTTATTATTAGCGGCAAATTCAGGATCCACACCGAGGTATTTGGTCAGTGTCCACAAATTGTTTGCCGATGCCCATACAGTGATACCTTGCAGGAAAGAAATGTTCAGCGGCAATTCATACGAAAGTTCCAGTGTCTTCAGACGGAGATAGGAGCCGTCTTCGATCCAGCGGTCGGAGAAGCGGTTGTTTCCTTTCGGATCGCCGTACACGGAGTTTGGTATCAGTGTTTTCTGGTTTTCGGTCATCCAGCGGTTTGTCATGGCTACCGACTGGTTGTTGAATGTGCTTCCCGATTCGAGTTGCGACCGTAAATAGTTGTACACTTCATTTCCGTACGAGTAGTTGAAAATGGCCTTCAGGTTCAGATTCATAAACCGGAGTCCGGCATGAATTGCGCCGTAAAAATCAGGATTGGAATTTCCGATTACCACTTTGTCTTTTTCGTCAATAACCTTGTCGCCCGGATTATTGTTTACAAAGCGAACATCACCAGCCTCGAAGGGGACAAGTTCTCCGTTGGATTTTCTCATGGAAAGTCCTTCGGCCTCAGCCTCTTCGCTTGTTGAATAAATTCCGTCAGTCTGGTATCCGTAGAATTCACCTACCGGGTGATTAACGGCTGTAAGTATTTCTGCACCGTACACACTGGTTTTGTAGTCTCCATCGGCCAGTGCGAGAATTTTATTTGAATAGTGAGCCAGAGAAGCTCCCAGTGTAAATTTCAGTTTTTTGAAATTAAGCACGTTGGCATTGAGTGAGATTTCATAGCCTCTGTTCTGAAGTTTTCCGTCGTTGGTCCAGTAAGTACCCAGACCCGATACCGGATTGAGTCTTTTCTGTACGAGCAGGTTATCTGTTTTGTTGTCGTACAAATCGACTGAAAGCATCAATCTCTCTCTGAGCAGATTAGCATCGAATCCAACGTTTCTTTTTGTAACGGTTTCCCATTGGATTTCGGGGTTTGATATGTTGTAAATCTGCAATCCGGTGGTTGTTCGGGTGTACTTTACGGCATTCAGATAGGTATTGGTAGCGGTACTCAGAATACCATCGTTTCCCGACACGCCATATCCGGCGCGAAGTTTCAGCACATCGATAAATTCAATCGATTTCATCAGATTTTCGGATGAGAGCAGCCATGCCACGTTGAGCGAAGGGAAGACTCCCCAGCTCACTCCCAGCATATTCAGCCCGTTTTTAGCTTCTTTTCCGAAACGTGAATTGGTCTCTGTATTCAGCGCAGCTTCCACGAAATACCTGTCTTTCAGCGAGTAATTGAATACACCATAATAAGTGAGAAGTTTGTATGGTTCTTCCAGTCCGCCTGCCGATTTATAACTCAGGCTGTTCGACATTTCTTTCACCTGGTCGCTACCGGTATTATGTCCTACGGCAAACTCCGATTCGAACTTATCCGTAAGGAAACGTACACCGGCATTCAGTTCGTAAGCGTTGCTTCCCTTGTTTTTAATCCAGTTAAGGCGCGTATCGCTGAAAATGGAAATTTGTTTGGCAAACTGTGTTTTCACATAGTTCTGCGAAACGAATCCCTGGTTGAGATCAACCAGCGGAGCCACTCCGTACATGGGGCTGAATGAGTTTTCGGAACTGTTATTCATTGAATAGCTGAAGCGCGAACTCAGCTTAAGCGATTTGTTGAATTTGTAGGTTGGCTGCAACGCCAGATTGAAAATAGTTTTTTGTGCCTGTCCTACCCCGTATTCCAGAATTGCGTAAGGATTGGCTATCTGCAGGAAGTCATAATTTTCCAGTTTTTCAGTCAGGGTTCCCATATTGTCGTACTGATAGGGCGACAGGAAGGGCGACTTGAGCAGCGACAGGTATCCCGGAGAGTTTACCTGGCTGGTAAATGCTTCTGCAATACCGTCATTACGCAGTTCGCGGGTTGTTTGCACGTATGAGATGTCGAATATGGTTGTCAGGTTTCGTGCCAGTTCGATGTCTGAATTAAACCGTGCATTCAGCCTGTTGAAATCGTTGTATTTCAGTGTGCTTTTAGCATTTGTAATACCAACAGACAGGTTGTATAATGCAATTTCATCACCTCCGTTCACACCTATGTTGTAGCTTTGGGTAGTGGAGTTGTTGTATACTCCGTCGCTCCAGTTGGTATTATTATGAAAACGTTTGTAATAAATAAAATCTTCATCTTCGGTGAGGAAGAACTGGTTGGAAAGTTTTTTCTGCGCTTCTTCGTCTTTCAGCAGGTCGCTCAGGTACACACGGTACTGTGCGCTGTTCATCATAGGAGTAAGCGTTGGTTTCATATTGTAACCAAACATGGATGATGCGGTTATTTTGGTTGCCATACTACGTCCGCGGTTGGTCGAAATCAGTATGACGCCATTTCCGCCCTTGCTTCCATACAACGATGTACCGTCCTTAAGCACACTCACATTGTGAATATCGTTCACATCGAGACTCGAGAGATTATTCACGATGTTTCCTTCATGTATGGATATTTTATCTTCCTGATTATCAAGAATTACTCCATCGACCACGATGAGCGGCTGAACTTTTGCATTCAGTGAGTTGATTCCGCGGATGAGCATCGAGGAACCAGCAGCAGGTGTTCCGCTGAAATTGGTGACACGGATGTCAGAAGCCAGTTTATTCTTCAGTTCGTTATCGATTGATATGGAGGTATTATTGTCTATTCCGATTGTTTTCTGAGCATTCACCACCCTTGTATTCCTTTTCGAACCTGTAACTGTGAGTTGTTCGGAATAATAATTATCGTATACTTCGGGGTACAAGTATATCTTTTTCACCTTGTTGCCCGCATAAACAGCCATTTCCTTGGTGTTGTAATCGGGTGCTGAAATGATAAGCGTTTTGATGGCTGGCGGACATTTCAGGGCAAATCTGCCGTTTCCATCGGTCATGGCAGCTATTTTCGGGTCGGATGTCTTGATCTGAGCACCTGCTATGGCTGTATGGCTCACCGCATCGTACACAATACCAGTTATCGAATCCGATTTCAGGTCCTGAGTTTTTACTGTCGAAACAGATTGAGCAAATCCGGGCACAGTACATACAACTAACAGTACAAATGAAGTCCATTTGCATAAAAGCATAATTCTGTGTTTTAGTTTTATATTTTTCATATTCTTCTATTGTACTGGTTCCAAAATTATACAATCAATCAATAAATCTCTGGTATATTGCACGGTTTCCTTGGCCGAAACGTTGCTGTTAACTTTTACTTTTACAGAATAGGTGTCCAGTCCTTTTTCTGAGAACGGGAAGGTAACATTGGAGGCTATGAGCACTTTGGATATTTTATCTTTATCTGTAACGTATGATTGCCCGTTGTTGTCAAAGTTCACGGTCACCACTTTCCCGGTTTCGCCGTTGTATAGAACGGAAAATTTCACTTTGTTCGGTTTCGGCGATGCCGTGCGTATGCTTTGTGGAACAAAAACACAATAAATGTTATAGGCAGCCCCGTAGGCAATGGTCATATTTGCATTCATTTTTCCGGACAGAATGTTGGGAATTTCGAACTGTACAGTCGGATTGACCGATGTGGTGGACGAAATAACCTCGATGTATTTTTTACCCGAAATACCCTGGAATGTGTTTCCTGAATAAGACCGCTCGTAGAGATTGGACCAGGTATTGGTGCGTCCTTTCGATTTTTCGGCTTCTACCAGTATTTCCCTGTTCCATGATTGCCAGTGATTGTACTTCAGTTCGTCCGTAATATAAGCCACTCCATTGCTCGCAGTCACTTTCTGCGCACCGGTAAACAGGTATTGTGGCTGGTAAAACACGTTTTTGGCGGTGGAAATCATCGAGTCATTCGGATTTCTCTGTATCGTATTGCTGAAAACCAAATCCTGTACAATGGCCAGACGTGTGTAGTTGCGCTGCAACGTATCGGCTGTGTACCGGGTGGCTGCTGTGGAATAATACCTGTAATAATCCTTTATTTTTTGATAGGAAGTTTTCCACGCGGTATTTGTCGGCCATATTGCGGTGTATGTGCTGTCTTCTCTTTCGAGTTTTCCAAGCAAAGTGAACATCTTGTTGGAGTTGTACAGTACCGAATCGATGTATACCGTTTCGCCGTTTTCGTTCACATCGCCCGGCGTACTTCTGGAAGCATCGAAGGTTATCTTGTCAAATGAATACAGGTAATTCCGTATCGAATCCAACCGGGAGTCCTTGGAGAGGTATTCCCACAGGTTATCAAAAAACGGTAATTTTCGGCCGATCACGTGAAGCAACCCGTTTGAAGCTACAATATTTTTACTAAGGCACTTGTTGTCGGCAAAGTAGTAGTCGGAGCCTTTCGGTCCGAAAGTGGTTACCTTGTTGTTCAGCAAAGTTATTTTTGATTGTTTGGTACCGGAAGCCGTGTATTTGTATCGCGAAATATGGTTTTTCACGTATTCTTTCAGAAGAACGATATTGTCGATACTTACGTTTGTGGTGTCAATATTGTTTGTTGCAGCAGAATCGACGGGCGCCCACACGGTGTACATTTGTGAATTCGCAAGGTTTTTGTCGTACCCTGTTTTCTTCAACGCCCATGCAAATTTTTTCAGATTTGGATTTGTCCGGATATGATCCCAGAGTGACTGATCTGAAACCAGCTCTGAATCAACGCTGTAGTGATCGTTCCAGCTCTCGTTTTCGCACGAGCTGAATACCAGTGTACCTGCCAGCAAAATCAGGAGAAAAAAACCAATATTGTTGAGTTTTATTTTCATCTGTTTATATTTTATATATTATATTTTTCTTATAACCTTATTTAGTCTGTCGCAGAGTCTTCTAATCTCTTGATTCGGGAGTGCCATCCGACGGACTAAACACACTTTTAGGTACATATTCGAAATAATCCATCATACACTGCGACTGTGGATTTTCGATTACCGATTTGAATCGAAGAGTATGTGCTGAGTAATCTGTAAAGGTAAATGTTCCGATAACCCGGCGGAGCACGCCACTGTAATTCCTCACGATGGTCTGTCCGTAGTAGTAAGTATCGGGTCCTTTCATGTATCCGCGGTTACGCATCATTTTGTCATTTTCCACACCTTCGTCTTCGGTCGACGAATCGATAATCCATCCTACCCTGGGATCGTTGGCAAGGATTCTTAAATCGAGCGGAATACCTACCGGTTTGTTATCGATATAAATCTGGGTTACACTTCGGTTTGAATTGGCCGAATAACCAAACCGCAACTCGTATGTACCCGGAGGCACGGGCAGTAGCCGCATGGTTATGTCGTACGAACCCAGTCCCATCAACTCATCGCTCTGGTAGTTAGCCCACTGGCCGTTTTTTCCTGCCAGATATATCAGACGGGTGTCCTTGCTGATAGTAACGTCTTTGATGTATCCGTTTTCGAAACCAAAACGGTCGCCGGTGCTGTTGTTTTTCTTCATAAAGTCGCGCGAACCGCGAAGGTTATTATTCGCAAATTCGGGGAAAAGGCTCACAATATCGAACCGGATACGGGTATTCTGAAGCATTTGTTCCACGCTCGGAGTATAGAGCAGCAAACTGTTGAGCACGTGATACACACCGTTTACGGTCGTTTTTCCACCGGTTTCTTCCACCAGTACAACGTTGTTCGAACCGTGATTCAGCGTGATTCGATTATTTACTTTGCTGGCACGTATGATGCGGTTCGGATACATGGTTTCGATAAATTCATCGGGAGTATATCCTTTTACGGCGTCTGTGGCATAAAAGAATTTGTTCAGAAAAATCACTTTATTAACCAGGTGATAAGCCATGTAAATGTTCAGGCTGTTTTCCCTGTTGGTATAATCGGTAATATTGGCTCCTTCAGGATAAATTTCTTTTGCTTTTGCAATCAGATCGTTGATGTTGTTAATTCCGGCACTTTTGAGCAGTGCATTGGTTTCTACCAGGGCGGTGTATCCATATTTTCGCTGTGCCGGATTTACTATTTCATACCCGTTGTATTCGTCCTTGAATACTTTGGTTGGTTTGTAACTGTTATCTTCGATGAGCAGTAGGGAGTCGTTGAGACCGGTCAGCTTGAGGGCTTCGGAGAAGATGGATAAATCCGGATTTGCCTTGATCAGTTCGGGCAGCTGGGCTTCCGAAGGACGGAGCACCCGGTTGATACCATGAACCACTCCGTTATACACTTTGTTATCCCTCGAAATAATCTGCGAAGAATCGTTCAGAAGTATTTTGAATGTATTGGTTATTGAATCGGATGTAAATTTAATACTGATATATCGTTTGTTCATGTTCGGATTGGGCAGAACTCCATCCTGCAATTCATCCGTTATATACTGATTATCCACTATGTGTGTTTTAGCGAGGTATTCAATCTGTTCGGCCGAGAGACTGTCGATATTGAATTTCGGACCGAATGATTTATAATACATACTGAATGCATCGTTGGTGGGTGCCAGACAGGTGTATGATCCGTAGGCGCTTAACATTCCGTTCAACCCGGCTTTCTGAAGTATAGCTATATACTCGCTGTAAAGTTCAGGTTTCTTTTCGAGGAACGAGTAAATCATATCGCCTTTGAAAGTTGTATAGCTGTCGCCAATATCTTCGACACAACCGGTAACCAAAAACCCGAGAAGTAAAAATACTCCCAATTTTTTAAGGGTCGAATTTGTAAGTTTATTGATTCGTGTTTTCATATTTATTTTCATATTTTTCTGATTAACTAATATCTGTTCTATTAAGGCATGATCTATTGTATCAAATCATTTTCATAAAACGGATTCTGTTTGAGTTTAGGATTGGCTTTGAGTTCGTATTCGGATACCGGCCAGTACAATGCATTCATATCTTTCAGCTTGCTGCTGAGCACACTTGAACTTTCTTCACTTTTGCGGGTAACCAGCCTTATGAGGCGGTCTGTCTTTCCATCTCTGCGTGCCATACGCATGAGGTCAAACCATCTTTTTCCCTCGAACATCAATTCACGCTGTCTTTCGAGCATTACCAGTTCTTCCAGATCTTTTTTGGTTTGGTAGTTGCTCAACTGCAACGAGTCGATGATTGTAGGATTTGATCTGAGATATACCGTATTAACTATATCCATCGCAGTCTTCTGGTCGCCGGATGATGCTCTGCTCAATTGCACGAGTGCTTCGGCTTTCATCAGCATCACATCGGTAAGGCGGTAAAATATCCAGTTGGGACTGTCGGACTGTGAATTTCGGTAATAATAATCGCTGTTTCCACTCGAATTTTCTGTCCTGGTTTTTCCGGTGTATTTGAATACCGGGAAAAATCCGCTTGCATCCTTTGTTTTAATGTAATCTTTGCGCCGGATATCAGTTATTTCCGGTGTGTTGATGAATACGGTATTGTCGGTGGCAATATTTAGCGGAACAGTAAAATTACCCTGCTGACGGTTTTCGGAACCGTAAAAAGAGAAAATAGTGCTGTTGAACGTATTACTTTCGAGTGTAAACTGAATTTCGAAAATGCTTTCGGTCGAATTTTTCAATCCGAAAATTTTGGTATAGGGCTGATCGTCGGCTTTAATCAGTTCGAAGGCAGGATCCTGGATGATTTTATCGCAATAGGTAATGCACTGCTCGTATTTGTTTCTCCAGAGGTAAACATCTGCGAGTAAAGCGCGTACAGTGGCTTTTGTTACCCTTCCCTTGTTGTATTCTTTTCTGCCGTAAGTACTCATAGCCCATCCTTCAGCTTTGATCAGGTCTGCTTCTATCTGATCAAGCACCTTATCCTCGCTACTCTGAGGGATGTTATAGTCCTGCTGATCGCTCAGCGAAGGCTCCAGCACCAGGGGTACATCCCTGAATACACGCACCAGATAGAAATAAGCAAGCGCCCTGAGTGTAAGAACTTCGGCTTGTTTTGCATTCAGCTCGGATATCGTGAAATTCGGATCGATTACCATGGGTGAGTAATACAACACGGAATTGCAATAGTTTATCAGGGTGTAAAAACTCGACCAGGATGTATAGTAATTGCTCGGTAATATTGTACCGGCCAGAATCTTTTTCTGTGTATCATCCGAGTTGAATGAACTGGTCAGATTATCTGACCGCACTTCGCCCCATATTATGTACTTGGCTACATTGCCAGATGATAATAACTCCTTGTAGCAGGTTGCAATAACGGCATCCACATCCGATTCGCTTTTCCAGAAGTCGTCGAGCACCACTTGTCCCTGTGGCTTTATAATCAGATAATCGGTACAGGCTGCCATGCTGACAGCAGCTACTGCTATTGCTAAAATTTTGATGTATCTTGTTTTCATTCTCATCGTCGTATTTTGAATTATCATTAAAAACCAACAGTTATTCCTGCAGTGATTGATTGTGAACGTGCAGTCTGGTTGTAGTCGGCACTAACGCCCAATGCTCCGTAACTTACCTCGGGATCTACTCCGGAGTATTTGGTGAAGGTCAACAGATTATTTATGGTCATATACATGTTCAACTGATTCAGTTTGATGAATTTCAGGTTCTTAGGAGATATTGCATAATTAATCTGTATATTTTTGATTCGCCAGAATGAGCCATCTTCCACATAACGGTCGCTTCCCAGCCAGTTATAACCCGATCTGTACATAGCACGCGGAATTTCGGTGATATCACCGTTCTTCCTCCAGCGCCAGTTAACACTTGCAGCCTGGTTGTTGTTGCTGTACATGTTTTCGGCATACATTCTACCCATATTTATGATTTTGTTGCCAACCCTGAAATTGGTGTTGATGTTAACAGCTAATTGTCTGTAATTGAATTTCAGACCGAAACCACCATTAACCAGCGGATTCGAATTGCCAAGATATACAATATCCAGTTCGTTGATGTTTCCGTCGTGGTTGATGTCTTCATACACGGCATCGCCACCCTGGAATTTATACTCCGACGATTTTCCTGCAGCGAATGTCATTCGGAGCGGTTCGCCCTGTGCATCGCGTATCAGCTGCCCGTTAGCGTCACGCGCATAGGGCGATGTTCCTGTAGGACCTTCCACGTAATCATCATACTGATATACACCCAGGTATCTGAATCCGTAGATGGAACCGAACGAATTATTCAGCTGGATACGGGTAAGGTATTCACCGTTGTTGTATGAAAATTCTCTGTTTTTGCTGTCGAGAATACTCTGTTTGAGGTCCACAATCGTATTTATATAGTTCGAGAGATTGAAGCGGACATCCATACTGAAATCGCCTATTTTCAAAATCTTAAATGCATTCAGATTCAATTCCCATCCCACGTTGTCCATGGTTCCGGCATTCTGATATGACAACTGGCTGAAACCTGATGTACTGGAAATGGCAATACTCGGGAACAACATGTCTTCTGTTCGCTTGTAATAATAATTGAAATCGGCATAAAACATATCTTCCAGGAAACCGAAGTCGACACCCCAGTTGAATGAAGTTACCTTTTCCCAGCGTAAATCGGTGAGCTGGATGTTGCTCGGACGTATGGCGGGCATATCCACGTATCGGCCGTTTTCGTTGTAGAGGCTGTAGAAGAGGTTCTCACCTCCCGGTTGATTTCCGGTGAGCCCCCAGCTGGGACGGAATTTCAGCGTACTGAGCCAGCTGTTCGACCAGTCCATAAACTCTTCGTCCATTACGTTCCATGCCAGCGAGACTCCGGGGAAAGTCCCCCATTTCCGGTCGTCGCCAAATTTCGTACTGCCATCGCGTCTCAGCGTCAGGTCAGCAATGTATTTGGACTTGTAAGCATAGTGCCCCATAAACATGTAAGCCATCCAGCGCCCCAGTCCTGGTCCGGTTCTGAAACTGTTCAGATAGCCGCCCGCTGTTGGATTGGTAATGGTCTCGCTCGGATTGCCATACGACGACATTTCCTGATAGCGTGATGAACTGTTTCCCATCTGGAAAGAGGTATAAAGTAGCAAAGAATGATCTTCGTTGCCAAATTTGGGCACGAACGTCAGGTTATGGTCGGTACTTACCGAGAGGCTTCTGCTGTCGCTGGTATAGGCGCTGTTCACATTACCGCTTTGCCAGTTTGATGTGGTAAGTTCCTTGGGTACAAACGTACTTGCACTTCCGTTGTTCACGTCGAATGCAACATATCCCTTGTATCGCAGCATTGTTTTCTGCGGATCCGTAAAATCATACTGCAGACGAAATGTAGGTAAAATACGGAGTGATTTTGAGTTCTTTTTAGCCAAATGGGCTAATGCCACCGGATTATACAGGTCATACTGGTCTGAAAGCTGATTTGAAACATTCGGTAATATTTTATAGTATCTTTCGGTATCCTTACCGGTTGCATCCTGTTCGTAAATACTCAGGTTAGGCATTTTGCGGTAAGCAATATCCAGAAGCGACTGGTAATTCTGATTATTATTGGTATAGGTAAACGAGAACTCGGAAGTAAACCGGATGCGGTCCGATACATTATAGTCAAGATTCATACGTGTCGAATACCTGTCGAGGTTCTGGCCAATGATGGTTCCGGACTGATTGTAGTAACCACCCGATATAAGGAATTTGGCTCTATCACCACCGCCGGACATCTGGATGTAGTGGTCGTTCGTCAAACCGAATTGAGTCACTGCTTTTACCCAGTCTGTATTGTTGTTGTACTGTTCGAATTCCGAGAAACTTTTATCGTAGTTAAATTCGCGGATATTTGCAGTAGCATCGCTCTGGCGGGGATTGAAATAGGCTTCTTTCATGAGCATGGTGTAATCATCGCCGGTTAGCATGGTCATACCCTTGGGTTGTGTAGCTCCAGTAAAACGATAGGTATATTGCACCTTTGTTTTCCCTTTCAACCCCTTTTTCATATTAATGGCAATTACCCCGTTGGCACCGCGTGATCCCCATACCGCAGTTGATGCAGCATCTTTTAACACGGTAATGCTTTCGATATCATCCACGTTGACGCTCAACAGGTCGGCAAACTGTTCCTGATTGGCAGTTGCAAAGTCGAAGTTGGTTGTCGGAGTTTCAAAAATAATCCCGTTCAATACTATCAACGGTTCGGATGAACCTGTAATGGAAGTGATACCGCGTATACGCATCGACGTACCGCTACCAAGGTCACCGGAGTTGGCCACGATATCCAGACCGGCTATCTGACCCTGCAGTGCGTCATCTACCGACGACACTGACAATCCTTCAAATTCCTTGGCGTTGATGGTTTGGAGCGCGGTTGAAATTTCGCGCTGCGGAATGTCCAGGTTACCTGTCGATACCACTTTTTTAGCCTTTACCACTACTTCCTGGAACTGTGTAGCGTCGATAAGTTCGATGTCAAACACCTTCTGTTTACCTATCGGGATTATCTGGGTTTTCATACCGATATATGAAACCTTCAGCTTATTCGAACGGTTTTTTACTTTGAGGGAGAAATTTCCGTTGAAGTCGGTTACCACCTGAGAAATAATACGGTTGGTATTATCAATTTCAGAAATACCAGCTCCCAGAATCGGACCATCAATTTCGCTGTATACCTTACCCCGGATCAGATTATCTGCATCAGCCTGAGCATACACGTTCTGTACTGATGTAATAACCACAAAAAGGATCAATATTGTATTAATAAATTGCTTCATATATTTTTATTTTGTTGATCGTGTGTGAATGGCTTGTCTGGTGTTGCCGGGAGTTGAACCAAGCAGCTGTTTGAAATAGAGCAGCTGATCCTTGTAATACAGCAGAACATTGTCGATTTCGTGTATCACGGCATAGGATGATGTTTCGATTTGAGTAGCTTTGAGCAGGTCGCCGGAGTTGAACTTGAATTCGCGTGACATAATATTATATAATCCGCTGTTTGTTTTCACATGTACCGGTCTCGAGCGGTCAACAGGATCGCTGTATAAGGTTAAACCGTTGTTATCGAGTTTCGTGTAGAGTTTATAATACGCTTTGGTGCCGGTAAGGCTGTAAGCAGCTGTTTCGTAAGGGATAACTGCCGATGTGGTATTATTGATGTAAACCGAATTATCCTGAAAATGATAGCGGAGGAAGTTAGTCAGTTCGGCAGTAAGCTTATCCTTCAGCAGCTGATCTGTTTGCGCATTGATTACCTCCCACGTGGGCAGCCCCTGCTCTATGGCAGCAAGTACAGCTTCGTTGTTTGGAATATACACCGAGTAGTGATACGTATTGAAAAATTTTACATTTTCATCGAGCCCGGCAAACGATTTGTCTTTACCGAAAATTCCACTGCCCTGCAGCAAATTGAAAAACTCGCTAAACTGTTCGGTTTCGGACAGAATTTTATATACCGATTTATAAGGTGTTTGCAGAACAGAATTAGATACATACGTTTTACCGTTACCACGTCCGTTTGTTTCTCTGGTTTGGTCGTAAATTTTCTCAACCACCGGTTCGGAAGCGTTTTCCAGATTTCCACCGCCGATAATTTTCATACCCACTCCGGTTCCTTTCACGTTAAGCTGACCGCCTCCCTTGGTGCGATAAAATGTTTTTCCATCTTCAATATTGCCCACCACGATATGATAATCGAGTATGTCGTCCAGACGGTCGAGCACTTCAGCGTCAGAAACCACACGAAGAGAGTCTTTTATTTCACCCGTTTCTTTCACGTATTCATAAGCTGTGGCAGTCACCTTGGTAAATCTGGGATTATACCAGAACTTGAAAATTTCCGGTTTGAGTTTTCCGAGCGATACCGGGTCGATATAATACATTCCTCTGCCCATCAGGCTGTTTTCAGGAGAAGACTGATCCCAGGGAACAATAAAACTGTACCGGCTGTCCATGGATAAAAGGTAGGCGTCGTATCCCAGTTTCTTCACTGCCCAGCGGAATATCTGCATGTTATCGTTCACTAACGTAGGTGCTGTTACGGCTACATACGATGCCGGAGCGTAAATTTTGTTGGTGATATATACCACCCCGTTGTTTCCTACGAGGGTTTTGATTACATGACTTTTCTCGATTCCCATCGGTTCCTTGCCATCGTCGAGCACATCGGCAAATTTACTTGGTACCGCACCGATGAACGATGATTTCATCAGGTTTCTGAGCAGGTCGTCAAGCACGTCGTTCGGGATATTTTCAATGGTTTTGTATTTCTCTATCAGGAACTTACCTCCACCGTTGAAAAAGAATGTATTTATTATTTCGTCCGATGGTGCGAAAATAGCTGCCATATCGGTTTGGAAACTCTGGTTGGCTCCCAGTGTATAAGTGTTCCATCCCGGGTCGAACTCGAGGTAACCTGCCTGCAACACTCCTTTTTGATTGGTCAGGTTCGAGCCATTAATGCTTCGTTCGGCAAAATAATTCTTTCTGAAGAGCGAGTCAATTTCAGGAATTGTAATTCCTTTTTCGAGCTCCTTTTCTCTGTAAACCTTGTAAGCGGCAGTGAGTGTGGCATCGTAATAAGGTGCCGAATATCGTTCGAGTATCTTGCTGAAAATTTTAATTTCCGGTGTAGTTCTTATGATCTCAGCCATATTGGCAGGTGGGATGAGCACATCCTGCAGGATATTGATATATCCGTTTTTGCAGGTAATATCTCGTGCTATCACTTTATTGCCGAAAATATGCGCATCGTTTTTCTCACGTTTCTGTCCGTTGTACATAAACGAAAAATCTTCGCTGGTTATGCCCTTGAAGTCCATCTGCTGCTGGAGGAAATGTACCATGGGCAGATTGCTCCTGTCTTTTACCAGGTAAACCGAACCTTTGTTGCGGTAATACTCCCAGTTTTTATTGTCGGGCATCGATTCCGCAGTTTCAAATGTGATGGAATCAAGAGCCGAGAAGGCAGTATTGCGGCGTAATGCCTGTCCTTTGACCGGACCTTCGGTACTCGACATCAGTTCAATCAGGTAAGCATTGTTGATCATCGAGGAGTTAAGGATGAGTTTTTTCTGAGACAGGGTGAAATCTTCATACCTCGTTACACCCCACGGATTTGATTTGTAAAACCGTTCGAATGCGGCATCATCACTTACAAACAGCGTTTTACTTCCGGTTCTCTGCAATACCTCTTTGTATTCGATATCGTTAATCAGCCGGAGATACGTTTCAAAGGTATGCTCTGTTCCATTTCCATCCTTATATCCCTGCTCCAGCTGGTCGTAGATGCTCTCACCCAGCCACTCGGGCTTGTTGGTTTCGAGATAATCATCAGCACATGAACTGAAAATGAAGGTTGTGATTATTATACTCACGACAGCAATGAGTACTCTTAATGTTGTTTTTGAAAATAGTTTTTTCATGTTTGAATTTATGTCAATTTGATTCTATGTAGATAAACACCCCGCTTGCCGGAGTTTTTTCACCGTATATACACAAATTTATTTGGGTGTCTTTTTTGAATAATGCAGGAGATTGATTTTTGTCAGGTTTTTGTTATCAAAAGCCAGACCCGAATCGGGAATCCGAAGGGAGAAAGGAGTAGTCGGTGTTTTCATAAAGTACTTGAAAAAGGTTTAAACATTAGATTTAAAAAGACAAACTTTTTATATCGAAAGTCGCCGTTTGATATCATCAATCAGTATTCCGTGAGATTTTATGTACCCGGTTATTTTAATCAATACGTTTGGTATAAACTTAATATCAATAATCGAATTCTGGTTTTCAATCCGGAAGAATAACTTTTATCATAATATTTGGATGCAAAAATAATCAAATTATTTTAATAACCTTTCAAATTAAATCCAAAAAATTTAATAATCAGATACTTTTAATACTTTTACCTGTCCGGCCGGAAAATCCGGGAACCGGAGATAACACCTGAAACGACTAATATCACGGAGTTTGAGTGATTCTCAGGCAGTATGTGCGATGAAATGAACGGATATTCCCGGTCAGAAAAATATTGAAGACTCAACTTCTGGAGCTTGGCCGGATTATTTTCTAATCCGCTGATTCTTTTGGATTACAATATAATTTTCTGCGGGTTGCGGATGAACATATAAACTCTTCAGCAAATTTCCAGCTTGTATATTATAATGTATAAATTTTTCTTCGACATCAAACATCCGGTTTTTTATAGCCGCACCTGTATCTGTTTTTCACTTTTATCATTAACAGAGTTTTTCGGATGTATTTTCTCAGACGACTGATACAGCGAACACGCTGTTCAGTAATAAAAAAAAAGTGCCCTGCGTTTGATTGCAGGACACTTTTCAGTCAATTATTTTCTTAAAAAACGGTTTATTTCAGCACCACTTTCTGAACATAGTTTTTGAACCTCACGATATACACACCGGTGGCTAAACGTGCTTTGCGGTTAAGTTTCTGTCCGGTTGCCGAATAAACTTCGAAGTTGTCAACGCCATCAATGGTGATAATGTTGTTGATTGTACGGATTTTGTTTTCTGCAGGGAACACATTTTTTACTCCAGTGGTTTCACCTGCAAACTCGAAGATCCATGCTGAGGCAGAACCTGCATCAGCCAGCCAGTTCACGATATCTGAATTGGCTGCGGCGGCATGAAGCGGATCCGTATCTGCAAGCGTAGGATCAATCCAGAACGAACGGGTTTTTCCCAGCTGGGTGATTGCAAAATTGTTGTCTGCTGTCGAAGCTAAAGCAAGTTTTCCATCTGCAGTTACATACAATCCTTTGCCTTTATTTACGATGTTAGCTACCTGAGTCTGGTCGGGTGTCAGTTCGAAACGGAACAACTGGGCATCTGAATTTTCGTCTTTATCCTCGTAGGTGTAAGCTTCACCTTCAGCGCGGCCGTTAGATGACATCGCTTTACCCGAGGCATAACCCGTACCCGCCATATCGTTGATCAGACGGAACCATTTATGAGCGCCAGCGTTTTTCGATACCAGCAACTTAACATCGGTATTTACAACCAATGTTCCGGCTGCACTGTTCATGGCAAGAATGGCATTCTTCATCTCGTCCTGAGTCAGGTTATCGGCATTTTTAGCTTCCTCGGCAACTATCAGATTTTCCAGGGCTGTCACAGAAGCTGAATTATACTGACCTATTTCTGAACCTGCAAAACCTTTTAACTGATCCACTTTGGCGCGCATCTGCATTCTTTTGATCAGATAGGCATCCTTAAAGTCGGTAATATCTTCGGAACTTACATACTCGAATCTCCAGGCCGAAGATGAACCTGCTCCTGATTCCCAGTTTACAATATGACTACCGTCTGCCTGAGCATGAAGGGGAGCCTTACCTGAAGGTCTGATCGAGAAAGAAACATTATCGAGGGGAGTAATTGCAAATTCGGTTTCAGGTGCAGTCTCCACGATTGCTCCCTCGGTACTCATGTAGTATCCGTTCGCTTTGTTTACCATTTTAACAGCTTTAGTGGCATCTTCGTTGAGCTCGAAAGTAAATAACTGAGCATCGGAGTTAACGTTTTTTGTCTCGAATGTGTATTTATCATTCAGGTTTCTGCCGTTTGATGATATCGCTTTATCGGTAGCATAAGAGGCTGTTGAGTTACTTACCAGTCTGAACCATTTCTTTTTTACTAATGTCGACAAGGTGGAAACATCCCGGTTGCACTCAAAAGCTACCATGGCATCCTTCAAGGCCTGAATAGAGGCTTTAAGTTCATCCTGGTTCATGGTAGCCATGTTTTTGGCTTTTTCGGCAGTTATCACTGTATTGAATGCAGTACGCTTTGCAGGAGTATACTGACCGAATTCGTCACCCTCAACCGACAAATCATACATACTCTGCGCTTTGGTTATTGAATTTGTAAGTTCAACTCTGAATACTTCATCTTCGGACAGGAATAGCCAGGATGAATTATCATTGGCATTCCCGGTCCAGTTCATCAGTCCCCAGCCATTGCCAGAACCTCCGGCATGCAAACGCAATGCAGGGGTTGAACTTGTCGAATTTTCAATCCAGAAACGAAATGCTTTGTTGGATGTTTCGTTACTGGTAATGAAGCGAAGCGCTGAAGTTGGCATTTCACTTTGTGTAGCCAAATTAGTACCTGAAGGAAAGTCTGTCTGCAGATATTCCTGCGATCCCTTATTTTGCAGCGCAAAACCATCGCCGTTGGCAACCAGTTTCCAGAGCTGGGTTTCATTCGGAATAACGGCTAAATTTTTAACCTGTGTACCGGTACCGGCAGCAGGAGCTGTCATATAGGTGTTTGCAGGACGGGTACCTTGTATATAATACCATACTTCACTGACATCATTGCTTAGTTCAGGAAGGATAACCTGAGATTTAAATATAGTAAAGATTGCATTTAACTCGTCAATTGCATTTGTAATTTCTTCGAGAGTTAATGTCGGTCTGTCATACACTTCCTGAGCGACTTCAATTGCTCCCAATAATGCTTCGCGATCTTCCGGTGCAAACTGTCCCGGATTGAAACCTTCCGAGGTGTTATTTAAAGCTGTTTTTACAGTATTGATAGCATTAAGCAGCAAATCTTTTGTATCTTTCATGGCCTCGGCCGGAGTGCGAAAAAGTACTGCCTGATTTAAGTTTCCTCCGGGCCAGGAGTAAACACTCCATAATTCACGGTTGGTACTCATTGATGTCAAACAAAACGAACGGGTACCTTCTGAAGTATTGAATGTAATTTTATTGGCAGCATCTACTACCGTATTCACATTGTCAACAATGAATACTCCCCCGTTGACAGCATCCCATCCTGCAGCATCCCAGGTAATGGTGTAGCCTGTGGTTGGTACTAACCGGAGGGGAATGGCAGGCATGGCAGATGTCACCGTCAATTTGGCAGATTTGGCCAGCGTGTTATGCCTTTCTACCGCTCCGTCAACATTCATGAAGCTACCATTTTTTTTGTTTACCAGAGCAACTCCTGTTCCGTTTGCCACAACTTTCCACAACTGTTCATCGGCACCTGTATAAGCCTGATATCTGATGGTATCATCAGGTTCCACACTAACCCATGTTCTCATCCGGTTGCTGGCATCGCGTGGATTACATTTAATCATATACCAGGTTTCATTGCCTTCTGTACTGATTACAGGCACAGTAGTTACAGACAAAGCACTGTATATGCATGCCAGGGTTAAAAAAGTAATTAATAAAAGTCTTTTCATAATAATTAAATTTGAATTAAATAGATATTGTATATTCGATGTTTATAAATTTCATTATACTCTACCGTGCAGCTATCGTTTCAATTTCCACCAATGCTCCCAGTGGCAGATCCTTTACCGCAAATGCCGAACGGGCGGGACAATCCGATGAATAGTATTTTTTATACACGTCATTCATAGCTGCAAAGTTGGAAATGTCCGAAAGAAACACAGTTGATTTTACCACATCTGCAAACGTGTATCCGGCCGCTTCCAGGATGGCGGCTATGTTTCTGAAAACCTGTTCGGTTTGCAATTCTGCTGTAGTAGATTCGATTTTCCCTGATAAAGGGCTGATGGGAAGCTGGCCCGATATGTAAAGCGTGCCGTTAATTTCAACAGCCTGACTATACGGACCAATGGCAGCGGGTGCCTGATTGGTAGTAATGATTGTTTTCATGGTTAACCTGTAATTTACAAGGGAACAAAGGTATGAAATAAATCAATCGCATCAATATATTTTAAATTTTTTATGTTAAACATTATCTATATTTGTAAAAACGTTTAATATATATCATCTCCATTTTACAACCGAATTGAATAAAAGAACATTTGGAAATAAAATCAACAACTTTTGAAATACTAAAAATAATTTACATATATTTGCATTTTTAGCACAGTTATTGCTGTAAATTTATGCGGAATAAAAAAAGACAATCTGGTTATTTCAAACAAAATAGATCAGGTTATGGTTATATTCATTAAAAAACTAACTTTTTAAAAACAAAAAAACATGAAAAAAACAAGTTTCTTTTCCATGCTGGCACTTACTCTGCTGATAGCAGTAGGTGTAACATCGTGTAAACCAAAAGATGCAGACGTACTGAAAGCTGTTCAAACAGCTATTGCTGCAAGTCCTGACGCTACGGGAGTTACCGTTACAGTCGAAAAAGGTGTTGTAACCCTTGCGGGCGAAGTTAAAGATGATGCTACAAGTGTTGCACTCAACGCACTTGCAGCAGGTGTTAAAGATGTTAAATCTGTAGTGAACAACCTGACAGTCGTTCCTCCTCCACCCGTTATCAGCGCCACCGATCAGGCATTAATCGACGGACTGGTTGCTGCTCTGAAAGACAATCCCACCGTTACCACTGCAGTTAAAGACGGAATCATCACTCTGACCGGCGAAGTGAAAAAGGCAGATCTGCCTAAAATACTTCAGAAAATTTCGACGCTGAAACCGGTAAAAATCGACAATCAACTCATTGTTAAATAATTAAGCTTTATGACACTGAAAGAAAAATATGCAGCCCTGATTGACGCTGCCAATCAGGCCGGAGCAACAAACCTGCAGGCAGTTGAACAGAATGGTGTTCTATATATTAACGGTGATGTGCCAAGCGGCGCCGCCAAAGACCATCTTTGGGAAGTATACGGAACCATTGATCCGAATTTCACGGCCGGTGATCTGGTACTGAATGTCAATGCAATAGTAGTGGAAGGCGGAAAAGTACGCGTAATCACCAAAGAAGGAAACCTCAACATCCGCAAAGGGCCCGGAACCGATCAGCCAATCGTGGGAAAAGCTGCCAAAGGAGAAATTATTACCCTCATCAGCAAATCCAGTGAACAGTGGTGGCTGGTGAAAACCAACGACGGCGAACAGGGATATTCGTACGCTGCTTATCTCGAACCTGTAGTATAAGCCAGCACCCGGCTCCCCGAAACGGGAAATGACAGAGAAGAGAATGTATGTGTGGGTAAATGTATTCAATATACTTATTTCAGGCACCAATTACCTGTTTCATCCCATTCAGGTTCTCTCTTCTCTGTAATTTATTACCCGTAAGTCATACATTTTTTACACTTTCTAAATGATAACTTTAAAATTCAAAATTCAAATTTGATAAACATGGGAAAATTTGTAGTTACACAAAGAACAAACGGTGATTTTCAGTTTAGCCTGAAAGCCGGAAACGGACAGATAATTTTGAGCAGTCAGGGATATGCTGCCAAACCTTCGTGCCTCAACGGGATAGAATCGGTACGCAAAAACTCACAGGACGACGCTCGTTTCGACCGTAAAGTATCAGCCAACGGCAAACCATACTTCAACCTGACCGCTACCAACGGACAAATCATTGGTAACAGCGAAATGTACGAAAGCGAAGCCGCCCGCGACAACGGTATAGAGTCTGTAAAGAAAAATGCACCTGATGCAGATCTGGACGATCAGACTCTGTAGATTCATCCGGTGAAAATATATTATACTAAAAAAGTTGCCTTAAATACGTTTTAAGGCAACTTTTTTGTTCATTACATCCACAATGAATTGTTACTGATGCACGATGGCCGGGTCATTCGAGCCATATTCTGAATTTCATTGTGCAATTAAGAGACAGCAATCTGAATGAATTTCACAAAAGAACTTTTGTGCGGTATTTTCCCGACTGAATAATAAATACTATTCCCCGTGGCAAATCTGCAATCTCAATTATATCACTGTCAGCGGGGATACTTTTCACTTTCTGACCCAGCATATTGAAAACATTAACGGTTAAGTTGTTATCCGGGTCAGCTGCATTATTGTCGGCAGAAGGCACAAACACTTTTATCACCCCATCACTGACCACCACACGAAGTTCTTTTTCAGAAGGATAACCCGGTGTTCTAACCTGAACCGTATTGGAATATCCGGTAATATTCTCATACTCAAACTGCAGATTCTTATCACTTGCTTTCACTTTATAGTAATAGTCCCTGTCTGAAATAAGATGATACAGGGTGTAACTGGTAGCTTCTACCCATTTATCGGTAAACAAAGGTGATTGTTGTCCCGCTGCATCGGTTTCAATTACCGTCAGATAATAGCCGGTAGCATCAAACACCTGATTCCAGTTGGCAACAAAACCCTTGTAGGAAAGATCGGATTCTTTGGTTGCCGTGGGCTCTACTACATAAACGGGACGCGTAGATTTTCCGGTAACATTTATATTTATCGGTGCTGCATAAACCGACGTGATATTCAATATGTCGCTGTGCATAATTCTGTATGAAGGTACGGTAGGATTATATCTTACCAGTATCTTTGTTGGAGCGAGCGCCGAATCAACAGGAGTCAGTGTGACAGATTTTGCCCAGGAACTTTCCGGATCAGATTCTTTTTTAATTTCAAAATGCTGGTTCTGAACAAATGATATTTTCATTTCTGATACAAGCCTGATACCGGATACGGTTATTGACTGTGGTTGAGAAGGGCTGCCCTGAACTGTTGAAGCGGGTGTTAATTTGCTTTCTGCAGTTAATACCGGCACGTCTCTGCCACCTTTGTATTTGAAAATGATGGTTTTATTAATTTCAGTAACAGATGTTACCGGTTTATTCAGTTCAGTACCCGAACGAAGAGCAGGAGTATATGAATTTACATTTGATGTTCCGGGATAAGGATCACCGGCAAAAGTTTTGGTATCGGGAATTTTATCGGCTTCGATGATGTCAACTCCCATTTTAAGCGGATCATTGTTGGGCTGGTTGTAGTCCCAGTCGTTTCTATTGTAATAAATCCGGTAAATAAGCATTCCGTTTCCGGGCAAATAAGCATCCCATCCTATTTTCTGCCGGTTTTCGAGCAGGAAAAACTCCACTGGTGAAGGATTTGTTCCGCTTAAATTATGTGTGTCGTCCGGAGAAATCAGACAAGCTTCGTTATGCGTTATCAAAGGATTCAAAATGACATCCTGAGGTTTGACAAGTAAGGCAGGTTTTATAAATCCTAGCTGCATGCGCTCAAATGTATTATAAGCCGGCGGGGTTCTTCCCTGATTGAGATATGCTCCGCTATCCATGATATCCCAGTAGGATAATGTATGATGTTTAGCGTTGTTTGTTGCATACATGTCGGCAAGTCCGATTACGTGTCCGAATTCATGTGTGAAAGTTCCGATACCGGCCATATTTGTTCCGCTTTTACCTCTTAATTCCGAGGTACAGGCATAGTCTTCCACCCGTTTTCCGTCGAATGTTACGGTTGATACAGCTCCTCCGTAGTTTCCCCCGTTGTACATACTGGACGGATAAATACCCCACCGGTGAGGCCAGACGGTATTTTCACCTCCCCATTCCGCCTCGTTGTATCCGGCATAATATACAAAAACATTATCAACCAGTCCGTCATTTTCGGTATCGTATACAGAAAAGTCGACTCCGGCATCATCAGCAGCCTTACATGCGTCAACTATCATTTGTACCGGATT
>CAZWLJ010000035.1:0-35753 GCA_964634605.1 uncultured Paludibacter sp.
GAATCTGTTTATGAAACAGCAGGATATCAGGAACGGGTTAACGAAACTGGGATTTACGTATTGAAAATTCGGAACTCGGAACTCAAAACTCAAAACTCAGAACTCAGAACTCAGAACTCAAAACTCATCATTCATCATTCATCATTCATCATTCATCATTCGTTTTTGTCTTTTCCAGCTTTCTTAAAAACCGGTTAATTTCCACTGCAGCCCGCTGGTGATTGGCGGTTCCAATGATTTCACCCTCTGCGTTTGTAACACGGATTTCAAATTCATAAAACGGAACTGCCTGTTTGGTCAGTATGGCTGTGCAGGTAACTGATTCGCCTGTTTTGCTTGCTCTGAGGTGCTTTACCTGAATCCCTGTTCCCACCGTTGTGAATTCTTTGTCCAAATCATCAACAATTTTCATTGCCGTATTTTCCATCAGTGCCACCATGGCAGGAGTAGAAAATACATCCAGAGTACCGGAACCCAGCGCTGATGCCGTGTGTTTTTGTTCGATGAGAAATGTTTGAGTAAACGATTTCATAGTTGAATGCTGAAGTGAAAGAAATGCCTGTATTTCAAATATATTACAAAATAATGTCTCTCACGCGAATTAATTTTTATTAAGCAAATATACATAAAATTGTTGATAACTTTCTGTTTTGATTATCAGAGTATTGAGATTTGCACTTTTCGGCTGTTGATAACTCGTCATAAAATATTAATGCAATCATTAGGTTTTTAAGATTTTTTTGACTTAATTTTGCCTCAAATTTAATAAAAATAAAAATAAACGTAAAATTTTTTATTATGCTAAAGAAAACAAAGCTTTTTATCTTATCATTTTTATTGATGAGTTTTGCTGCATTGAATGCTCAGGTAACCACCTCGAGCATGAGCGGACTTGTATCCGATGCTGAAGGAGCCGTTATCGGAGCAGCTGTGATTGCCACTCACACTACTTCGGGAACAACCTACAGAACTGTAACCAATCCGGAGGGTCGTTATAACCTGAACGGTATGCGTGTAGGTGGACCTTATACCGTAGAAGTTACATACGTTGGATATGGCAAAAGCACAACTAACAACATTTCGTTGGGATTGGGTGATAACTATGTATTGAATGTTGTTCTTTCAGAAACACCAACAACATTGGATGAAATTGTAGTATCGGCTACCCGCACAAAATTCACAACCGAGAAAACGGGTGCGGTAACTAATATCACTAACAACCAGATTGCTAATTTGCCAACAGTAAGCCGCAGTATAATTGATGTAACACGTCTTTCTCCATATGGTGGTAATGGTATGAGTTTCGCAGGAGCTGATGGACGTACTGCAAACTTTACAGTTGACGGTGCAAATTTTAACAATAATTTCGGTTTAAGTGACAGACTTCCTGGTGGAGGCAATCCGATTTCTATTGAAGCAATTGAAGAATTACAGGTTGTTATTGCACCTTTCGATGTTCGTCAAACCAACTTCATCGGTGGAGGTGTAAATGCTATTACAAGATCTGGTACAAACACCTTCAAAGGAAGCGCATATGTATTTCACAGAAATGAAAATTTACGCGGTGATGCTGTTTATGGTCAGCAAATTGCCGGAGCACGTGATAAAGACCGTAATACAACATACGGTTTCTCTTTAGGTGGTCCGATTATTAAAAATAAATTATTTTTCTTCGTAAACGGAGAATTTGCTAAAACTCCAACAATCGCTAATCGCTGGAAAGCTTCTACCGATGGTAAAGAAGATCCTAATAATTATATTTCGCGCACTACAGAAAGTGATATGAAAACAGTTTCTGATTTTGTGAAAAATAAATATGGTTACGAAACAGGATCATACACTGATTTCCCGGCTAATGAAAGTAATAATAAACTTCTTGCCCGTTTAGATTGGAATATCTCCAATCAACATCGTTTGGCTTTACGATATAACTACACCAAAAACCTTTCATGGATATCTCCCAATGCTACTTCGATGGACGGAGGTACCCGTATGACTGAGGCCAGAATGTCAAAAGCCTCCATGGCATTTGCCAATTCCATGTATTCGATGGATAACATAGTTCATTCTTTCTCTTTTGACCTGAACAGCCGTCTGTCTGATAATTTATCCAACCAGTTCCTTGCAACATACTCAAAACTGGACGATATCCGGGGCTCTAACTCGGAACAATTCCCGTTTATTGATATTTTGAAAGACGGACAAGCCTATATGTCGTTGGGATATGAACTTTTCACATGGAATAATGGTGTTCATAACAATGTATTGAATATCAAAGATGAATTGACTTACTATCTCGGAAACCACAAAGTTGTAGGAGGTATTGCATACGAATACAAAATGGCTGACAATGCGTATATGCGTAATGGTACAGGTTATTACCGCTACAAAAGTCTTGACGACTTCCTGAACGAAGCCGCTCCTGAAATAGTTGACTTAACATATGGTTACGGGGGAGAAAGCAATCCTGCCGCACGGGTAAGAACTAACAAACTTGGAGCATACGCTCAGGATGACTGGAGTGTTAACGACAGATTCAAACTTACTTACGGTCTTCGTATTGACGGACTTTTCTTTAATAACAGCGACCTGATGACAAATAATGCTATCCTGGCATTAGATTATTCCGGCAGAAACATCGACACCGGCAAATGGCCTGCTGCAAGTATTATTTTATCACCCCGTATTGGATTTGTTTGGGATGCATTTGGAGATAAGAGCCTGAAAGTTCGTGGAGGTACCGGTCTTTTCTCAGGTAACTTACCACTTGTATTCTTCACCAATATGCCTACAAATGGTGGTATGGTACAATATCAGGCACAAATTAATGGTAATACCAAGGTTTTCAATGGTTACACCGGTACATTTATTGAAAAATCTGGCAATAAATACATTGATATGTCACAGTTTGCCGGAGGTCTTATAACCGATGCAAACGGAAAACCAACAATTTCAGCTTTGTACGACAAATTAGCCTCTTTGGGTTATCCTACCACCATCTCACCGGAAGATGGAACTATTCCTTCGGCTATTGCTGCTGTAGATCCGAATTTTAAAATGCCCGAAGTTTGGAAAACCTCTCTGGCTGTAGACTATTCGTTCAAAACATCTTTCCCTCTCTCTGTTTCTGTTGAAGGAATCTTTAACAAAACAATCAACGGGGTTTCAATTTCTGACTGGAGTATTCCTTCAGTAGGTGGTTTTGCCCGTTTTAATGGTGTTGACAATCGTCCAATTTATCCTTCAGCTTATCGTACAGGAACAAAGGCATTCGTGCTCGAAAACACGAGTCGTGGTTATGGCTGGTCTGGTAACATCACTTTAAACGCACAACCGGTACAATGGTTGAGCATGATGGCTGCTTATACACACACAGTAGCAAAAGATGTGACCGGTATGCCGGGATCCAATGCTGAATCTGCATTTACATACGTTCCTACAGTAGAAGGTCCTAATAATATCAGATTGCATAATTCTCAATATACAACACCTGACCGTTTGGTGGCTTCACTTACAGCTCACGACAAGAGCGGTAACCATTACAGCGTTATTTACGAAGGTTGGCTTGGTGGTGCAAACTACTCATACATGACTGTAAATGATATTAATGCCGACGGTTACAACTACGATGCAATCTATGTTCCTACTGATGAGCAAGTAGCAAACAACGAGTTCCGTTTCGTTTCAGAAAGCGACAAAACCCGCTTTATGGACTATGTTCACGCCAATAACTATTTGAAAAACCGTCAGGGTAAGTATGCGGAAGCTTATAGTGTTTATTCTCCATGGGTAAATCGCGTTGACTTTAGCTACAAACATGATTTTGTTCTGAAATTAGACCAAAGCAAACATAAACTGCAACTTAGCCTGGATATTAAGAACGTAATGAACCTGTTTAATTCAAGCTGGGGTGTGGCTAAATACTTAAATCCGGCAATTGGTTCGGAAGCACGTATATTAAAATATGAAGGTGTTGATGAAGAAGGATATGCAAAATTCTCAACTCCTTCTTCAATTAATGGCAGTACCCAAACATTCACCCAAAGCTATTCTCTGGGTCAGACATGGTATGCGTTAATTGGTATCAAATATTTATTCAACTAATTAAAAAAACTTATATACATGAAAATAAAAAATTTATTTCCATTATTCATCGGAATACTTGCCCTGATGACAAGTTGTGCCGAAGAAGAAACTGTAACATTGCTCGATGAAATTCAGGTTTCGTCTTCCTATGTGGCAATTCCAATGACAGGTGATTCCAGGACTATTACAATAACGGCTAAGCAGGAGTGGGCTGTTGATACCGCTGCTTTAAGTAAAAATAAAATTAAATGGTTAACCTTGTCTTCAATCAAAGGTGGTGCTGGTGAGTCACAACTTACATTTACTGCGCCAGTTACTGTGAACGGACGTTCTGCTGAAGTTTTAATTAATTGCGGTGGTGTTACTCAGCGGATTAATGTTATCCAGGGTTTACCTAAAGTTTCTACAGCAACTGCAGCAGAAATAAATGGAAGTTCAGGCATAGACGGTAAGATTTATCAGGTTTCAGGTGTTGTATCCAAAATAGAAAATACTGTTTATGGCAACTGGTATTTAACTGATAAAACAGGAACAGTGTATATTTACGGAACTCTTGATGCAAAAGCTCAGACAAAAAACTTTGCAAGTTTAGGAATTGAAGTGGGTGATGAAGTTACGGTTGAAGGACCAAGAACTACATATGGCACTACCATAGAATTAGTCAACGTAACAGTTGTCAAAATCAATAAATCTCTTATAAAAGTAGATTCTGTTAAAAATGCTGCTCTGCCTTTGGAAGGCGGTGAAGTTGTTGCATATCTTACCTGCAAGGGTCAGGGTGTATCCGTGAATATTCCTGATGATGCAAAATCATGGTTAGGAATTTCGTCTATCCAATCTTCAGGAACTAAATCTGTTGTGAAATTTAATGCTGCTGCCAATGCAGGAGGAGATCGTGGAACTACACTTACTTTCAGTACAACGGATGGAACTAAAAACTATACCACACAAACAGTTCTTAGTCAAAAAGGAGCCATTATAAAAGCTACTATTGCAGAATTTCTCGCAGCAGCAGTTGGCGATACCCAATATCGTCTTACGGGTGTTATCACAAACATAGCAAATGCTACTTATGGTAATTTATATATTAGAGATTTCTCAGGCGAAACCTACGTGTATGGTATTAAAGATTTTGCTACAAAAGGTCTGAAAACAGGTGATATAATTACTATTGTAGGCAAACGGGCTGAGTATAAAGGCACACCTCAGGTTGCAGGTGCTGTTATGGAAACCGTTATTCCCGTAACTGCTACTTCCGTTGCCGACGTGCTGACAAAAGCTGATTCCAATTCTATTTACTATATGATTAGCGGTCAGATTACAGAAATCGCAAATCCAACCTACGGCAATCTTTATTTAAAAGAAGGTGAAAGTACGATTTACGTGTATGGCTGTTATCCGGGCTATGGTGCAACAGGCGATTTCAGAAAAAACCTGCTGGCTACCAAAGGCATAAAAGTTGGAGACACTCTGACTGTTATCGGAGTTAAGAGCTCATATAACGGAGTGGCTCAACTTGCAAATGGAATCTATTTCAGCCACGTAAGTGCAAATTAGGTAATAGGAAACCATTTTTTTCACAAAAACCGCCCGGCTGACTGTCAGGCGGTTTTTTTTATTCGGAAAAACAGTTTTTCAAGTCATTTGCTTATCTTTGTGAAAAAAATTGGTTTACATATATTTTATAAAATGCATCAGGAAATTCAACTGATTCTGACGCCCGAAGAGGCTGCAACAGAAGAACTGTTTCGAAAAAAAGTAGCTGAGAAAACAGACATAAAATCCTCCGATATCACGTTAATCCGGATTTTAAGGAAATCGATTGATGCCCGTTCAGCTTTTCCGAAAATTAACGTTGCCGCAGAAGTTTTTTGGGGAGAAAAAATACCTGACAAATACGATATTAGAATCGACTATAAGTTTACGGGAAATAAACCACAGGTTATTGTGGCGGGAGCCGGTCCGGCAGGACTCTTTGCGGCATTGAAACTGCTCACACTGGGTCTTAAACCCGTGTTAATAGACAGGGGAAAAGATGCCCGGACCCGTAAGCAGGATATTGCGCAAATCAACAGAAATAGAGAATTAAATCCGGAATCCAACTACTGTTTCGGTGAAGGCGGTGCAGGCACATTCTCCGACGGCAAACTTTATACCCGCTCCAAAAAGAAAGGCAACGTACAGCAGATTCTGGAAACATTTTATCTTCACGGAGCCGATGAAAATATCCTTTACGAAGCTCATCCCCATATTGGTTCTGACAATCTGCCTTTGATTGTGGAAAACATGCGGAAAACTATTCTGAGTCACGGGGGAGAAGTTCATTTTGAGAAAAAAATCACTGAATTGCTGATCGAAAACGACAGGATAACAGGATGCAAAACATCCGATGGAACTGTATTTGAAGCCAATGCGCTCATTCTGGCAACCGGACATTCGGCCCATGATGTGTATGAAATGCTTCACAGTCAGGGAATTGAACTTGAAAGTAAAGGTTTTGCAATGGGTGTGCGTGTGGAACATCCGCAGGAATTGATTGACAGCATTCAGTATCATACACGTAAACGGAATAAATTCCTTCCGTCAGCATCCTATTCGCTGGTCGAACAGGTTGACGGGAGAGGGGTTTACTCTTTCTGCATGTGTCCCGGCGGGCACATTGTACCTGCAGGAACAACCTCAGAGAGTATCGTTGTGAATGGTATGTCAGCCTCCAGACGCAATTCACCTTTTGCCAATTCAGGTATTGTGGTCGAAATCCGCCCCGAAGACATTCCCGAAGATTTTCAGCAGTACGGGGTTATTGCCGGGTTGAAATTTCAGCAGTACGTGGAAAACTTAGCCTACCGGAATAATGGTGGCAGGGGATTTGCTGCGCCCGCTCAGCGACTTAATGATTTTGTAAAACGACGATTGTCGGCAGATTTGCCCGAATGTTCGTATCTGCCCGGTGTTATTTCATCCCCGCTGCACTTCTGGCTTCCGGAGATGATCAGTAAACGGCTCGGTGAAGCATTTATTAAATTCGACCGGAAAATGAAGGGATATCTCACCAACGAAGCAATAATTCTGGGTGTTGAATCACGTTCCTCGTCACCAATACGCATTCCGCGCGATCCGGAAACTTTACAGCACATTCGCATAAAAGGATTGTTCCCTTCGGGCGAAGGTTCAGGATACTCAGGTGGTATCACTTCTTCGGCTATTGACGGTGAAAATTCGGCATTAAAAGTTGCGGAATATTTTAATGAAACAATTTTTTAACAAAAAACATCACATCAATCGATTTTTTTTATACCTTTGCATTCGTTTTCTCAACATGGAGTTGTTAGAATTTTCAAAGATTGTCTGTAATAAACACAAAAGGTAAGAATTATTGCACGGTTTTTGTTTTAAAGACCATAATTCGATTTTTATCCGGTTACTGCGGTTTGTCTTTGAACAATTATTAAAATATTGTGTTTTCATAAAAGTTAAAATGACTCCGTAGCTCAGCTGGTAGAGCAATTGACTCTTAATCAATGGGTCGAGGGTTCGAGCCCCTCCGGGGTTACATTTTAATTATGAAAATAGAAACAATTTTTTATTAACACGTAAAATTTATTGAAAAAATGAAAAAACTTAATTTATTTTCTGTCATCTTGCTAAGCGCAAGTTTAGTATTCTCAGGTTGTGATTCGTTAAATAATACATCCAAGGGTGTGATTATAGGAACTGGTGCCGGTGCTGCCGTTGGTGCCGGAATTGGTGGCCTGATAGGTAAAGATGGTAAAAGCGCGGCAGTAGGTGCTGCTATCGGTGGAGTAGTAGGAGCCACAGCCGGAGCCATCATCGGTAAAAAAATGGATAAAGCTGCTGCCGAAGCTGCTGCAGTGGAAAATGCAAAAGTTGAAACCATTGAAGATGTTAACGGTCTGAAAGCTGTAAAAGTTACATTTGATTCGGGAATCCTGTTTGATTTCAACAAAACAAATCTGAAAGCCGATGCAAAAGCTTCGCTTAACAAATTTTCAAAAGTGTTGGTTGAGAATCCGACCATGGACATAGCAGTATATGGCCATACAGATAATGTAGGTACATTAGCAGCCAATCAGAAAGTTTCGCTGGGACGTGCAAATACGGTAGCCGACTATCTGGTAGCTCAGGGTGCCACACGTACTCAAATGAAAGTGGTGGAAGGAAGAGACTATTCAATGCCCGTTGCAAGCAACGAAACAGCTGAAGGACGTGCTCAGAACCGTCGCGTGGAAGTTTACATGTATGCCAGTGAAAAGATGATACAGGATGCTCAGAACGAAGCCTCTAAATAAATTATTTAACAGATAAAACTATAAAAAAGGCTGCAGGAATTATCCTGCAGCCTTTTTTATAGTTTTCCCGCTGTGGTTTAATTCAGCTTCTTATCCAGATTTTTTTTCAGTGTTTCCAGAAAATCCTGCGTGTTGAGGTATTTGTCAGCAGTCACTTTCTCTCCGTGAACAAGAACTGCCAGATCTTTTGTCATAGCTCCGCTTTCCACAGTTTCAACACACACCTGCTCCAGCTTTTCACAGAAATCAATCAACGGCTGGTTGTTATCCAGTTTTCCGCGGTGCATCAAACCCTGTGTCCATGCAAAGATGGAGGCAATGGGATTGGTGCTCGTTTCTTTTCCCTGCTGATGCTGGCGGTAGTGACGTGTCACTGTGCCATGGGCAGCTTCGGCTTCCACTGTTTTGCCATCGGGGGTAACGAGTACCGACGACATCAGCCCGAGCGATCCAAATCCCTGCGCTACAGTATCAGACTGCACATCACCGTCGTAATTCTTGCATGCCCATACGAATCCGCCACTCCATTTCATGGCTGATGCCACCATATCATCTATCAACCGGTGTTCGTAAGTGAGACCTGCCTTCTGAAATTTTTCCCTGAATTCGTTTTCATACACTTCCTGAAAAATATCCTTGAAACGGCCGTCATACGCTTTCAGAATAGTATTTTTGGTGGACATATAGAGCGGGTAGTGTTTTGTCAGAGCCATTTGAAACGATGAACGGGCAAAACCGTATATGGATTCATCCGTGTTGTACATAGCCATAGCCACACCATCACCCCTGAAATTGTAAACTTCCCACTCCTGAGTCTCCCCGTTTTCATTCGTGAAGGATAATTTCAGGGTTCCACTGCCTTTGATTACTTTATCGGTGGCACGGTACTGATCGCCGAAAGCATGACGCCCGATGATAATGGGCTGAGTCCATCCCTGTACGTAGCGGGGAATGTTCGAACATATGATCGGTTCGCGGAAAACGGTTCCTCCCACGATGTTACGGATAGTACCGTTGGGTGATTTCCACATCTGTTTCAGCCCGAATTCCTCTACACGGGCTTCGTCGGGGGTAATGGTAGCACATTTAATGCCTACGTTGTATTTTTTTATGGCTTCAGCAGCTTCTATGGTAACCTGGTCGTTTGTTGCATCACGGTTTTCGATACTCAAATCGAAATATCTGATATCCAGATCAAGGTAGGGAATTATTAGTTTTTCCTTAATAAAAGCCCATATTATACGGGTCATTTCGTCTCCGTCAAGTTCTGCTACTGGATTTTGTACTTTTATTTTTTGCATAATTCTGTTACGTGTTTTTTTTAATAATAATAAAATTTGCCAAAAGTTTTCATGTGCTACAAAACGATTGGCAAATTTATAAATTCAATCTTAACAGTGATTGTCAACGTTCAGCCATTGGAATAAACGATTGTCTCTCACGTACATTCTTATATGCCGGGCGAATGATCCGTTTGCTTGTAAAGTTCAGCTCTTCAATGCGGTGAGCAGTCCAACCGACGATACGTGCCATTGCGAAGAGGGGAGTGAATACTTCTTCGGGCAGACCAATCGCATCATAAACAAAGCCGGAATAAAAGTCCACGTTGATACACGTTTGCTTGGCACCTTCGCCTTTGAAATCCATAAATGTTTTAATTGCACGTTCTTCAACCAGCTCCATCAGCGCGAATTCTTTTTCACGTCCTTTTTCTCTGGCCAGGTCGCGTGCCATTTCTTTTAAAAGTCCGGCGCGGGGATCGCTCACAGTATATACAGCATGTCCGATACCGTAAATCAACCCGGTTTTGTCGTGGGCTTCTTTCTTCAGAACACGAAGCAGGTAATCGTCAACTTCCTCCACACTTTCCCAGTTGTAAACATTTTTTTTCAGGTCATCCATCATTCCCTTCACTTCGATATTGGCACCACCGTGAAGAGGACCCTTGAGTGAACCAATACCTGCCGCAATGGCAGAATATGTATCAGTTTCTGTAGAACTGGTTACCCGAACCGAAAAAGTGGAGTTATTACCACCACCGTGTTCTGCATGCAGAATAAGTGCCAGGTCAAGAATTTTCACTTCCAGGTCTGTGTAGTTGTCTTTGCCCTTCATCATGTAAATAAAGTTTTCGGCAACCGATTTATTCTCATGAGGATGGCGTATGTGGAGTGATCTTCCCATTTTATTGTGCCGGAGCACCTGATAAGCATAGGCAATGATAGTCGGGAATTTGGCAATCAGATTGATTGACTGTCTGATAAGATTATCCTTTGAAATATCATCCGGATTTTCATCAAAAATGTACAATTCCAGAACGCTTCTTGCCAGGATGTTCATGATGTTGTTACCTTTCAGTGAAAGTATACTCATGGTTGTACGATGGTCGAGCGGCATTGTTTTCATAATTACATTTCTGAACAGCTCCAGTTCTTCGTTTGTTGGAAGTCCGCCGGAGAGTAGCAGATAAGCAGTTTCCTCAAATCCGAGTCTGTTTTCTTTTTGAATGCCGTGTACCAGCTCTTCTACATCGAGCCCTCTGTAAAGCAGTTTACCGGGTATTGCCTTTAATCCGCCTTCGGATTTTTTCTCATAACCCACCACATCGCCTACACGGGTAAGTCCGGCTAAAACTCCGGATCCGTCGTCGTTGCGTAATCCGCGTTTCACACCCATCTCTGCAAACAATTCTTTTTTAATGTTAGTTGTCCGCTTGATGCTTTCGGACAGGTTCTGAATCAGTTCTTTTTCAGTCATATTCTTTTATTTATTATTTTGTTGTTTTAAATCCGGTAATAGATATTTTTATTTTAACACAAAAAGCATAGATTTTGTTTGAGTGGCATTCATATTTCTGTGTCAGGATTTGAAAGTAGATTTTATTGTATTGATAATCAATTATTTATTTTGCTTAACCTACGAATTTACAGTGTGCCTGCATGTTTTTGTCTGTCATTTCAGTCAGCTTTCAATCAGACGGATAACTTCACTGCTGAATTCTGATGTCGTTTTGGTTGTGCCGTTTTTCATGAACCGTGCCAGATCACCGGTTGCAATACCTTGCCCGAATAACTTTTCGAGCGACTGTGTTATCAGTTCACCGGCTTCATTCCAGCCCATATATTCAAGCATCATTACTCCCGAAAGGAGCATTGAGGATGGATTTGCCTTGTTTTTTCCGGCTATGTCGGGTGCTGTACCGTGAGTAGCTTCAAAAATGGCGTGACCGGTTTTATAATTGATATTGGCGCCGGGTGCAATGCCAATTCCGCCCACCATAGCCGCCATCTGGTCGGATATGTAGTCGCCGTTGAGATTTAGAGTAGCTATTACCGAATACTCTTCCGGTTTAAGTAACGTGTTTTGTAAGAATGCATCAGCTATCACATCCTTAATAAATACTTTACCGTTTGTCACTGCTTCGTTGTATGCCGCTACAGCTTCTTCCAGTCCTTTTTCGGCTTTGATTTTATTGAATCTGTTTTCAGTAAATGTTTCGTTGGGAAATTCTCTTTCGGCCAGCGCGTATCCCCATTTTTTAAAACCGCCTTCGGTGAATTTCATGATGTTTCCTTTGTGGACCAGGGTTACAGATGGTAGTTTGTGCTGAATTGCATATTCGATTGCAGAGCGTACAAGCCGCTCGGTGCCTTCCACTGAAACGGGTTTTACGCCTATTGAAGTTGATTCGGGAAAGCGGATTTTAGCCACTCCCATTTCTTCCTTGAGGAATTTGAGGACTTTTTCGAGTTCGGGAGTACCTGCATTCCATTCTATTCCGGCATAAATATCTTCGGTGTTTTCCCTGAAAATAGTTACATGTACTTTTTCGGGGTGGAGAAGGGGAGTTGAGACTCCTTTGAACCATCTGACAGGTCGCAGGCAGACATATAAATCCAGTTCCTGCCTTAAAGCCACATTCAGCGAACGGATACCTTCACCCACAGGAGTGGTGAGTGGTCCCTTAATCCCTACCAGATACTTGCGGAAAGCATCCATTGTCTCGGCCGGAAGCCAGGTTCCCAGCTTGTTGTAGGCTTTTTCGCCTGCAAGCACCTCTTTCCATTCAATTTTTCTGCTTCCGTTGTAGGTTTTTTCTACTGCTTTATCTATGATTTGTTTTACCGATGATGTAATTTCCTGACCGATTCCGTCGCCTTCTATATAAGGAATAACCGGATTATCAGGCACTGTCAGTATTTCGCCCTGTTTGGTTATCTGTTGGTTTGACATGATAAATTGAAGTTAAATTAAATATCAATTTAACGGTTTTATCATGATAAAGTTCGGAAAGGTATTGAATTTATGTAATTTAAGGGCGGAGCGAGAGGAGGTAATGTTGATTACTTATCCGTGTAGGTATATCAGAAAAGAAATGATAAGTACCTGTAACGGGGTTTATCGTACGAAAACCATTTTGTTATCACCCGATAATTTTTCGCTGTACCAGTATCCTTCAGCCGAAAAGCCTTTCAGGTCTTCCGGATTGCTGATTTTGTTTTGGGCAATGTAGCGCACCATCATTCCGCGGGCTTTTTTCAGGTAGATGGTAACGGGTTTGAAGCGGTCGGTATCGGGGTAGTACTGCAGAAAATCAAAATCGATGACACTTGCTTTCAGCTGCTTCCAGTCAATCATTTTGGTATATTCGGAAGATGCGAGATTGAGTATTACCTTCGGATTGTCCGAACCTTTCAGTGTACTGGCTATTTCTTCAGTCACTTTCTGTTTCCAGAAAGAATATAAATCTTCTCCGCTTTCGGTGAGAAATTTTGTTTTTACCTCCAGTCTGTATGGCTGAATCAAATCAAGCGGCCGTAAAGCACCATATAATCCGGTCATCATCCGGAGGTGGTTTTGCAGGTAATTAATATCGTCGTTACTGAGTGTTGCTGCATCAAGTCCCCGGTAAACTTCACCGTTGTACACGAGGATGGCTTGTTTGGAGTTTTCGGGTGTAAAAGGCATTTCCCACTGAAAATACTTTTCGGCATTCTCACCTGCCAGTCCGGAACTGATTTTAAGCAGGGCCGAAAGTTCGCTGACAGAGTAGGTGCGAAGCTGTTTTACCAGCATACCGGCTTCTTTCAGGAAAACAGGTTGCGTGTAATCCGAAATCTGATGCCGGGAATTGAAATTCTGTATTTTAGCGGGTGAAATGAGTGTAAGCATATTTTTAATTCCAGGTTCTAAGTTTCAAGTTCCAAGTTGCAAGTTCTAAGTTCAAGTTCCGGTTTTCAGGTTTTAGTAGAAGAAGCAATCTGAAAGTCCCCCCGGGGATTCAGGGGGCTTTATTTATCCCAATCCAGTATCCTCCTGTCGCCTTCCAGTTTCTGAATTTCGCTTATTTCCTGTGTTACTTCAATCACTCCTTTGTATTCATTTTGTTCATTTCGTACTGCAAAGTACTGAATCAGAACACGTTTGCCGTTTCGCATGCTAATCCAGAAATCGGCCTTGTCCTGTTTTCCTGCTCTGAATGCTTCCACTATTTTTTCCACTACATGCACGCTTTCCTTCGGGTGGCAGTTGTGTACATCGCGTCCGATGACCGCTTTTGTACGGTGAAAAATACGCTCTTTCGGTGTGGAAAAAAACCGGACTTTGTTGTGCTCATCCACGAAGGTTATATCTACCGGTAAGTGACTGAAAATCAATACAAGTTGCTCAGCGGTAAGTTCACCGCTTCTGAGGTCAATCATGTTTTCAGGCAATGTATTTCCGGTCATTTCTGCTTCCTGTTTTTTGGGCGGATTCAGGTACGGGAAACCGGATTCCACGCTTTCGTTCCAGAGCGCTTCAATTTCGTTTGCCGGGATGAATTTCTGAATGTAGGGATAAAGCAACCGTTCCTCGCGGAAAATAATGGAGTAAATATTATAAAATATATCACCGGTGAGCCTGTTCAGATGCTTCAGATCAGTTTTTTCCTGAATGAGAATATCCAGCAGCTCGCTGATATTTCGGCGTATATCATCATGAATGGACCACATGACGGTAATACACCGGTAATCTGAAAGATGCTTCTCGGCCAGCGGAAAAAGAATATTTTCTTTTATCAGGTAGTAATCCGTAAACTTCTGAACATCAGACCAGAGAGTTACCAGTTGTGATTTGAGTTCTGCAGTAAATTCTTTTTTGTTTATTTCCAGGATATACGGCCGGATTTTGTTCAGGCGGCTGATTACTTCCGCATTGTTCTGAATACATATTCCGAAAAAAGTATCTTCGCCGGGTTTTTCATAAGGGAAATCATCCAGCGGGCGGCGTAAGACATTCAGCAGCTTATTGATGCCCGATTTGATATCTTCCATCGGGTAACCTGACTCTACAAGCTGATGCACGAAAACAACTACATCGTAGGGTGTAATGGCGGCGATGGTGGTTGGCTGAAACTTGTGAATGGTTTCAGATGCTTTTCGCTTGTAAATAATCGCCTCGAAAAGTTCGGTCAGATCTGCCAGCTTTTGAATCTGGTGAGTTGTGAATTCAGACATTGTCGGAATTAGAGATTAGAATTCAGAAATTTGAAACTGTAATATGATGTAATCGGTTCTTTGTTATATAGTTGGGAAATTATAATTTATAATTCATAACTCATAATTCATAACAAATGTGACATTTCCTCCTGCACTTTTTTCGCTTCTTCGCGGGCTTTTTGAGCAAAATCCGCTTCGGAGGAAGCGTAGATTATCTGTCGCGAGCTGTTCACGAGCAAACCGCATTCTTCGTTCATCCCGTATTTCACCACTTCCTGCAGGCTTCCGCCCTGTGCTCCCACACCCGGGACAAGTAAAAAATGATCGGGAACTAACTTACGTACGTCAGCCAGCATTTCGGCTTTGGTGGCTCCGACCACGTACATCATATTTTCATCGCTTCCCCAGGTTTTGGATGTTTTCAGCACCCGTTCAAAAAGTTTTTCCCCGTTTTCTTCCATCATCTGGAAGTCGGAAGCACCTTTGTTTGAAGTCAGAGCCAGCACAATTGCCCATTTATTATCGTAAGTAAGAAATGGCGAAATACTGTCCTCACCCATGTATGGCGCTACGGTAACAGCATCCACATCCATGTTGCCGAAGAAAGTACGGGCATACATAGCCGATGTATTGCCAATATCTCCGCGCTTGGCATCGGCAATGATAAACTGGTCAGGGTAGTTACTCCGGATATATTCCACGGTTCGTTCCAGCACATCCCAGCCTTCGGTTCCGATGCTTTCGTAAAATGCCAGATTGGGCTTGTACGCCACGCAAAGGTCAGCTGTAGCATCAATTATTCGTTTATTAAACTCAAAAATAGCATCGTCTGTTTCATCGAAAAGATGTTCGGGAATTTTATCAACATCAGTATCAAGTCCCACGCAGAGAAATGATTTTTTCCGACGGATGTTGTCGATAAGTTGTTGTTTGGTCATATTTTGAATGTTGTTTGTGGATTTTAATAGTTTTTACCGCTACGTGAAGCATCTACAATTCACTTTCCTTCATTCGTTCCGCATTTTCGGCTACTGTCAGCTGGTTGATTGTGTCCTGTATGTCGCCGTTCATAAAGGCTGTCAGGTTGTAGATGGTGTAATTGATTCGGTGATCGGTAATACGTCCCTGTGGGTAGTTGTATGTGCGTATCTTAGCCGAACGGTCGCCGGTTGATACCATTGTTTTCCGTTTGGAGGAGATAGCGTCAATATGTTTCTGATACTCCATATTGTAGATTTTTGTTCGGAGCATTTCCATTGCTATTTCACGGTTACCGAGTTGTGTACGGGCCTGCTGGCATACTACAACAATTCCGGTAGGGCGGTGGGTAAGCTGTACCTTGGTTTCCACCTTGTTGACATTCTGGCCACCTGCTCCGCCCGAGCGCGATGTATGAAAATCAATGTCAGCCGGATTGATCTGCACGTCAAACTCGTCAGCTTCTGGTAGTACGGCTACAGTGGCTGCCGAGGTATGTACACGCCCCTGAGTTTCGGTTTCGGGCACACGCTGCACACGGTGCACACCACTTTCGTATTTCAGTGTGCCATACACGTTATCTCCTGTTACGGTAAAGATAATTTCTTTGAAACCACCGATAGTGCCTTCACTGTAATCGGAAACTTCCACTTTCCATCCTTTATTTTCACAGTAGCGGGTGTACATCTTGAAGAGGTCGCCTGCAAAGATCGCAGCTTCGTCGCCTCCGGTGCCTCCGCGGATTTCCATGACCACATTTTTAGCGTCTTCCGGGTCGGCCGGAATGAGCAAAAATTTAATCTTTTCTTCCAGTTCGGGTATTTTAGGCTCCAGATCATCTAATTCAGCCCGTGCCATTTCACGCATTTCCACATCGCTTTCGTTGGCAAGAATATCTTTAGCCTCCTGAATTACGGCAAGTGTTGTGGTGTACTCCTTCTGGGCATCCATAATCCTTGAAAGCTCGCTGTACTCTTTGTTCAGCTTTATATAGCGTTGCATATCGGCTATCACTGCCGGGTCTGTTATCAACATGGATATTTCTTCAAATTTATGTTGAAGTCCGTCTAATTTTTCTAAAAGTGATGACATGAATTTATTTTACAATTTATAAAAAACGACAATTTACACCGGGGTAATTGAGCAGTAAGACCACTTGCTGCATAATTACGGTTTTTCCCGCTTGTCAATGCTTTAAATATTATTTATTAACTTCCTCTTTTTCTGTCGATTCCAATGTCACGCATCGAAGCCGGATCTTCGATAGGCTCAATGTGTGTCGAAACGGTAACAGGTTCTGCAAACATATCTTCGATGGTTTCTTCGATATTTTCAGCGTAGTCATGTCCCTGTTGTACGCTCCATTCACCCGGAATGAGCAGGTGGAGCGATATGAATTTCCGCTGACCTGCCTGACGGGTCATAAGTGAATGGTAATCAACCTTTTCGGTCTTCAGCTCGTTCAGATAATCGGTAATGAGTTTCAAATCAGCTTCGTTGATGGTAGCATCCATCAGCCCGTCGGCCGAACGCCTGAGCAGAACGAAACCTGTCCAGATGATATTGATGGCTACCAGAATGGCGATAATCGGATCTAGTATCAGCAGTCCGGTCAGTTTTACCAGGCCGATGCCTGCGATTACACCTGCCGAAGTCCAGACATCGGTCATCAGGTGTTTCCCATCGGCTTCGAGCAGGAGCGATTTGTTTTTTTTGCCATTGCGGATGAGAACCATTGCCGTAGCCATGTTTACAACGGATGCACTCAGCGATATGAGCAAACCTAATCCCACGTTTTCAATTTCCTTCGGATGAAAGAGTTTCGGAGCTGCAGTCCAGATTATACTGAACGCTGCCACCATGATAAGTCCGCCTTCGATGGCGCTCGAGAAATATTCGGCTTTGGTGTGTCCGAATTCATGCCCTTCGTCTGCCGGTTTTTCCGATATGTGTATCATTACCAGGGCTACCACAGCTGCTATCAGGTTCACACACGATTCGAGGGCATCCGAAAGCAATCCCATCGAACCAGTGTAAAGATAGGCCGAAAATTTGAGCCCGATAGTTACCATAGCCGCCGCGATGGAAAGATAGGCGAATTTCTTCAGGGATTGTTTTTTCATAATCCAACGATTTATTTATTCTTTTCAACCCATTTACGGGCATTCACAAAAGCTTCCACCCAGGGTGTGATTTCATCGCTGTGAAGGCGTCCGGCAGGGTAGTGGGCACATTGCCAGGGGAATATGGCCCGTTCCAGGTGAGGCATCATGGCCAGGTGGCGTCCGTCGGCCGAACATATTCCTGCAACGCTGAAGTCAGAACCGTTCGGATTGGCCGGATAACCTTCGTAGTTGTATTTAGCCACGATATTGTAAGCGCTTTCGCCCATGGGCAGGGAGAATTTGCCTTCGCCGTGTGCAATCCATATACCGAGTTTGCTGCTCGAAAGTGTACGGAACATCACCGAATCATTCTCCGGTACATTGACTGTAACGTATTCACTTTCAAATTTATGACTGTCGTTATGGAGCATTTGTACCCGTTTCGCGTGTTCGGGATTGATCAGGTTCAGTTCCACCATGAGCTGACATCCGTTACAAATACCCAGACTCAACGTATCAGGGCGTTTATAGAAATTTTCAAGTGCTGTACGGGCTTTTTCGTTGTACATGAAACCACCCGCCCAGCCTTTAGCCGAACCAAGCACATCGGAATTGGAGAATCCGCCGCAGAATACAATCATGTTCAAATCTTCAAGCGTTTCGCGTCCTGAAGCCAGGTCGGTCATGTGTACGTCTTTGACATCAAAACCGGCCAGGTAAAGCGCGTAGGCCATTTCACGTTCGCCGTTTGTGCCTTTCTCGCGTATTATGGCTGCATTCATTCCGCCGGATTTACGGTCGGCTGTCAATCCGAACTGCGAAAGTTTGCCTGTGAAATTTTCGGGAAATCTGAATTCGAGTGGCTGCTTTTTGTAGTTTTCAAAACGTTCCGTGGCCTTTGCCGGGCCGCTTTGTTTTTTATCCAGCAGGCACGAAGTTTCATACCATACATCACGAAGTTCGTTGACGGAGAATGAATACGCTGTTTTTTTCCTTTGAATTTCCAGACGCCGTTCTTCAATTGGTTTTCCTATGACAGCGTAACCTATTCCATTGGATTTTAATGCTTTTTCTACTGTAATCTTATCTTTCACTTGAATGATGATTCCCGGGTTCTCGGCAAAAAGCATGGTAACCAGCGATTGACCGGCAATGGCATCCAGGTTGATGCTCAATCCGCCGTGTGCATTTGCAAAGCACATTTCAAGCAGGGTTGTAATCATACCTCCGCCCGAAATATCATGTCCGGCAAGTATCAGTTTTTTGTCAATCAGTTCCTGAACCGTATCGAAGGCCGCTTTGAAGTATTCCGGATCATTTACCACCGGAGTTTCATCTCCCAGCCGGTTGAGTGTCTGAGCCAGTACCGATCCGCCGAGTTTATGATTATCAAATGAAAAGTCGATGTAAAGCAGTGTTGTGCCTGCATCGTTTATTATCACCGGACTGACTGTTTTTCTGACATCCGAAACTTCTGCTCCGGCAGAAATAATGACCGTTCCGGGTGAGAATACTTTTTTACCGTCAGGGTATTTCTGAGTCATGGATAAGCTGTCTTTTCCGGTCGGGATATTGATACCAAGCGAGCAGGCAAATTCGCTGCAGGCTTCCACAGCCCTGTAAAGGCGTGCATCTTCTCCCGGGTTTTTACAGGGCCACATCCAGTTTGCCGAAAGTGAAACGCTGTCAAGCCCGTTTTTCAGTGGTGCCCAGACGATATTGGTAAGTGCCTCGGCTATGGCGAGTACCGATCCGGCTTCCGGACTGATAAGTGCAGCCTGAGGGGCATGACCGATGGATGTTGCAATACCTGCTTTTCCGCGATAATCAAGCGCTACAACTCCCAGGTCGCTCAGCGGAAGCTGAATTTCACCCACGCATTGCTGACGGGCTACTTTACCTGTTACCGAACGGTCCACTTTATTGGTAAGCCAGTCCTTGCAAGCCACAGATTCCATTCGAAGTACATTTTTCAGATACTCAAGCAGTTTTTCTTCATCGGTTTCTACCGGCGAAAAATGTTCGGGTACAGAATTGTCGGTTATTATCGTGCGGGGTGGTTTACCGAACATGTAGTCAAGCGGAAGGTCAATCGGATTGACAGTCCCGCTTTCCGTGCCGGAAGATTTAAATATCAGTTTCATATCGCCTGTAGTTTCGCCAACCACATACAGGGGAGCACGTTCACGTTCGGCGATTTTTTTCACCCGTTCCAGATCCTGTTCTTTCAGCAGCAGTCCCATCCGTTCCTGGCTCTCGTTGCCGATAATTTCTTTGGCGCTCAGTGTAGTGTCACCAATCGGGAGTTTGTCCATTTCAATAACGCCGCCGGTCGATTCCACCAGCTCCGACAGGCAGTTGAGGTGACCACCTGCACCGTGGTCGTGTATGGATATGATGGGATTTTCATCGCTTTCGGCAAGTGCCCGAATCACGTTGGCAGCGCGTTTCTGCATTTCGGCATTGGCCCTCTGTACCGCGTTTAACTCTATCGCGTTGCCATACTGGCCTGTTTCAACGGACGATACTGCGCCTCCGCCCATCCCGATACGGTAATTGTCGCCGCCCATCACCACTACTTTTTCATTCGGTTCGGGAGTTCCCTTGAGTGCATCCCGTTTGTTGGCATAGCCCACACCACCTGCAAGCATGATTACTTTGTCGTAACCATAGATTTTGTTGTTTTCCTCGTGTTCGAAGGTGAGCAGCGAACCACAAATAAGCGGCTGACCGAATTTATTCCCGAAGTCGGAAGCACCGTTTGATGCCTTGATAAGTATCTGTTCGGGTGTCTGATAGAGCCAGGATCTGCCGGCAGGGTTGCCCGTTTTAGCCGAACGGGAAGTCAGGCCGGGATAACTTGTCATGTAAACGGCTGTTCCGGCAATCGGGAGGCTGGCTTTTCCACCGCCGAGCCTGTCGCGGATTTCACCACCGGTACCGGTTGCGGCACCGTTGAAAGGTTCTACGGTAGTCGGGAAATTGTGGGTTTCGGCTTTAATGGAAATGACCGATTCGATGGTTTTTGTCTGAAAAAAGTCCGGTTTGTCTTCCGATTTCGGAGCAAACTGCTCTATCACCGGTCCCTGATTGAATGCCACATTGTCTTTGTAAGCAGAAATCAAATCATTCGGATTGTCTTTTGAGGTCTGTTTGATAAGCTGAAAAAGGGTCATTTCTTTTTCCTCGTTATCAATTACAAATTGTCCGTTGAAAATTTTATGACGGCAATGTTCGGAATTGACCTGCGAAAACCCGAAAACTTCGCTGTCGGTAAGTTTTCTTCCTGTTTTTGCTGATATTTCGTTCAGATATTCGATTTCATCTTCGCTTAGTGCCAGTCCTTCCTGCTCGTTGTATGCCGCAATATCATCCACAAAACGAATAGGTTCCGGCTGTTTATGGATGGTGAAAATATCCTGATTCAGTTCTTTATAAAGCCGCTGGAGCATGGGATCGAAAGATGCCGCATCCGGCTCCGTTTCGGGCACAACGGGGATAAATTCTTCAATTCGTTGAATTCCCTTAATACCCATATTTTGAGTTATTTCCACGGCATTGGTACTCCAGGGAGTAATCATTTCGCGTCGCGGACCTGTAAAATTTCCCTGAATTGTTTCGGTATCAAGTAATTTTGCTTCACCGAAAAGCCAGGTGAGTTTGTTCGTAACTTCGTGGTTCAGTTCCTGAGTTGTCTGTACTGCGATTATGTGTTGACCGGTTGTTTGAAAAAAATAAATCATCGTGTGGCTGAATGCTAAGGATTAAACTCAATTTTGATTATTCTGTCAGTCTGCAAAGGTACTAATTATTAAGCACGCTGAAAAGCAAAAAACCGATTTTTACATCCATGAAATCATTCATTTTCGATATGGAAAAAACTTTCATTTGGCTTGTCGGGCATTATTCATTAATTTTGCCCGCTGAGCCAAAAATTAAACCGACAGGGAGTTGCGTGTCATTTGACTAAAGCAAAATCTGTCATTCACCCTAAAAAAGACAATCTGAAGATGATAAAAGCTATATTTTTTGATATTGACGGTACTTTGGTAAGTTTCAAAACCCACCTGATACCCAATTCGGCCATTGATGCTGTTAAACGGCTCAGGGAAAAAGGAATCCGTGTTTTTATCGCTACCGGAAGACACATTCAGTCGGTTCCTGATTTTGGTGAACTGGAATTCGACGGATACATCACTATCAACGGTGGTTTGTGTCTGAAAGGTGATAAAACACCTGTTTACCGTCATCCGCTCGACAAACAAAACATTCAGGTATTAATTGACCTGCAGCAATCCATGCCCTTTCCCTGTCTGGTAATGGACGATAGCGGTCTTTATATCAATTTCATCAACGATGATGTGGATGCGGCGCAGGAACTGAAACTTTTTCCGGGAGTAAGTGTGCGGCCTTTTTCCCGTTCGCTCGAAACGGATATTTATCAGGTTGTATCTTTCATTCCGGAGGCAGACGAGGAGCGCGTGATGTCTCTTTTACCCGGATGCGATTCGCTGCGCTGGCACCCGTTGTTTACCGATATTGTGCCGAAAGGGAGCAACAAAGCCATCGGAATAGATAAAATCACCGCGCATTTCGGCATTCAGTTGTCCGAAACCATGGCTTTCGGCGACGGGGGAAACGATATAGCCATGCTGCAACATGCCGGTGTGGGTGTGGCGATGGGAAATGCGGTAGCTGAGGTGAAAGCCTCGGCAGATTATGTGACAGATCCAGTGGATGATGACGGCATTTTGAACGCGCTGAAGCATTTCGGATTGCTGTAAATCGTTTCAGCGTGTGTTTTTACCTCAGGGAACAATCATCTGAATTGCATCAGGAATAATGGAAACCCGGCATGTATGCCCCTCAGGAACGATAATTCCGTCAGCTTCGACTAAAATATTCTTTTCTGTTTTAATCCGGATCTCTTTTGTCTGTGAACTCTGAACAAAGGGAAGCTGAGTCAGTTTGCCGTTGAAAATCAGCGGAAGTGCAGTTAGAATATTCATCAGGCTAGGTTTTTCGACCACTATCATATCAAAAATGCCATCGTAAGGGAGTGCAAAAGGATTCTGCTTTATACCACCGCCGCTGAAAGGTCCGTTGGCAATGTTCATGGTGAATAATGTGACTTCACGGGTTTTGTCATTCATCGTCAGCTGAGCGGGAGTGGACTTGTATCTGAATACAGCAAGCAGCAACGCCAGGGTGTATAGCAACGAGAAACTTCCCAGGTATTTTTTCATCCGGTGAGTCAGTTCCACCACTTTGGCATCCAGTCCGAAACCTACTGAATTGATGAAATAATGGCTTTTTGACTGGTTGTTTGATTCGGTGATATCAATTTTTCCGATATCAATCAGCTTGCAGTTTCCTTTCCGGAAGATTTTCATCGATTCCCTGTTGTTTTTTTTCAATCCCCAGAAACGCCCCCAGTCGTTTCCCGTACCGCGCGGAATCACGGCGATTTTTATCGCGGCTGTATTCTCCGGTTCTGCTGCGAAGATACCGTTGATAACCTCGCTGACTGACCCGTCGCCACCTAATATCATGTAATTGATGCAACCGCGCTTCGCGTAGAATCTGACTATCTCAACGGCATGTCCGGAGTATTCGGTCAGTTTGAAAATATACGGGATATTTGATTTGTCGAGTTCGGAAAGTACATATTTGCTCTGCTCCTGGAATTTTCTTTTTCCGGAGGTTGGGTTGGTTATCACCAGCCAGTGATTGGATGTAATGATTTCTTCGGACACGGTTCTCTAATTTGTTATTTAAATCCAATGGGATTACGGGGCTTATCCAATTGTTTTTGTTTGCCTGACATTTCTGATAAAGCAATGTAAATATCGTCAAATTCACGGCGCGTATCTTCGCTCAGGTCGTTGATTGCCTTCAGGATTTCCTCACTAATTTCTTCCAATGACTGAATACGGGCTTTCAACTCATCTATCTCATCCGTATTTTTATTGGATAAAATAAGTTTACGTACTGCGATAAATGCCCGCATGATTGAGATATTCACTTCAATGGCAATATCGCTGCTGAGAACGCCGGAAAGCATGGCAATGCCTTGTTCGGTAAAGGCAAAAGGCAGTTTGCGGGTTCCACCCCAACTTGATATCACAGATTGTGACATCAAGTTTGCCCATTCGCCGCGTGTTAACTGAAACATGAAATCAGAAGGAAAACGTCTGATATTTCTTTTTACAGCCTGATTTATTATTCTCGTTTCAACTTGATACATTTTTGCCAGGTCAAAGTCAAGCATCACTTTCACACCGCGTATTTCATATATTTTATTCTGAATAAGCTGAATATCACTCATTTTCACACTTATTATTTGTTCATTAAAAATAAATCAACCAGCGTCAGTGCAGCCATGGCTTCCACGATGGGCACGGCACGGGGCAATACACACGGGTCGTGGCGTCCGCGGGCTTCCAGTTCTATAGCATTCAGGTCTTTGTCGAGTGTGTCCTGCTTCATGCTGATGGTTGCCACGGGTTTGAAAAGTACACGGAAGTAAATTTCCTCACCATTACTGATGCCACCCTGTATTCCGCCGGAGTTGTTGGTTTTGGTGGTTACCTTATCGCCTTCTTTGACGAAAGCATCGTTGAGCTCAGCTCCGGTGAGATGTACCCCTTCAAAACCCCGACCATAATCAAATCCGTGTGTGGCATTTATAGTCAACATTGCTGCTGCTAATCGTGCCTGGAGCTTATCAAAAAGCGGCTCTCCCCAACCTACGGGCACTCCTTTGACTACACAACTGATAATGCCGCCGATGGAATTTCCTTCAATTCGAAGTTTGTCAATATAATTAATCATTTTTTTCGCCGTATCGGTTTCCGGACAGCGAATGATATTGCTTTCAATCAATGAAAAATCGAGATTTTCGACAGGCTGTTCAATTGCTATGTGTCCCACCTGCGATGTGTAAGCTGTAATTTCCACTCCCTGCTGTTTCAACACCAATTTGGCAATGGCTCCTGCAGCCACCCATCCTGCCGTGGCACGTGCCGAACTCCGTCCTCCTCCGCGGTGATCGCGGATGCCGTATTTCTGTTGATAGGTATAGTCGGCATGCGAAGGACGATAAACATCTTTCAGGTGATTATAGTCTTTGCTTTCCTGATTTTTGTTCCATATAACAAAGGCGATGGGTGTCCCGGTGGTTTTTCCTTCGAAAATTCCGGAGAGGAATTCCACTTTATCTTCTTCGCTGCGCGGGGTGGAAATAGCTGATTGTCCCGGACGACGACGGTTAAGTTCGTGCTGGATAAATGCCTCGTCCAGTTCTATTCCGGCCGGACAACCGTCCACAATGCCGCCGACACCTGTGCCGTGCGATTCGCCGAATGATGTAAATGTAAAAAGTTTACCGATGGTGTTCATATGTAACTCAACCTCTTAAAAGAAAGTTTTGTGCAGTTATTGATGTTTTCTGCAAAGTTAAAAAAAAGTTTCGTTATCGAACAATCCGGATGAATTTTGAACACAAAAAGGAATAGCAATCCTGATTCTAAAATCTGAACGTGGTAACGAAAAAAAAAAGAGAGGGTGTTCAGGAACCAGGTCCCACACCCTCTCTTCTATGGTTTTAACAGGAGCAATCAGATGACTAGATACCTGCTATTCTTTTAATTTCTTCCATAATTGCTGCAGCAAACTTATCGGCCTGCTCCGGTGAACCAGCTTCGGAATAAATACGGATGATAGGTTCGGTATTTGATTTGCGGAGGTGTACCCAGCCTTGCGGGAAGTCGATCTTTACACCGTCGATGTCATTCACTTCGTACTGTTTGTAAGAACCCTTGATTACAGCCAGCACTCCATCCACGTCAATCTGTGGTGTGAGCTGAATTTTGTTTTTCGACATAAAATAGTTGGGGTAGGAGGCACGCAATTCCGATACTTTTTTACCCGATTTGGCCAGATTTGTCAGAAACAGGGCAATACCCACCAGTGCATCGCGTCCATAGTGGCTTGCCGGATAAATTACCCCGCCATTGCCTTCGCCGCCAATCACCGCTTTATTTTCTTTCATTTTGGCAACTACATTCACTTCACCAACAGCCGATGCTTCGTACTGGCAATTGTACCCGGCGGTAACATCGCGCAGGGCACGGGTCGAACTCATGTTCGAAACAGTATTGCCCGGAGTGTGACGGAGTACATAGTCGGCAACAGAAACCAGTGTGTATTCTTCGCCAAACATAGCTCCGTCTTCGCAGATGATTGCGAGGCGATCCACGTCGGGATCCACCACAAAGCCCACGTCAAATTTACCTGATTTCATTGTTGAGGAAATTTCGGTGAGATGTTCGGGCAGAGGTTCAGGGTTGTGAGGAAACTGTCCGTTTGGTTCGCAGTAGAGTTTTTCCACTGTTTTTACGCCCAGCGCTTCGAGCAGAGCAGGGATGGCAATTCCGCCAACGGAATTTACACAGTCAATGGCCACTTTGAAACCGGCAGCTTTGATAGCTTCCACATCTACCAGATCAAGCGCGAGAACACTATCAATGTGTTTCTGAGTATAATCGGCTGTTGTGAGTTTACCCAAAGTATCCACTTCGGCAAACGTATAATCATCATTCTCAGCTAACCGGAGAATAGTTTCACCTTCTTTGGCATTCAGAAATTCACCTTTTTCGTTCAGCAGTTTCAATGCATTCCACTGTTTGGGATTGTGGCTGGCAGTGAGGATAATGCCTCCGGCTGCCTGTTCCATCGTTACGGCAAGTTCGGTGGTTGGGGTGGTTGCCAGACCGATGTCGGTAACGTCCATTCCCATACCGAGCAGGGTACCAATAACCAGATTATTCACCATTTCGCCCGAGATGCGTGCATCGCGTCCGACAACAATTTTAGTGGAAGATGATTTTCCCGATGAACGGATAAATGAAGCGTAGGCAGCTGTGAATTTTACTACATCGAGCGGACTGAGTCCGTCACCGGCGCGTCCCCCGATGGTTCCCCGGATGCCTGAGATTGATTTAATGAGTGTCATAGAACATTTAAAAAAATAAGGTTGTGCATATAATAAAACTAAAAACCCCTTGTGAAGGGGCTTTTGCTTAGTTAATAACAGTGACTTTAAGATCGCAGCCAACAGGAATCACATTTTGGTTGTAGCTTCCCGTGTTCAGTCCCGAAGGAATAATCACTCTGGCTTCCGAATTTTTGTATTTCATTATTCCGATAGCTTCGTGCATACCTGTTCCGATGCTCGTAATTGCTGTGGAGCTTCCGTAGGTGAACCGGATGGGATTGATGTAATCACGGACTTCCCAGTTTTTGAACTGAACGGTTTTATTATCGTCGAGCAGGTATTCTATTACCCTGTAACCAACGGTAGAATTCACAGACAGTGAATCGGTCTTTTCGCCGGTGCTGACCATGTGAATATAAAGACCTGATGCCGTTTTGTAGTACACGTTGGTTCCCCAGCCATTGTCGGCCGGTTTTGTGGTTACTACCTGTATGTTGTTTTGTTTTATGAAATTTTCGATTGTTACTAATTCTTCGTCCTGAAGCTCAGAATAGCTTTTGGTGTCATCGCAGGCAACCATGGCTGCCAGAATAAACAGAGGAAAGAATGCTTGAAGTATTTTGTTCATTTAGGATAATAATTTCGGTTTATTTAATATTCGAAATCCGGATGCAAATATCCGATTTTCTCGTGAGATATAAAAGTTAATTTTCAGTAATCCGGCTTTGCCGACACATTTTTTGTATTGTAATGTGCTGTTATTTTTGTACTTCTGCTACGAAAATCAGGGTAGTGCAGGGTCCGATCATTTCATTGCCCCGTGCTCCGTATGCCAGATACCAGGGCACGATAAAACGAGCCTTCTCGCCCCGTTTCATGAGTTTCAGCCCTTCCTCGAGACCCGTAACCACCTCTTTTTTGCCAAAACGGATGGTTTTATTCCCCTCTTCGAGAACCAGAATACCATCCATGGTAAATGCCCTGTAGCTGAAAGTCACATCGGAACCGGTAGCAAGCGGCTCAAGTCCGGATGATTGCAGCAGGCAAAACCAGATTCCGGATGCTGTTTTCGTAAACTTATCCGGTTGACTGCCGATAAATTCCAGAATGGCGCTATCCTCTTTCCGCGTGACTTCCCTGTTGTAATCGCGTAATTTCATTTCAGTGGAGTCAACTGCCTGTATTTTATTCGCGGGCACCTGCGCGCCTTTTCTTTGACACGCAACCGGAAGAAATACCGCCAGCATCAGTATATACAAAACCGAAACCGGTTTCAGCAATAAGCCTTTTGGATTTGAAGCAACCATTTGAACGAAAAAATAAACCTGAAGTACTAATTTAATAACCTGCAGAGCAGGGAATTAATTTACAATTTACAATTTACAGTCACCGGTTACCGGTTCAATCACCTGATATTCGCTATGCTGATGATATCGGCAAAAACACCGGCTGCCGTTACACTTGCTCCTGCGCCGTATCCCTTGATAATCAGCGGGTATTCGTTGTACCGCTCGGTGGTAATCCGCACAATGTTGTTGCTGCCCTGCAAATCGAAGAAAGGATGCATGCTGTCCACTGTCTGAAGCCCCACGCTGCATTCACCCTGATCCATAGTGGCTACAAACCGCCAGTGTTTGCCTTCGCCGTACAGTTCCTTTCGTTGTTCTTCAAATTTTGCATCCAGTTCGGGAATGCTTTTCCAGAAATCGTCCAGTGTACCTGCAAAGTATTTATCCGGTATAAACAGGTTCTTTTTCACATGTTCCTGTTCCACCTTGTATCCCGCTTCACGGGCCAGGATGACGAGTTTACGGATTACATCCTTGCCGCTGAGGTCGATGCGCGGATCGGGTTCCGAAAAACCGGATTCTTTTGCCATCCGGATGGCTTTGCTCAGCGAAACATTTTCACCGATGGTGTTGAAAATGAAATTCAGAGTTCCGGAGAGCACTGCTTCCATTTTCAGGATATGGTCGCCGCTGTTGGTCAGGTTGTTCATCGTGTTGATAATCGGCAAACCTGCGCCCACATTGGTTTCGAAGAGGAATTTCACGCCCCGGAGTCTGGAAGTGTCCTTCAGTTTCATGTATTTCTCAAACTCCGACGAAGCCGCGATTTTATTGGCCGTTACCACCGAAATGTTGTTTTCGAGCAGAGACTGGTAAATATCCGAAACCTCCTGGCTGGCTGTACAATCCACAAAAACGGAGTTGAAGATATTCATTTTCAGAATTTCATCGCGGATGATTTTTGTCGTGGTTTCTTCCCCTTCGGCTTTCAGTTTGGCCACGCAGTTTTCCAGGTCGATGCCGGAGCGCGAAAACATCGTCCGTGTACTCGATGCGATGCCTGCCACGTTGATTTTAAGCCCGTTCTGATCCATCAGTTTCTGACGCTGACATTTAATCTGGTTCAGCAGGTTGCTGCCCACGGTGCCAACGCCCACGATAAAGAGGTTGAGGACTTTGTATTCCGAAAGGAAGAAGGAATCGTGAATGACATTAAGCGTTTTTCTCAGCACGGCTCTGTCGGTAACGAATGAAATGTTGGTTTCGGATGCACCCTGCGCACAGGCTATCACGTTGATACCGTTTCGTCCGAGCGTGCCGAAAAGTTTTCCGGCTATACCCGGTGTGCGTTTCATGTTGTCACCCACGATGGCCACCGTTACCAGATCGTCTTCCGAAAAAATCTGGTTGATTTCACCCTGCTGAATTTCAGTCCTGAATTCCTCGCGAAGTACCTCAACAGCCATACTGCTGTCGGCATTTCGCACCCCGATGGAGGTGGTGTTTTCTGACGATGCCTGCGACACCATAAACACGCTGATGCCGTTTTTGGCCAGTGCTCGGAAAATACGGTAATTCACCCCGATAACGCCCACCATACCCAGTCCCTGGATGGTAATAAGCGACGTGTCGTTGATGGACGAAATCCCTTTAATGGCTTTGGTTTCGCCGTTTTTATTGGGCCTCTTTTCGCTCGAAATCAGTGTGCCCGGTGCATCGGGATTGAACGTGTTTTTTATTTCTACCGGGATATTCTTATGATACACAGGAAAAATGGTAGGGGGATAAATCACTTTGGCGCCGAAATTGGAAAGCTCCATGGCTTCACTAAAGCTCAGATGCTCGATGACATACGCTCCGGTAATCACTTTCGGGTCGGCAGTCATAAATCCATCCACATCGGTCCATATTTCCAGTTTCGATGCATTGAGCGCCGAAGCCAGGATGGAAGCCGTGTAGTCCGAACCTCCGCGTCCTAAGTTGGTTATGAAGCCGGTACTTACATCGGTAGAGATAAAACCGCCGCAGACACAAATGCGGGGAGCCTGCCTGAAAGTTTCCTTTACCAGTTCATTGGTGGTCGGGAAATCGACAATGTGTTTGTTGAACTGATTGATAGTTTTAATGAAGCGCCTCGAATCAAAATGTTTTGCTCCTTCAATCAGGCTGGCCACAATGACGGACGAAAGCACTTCGCCGTAGCTTACAATGGTGTCGGTAATACGGATGGAAATATCCTTGATAAGATAAATACCCCGGAAAATGTTGGAGAGATCGCTGAAATATTCATTCAGTTTCTGAATGGTCTGTTCTTTTTTCACTTCGGGAACAATTTGCTCCACCAGGGCGTAGTGGCGCGAAATCATTTCTTCGTACGAAGCCAGGTAGCCTTCATCGCCCTGCGATGCCATGCCGGAAGTGGAATATAACTGGTCTGTAATGCCCGAAAGCGCCGAAACAACGACTATGACATCGTCCTGCTGCGACTCTGCAATCCGTTTGACACTCAGAATTCCTTCAACCGTACCGACCGATGAACCACCGAATTTTATTACCTTCATCCTGTTTCTGTTGATATTTTTTTCAGGTTGCAATATTACTCATTTTTCGCTGAATAATAAGTAAACTGTTTGCTTTTTTGCCGATAAGTATTGCTTTATTTCAAAAATTACCGTACTTTTGCAAAACTTTTTTGAAAAATGGTCTCGTAGCTCAGCTGGATAGAGCAACAGCCTTCTAAGCTGTGGGTCGTGGGTTCGAATCCCGCCGGGATCACAAATGAGAAAAGAATGTAGCTGGTAATAACCTGTTTATGTTCTTTTTTTTGTTTTTCCGGACAGCCCCCTTTGCAATATGAAATCAGGTATTCCGGTAAGTTTAATTCCTGCGGATACGCTTATTTCCTTCTGAACCGGTACAACGTCATGATTATACTCAGCAGTATCAGGACTGTTCCGGTGATGAATATCAGCCTGCCGAACTTCCCGGGCACATATCCGCCTGCAGCAGACCAAAATCCGGAATCTTCCTTCAGATTAAATCCCGACTGAATAATCAGGGTCGTAAAGTCACTGGTAAAGGAAATGAGAACGAGAGCAGCGCCGGTAAGTGTGGTCAGCCATTGCCGCGGATGCACTTTAAAATTATTTACTGCTTCTTTCATGTACAGATAGCTTACTGCCATGATAATCATCAGCACAGAGCAAATAACGGGCGCTAACACCGGGCTAAGCCACGGTACAGGAATGAGAAACAGTACATCCCAGTCGAAAAGGGAGGCAGGCCAGTTCAGGAAAATCTTTAGCGCCGCGTAATAGGTAATATCCCACACTGCAAAGCTGAAAAGGAAATACAGGAAACGCCTGAAGTTGTCTTTGCCTGACAAAATACCCACAGCAGCGAGCATAACGATGGTGGCAATTTCGCGTATCCATTCTGTCTGCATCATTGCGGCGCTGAGAAACTTCAGCGGAAAGCCGAAACCGGCAGGGTAGTAAAGCATACGGATATATACAACCACAACAGCCTCCAGCACACCCATAGCTACACTGAAAATACCGGTAAGGAAAAGCAGACGCGAAATTTCACGGAAAGCCTTTTTCATAACCATGATATAATGAGTTAGTGCACAATGAAATAACAACTGAGAAAACTGAAAGTTGCCGGTTGTCGTGCGGTTCAGAAAAAAAATACCTGAACGATGGTTATTTAACGGAAAATCATTCAACTAATTTTACCGGAAATTGTTTATCTGATAGATAAATATCTGATCAGAATTGTATAACTTAATACTTTGGATTATGAATATTTTCAGATTTTTAAGCCGGTTGGGACAACGGATTTATTCCGGCGGCAAGTCAGGTGAAAACGCTAAAACATGGTTTACAGACAGCAAAGGCAACAGGGAGAAAGTACAGAATCATGCAATCAGCCACGAGATGAAACGAAGTTCAATACGAAATGGAAGCAGGGGAGAAGGACTGGGAATGGGACACAGAAATAAAAAAACACTCATAAAATAGATAGACAGGATAAAAGGATAAACGGAATTAATCCGGATTGCACCCGGCGGGCTGACTGATAATAAGGCATCAAACAATAAGACAAAATCAACCCGTTCACTTGCAGTCATGTGCTTACTTTATGCGCGGAGAAAACCATCCTGCCTGAAAACAAACGGTTGATAAACTGCGTTTTATTACTATGAAACACAGCCTTTACCGGCATGACCCCTGTTAAAAAGCTGATCTGTACCCGGACTTACTGCATCCGTGCAAAAAGTCTTCACCTCTTGTACTTTAACAACGTTTTTTTAAAAAATCAAGATTATGCCTTCCAAAAAACTGATTGATTTACTCAACGAAAACCAGATGAAGTTCGTCGTGATACATCATTCCCGGGCCTACACAGCCAATGAAGTGGCACATTCGGCACATATTCACGGTCAGGAACTTGCCAAAACAGTCATTGTGAAGATCGACGGAAAGCTGGCGATGGCCGTACGCCCGGCATCGGGACTTGTCAATACCGGTTTGCTTCGCGATGAACTGGGTGCAAAATCTGTGGAAGTTGCCGGTGAACATGAATTTGCCAACAGATTTCCGGAATGCGAAGTGGGCGCCGAACCGCCATTCGGAAATCTCTACGACATGGATGTCTATGTGTCGGAGGCACTGACCCATGACAATGAAATTGCTTTCAACGCCGGAACCCATACCGAACTCATCCGCATGGCTTACAATGATTACGAAAAACTGGTAAAACCGAAAGTACTCAGATTTTAAGCCGGTCGTGATACATAAATCACGATTTCAGCCTGAACAACTCACCGGGCATTGCATCATTTACCCCGGCCGGATCCTTTTCCAGTCGGGGTAAATTATTTCTTATGAATTTCATAAAACAACAAAAAACGAGAAAATGAGGGTTATTGCGCAAACTCGCGTTGAATGCATTTTTGAGAAAACAGCATCACGATACATTAACTTGAAATGAGATGAAAAGCATTGTTTATTTTTTGTTGACATTATTTTCTACGACATCCTGCATGTCTCAATCTGATTATGGAGCGAAGAGCGTTTATACTGAACTTGATAGTATTATAAAAAAGTATGTTGATAGTACTGAATTTACAGGTTCTGTTTTAATTGCAAAAAATGGTGAGATTTTATTGAAAAAGGGATATGGTTTTGCTGATATAGAAAATAGAATACCAAATACACCTGCAACAAACTTTTATCTGGCATCAGTATCAAAACTTTTTACTGTAGCAGCTATTATTGAGCTGAAAAACAAAGGACTATTAAAACTTGACGACCCCTTATCTAAATATATACCTGACTATCCCCATGGTAATCGTATAACAATCCGGCAATTAATTGAGCATAAATCAGGCATTGTTGACTATGTAAATGAGAGACCTTATGAATTAATAAAGCATGAGATAAAGCTGGATGAATTAATTGATACTTTCAAATATCTACCTTTAAATTTCGAACCCGGAGAGAAATATTCATACTGTAGTTCAGGCTATAATTTATTAGCCTGTATTATTGAAAAAGTAAGTGGTTTGAGCTATTCTGATTACATAGAGAAAAATATTTTTAAAGTGTTGGGAATGAACAGTTCGTTTTCTAACTGGAATCTTATTCCTAAAAATCAGGCTAAAGGTTATCATAAAGAAAATGGAGAATTTATTCCAGGTGATTATTTTCATCCTTCCCAATTTACAGGCTCAGGAAATCTAACATCTACAGTAGAAGATTTGTATAAATGGTATGAAGCTGTATACAAAACCGGAAAAATAAGTTTAGAATATCAAACAGACCATATCGGCCGTATTGGCGGGTGGACTTCCACAAATTTTTATCCTCTTATTGCATCAGACTATTTAATAATTCTTTTAAGCAACTATGGAGATGCCCCTGTCGTTGAAATTGCTAAAGAGATTCGTGATAAACTCAATCAGGATGGAGATACATATCAACAAATATCTTCATCATCATTTAAAAAATATACAGGCCGTTTTACTCCCGGCGATAAATTTTATTTCAAAATCGAAAAAGGGAAAAATAGTTTAATCATTCATGCAAATGATAACAACAATATCGTTTCATGCGATACTGTTTATAAAGTTGCCGAAGATGAGTATAAGAACCAAAATATGCGAATTGCATTTAGTGATATGGATAACGGGGTTTTTAATAAAATATTAGTATTTTGGGGTACAGAAGGATTTATTTATAGCCGAAAAGAATAAATAGTAAAAAATAAAACACGCTATAACACGCAATCTGCAAATTGGGTTTTAATAGGTTATTCAAGGTTTTCGGCTCGCATCAAGTGCCGTGTAGCCTGATAGTGAATAGCTCTGTAATCCCCAACTTTTTATACCGCCAACGTTTGTTTAATTTTAAAAAATGAATGCAGCATTGCAGTCTCATTAGAATTGCATATCTTTGATACTATCAAATGATACTATCACAAACAAAAGAGTATGAAACCACCGTATGAAATAACCAGTGAGATTTTAAAACTAACATCCTCCATTTCAGAAAAAATAGGCGAAATTAAGTCAGCAAAGCTAATAAAACCACCTACCGAACTACGAAAGCGAAACAGAATAAAGTCCATACAATCATCACTTGAAATTGAAGGAAACACACTAACTATTGAGCAAATCACTGATTTGATTAATAACAAAAGAGTGCTTGCTCCTCAAAAAGACATCATTGAAGTAAAAAATGCGATAGAACTATATTCTATGCTTAATGAATTCAATGCATATGACATAGATTCATTGTGTCGTGCTCACGGGATATTAATGAATACATTAATTGAAAATGCCGGACAATTCAGAAGAACGGCAGTTGGAATTACTAAAGGAAACAACATCACACATGTAGCACCTCCCGGAGATGTTGTTTACTCTCTAATGAAAGATCTGTTTGATTACCTGAAAAACGACAAAGATATACTGTTAATAAAAAGTTGTGTATTTCATTATGAATTTGAATTTATTCACCCTTTTATTGATGGAAATGGAAGAATGGGACGATTATGGCAAACAATGATTTTAAAGGATTATTCTCCTGTTTTTGAATACTTACCGATAGAGTCATTAATTAAAGAGCGTCAGCAAGATTATTATGATGTTCTTGGAAAATCAGACAATCAGGGAAACTCTACCGGGTTTATTGAATTCATGCTTAAAATTATTAATATTGCTCTGGAAGATTTATTGAAGACCCAAAACCACACGTTAACCGGTTCAGACAGGATAATAATTTTCAGGGATTTTATTGGAAGTGAATTATTTACAAGGCAGGATTATTTAAGACATAATAAAGAAATCTCGACTGCAACTGCCAGCAGAGATTTAAAGGAAGCTGTAGATAATGGAGTAATAGAGAAAAGTGGAGAGAAACGTTTGACAAAGTATCGATATATAAACTAAATTGAATTAGTTTCGATTTAATCTGACAGTTAAGGGCAAAATACTTAAATTT
>CAZWLJ010000036.1:0-32698 GCA_964634605.1 uncultured Paludibacter sp.
AGGTCGGGGGATCATGCCCCCCTCTCGCTACTTTTTTAACATTAAGGTTGTTATATAAAAATAACAACCTTTTTTCATTTATAATCTCATTAGCATGTATATTCTTTATATTCTTCAAAGTGAGAAAACCGGAAGATTCTATATCGGTAGTTGCGAGAACATTGATGAAAGACTGAACAGACATAATGCAGGTGCAACGCCTTCAACAAAATCAGGACGTCCCTGGAAAGTCGTTTATTCTGAAGAATTTCACACAAGAAGTGAAGCTATGAAACGCGAAAAAGAAGTTAAAGCTAAAAAGAGCAGAAATTACACCGAAACACTAATCAATAGCTCAGTTAGTTAGAGCGTCCCGATTTTTTATCGGGAAGGTCGGGGGATCATGCCCCCCTCTCGCTACGGTAAAAAGCACTTACATTTGTTGAAATTTGTAAGTGCTTTTTCATTTTAAAGACCTGTTACCTTTTTGAATAAAACCTGATTATCTCTCTAAGAACGACTACATTACCGCCAGTTTGAGAGTTTTCACAAATTTCACATTACGGATTGTTATAAAGTAATTTCCATCAGGTATGTTATTCAAATCTAAGAATTGACTATCCGTTTTTGCTTTTTCGGTTCGAATTATTTGTCCGTTTGTATTTATCAGTGTAATATAATCACCTGATGCAATGCCATCAATACGGGCTACGCGATTATTCATTTTCAAAGTTACATTTGCAGCTCCGGAATTATTCACAGCGGTAGAATTCAAAATCTGAATGGTTTGAGCAACAGGCTTTGCTGCTGCATAAACCGTATTCCCTGACTCTGATGCTGTAATTGTAACGGTACCTTCACCGGTGATGTGCAGGTATCCGTTTTCAACATTCGCTACATTCGGATTGGAAGTAGTAAACACGACAGGCAAGCCGGAAGTTGCAGTTGCCTGAAGCTGTATGTCGGCATCATTTCTATTTAAAGCAGGCGGAATGGGTATGAAGTTTATACGGTTGATTTTAAGGCTGTCGTTAAACCGCGAGGCCGGACTGCCAGAGCCGTTGAAGAGATTTGGATTTGAATTTTCATCCCATGCAAATTTAACCGAAAGAGGCTGACTGACAGTTGGTTCACTTACCAGTATATCATTTCCGCTGATAATGGCCGAAGCTGTTTTATATACCTTATCGGGTCCCGCTACTTTGAACTCATTAAGCGGAGTTGAACCTGAAATATAGAAACCACTGTTATTGTTGAATGAAATCCTGAGTGATGTTCCCTCGCTTCTCATTTCTTTGAAGGTTGCAGCATTTGGCACAATACTCTTGCCATACAAATAACCCAGCGCTGCATTACCCAGCCGTATTCCCACCGTAGCTTTTTCGGTCGGATGTATATCGTTGTAATTACTGATGTCCGATATTGTTACTCCATACACTCTTTCCATCCGGGTGGCTTTATTTTGTTCTGCAATAAACTGCGGAAGAGCCTCACGTGAGCCTGATAAGACAGCATAATTCACACTGTATTTGAAATTGGCAAGTTCCACAAAAAACACCGGCAAATCAGGTATTCCCAATGCATCACGCCATGCAGCTATGGTTGCCCTGAATTTATTGCCATACAGAGAGACTCCGCTTAATCCGTCGATTCCCAGATTCTCTTCACCCTGATACCATATAATTCCTTTAACAGGATAATGGGTATATGAAGCCAGCATACCGTTGTAGCAGGCTGTGGGGAAATTTTTCCGGTCGTAAACCTGCCCCGATGGCAAGGCGGTGGTTGTAGCTTTCGTGTACCATGAAGAATATTCAGGAATTGACTTCAAACCGTTCAATGGGGTCCATGCTTCTATACGGGTACCTCCTACCGCATTCTGGATAATCCCCACAGGAACATTCTGGCTCAGATGAATTAGTTTGGCAAAGAAATAGGCAACAGCTGAATACCCTCCGGCTGTTGAAGGCGAACACACGGTCCAGCCAGCCGATGAGGTTAGCAAAGCAGTTTGTGGTGCAGATGCCTGTTGCCATAAGTCAACAGGCTGAATAAACCTGATTTGGGGATAATTGGCGGCAGCTATCACGGAAGAATAGTTATTAATACCATATAAACTATACCCCGGTCCTATCGGCATCAGCATATTTGACTGGCCGGAAGCTACCCATACGTCACCGCAAAGCAAATCGGTGAGTGATGCCGCGGTGGAATTCAAACCTGAGGCTGTAAGCGAGAAGGGAACGTTTTTAGCTGTTTTAGCACTAAATTCACATGTCCACTTTCCCTGGCTGTTCACATTTGCCGTTTTGATTTCCCCGTCCAGATTGAGGGTCAGCACATCATTTGGATCGGCTTTTCCTGAAATGACTACAGGTTTGTCCCTTTGAATAACGGCATGACTGGTAAACGGATGATCGAACGAAATAAGCGTACTTATAACGTTGAGAGTTTGTGATACGGGCTTAGCTGCTGTATAATAGAGGTTTTCAGGCTGACTGGCAGTTATGGTACAGGTACCTTTTCCCACTATATGTATTTTTCCATCCACAACCGTTGCCACCAGAGGATCGGAAACGGAATAAATCACGGGCATGGATGACGAACTGCTTGCCGGATTGAAATCAGGGCTTCCGAAAGCCACATTCAGCGGTCCGTTCATCGTGATTGCCTGTGATGCCGGATTTGTGAGCGTACTCCACCCGGGCGATCCGGCAAGTGTGGCATTGCATACGCCTTTTACATCGGCAGCCAATAATCCCGTGCCTTCTTCAAAGTTCCATGCGGCAGTAAGACCGGGTGTGGAAGAACTTACCGTAGAAGCCATATCAGCCAGTAGTTCGGTTTTCGATAATGCTCTATTGTAAATCCGTACTTCATCTATCGATCCGTCCACAGGCATATTCATAGTACCACGGATGCCAAAATACAAATTATCGGTATTGGTAAATCCGGAGGTTGAAACCAGCGCCTTGCTCACATCCACCTTTGCATCAACATACATGTAGTACATATTTTTAACAGTATCCACCACAAATGCAATCTGATGCCATTTTCCATCATTTATTTTGTAAAGGCTTCCACCGGGAAGGCCTGAAGATGAGCCATTGGTATGAGTACAGTTAACAGCAAAATAACCGTTCAGCTGCCACAATTCGTAGCCTGCACCTTTTGCCTGCAGCCTTTTGGCCAGAAAAACCTGGTTAGTGGCCGTACTGGTTTTTACCCAGGCTGATATCGTAAAACTCTTGCCGGAAAGCAGGTTTAATGCTCCATTGTCTGAAGCATATCCATAGGTGGCTGTACTGTTGGGGAAAACAATGGATTTCTGGGAGAAACCATTTTGAGTCGTCAGAATGAGAACCGATAAAATCAGGAAGATTTTTCTCATGGAAAAAGTGTGATTTTTCTTAGTATTATTTTGTCAATATATGCAATCACTCCGGCAAACGGTTAAAAATATTACCGGAAATTAAATGTGAGGCAAATATTTGACAAAAATAAAAAAATACTCTGCATTTCACAATACCCTGAGATAAATAAACCTTACTGCTCTTAAGTTGATGAATAATCCAACATTCAGAAGTACACTTCTTTTACTTTATCTGCGATATTTTCCGATTACAAAATGCTGTTTTGAGTTTATTAGCTGTGGATATCTTTTGTATTGTGCAGGTTACCTGAAATGATTTGACAAAGAAAGAGAAGCCACCCGTACACGGATAGCTTCTCACACTCTTCATTCACCGGTTATGCCTAAAAAAACCCTCTTCTTTATATCATTTCACAATAGTGAAAACATCGGCAAATACTACCCGGTTGGTTTCTTCGGGATGCTCAAGCCGTTCTTTGTACGCATCGGGCAGGTTATTCAGGTTTTGAGGGCCGAGTTCAATTTCTTCGACCACCACCTGGAACGAACCTGTTCGATACGCTTCAGGCAACCTGATATTTTCATTTATGTCAAAAGTATAATCGTTTTTCATATTTCTGCCAACTTCGAATGTCCAGGAATCGGGATTTCGCTTTTCAGAATCTTGATTTTCGATTAAAACAGTTGACGACTTGCTTTCAGTTTTGGTTTTCATCACTGTCACTTTGATAATTTCGCGTATGCCGAACCGGGACGACCGGTGGTTGTAAGTCGGTCCGGCAATTCTGAAGCTAAGCAACGTATCTTTACCTGCAGTATTCAGAACGACGGAAGTTTTTCGTTCGGGCACCATTTGTATCATTCCGGCCATTACCACGTTTGAGAGGCACACATCGGTATTTTCGATACGAAGCGAATGTTGCTGATAACGAGCTAAAGCCAGCCTGATAAAAGGAAAATACATGTTGGCCGTATCCAGCGCAATATCGGCGTACCACAGTTGTTTTTCCTTATCGAATGTTACCGGATAAGCTACTGCAGTTGCTTTTGCGGTTTCGTTACCCGGGTAAGTCAGACCCTTTTCCACAACCGGATTTAACCTGAAATCAGCAGGTTGCGGACTTGCCTTCACGGGAAGTTCAGATACAAACAGCGGATCGGCTCCCCAGTGTGTGTATGCATCGGTGTAATTTACCCCCTGAATCATGGTTGTAATCATCGGGCTGGTATTTCCGGAGTTATCGGGAAGTATAACCGCCAGTTTTTCTTCTTCGCCGCTGGAGAACCAGGGCCTTTTGAGGTACACGCGCAGCACACCACCTTTGCGTATATGAGTCTGCATACCGCCCTGACTGGTCTTTTGCCATTCAAAAGCCGGAATTATATAATCTATCTCAGGCTTATCAGGTTTGGCAGTGCTGAGTATGTTAATTTTTCCGGTTTTGGATTCACGCACGAACGATATTTCGGGTTTATTTTTCTTTACATTGGTGAAATATTCCGCGTAGCGTGAAATGGCAACCACTGAATAATTGACCCACCTGTGGCGCGTATTGCCAAATGCATGTTCGAGCGGATAATGACGCAAATCGAGCATTTTCACCAGACTCAGCTTAGATTCTTCAAGATCAAGACGTAAGGTTGCCAATACATTTTTCGAGTTATCTGTTGTCTTCTGCCGGTGAATATCAGCCAGTTTCTCTGCTTTCAGTTTGTAAAAATTGTTTATTTTGAGCGATCCGGGCTGCACATCGAATTGTCTGATAGTGAGCGGTTCTGTTTTCCATTTCGGTTGGTTCAATTCCAGTTTTCTGTCGGGCAATCCGGGTCTGGTTTCGTTTACAGTACCTAATGTCACAGTCTGATCGTGGTAATAGATATCGATTTCAGGAATTGTATCGGTGAAGTTCTTTTCTTTAATTTCCACCGAAATGCCATCGTCGAGTGGTTCGGTCCAGCTTGCTTTCAGTTCTGCCATCCCGGTGCTTTCACCGTGGACACTGAAGCGGACATTTAGCATTGCCAAAGTATCATTGTAATCTCTTTCTGGAACAATTTGCATAAGCGAGGGTTCTTCTACGGGCTGTTGTACGGCATGCACAAGTTCGAAAGTACGCGATGGACTTATCATCCAGTGCTGGCCGCTCCGGGCAATGTTTTCGATTTCGGCGAGCCTGGCTCCTGCATCACTTTTAACGAGCTGCCATATAGCCGATAACTTTTTCATGTCTTCCTCACGCCAGAATGTACTTATCCTGAGCCTGATGCGTTGTCCTTTGGGTAATTTTACCGTAAAGGTTCGTTTCGAACCATCCCAGGAAGCACCTGAAGCGCCTTCTTCCAGTTTAATACGTATAGCTTCGGTATTGTACCAGTCATCCGGAATGCTTACTGCGTTTGTTTTATCAGCCGAGAGTTCATCTTTAGAGAAAAAGCTGAACATGCGGGGTAAGAAATCGACATCGTGAGTATCATCGCTTTCGGTATCCACGAAAACAGCTATTCCGGCAGCCATCGGATCAGGCAGGTAGATGATTTTTGCCTCCTGGTCTGTGTAAATTTTTTCAGAATTATCCGCATTGCGTTCATACAAACCTTCGTGTGAAGTAATGATCGAGTAAATTTCTTTGGCTTTTTGAGGATCGGCAAAGGCTTTTTCGAATTTTCCGTGTGTTTCGGCCATCAGCTGACTGTTTTTCGGAGGCAGCAGATATCTGACCGACCGTCCTTTGGAGTCCTGTCCATGAGGAGTATATTTTTTTTCATAATCAGCTACATCCGCATCGTAATTGCTTCTGATTACCATTTGTTCGAGAAATTCGCCATCGCGCAACTCGTTGCCTACCAGCACTAAGGGACTTGAAAGCGGTTCGTAGCGGTAATAACGGATATTGGTGCAATAGGTATCGGAAGGAGATTCGGATTCTGTATCAAGAGGCAAACTATTGCCCGCCATATCCACGGTGCGAATCCTGATGCGGTATGATTTCCCGAAACGCAACCGGGGTAATGTTCCGTTAACCGGTTCTGCTTGTGCGTTCAGTTTGAAATCAAGCGTGGGATCGAACAGGTATTTTTTCCGTTCCACTTCGCGCGAACTGCTCAGATAATCGTGGCGGTCGGTCGGTTTTTTTGCCGGATGATCTTCCGAGTCGTTGATAGCCATGCCCGGTTTCCCTACCGAAAGGCTCCAGCCTTCCCAGCGTGCAAGCGTTTCGGGAACGTAAATATTATCCTGGTCATTTTCTTTTTCAATAATTCCCATTTCCACATATCCTTCATCCGGTTCAATGCCGTCAATCGGATGCGCGGTGCCAGCCTCGTCGAACCAGGAGTAGCTCATCCGGCGCTGATGCAGCGAATGCCATTTACCCGGATTATCTTCATAGGCAATATCCATACGGTATGCCATCACCAGGTCGTCAGAGTAGAGAATTTCTTCAGGTAAAAGCAGATTTTTCATCGCCAGATCAACTTCTGCATTATCAACAAGCATTTTCTGGAAACCAGAGTTTCGCTGCAACTTTTCGGCCACATGCTGGCTCATTCCGTTTCGGATGAGCGCGATACCTGCTGTGCGCATGGCATGAAATCCTTCACGCGAAGGTACCTCAACAAGCTTCATCTTTTCCACAGGTTTCATTTTCTGGAAACTTAAAACCGGTCTGACCTGATTTTTCGGCTGAGGATCTGCCTGAGTCATTTCATTGGTTTTCAGAGACTTGACTTTACTCATATTGTTACCTGTTTTTCCCACAGATGAAATTTGAGGACTCAGTCTCAGATTCTGCAACATCGCATCGGATTTTCTGATTGCCAGTGCTTTTCTGCTCAGAAAGTCAGCCGCCTGAATTGTTTTTTCATCAACGGTTTGTGCTGTTTTCAGCGCCATGCCGTCAGTATCCATTTGCACAACAGCGAAATCGTCGGTGTTTATTTTCACAAATCCTTTTCTGAGTACACTCCCTGATTTATCGGAAGCGTAAAATCCGTTGAGAGTAATGCTGTAGGCGGTTTTGGGTACAGATATTTTCGTATTCACCTCCTCGAACCGAATTCCCTCGGGAATCACCTGAATGGTTCCGCTTGCAGGATAAGCCGGCTGGTAGGGGATAACAAAATCAAGGATAAACCCCAGCCTCCGCATTAGCACCGGATAACTGTTGAGCACCGAGAGGATGTTGTGAAATTCGAACTGTGGTTTTCGGATGATTAATTTCTGCGAAATTTTATTATCCTTCCTGTGAAAATCTTTCAGTTGCAGGAAGTCGGTAGCCGGATCCGCTTGTTTTTTGAACGGGATAAAGCGGTTGTTTCTGAGCACCTGCTGCATACTGCTTATCTCCAGATTTTTCTTCAACACAAACGTTTTTGTCTGCGTGGTTTTACTTCTTGCTTCTACATTATCGGTGTTCAGCACATTGTCATCTATTTTTATATCTGAGATGACTCCCAGCCGGTCTGGATCCACAAAGTGAGATGCAGGAATCAGTTGGGTGGGGCTTTCGATAGCGATTTTCTTTACCTGATCAAGCAAAAAATCGCGAATATGTGTCACCGGGAAAGACTGGACGGGTTTGAGGTGCAATTTCTCGGTTTCAAACTTTTCAATCTGAATATTGGCATGGAAAATACTTCTGAAAAGCTCCTTGTCAATGGCTGATTTATCCATTTCTGCTTTTATTGCGGATTTCAGTCCATCAATCCGGAATGAAAATTGGGTGTCGAGTATTCTCTCTGCCCAGTTGTACATATCGGGGGCATTGGCCAATACTGTTTCTGTGGCATTTTTCAGATGAGGCGACACAAATACCGACAATTTCAGGTATTGTTTCCCGTCTTGTTCCATTCGCTGATGGGGCAACGTTGTAAAAACCAGTTCTTGTATCATATTATTTTGATTTCCAATACGTTAATACATTATTCTATAAATTATTTCCAGTGAAAAAAATGTCATTTACTTCATTTCGCATATTACGAATTGAATGCCAGACAATATTGTTCCCAATCTTCGGGACTAATCATTTGGGCAAAATTCGGGTCGCCTCCGCTTCCGGCAAGCGTACGCCTGACCGTAACCGAAACGGTTTTACTGAAAAACAAAACCGAAACCTTTACTTTAAGAGTAGCCGAACCTTCAAGTTTCTGAACTCTTCCGTCTGCAATGACAGCATGAAGCTCGAGGTAGAACTCCAGCGAAACGTGAATGAGACCGAGAATCGATAATTTACCGTTAATACGCAGATAGGCAGTCAGGTCAGCCTGATTATAGGTTATTACTCTGTTGTCCGGAAGGGTTTTCTGAGCATTGGCTGATTTGAAATAGATACCGCCCATCACCGACACGCTGCCGGATGCCACACCCACGTTGAGCGAAATGGCTGCCCCGAATTCGAATGCAGCTTCGATGGATTCAAGACCGTCGAGGCGGGTTATCAGTTTGACAAAACCACCTCCCCCGAAACAGGATATAGTGAGCATAAACGGATTTTCGCGTGTACAGAAGAAGAAACCAATGGTGAGCGGATCGCCTGTAAATGGCAGATTGATGTATGCGCCCAGCGATACGTTGGTAATCATGCAGATACCCATTTCGAAATTAGGCAATGCCAGTGTATAACCGGCTTTTATTCCCGAAGCCGTAAGTTCAAGATACGGTCCGTTGCCATCGTCGGAAAAACCAGTGGAAGGAATAAGGTCATTCAGGCTGTTGATAAAACTGAGCGCACCAATAAATTCCATCGGGACTTTGCCCATTTCAACTTTCATCCCGGTTTTGCCCGATGTTCCGGTTTCGAATTTCAATGATTTGAAATTCACGGCTATACAATCGGCAACTTCCACCCTGAAATCGTCAAAACGTGCTACGGATGTAAGTATTGGCTGAGCACCCGGCACGAATGGTTTTTCGAAATGTGTATCGATTTGCAGCGCTTTTTTTGGTTCATCAATTTTCACGGTAAGCAATTCAGGATAAACTTCCTTTTCTCCTTTTCCCAAATCGGGTTGCCATTTATATTGTACATGAAAGGCGTCGTCGGTGAGATATGTTTTCAGATTCGGAATCCGGGGAACAGAATTGTTCAGCAAATTCCTGAGTTTGGATACTTCATCTGCTATATTTTTTTTGATATCATCTATCTCGCCGAGCAAATCCTGCCTGATCTTGTTTATTTCGTTTTGAATCTGGCTTTGAGTGTATGTCAGGTTATTAGCGACAGCTTTTTCAAGTTCGAGGGCTTTTGCCTCTGCCAGTTTAATCGAATTGCGGAATTGCTCAATTTTTTCCTGAAGTGATTTCACCTGGCTGATGAAGCTGTCCATGGAACCCGAGAGATTTGAAAGCCCGACATCAAATAACGAAAAAATATCAATTACTCCGAATATTTTGGGCGACAGGACCTTATCAAGCATTTCGAAAACTTTAACGGCATCGAATGCCAGCTTCATGGCATCATCTATAGCTCCTCCTACTGTTCCGTGCAGGCGGCTGAGTGCCGTAATGGTCATATTAGGAGTCAGAAATCCACCTGCCTTATCGGTGCCTCCGGAGAAATTGAGCAACGCGTTTTCCACAGAAGCAAATACATGCCCCTGATTGGCATCGTCTACCAGCCTGATTTTTACCGGATCGTCGTTACCTGTGAGTCTGTTGACCGCTTCGAGTTTTATCAGCGCGTGCTGAATTTCAGGTCTGAAGCAAATCTCACCATTGCCAGGAGAGGGGAAAGTGACAGCTCCGAATTTAATTTCGCGGGTTTCGTACTCCGTATCGCCGTCAATCAGGCTTTCGGCAAATGATATGTTTTCACCGTCGAGTTTAAGATTATTGTACAGCTCTTTCTTTTCATAGTCATTTGTAACGACAGAGATATTGCTTTCGGTACGGGCTATGATATTTTCAACAAAAGTGAGCGGCATTTTTTTCCTGTGCCCAGCTCCTTCCTTGTCTATGAGTACGACATCAAAATCAAACGGTTTTCCGGATGAATGGATATAAAAATTATAGCCGCTGAGCGATTTGTCAATCGTGGTATTTTGGGGGTTGTCAATGTTGGGAGTGTTGCTGTTGATAATTTCCACAGTCTGAAAAGGAAATTTCAGGAAATCGCCCCGCGGTATGGTACGTTCGTAAACAACTTCTTTCTGCAACACAACAATGTACATATGCTGTCTGTTGACAGCCGAGCGGTTTTCTTTCATAAACTTCCGTTCGGTAATTTTCACCAGGGCTGCCCGGTGTCCGAACGGGAAAAGATATCCTTCTTTCACTATTTTCACATAATGATCTCGACCCATGGTGGCAAAATGTTCCCATTCGATGATATTCAGATAATTATCAGCCGGAGAGGGTACATCGAAAAATGCATGCCAGTCAAGGTAAGCACCCAGTGGAGTCAGCATCAGTTTTTTGACTGGAACTGTTTTCGGTTGGTAATTGCTAATCAGATAGTTGGAAGTGATATGTACCAGTTGATGCCGGTCGCTGGCATCGAGCGATGCTAAAAAAGGCATCGGATAGTTTGGATTTGGTACCTGAGTATAGTCGGTTTTTGCATCAAAAGCCCACAACGCCCTTATCGAACGCAAATATGGGAGACCATCCGTTACCTTGGCATCCCCGAGGCGCACTCCCAGTTTAGTGTGCCACATTTCATATACTTCGGATTGGCCCTGCTGCTGCAATCCTGTTAGAGAAATGCGATGCTCGAATCCGCCTGTCTGGTTGGGGGAAATATACATTAATGCAGGTGCTTCGATACAGGTGCTGTCTTCAGCTACCGGACCGGGTTTTAGCATTGCCGACATCGCTTTCTGGGCATTGGTACTCAGAAGCGAGTCAGACACATCGCCCGAAAAAACGGTGTTGATGATTGCAGAATCATATTGTTTCAACCTGTCGGCATGTATGGAGTTTGCCTGATTCAATTTCAGGCTGTAGGCAAGATCTTGCTTCCGGCTTACTGATACCGTTTTGTCTTTTCCAACCACGGATACTTTGGAGTATTTCGGATTCCGGAGTAAACTTTCGCGGTCGAATCGCTTGGGTACATTAACCCAAGCACGCGGATCGACACGCAACTCAAACTTCGACCAGTCGAGCAGTTCGTTCATATCCAACGGAAAAGATTCTCCATCGGCAGGATATTCAAACACGAGTCTGCTCCTGTAAGCTCTTAAATGCCTGACGGGTAAACTGACCGGATTGGAGGCAGTCCTCGACGAACCGGAAACGGGAATATTGTTTTCTTCAAAAAAAGCTTCTTCGAGTGTATGCTGGGTTTGAATATGCACAATCACCAGCCCTTTGCTGCCCTTTTTCTGCAGTGAAATTATATTTTGTCCTCCTTCGCTGGTGAGAACAAAATTACGGAACTCAAACTCGAGCAGCAACAAGTCTTCCGGACGCAAAATCCTGAATTTAAGCTCATTGGGCTTGAGCGTAATGATTTCTTTCCCCTGTGTGGATATTTCAGGCAGTTTTGATTTTTCGGTTTTTCGTTTCGATGGAATCACCGGATCCTGAATGTCGCGGTTGTTGATTTTATCCCTGACGGTGGTTTGTTCTTTTTGTTCTTTTTGTTGTTCCTCCGGTTCTTTATTCCTTTGCTCTCTGGGTATCACTTTCAGAATGCCGGATTCTTTTTTTATGGTACTGGTCTTCTGTACCCCTGGCTGAGCCTGGGTACTGTTTCCGGTTTCACTCTGTGTTGAAGTGCTGCCTGTCTTTCTATTAAGTTTCAGTGTGCTTATTTTCCTGGTGGTTTCATCCTGTAAGTCAGCTACGCTTGAGAATCCTTCGTCAGGTATTTTCAGATTTTCATCTTCGTGGCGGGCAAGTACGATGTTTACCGGTTTTTGAAGCACGGAGGGTAAAGTCAGCGCGTTGGGTATTTCAGGTTTGAAAGCAGTGAGTGATGGTGCATAACGATATGAACGGATATCCGAAGCATATCCGAATGCTTCAAAATCTGGCAAGTCATTGTCTGCGCCTATCTGAAAAGACCCGAAACGGTTGCTTATCCACTGGCCGGGCGACGAAATGGCAGCCAGATAAACTTCGGGCTGCTGATTTGAACTGATTTCTGAGATTAAAAAAAACTTGCTGAAACGGAAATCATGTCCCTTCTGATAGCGGTGAGCGAATGACAAGATATCGCCCGATTGATTTACCCAAAGCGATTGGTGGAAAATTCCCGATTTATTATTCCACATAAGTATATTCAGGTCGGGTTTTGCATCAGAGGAATGCAGCAAATAATCACCGGAGAAATGCATTTCGGACACCAGGCGGCTCCAGGCATCAAAAGTAGGCAGTTTTACATATAAAGACCCTGAAGGGGCTGTAATGAACGACCTGAAAGTATTGCCCCTGCCACCCAGCACAACCGAAGAAGTTCGGTATGAACGGCCTGAATAGCTGAAAACGATGGCATCGGCTCCTTCAAAAGACATGTTCCAGCGCGAATCCATCATAAAATTCACTTCTCCGTCAATGCGGATATTGCTTTGTTCCGATGAACTTCCTAACTGCAGACTGGTATTTATTTGCTGCCCGACGAGTTGTTTATTATCCAGGAAATCCAGAAAATCGACTTTCGTATCCACTCCGAATTGAGGTATCACAATTTTCATCTGCCATCCGAAGATACTCTCATATATTCTCGCCGTCAAATCAAAAGACTGCGATGAGCTGTTGAAAAGCAGGTTATTCAAATCAATGAAATATTCATCCCTGATTTTGCGCACGCTTACTTTTGCACAGCCCGAAAACTGCGAGGCCGGAAACTGCCAGCATATCGAGGCATTTCTTTTTACAATCAATTTGTCATCTGAATTCAGAATCTGAAATGGCTCTCCCGCAACTTTATCGAAGGATTTAACCAGAGGGTTGACAGCCAGCGCACTCAAACCAATATTCTTAAGAAACTTACGCCTGTCCAGTGTTCTGATTTTCTTTTCAGGTATAGTAAACACTTTCATCCTGGACTCCCGGATATTGAAATGTTTGAAGTTCATAGGTTTTGTATTTTTTTTAGATGATAAAAATTTCCCGGAAGTACTTATCTGAATGAAAACCAACTGTAGCAAAGAGACTGAATACTCCGGCCTGTCTGAATCAAAAAAATGGATGAATTAGTACGTTATAAATTGCAGTTGTAATCCTTATCGCTCAGAAAATAATCAGCAAGCATGATTGCAGGAAAAACTGATTTCCGGGTCCGGATTTTCTATTCTTTCATAAGTTCTAACCACCAGGCAGTGTAGCGCGGTGGTTTACATTTACAGCAAAGCCGGTGTGATGATGAGTGAAGCAGATAGTATGGATACCTTTGAACCGGAAACTTCATACTAATATCTGATTTTTCAGATTACCGGCTTGACGGGAATAATTGCCGGACACATAAATGATCCGTACAACGGGTTCATGACACTGTATCAGGAACAGAGTCAGCATATGACTTTTTCATCAGTATGAATTTCCAAAAATAAATAATTTCTTTTGAACTTTTACGAATTTTACAAAAAAACTTACAAAACTTTGCAAAAAAGCAGGAATAACAATCATTTTCCATTTTTCCGAAAAGAAAAGTCCGTATTTTAATGAATATTTTCTTATTATTCTAAAATTTTTGATTTTATTTGCAAAATGAATTTAATCATCATCTATTTATGAGACGCATTATTTTAACTTCACTGCTATTGACCTGCCTGATTATCTCCGGATATTCGCAGGAAAATGAAACGAGTTCGAAATCATGGCACCCCTCACAGGGCGCTTTGCTTGATGGACGTACAATTCTGAAAGCCAATCTTCCCGGATTGGTTTTGGGCAACTACAATTTTTCCGCCGAACGAATCATTGGCAAGCACTTTAGCCTCGCAGGGAATATCGGCTATTTTCCGAAAGGAGATTTCCCCTATGCATCAAAAATCACAGAGCTGGTAAAAGATGATCAGGGGTACCTTGAGATGGCTCAGGTTAATACCCTCACATCATCGGTTGAATTACGTTTCTACCTTAGCAAAAAAGGCTTTGGCAGGGGTTTTTACATTTCACCTTACTACAGGTATGGCAAAGCCGGTTTTGACAATATTCAGGCTGAATATGTAGATGATGGAGAAGAGGAAGAGAATGAAGATTATAACTACGGCTACAGTAAAGTTAAGGCTATTGCCAGCGATGAAACCTATAACATCACGCTTAACGGAAACATGACCTCACATAATTTTGGCCTTATGATGGGTTATCAGTGGCTGGTTGGTAAAAGAAGAAATGTAGTTATCGACTGGTCAGTGATAGGTGTTCATGCCGGAAAAATGAACACAGACGTATTCGGAAATATTTCTCCCGAACTAACTGCCGAAGAACAACAGGATGCAAGGGAAAACATTGATGAAGTATTTGAAGAAAGATTTGACAAATTTCCGTTTTCACTTTACGAACATACGGTAAACGTCACATCCGGCACTACCAATATAAATGTAAAAGGACCCTGGGCATTCATCAGAGGCAGTTTGTCGGTAGGGATACGGTTTTAGCTGAGTAAACTGAATTACAGAATTTCTTTCATAACCCCGGTAATACAGAAAAGGTGGAATAACCGTGTTATTCCACCTTTTCTTGTAATCTTAATTATCTGCGACACCCGTTTCAGTCAGCGAGCCATTCCTTAGCCAGCCCTCCTTCGGCAGTTTCTTTGTAAAGGTGAGGCAGGTCATGACCCGTTTTCTTCATCACTTCCACCACTTTATCAAAACTTATCAGGTGTTTTCCGTCGGAGAGCATCGATTTCAGATTGGCATCCAGTGCACGCAGTGCCGCAAATGCATTCCGCTCGATACAAGGCACCTGCACCAGTCCGCACACAGGGTCGCACGTCATGCCCAGGTGGTGTTCGAGCCCCATTTCGGCAGCATACTCTATTTGCTGCGGGCTTCCTCCGAAAAGCTGACATGATGCCGCCGATGCCATGGAGCAAGCCGATCCCACTTCGCCCTGGCAACCTACTTCAGCTCCTGAAATGGATGCATTTTTTTTGATAATATTGCCGAACAGACCTGCCGTAGCCAAAGCCTGAAGAATATGCTTATCCGACATTTCGTGATATGTTTTCAGGTGGTAAAGTATACCCGGGATTACTCCCGACGAGCCACAAGTGGGAGCCGTCACCACCACACCGCCGCTGGCATTCTGCTCAGACACAGCCATGGCATACGACATGATGAGGCATCGGTTCTGAAGGCTGACTTTGTATCCTTTGGCTTTTATCCAGTACGAGGCTGCCTTACGGCGCAGGTATAATTCTCCGGGAAGAACACCATCGGCTTCCAGACCTTCTTTTACCGAATTCTGCATGGCTTTCCATATTTCGTTCAGAAAATCCCAAATGTCTTTTCCTTCACGGTCCTGAACGTATTCCCAGTAAGTCTGACCCCGTTTTTCGATCCAGGGCATTATAACTTCAATCGAGTTGTGCTCGTATATTCTTTTCTCTTCATTTTGCGAATTTTCATCCACAATCTTACCACCTCCCACGCTATACACTATCCAGTCTTTTTGCATATTACCGTCAGCATCGAGTGCCTCGAATTTCATTCCGTTGGAATGGTAGGGAAGGATAATTTCAGGCAGCCAGCTGAATTCCACCTGTTTTGGCTGAAGTGTTTCGGCAATAGTTGCATCGGTAAGGTGGCCTTTACCTGTAGCTGCCAGACTACCGTACAAACTGACTCTGTATGATGCAGCATCGGGAGTTTCGGCTGCAAACTGTTCGGCTGCAAACCGCGGCCCCATAGTATGACTGCTGGATGGCCCGTGTCCTATGCGGTATAATTCTCTGATCGATTCCATAAAAGAATAAATTTATATACTGCAAATATAATTCAAATTATCGATGCAATTCCCATTCATAACAGAAGTTTCAAACTCTTAAAGATTTTGAAGATTTAAGTCTGTCAACTCAAAACCTTTTTAGTAATTTTGCAGCTGAAAAAAAATTGATTTTTTAAAAACAATACTGAATCATGGCAACAATCAAACCCTTCAAAGGCATACGTCCGCCCGTAAATCTGGTTGAGAAAGTGGCATCGCGCCCTTACGATGTATTAAATTCCGATGAAGCCCGGGCAGAAGCTGCAGGAAATCCCTACTCGCTTTACCACATCATCAAACCTGAAATTGATTTCCAGGAAGGTACGGATGAACACGAAGAAAAAGTTTACATCAAAGCAGCAGAAAATTTTGAAATGTTCAGAAAAAACGGATGGCTTGTAAGCGATGATACCGACAGTTATTACGTATATGCCCAGACAATGAACGGACGCACGCAGTACGGGCTTGTGGTATGCGCTTATGTTGACGATTACATGACCGGCAAAATCAAAAAGCACGAGCTAACGCGCCGTGACAAGGAAGAAGACCGCATGAAACACGTACGTATCAACAATGCAAACATCGAACCGGTGTTTTTTGCCTATCCTCACCGCGACGATCTGGATGCAATCATAGCTGATATTATCAAAAGCCAACCTGAGTATGACTTTGTGGCTGATTTTGACGGTTTCGGACATACATTCTGGGTAATTAACGACGAAAACACCATCCGGGAAATCACTGCTATTTTCTCCGAAATCCCATCGCTCTATATTGCCGACGGACACCACCGAAGCGCTGCTGCCGCTCTGGTAGGCAACGAAAAGCGCCTCCTTAATCCCGCCCACACCGGCGACGAGGAGTACAACTATTTTATGGCTGTATGTTTCCCCGACAATCAGCTGAATATCATCGATTACAACCGCCTTGTGAAAGATCTGAACAATCTGACCGACGGGGAATTTCTGAAAAAACTGGAAGAAAATTTCATGATTGAAGAAAAAGGAACTGAAATCTACAAGCCGGACAAACTTCACAATTTCTCGCTCTACCTGTCGGGCAAATGGTATTCGCTCACTGCCAGAGAAAACACCTACAACGATAACGATCCGATAGGCGTACTGGATGTTACCATTTCGTCCAACCTGATTTTGGATGAAATACTCGGCATCAAGGATTTGCGTTCCGACAAACGGATTGATTTCGTAGGCGGTATACGTGGTCTCGGAGAACTGAAGCGACGAGTGGACTCCGGCGAGATGCGTGCGGCACTGGCACTTTACCCCGTTTCCATGAAGCAACTCATCGACATAGCCGACACGGGCAATATCATGCCCCCGAAAACAACGTGGTTTGAGCCAAAATTACGCTCGGGACTGGTAATACACGAACTGGTGTAAAAAACAATCACTGCACCTGAGTTTACGTTTACTGATCCATCCCGCGTAATTCCTTTCCGCTAAAAGACAATAAAAACCCTGTTCGTTAGTTTATTTTAGGTAATCAACTAACACAGGGTTTCATTTTTTTATGCTTTACTCTAAAACGTCATATTTTTTCGTATTTTTTCCAATACTCCTTCTGACTGCTTGCGGGGGCACAAAATCTACCCTCAGGAAAGCAGAACAGAGTTTTCTGAAAGGTGAATATGCCATTGCAGGAGATTTATATAATAAAGCCTACTCCCGGATTTCATCCAAGGACAAACCGCTGCGCGCCGAAACGGCTTTCAGGCAGGGGGAATGCTACCGGCTTACGAATTATTCGCGGGCCGAACAGATATACATGAATGCCGTACGCAACAAATATCCCGACTCCATTGCATACCTGCGGCTGGCTCAAATGCAGCAAAAAAACGGGAAACTCCGGGAAGCTGCCGCCAACTATGAAATCTGCCTGAAAGCAATGCCAGACAACGAGCTGGCTATGAACGGATTACAGGCAGTTAATATGATCGACAGCCTGAAAAACAACCCGACGCGATACATCATCAGCCGGGATAAAAATTTCAACGCTGCCCGGAGTTCATCGTTCAGTCCTGCATTTTCCGGAACAGACGCAAGTGTTCTCATATTTACTTCCAACAGGAAAGTGAACAAAAAAGACAATTCGCAAAAAAAGAACACCGTAAGCGGACAACCAAACAACCATCTTTTCGCCGTGAAGAAAAACAGTCAGGGAATATGGGGAAAGCCTGAAATACTTGAAGGTGAAGTAACTACCAAAAACGATGAAGGCATTGCTTCGTTTACAGCGGATGGAAACACCCTGTATTTCAGCCGTTCCCTCACCGAAGAAAACAAAGGCGAAGGAGTCATGGTATTCGTTTCTACCAGCAGCGGTGGCTCCTGGGGAGCGCCTCAAAGCATTACGCTCTTCAACGACTCCAGCATTTCCACAGCACATCCGGCTATTGATCCGGATGGCAAAATGCTCTATTTCGTTTCCGATGCACCCGGCGGATATGGTGGTAAAGATCTTTGGAGGGCCAGACTGGAAGCAGGAAAAGTTGAATTTGTAGAGAATCTTGGTTCGGAAATCAATACCTCAGGCGACGAGATGTTTCCAACTTTCAAACCCGATGGGACATTGTATTATTCATCCAGCGGTAAACCCGGTGTTGGCGGACTTGATATCTTCAAAGCCGTTTTAATCCACAAGGCAGACAGCACGCAGGCATGGAAAGTTACAAACATGGGAATTCCCCTGAATTCGAGCGCTGACGACTTCGGAATGGCATTTTTCGGCGACTCCGAAACAGGATTTTTCTCGAGCAACCGCAACGAAACACGTGGTTACGACGCCTTATGGAGTTTTGTTTTACCCGAGCTGGAATATGTGCTCGAAGGAAAAATTACAGCCCGAAACGGCAGTTCCATTCCCGATGCAAGGATTAATATTGTAGGCAGCGACGGCGAAAGCATAAGAATGAATGCCAAAGGCGACGGCAGCTACAGGTTCAGACTAAAAAAAGATGTGAGTTATCAGCTGCAGGCATCCGCAAATGAATTTCTGAATCAAAGAGACAGCATTTCAACTTTCAGTGTCAACCCGCGCGAAAGTCAGACTTTTACCAGGAATTTCAGCCTTACTCCCACTTTTCAGTCGGTTAAAATTGATAATATCTATTATGATTTCGACAAAGCAACCCTGCGACCCGAGTCAAGGGAAGGACTGGATGCACTGATTGCCATGATGAACGAAAATCCGAATATCACCATTGAAATGAGTGCACACACCGATTACAAGGGAAACAGTGATTACAACCGCGACCTTTCGGCGCGAAGAGCACAATCTGTGATAGACTACCTGATCGGAGCAGGTATTGATGCAGCCAGACTCACGGCGGTGGGTTACGGCGAAGTGAAACCATTCGTGGTGGACACCGTAACAGCACAACAATATACATTCCTGACACAGGGCACCCCGCTTTCAGAACAATACATCCTCAGCCTGCCCGATGAGCAGCAGGAAACCTGCAACCAGATTAACCGGCGGACAGAGTTCAAAATACTCTCGACAACTTACAACATGTATTGAAAGCAACTTTCATTAGTTTTGCCCGTTTCTGTTTTTTCGCTAAATTTGCAGTTCATTATTTCCATATGAAACAATACTTAGACTTACTCAGGCGTATTCTCGAGGAAGGTACTGCCAAAGAAGACCGTACTGGAACGGGCACCATCAGTATTTTCGGACACCAGATGCGGTTTAACATGGACGAAGGTTTCCCGTGTCTGACCACCAAAAAACTTCACCTGAAATCCATCATTCATGAGTTACTCTGGTTTCTGAATGGTGACACCAACGTTAAGTACCTGCAAGACAATGGCGTACGAATATGGAACGAATGGGCAGATGAAAAAGGCGATCTGGGTCATATCTACGGCTATCAGTGGCGTTCGTGGCCCGACTACAACGGTGATCATATCGATCAGATAAGCCAGGCTGTCGACACCATCAAAAACAATCCGGATTCGCGCAGAATCATCGTGAGCGCCTGGAATGTAGCCGACCTGCCTAACATGAATCTGCCACCCTGTCATGCTTTCTTTCAGTTCTATGTGGCCGAAGGCAGGTTGAGCCTGCAGCTTTACCAGCGAAGTGCCGATGCATTTCTCGGAGTACCCTTCAACATTGCCTCGTACGCACTCCTGCTGCAGATGATGGCACAGGTCACCGGACTGAAGGCAGGTGACTTTGTACACACGCTGGGCGACGCGCATATCTACATGAACCATCTGGAGCAAGTGAAATTACAACTCACCAGACAACCCCGGCACCTTCCCCGGATGTTAATTAATCCAAATATTCACGATATTTTCGGCTTTAGTTTTTCCGATTTTGAACTGACAGATTACGACCCTCATCCCCACATAAAAGGTGTTGTAGCCATATAATCAGAAACATCCGGATAATCAGTTCGTTTATTTCACTTTGTCCTGCGGGTATGACCGATTGATTTTTCCGCCTTTTTTTATATCTTTGTGTGTTTTTTGCAGAGAAAATAGCGTGACAATTTATTACCATTATTAAAATAATTATGTCAAAAATTTCGATTATTGCTGCCGTTGCCGACAATTACGCAATTGGCAAAAACAACAAACTCCCCTGGCATTTGCCTGACGACCTGAAACATTTCAGACAAATAACAACCGGACACGCAGTTGTAATGGGAAAACGCACATTCGAAAGCTTGCCCAACGGACCACTACCCAACCGGAAGAATATTGTCCTCACTTCCATCCCCGAAGGAAACTACAGCAAATACTACGAAGCCACCTCGCTGCGCGATGCCATAGACCTTTGTGATAAAGAAGACGAGGTGTACATTATCGGCGGAGCATCACTTTTCAAACAGGCACTCACATACACAGGTGTGGACACCATGTACATCACGTGGGTTCACGAAACGTTTGATGCAGATGTCTTTTTTCCAAAATTCAGCGAAAAAGACTGGAAACTGATTAAGTGCGAAAAACACGATATAAACGAAAAAAACCCTTACCCATTCTCTTTTTGTGAATACACACGGGTAAAAAAATAATCAATCAAAACGTCAGCGGATACAACAAATAGTTCAATTTTTTATTGAACTATTTTTTTATTTTAGATAAGTGTAATAAAAAAACACTGCTTTTTATTCATTTTGTTTTAATTATAAAATAATTATTGTATTTTTGCACACTAATATTCAAAAAATACAAACAAAATCACAAATGAGTTATTTTATCAAACCCAACGACTACCTTCCCATTCTCGACCCTCAGCAAACAGAACTGGGAATTCAAAAAATAAAAGATTTCTTCCAGGCCAACCTATCGGCTGAATTACGGCTCCGGCGTGTCACCGCACCGCTTTTCGTATTGCGCGGCACCGGGCTGAATGACGACCTGAACGGTGTGGAAAGAGCCGTGAATTTCGCCATCAAAGACATGGACGACGAAAAAGCCGAAGTGGTACATTCACTCGCCAAATGGAAACGAGTGACTCTGGCAGACTACCGGATTAACAACGGATTCGGCATCTATACCGACATGAATGCTATCCGTGCCGACGAGGAACTTGGCAACATCCATTCACTTTACGTGGACCAGTGGGACTGGGAGCAGGTCATAACTGAGCATGACCGGAATATCGAATTTCTGAAAAAAATTGTACGAAAAATTTATGCTGCTTTTCTGAGAACAGAATACCTTGTAAGCGAGAGCTTTCCGGAAATCAAACCGATACTGCCCGAAGAAATTACATTTATCCACGCAGAGGAACTCTGTCAGCTCTACCCCACCCTTACTCCGAAAGAAAGGGAATTTGAAATAACAAGGAAACACAAGGCGGTATTTCTGATCGGAATCGGCGGCGAACTGAGCGATGGCAGAAAACACGACGGACGTGCGCCCGATTACGACGACTGGACCACACCGGGTGAAGACGGGCTGCCCGGACTGAACGGGGATATTCTGCTCTGGAACAGCGTTCTGGAAATACCTTTCGAAGTGTCATCCATGGGCATCAGGGTGGATAAAACGGCATTGAAGCATCAGCTCAAGATTACCGGAAAAGAAGACCGGCTGGAGTTATACTTCCACAAAAGGCTGATGAATGACACCCTTCCGCTTTCCATCGGAGGAGGAATAGGCCAATCAAGACTTTGCATGTTTTTCCTGCGGAAAGCACATATCGGCGAAATACAGGCAAGCATTTGGCCAGCCGATATGAAAACAGCATGTACAAAAGAAAATATCCATCTGATCTGACAAACCGAATAGATGCATGTTTTTTTCTGTTAAAAACCCGCATCTCAGTAAGATAAAAAGCCCGTTTCGAAAACCATAATGAAATGATTTTAAAATCCTGACAGGAAGCATTCCCGTTCAGGATTTTATTTTTTAATAGTAAATTATTGTCCGTGTGGGCGATTTTTAGTACTTTCGCCCTTCATAAGCTAATCCTAAAAAACAAAGAAAGATGACGTTGGATTTTCAAAAAACAGGCGGATTGTTACCTGCAATAATTCAGGACAGCCGAACCAACAAAGTGCTGATGCTCGGATACATGAGTCCCGAATCACTTTCCGTGACCGAGAAAACCGGGAAAGTGACATTTTTCAGTCGCAGTAAAAACAGACTCTGGACCAAAGGCGAAGAAAGCGGCAATTTCCTGCATGTTGTTTCGATAGCAGCCGACTGTGACAACGACACCCTTCTGATCAAAGTACATCCCGAAGGACCAGTATGTCATACCGGTGCCGACACATGCTGGAACGAGGAAAACAAAACCGATATTTCATTTCTGGCATACCTTCAGGAATATATCAAAAAACGCCACACCGAGATGCCTGAAGGATCGTACACCACATCGCTGTTTCGTAAAGGCATCAACCGGATGGCTCAAAAAGTGGGCGAAGAAGCAGTGGAAACCGTGATAGAAGCAATAAACGGAACAGACGAAGGATTTATTTACGAAGCATCCGACCTGATGTATCATCTTATCGTCCTGCTCACTTCCAAAGGATACTCTCTTGCCGACCTGTCAGCAGAACTCGAGAAAAGACACAAGTAGATAATCAAACAACCGAAGTAAATCAAAAAAAATGACAGACAAAACATTAATAAAATACGAAAACGTTGAACTCTGTCAGCAGGAACACATCGTGCTGAAAGACGTGAATCTTGAAATAAAAAGCGGCGAGTTTATATTTCTGCTTGGAAAAGTCGGGAGCGGTAAAAGTACATTTCTGAAATCACTTTACGCCGAAATTCGAGTCTTTGACGGACAAGCAGAAGTACTTGATTACAACCTGCTGAAAATCAAGCATAAAGACATTCCAAATCTACGACGAAAAATCGGTATAGTTTTTCAGGATTTTCAGCTTCTGATTGACAGGAGCATCAACGCCAACCTCGAATTTGTACTGAAAGCTACCGGATGGAAAGATAAAAATGCCATTGCAGAACAAATTCATCACGTGCTCAAACAAGTTGGCATGCAAACGAAAGGGTATAAAATGCCGCATCAGCTTTCAGGAGGCGAGCAGCAACGCATCGTGATAGCCCGGGCACTGCTCAACTCTCCCGAAATAATCCTGGCAGATGAGCCTACCGGAAACCTGGACCCCAACACCGGAAAAGACATTATGGAGCTCCTTTACTCCATTCGAAAATCAGGAACAACAGTAGTAATAGCTACGCACAACCTGAACTGGATTGATATGTACCCGGGAAGAGTACTGGTGTGCGAAGATGAAAAATTGCTCGACATTACCGAGGAGACAATTCCGGATTATCAAAAATAACCGCGAAAAGCAATCTCCCTCAGACAAAACCAACAGGTTTATTCAGCCGATATTCACTGTCATCGTCCGGAAAATAACTGATATTATCAGATTCGATATCTGGTTTTTATCAAAAAACACTTCAGTTGTTTTGATATTTGAAAAAATGATGTATCTTTGCACTCGCTTTTAGAAATCAGACCATGGAGAGATGGCAGAGTGGTCGATCGCGGCGGTCTTGAAAACCGTTGAACTGAGAGGTTCCGGGGGTTCGAATCCCTCTCTCTCCGCAAGTTAGTATGTAAAACGTTGTATATCTAGCATATACAGCGTTTTTTGTTTTTAAAACGTGGCAGTAACGAGGCTGAAAAAAAAAGGCTGAAAAAAAATAGCAGCCATGACAGACAACCATTTTTTTATTATTTTCAACTACGGGGTAACTCCTTTTTTCAGAATAATGTTTCCGTATTTGGCTGTTTCACCGGTCACAAGCACCGCAAAAGCAGACTTGGCTCTTTCATAAAACTCAAACCGTTCGAGTCTTTCGGTCGTGCTTATCTGAGGATAAAACCTGCGGATTTGATCCAAATACGACATTTCGACTGCGGGGTCCGGTTCATCTCCTTTCACGGCTGCCATCATGAATAGCGGATTCGGCACATAGCTATCCAGCTCGAACAACGGAAGTATGGCAGCCAGCAAATCGGGAATGCGAAGACCGTCGGCACGGATAACCTGCGAATTGAACGAATAGGCCGGAAAATGTGCATCTGCCAGCACTATTTCATCGCCATGCCCCATCCGGCAAAGTATTGCCAGGAGTTCCGGGCTTAAAAGTGGAGATATTCCTTTTAGCATAATCCAGAAATAAAATTCAACATTTTTTGCCAAAGCTATTTCATTTTCGCGACACAAAGGAGGTTTTTGTGTTAATTAGCTTTAAAACTGAAAATAATATGTTTTACAACATATAAATTCTTTTCGTTGTTTATTGAAACATTTCTACTTTTGATTCAGCAAAGTACAGCACAGTTAGCATGGAATTAAAATTCGATTACAAATTCACAAAAGTTGAGCAATTAGCCGATTATATACAGGAAGCCATTTCGTTCAACGAGCTGAAAGCAGGTGACAGGCTTCCTTCAATCAATTCACTTAGCAAGAACCATAAAGTTTCCCGCGACACCGTATTCAAATCTTTCAAACTATTGAAAGAGCGAGGTTTAATTGACTCAAACCAGGGTAAAAGCTACTATGTAACTACACAGACAACTGACATTCTGCTGCTGCTCGATGAATATTCTCAGTTTAAGGAAGCTCTTTACAACAGTTTCAGACAAAAACTTCCTCTGTCATACCGGGTTGATCTGTGGTTTCATCAGTACAACGAAAATCTTTTCAATACCATTATAAAAGAATCGGCCGGACATTACAGTAAATACGTGGTGATGAATTATCACAACGAAATGTTTTCGGAGGTGCTCCGGAATATCGATCCGCAGCGTTTACTTTTGCTTGACTTCGGAAACTTCAACAAACAGGACTACTCCTACATTTGTCAGGATTTTGACGGGTATTTTTACAACGCGCTGGTATCTATTAAGGACAAACTTGGAAAATATGAAAAACTGGTTTTTGTATTCAACCATTCCCATAAACATCCTAAAAGCAGCATTAATCATTTCATCAGATTCTGCGACGACTATCATTTCAGCTACCAGATTACCGGTGAATTTTCAGAAAATTCGATTGCTGAAGCAGGAAATATGTATATAGCCATCAAGCAATCGGACGTGGTGAACATCGTAAAAAGTTTCCGAAAAGAAAACCTGACTCCGGGTGTTGAAGCAGGAATCATTGCTTACAACGACAATCCGATTTATGAAGTAGTGGCCGAAGGGATTACCAGCATCAGCATTGATTTCAGACTAATGGGCTCAATGGCAGCCGATTACGTGCTATCCAAAGAAACAGTTCAGACATATCTCCCTACAGAAGTGATTGTACGCAAATCGCTTTGACAGGAAAAGCATTTTCAGAAAAAAATTCTTAAAAAAATCACGATAAAATTTTAAATCAAATGGAAAATAATCACAAAAAAAATTATCCCAAAATCGGAATCCGGCCTACAATTGACGGCCGTCAGGGAGGAGTGCGGGAAAGTCTTGAGGACAAAACCATGAATCTAGCAAAAGCAGTAGCTGTGCTGATCAGTTCAAACCTGAAAAACGGGGATGGAAGTCCGGTTGAATGCGTTATTGCCGACACCACCATCGGCCGGGTGGGCGAAAGCGCTGCCTGTGCTGCAAAATTTGAAAAAGAAGGAGTCGGCTCCACCATCACAGTCACTTCATGCTGGTGCTACGGCTCCGAGACCATGGATATGAATCCTTACTACCCGAAAGCCGTATGGGGTTTCAACGGGACAGAACGCCCCGGAGCCGTGTACCTGGCAGCAGTACTGGCAGCTCACGCTCAAAAAGGTTTACCCGCATTTGGCATTTACGGACACGATGTTCAGGATCTGAACGACAATACCATACCTGAAGATGTGGCTGAAAAAATATTACGTTTTGCAAGGAGTGCCCAGGCTGTTGCCACTATGCGCGGAAAGTCCTACCTTTCAATCGGAAGTGTTTCAATGGGTATTGCAGGTTCAATTGTTGATCCCGGGTTCTTCCAGGAGTACCTCGGAATGCGCAACGAATCGGTCGACTCCACTGAAATTCTGAGACGCATTGACGAGGGAATTTATGATAAAGATGAATTCGAAAAGGCGATGGTATGGACAGAAAAATTCTGTAAAGTAAACGAAGGTACTGATTTCAATTCGGATGAAAAAACAAAAACCCGCGAAGAAAAAGACAAGGACTGGGAATTTGTAGTGAAAATGACTATCATCATCCGTGATTTGATGACAGGCAATCCGTCGCTTGAGAAAGCAGGCTTCAAAGAAGAAGCTATTGGTCACAATGCCCTATTAGCCGGTTTCCAGGGACAACGACAGTGGACTGACTACAAACCCAATGCCGATTTTCCGGAAGCGCTCCTCAACACTTCGTTCGACTGGAACGGGATACGCGAAGCTTATGTAGTGGCAACTGAAAATGATGCTCTGAACGGAGTTTCGATGCTTTTCGGACACCTTCTGACCAATACAGCACAAATATTCTCCGATGTACGAACTTACTGGAGTCCGGATGCAGTGAAACGGGTCACCGGAAAAGAACTCACCGGAGCTGCGAAAAACGGTATTATCCATCTGATTAATTCAGGTGCCACCACGCTTGATGGAACCGGCAAACAAACTAGAGACGGAAAACCGGTAATGAAGCCTTTCTGGGAAATAACTCAGGATGAAGCCTATGAATGTCTTAAAGCAACAACCTGGTATCCTGCCAATCGTGATTATTTCCGCGGAGGCGGCTATTCATCCAATTTTCTCTCCGAAGGCGGAATGCCGGTAACCATGTCGCGACTGAATCTGGTCAAAGGTCTGGGACCGGTATTACAGATTGCAGAGGGATGGACAGTGGAAATTCAGGAAGATGTGCATAAAAAGCTCAACGAACGCACCGACAAAACCTGGCCTACAACCTGGTACACACCCAGACTGACCGGTAAAGGCGCATTTAAGGATGTATATTCAGTAATGAACAACTGGGGAGCCAACCACGGAGCCATTTGCTATGGACACGTAGGTGCAGATTTGATTACACTGGCTTCCATACTGCGTATTCCGGTTTGCATGCACAATGTGGACGATGATCAGATTTTCCGTCCTGCAGCCTGGAATGCCTTCGGAATGGATAAAGAGGGTTCTGACTACCGGGCTTGTCAGAATTTCGGACCTGTTTACAAATAAAATTTTATACTATATGTCTGAATCAAAGTCAATATTTACAACGGCAGATGGGAAAAATTACCGTTTACCGTTCATAATGATTACCTGTTTATTTTTGCTGTGGGGATTTGCACATTCCCTGCTCGATATATTAAATAAACATTTTCAGGACGCATTGGATCTAACAAAAGCACAGTCCGGATTAGTTCAGGCTTCTGCTTACGGGGCTTATTTTCTCATGGCTCTTCCTGCCGGTTATGTAGCCAGAAAATTCGGTTACAAAAAAGGTGTTCTGCTTGGTCTTATTCTTTTTGCAACAGGTTGTTTTTGGTTTGTTCCGGCAGTTAATATCGACAGATTCTGGCCATTTTTATTCGGATTGCTGATAATTTTCAGCGGACTCACGTTCCTCGAGACTGTGGCTAATCCTTACACAACTGTTCTCGGCGATCCAAAATTTGCAGCCAGCCGTATCAATTTGGCACAAACTTTTAATGCTATCGGATGGATACTTGGACCGCTGATTGGAAGTTTGCTTATTTTCAAAAGTGAAAGTTCAGAGAATCCCTTTGTTTCATTTGGTAAAACAATCAAAATACTTGCTACCGGAACCAACGAGTCAGCTGCATCTGTTGTCTCAACAGCCGAACAAGCTGCAGGTAATTCTTCACTGATAATTCCATACGTTGGATTGGGAATAGTTGTATTACTGGTCATCGCACTCTTTTTCCTGTCCAAACTGCCTGAAGTAACTCCGGAAGTAACATCAATGAATGCCGGAGGTGAACAAAATTCACTGCTGAAAACCAGGCATTTTGTATTCGGAGTTATCGCTCAATTCCTTTATGTTGCTGCTCAAACCGGAATCGGAAGTTTCTTCGTCAACTATGTTGTGGAAGCAGAATCATTAGGCATCAGCGAAATGCAAGCCGGGATTTTGCTGGGTTTAGGCGGCATGGGCTTGTTTGCCATCGGAAGATTCTCCGGCAGTTCAATCATGAGAATCATCAAACCAGGTCGTTTGCTTGGAAGTTTTGCCGCTGTCAACACCATACTAATGCTGATTGTGGCAACCAGACATGATAATATTGGTATTCTGGCACTGATCGTGTCGTATTTGTTCATGTCCATCATGTTTCCTTCAATATTTGCCCTGAGTATCAAAAATCTTGGAAATAAAACCAAGGAAGCATCTTCAATCCTGGTTATGACAATTGTCGGGGGCGCTATCTGTCCGTCTTTAATGGGTCTTATCGGTGCAAGCAACATGAATGTGGGTTTCCTGATTCCACTGATTTGTTTCCTTTACATCAGCTTTTTCGGATTTGCCGGAAGCAAAGAAAAAACAACCGTTTCGTAACTTCCTTATAAAAAATGAATTTAAAAAAGCAGTCGTTTGATATCAAACGGCTGCTTTTTTTGGATATTCTACCTGTTGAGTTATTTCAATAAAACATCCAGCACACTTTCGGGTACAGTAAAAGCTGTTCCGTGACGTATGCCTTTGGGGAATGTTACTGAATCGGAAACATCCTCCCAGTTGACCATGTCCGAAGAACGGATAGCGCCATACTTTTTATCGCGGTATTTGTCGAAATACACGTACACGTAATCGCCCACCTGCAGAGGCGCAGGACCTTCGGCCCAGTAATTGCCTGTAATGGGTGCTGAAACCTTGTTCGGAAATTTAAACGGTTTGTTGTGTGAAACCACCCGTATATTTTTCTCGGCCGGGTTCGAATTCTCGTTTTTCACAAACAGATAATACCGGTTGTTACGCTCCATCATTGTTCCGTCGATGACACTGAAGCCGGGATTGTAAAACAACCGGGTTTCTGAGAATGTATTGAAATCTTTGGTGGTAACGCAGTAAAGCTTATGGTTCAGCCCTTTTTCATTTGCCGAAGTGGGTATTTCGGGGAAAGCTCCGGGAACGGTCGATGCCCAGAAGATGTAGAAGAGTTTTTCTTTCCGGTCAAAAAACAATTCAGGAGCCCAGGTGTTTTTTACCCCGGAAAACTTTTCCATCACAGGAATGTATTTTTGTTCGGACCAGTGTATCAGATCCTTAGAGGAAGCATACCCGATGCCGTTGTCCCACCATCCCGAAGTCCATACCATATGAAATACGCCGTTGTCGTCCCGTACAATGCTCGGGTCACGCATCAGTTTATCTTTTCCCACTTCAGGTTTCAAAAAGACCGTATCTCTGCCGAGCGCTTCCCACTTCAACCCATCGAAACTATACGCCAGATGCAGTCCGTCGCCATTGCCATTGAAATAAGAGAAGAGATATACGTATTTATTATATGCAGGTAATATCGCGCCGATGCTTTTATCTTCTGCACCTGGTTTGATGTGATTACATAATCCTTTCAATTTCTGTTCTTTTATTCCTTCTGCAACAAAATAAGCAACCTGCCGGGCTCCTTGTTCCATCATGTGTGTATCGTCCTTTACCCCTTGAGGTTTGACCGGATCTTCTCCGGGTTCGGTATGACGATAATAGGCAATGGATTTTTTGTCGCCAAGTACGGTTATAAAGTCTCTGGTTTTCTGATTGATGTCGATCAGCTGCACGCCATACTCCTTTGAAATCTGACGCATGATGACAGGGTACTCTTTCAGCCGGTCGTCAGTAAGGTTACCGTTAACAAATGTGCGCATAACAACGGAAGTTAAGAGCACCGGATGAGCTTTCCGGGCTCTTACATCCTGTATCATTTTCAGGAGATTATCGCGGTAATCGGCGCGTGATGCATGTCTTTCGGGACGGGTTGAGGTATCGTTGTGTCCAAACTGTATAAAGACGTAATCGCCTTTACGAACCTGTGCAATCAGTTTATCCCAGCGTCCTTCGTTGAGGAAAGTCTTCGTACTGCGTCCGCCCATGGCGTGATTGACCACTTCGACGTTATCATCCAGAAATTCTGGAAGCATCTGTCCCCAGCCTTTAATCAGTCCGTCTTTTTCGGCTTTGTAGGTCTGAGCGGTAGAATCACCGGCAATGAAAATCTTTATCTTTTTATCTGATGATGTAAAACCTGTTACCAGTACAAGGATAATGAGTGAGAGAATGTATTTTTTCATATAATGTGAGTAGCCCCCTAAATCCCCCATGGGGGACTTAGGTGCGTGCAGTTAAGTGATTATTTTTTTTTACTTTTCTTTCAGAGCATCGATAGTAACAGGTCCAAGTAATCCTGAAGGAGCGGTTTCCCATTTATCATAGAAGGTTTTCCTGTAATTCAGATCGACGAAATTTATTTCGTTGAAAATTCGCCATTCCACTCCCCGTCTGTCGTAATCGGAAATACTGTTGGCAGGCAAATTAGTTACCTCTACTTCCAGCAGGTTCTCGCCCTTTTTCAGGTATTTTCCTATATTGGTTCTGAACGGCACCGCGAATAAGGTTGCCACTTCCTTTCCGTTGAGGAAAACGCGTGCACTTTCTCGTACATCACCCAGACTGAGCAGATATTCGTCAGCTGACAGGTCATTCACAGTAAATCTTGTACTGTATCGTGCCGTTCCCCTGTTTTTTGCTGCATTTTCGTTCGCCAGTTCTGTCCACGAAATCAGTTTTCCTGTTTTGAAAACTCCCGGAATAGCCGGTTCGCTCTCCACAAAAGTAATTTCCCAGTTATCGGACAGTGTCATTTTCTGACCATCGGATGTGAAATAGCGCCAGTCTTCAGCTTCAACGTTTTTATCCGTGAAAGTCTTCAGAATAATTGATTGTCCGGGCTCAAGTTCCATATAAACTTCTGTTCTGTTGCTGACGGTGCGTATCTTTGCCTTGCCCGAAATGCCCGTCATTGGATCGAAGAACAGGGCAGATTGCGCACGTACAGCCAGCGGAACCCAGTTTTTCACCGGATTGTTTGTAAGCAACGTAAAGAAATAATGATACCCGGTTTCGTTTTTCCGGCGGATGTACTGTCCTTTGAAGTTTTTTGAAAAACTCTCACTCCCAATTCCGGCCAGCGAAAGCATATTATCGAAATCATTCCCGGTTATAATTGTTCCTTTTCCCCATTTGCTCACCTGCGACTGAGCAAAGCTGACTTCAGGCAGATGGTTTATCATTTTTTTCATCGTTTTCTCACGTTTCTGGTAATTCTTCAATCCGGGAACCCCTTCGGGATATTGTTCTGCAAAAATTATTTTTGCACCTTCGCGAGCCAGTTCAGTCAGTTTGCGGAGCGTAGCCAATGGCATAAACCGGGTGGATGGAAGAACCAGCGCTTTGAAAGTATTGCCACCAGCGGTTTTGATCAGACCATTTTCCACACTTGCTGTCCGGATGTAACGGTCAGTGATATAATCGGCATCCCTACCGCTTTCCCTGATCTTTTCAACTGTATTGTAGAATTTCGGTAACCGCGCCCGTAATCCGTGAATGCCGAAGGCGAAGTAGTAGTTTTCCTGCTGCTCGTACCAGATATCGTACACCGGAAAATAGACCAGCAAATCGTTATCGGGTTGTCCGTACTGCAGGAATGATTGTACACGGGTTATGTACGAGAAAAAAGCCGGAGCATCGCGCCAGATTGTGTTGGTGGGCGACATATTGACCGAGGCATAGAAAAGCCATCCGGGCCACGCTGCTTCGCGGGGCGAATAGGGAGTGCCATGAAAAAACACGTGATTGACACCGGAGGTAAAAACCTGATCAATTTCAGGCTTACACTGCGAGAGCGATGTTCTGAAATGTTCGGTAAGCCAGGTAAAAGTTTCGGACGAAGTATATTTTTTACCGGTAATGTGTGCCGCAGAACTTGCCATTTTGAGTGTAACGGGATCTCCATCGTTAATTTTCCTCATTTCATCTTTTCTCAGTCCCGGTAT
>CAZWLJ010000037.1:0-31513 GCA_964634605.1 uncultured Paludibacter sp.
ATCATTAAAAAAATGCCCGACTGTCAGATGAAGTCTTAGCTAATACAGTTGATTAGTCATTCTGTACTTCGGATGAAACTTAGCGTTCAATCCCGGAAAGTGATGTATTGAACTTGTTGAAAAAATAAAGTATGATTGGTTTTTTACAAACTGAAAGCTGAAAGCTGAAAACTAAAAACTATAAACTACATTAAACGTGCTTACAAAAAGAATCATCCCGTGCCTGGACGTGAAAGACGGCAAAACGGTGAAAGGAATTAACTTTGTTAATATCAGGGATGTGGGCGATCCGGTGGAGCTCGGAAAACGCTATGCTGAAATGGGTGCCGATGAACTTGTTTTTCTGGACATTACCGCAACCAATGAAAGGCGAAAAACACTCTCGGAACTCGTTACACACATTGCGCGTGAAATCAACATACCTTTCACGGTAGGAGGAGGTATTTCTTCGGTTGAAGATGTGTCGATGCTGCTGAGCTGCGGAGCTGACAAAATATCGGTAAACACAGCAGCCGTACGCAATCCGCAATTAATCAGCGATCTGGCGGAAAATTTCGGGAGTCAGTGTGTGGTGCTTGCCATCGACACAAAATGCATCGACAACGAATGGTACGTTTTTCTGAACGGAGGGCGCATACCAACCAGCATAAAGACGGTTGACTGGGCAAAACAGGCAGCAGCCCTTGGTGCAGGCGAGATTCTGCTCACTTCCATGAATCACGATGGTACCAAGGACGGATTTGCAGCTGAAATAACGCGTGAAGTATCTGAATCGGTGAATATCCCGGTGATAGCCAGCGGGGGTGCAGGCACCATGCAACACTTTGTCGATGTTTTCAACGAAGGAAAAGCAGACGCGGCACTTGCTGCGAGCATTTTTCACTACGGCGAAATCGATATTGCCGCCCTCAAACTATACCTGAAAGAAAAAGGCATTGCAGTCAGGATCTGACCACAATGCCTTATCTGATTTTTATAACCGGAATCACCTACTTCAGGTATTCCGACTGCAATTTCAGTGCATAATTAAGGCACTCTTTGCTTTTCGGATCTGCCAGACGGGAATCCAGCTCCGGAATCTTCACATCTATCCCCAGAGGAACATTATTCGGATCTTTAATAACATCCCTGTTGGCTTCGAAAATATAGACCCAGAAATTAGGATGACCATAATATTTTCGTGCAAATTTGGTAAGCTGACTTCCGACTGTCATTTTCTCTGTAGTAATCAGTTTCGTATACTCCCGGCGGGTTTCAAATACATTTCCGGAAACTGATACTTCTTCACTTCCTGCTCCATCAGTCATTTTATTACTATTTACTCCAACAGAATCTACCCGGGCAGAATCAGCAGAATTTAGGACTGAATCAGTGCTTTGAGCTGAATTGAGTGCATTCACAGTAGAATCAGCTAAATACTCCATATACATGGCATTTTTTTTCTCATCAAGATTCTTTTTGAGATAATAAAATGCACCTGCCGATATCAAAGCCAAAGCAACGATACCGAGCAAGGTATAAAGCCAGACTGAATGTTTTTTCCTTTCAGGTTCGGGCGTGGTATGTTTTCCGTTTTCCGGTAAAGTCTTTGTCGGATGCGTATCGTTTACTTTTTCAGAAACTTTCTGTTCTGCTTTACCTCCTGCAGCAGATTCGTTAGTTATCGGATTTACAGCAGAAGCTTTAATTTCATTATTTTCATTTTTAATATCACCAAACTGATTCACTACCGTTGTAATTTCTTCTTCTTCATCTGCTGCTGCTGCTTCGTCTTCTTCGTCTTCTTCTTCCTCTTCAATTTTATCCTCTTTATCCTCTTCATCTTCTTCCTCTTCAATTTTATACTCTTCGTCTTCGTCTTCATCTTCATCTTCATCTTCATCTTCATCTTCGTCTTCATCCTCATCTTCTTCTTCAAAGGATTCATCCTCGTCGTCAATCAACTCACCATCTGTTTGTTGGTCTGAAGCATCCTCCAGACTTTCACTTTCATCAGTTGTATCCATATTTTCAATATCAGGCTGCTCTGCTTTAACAGTCTGGCCGGTGATTTCTGAATCAGCGTTTATTTCCGAATCCGTTTCTGATACGATTTCATCATTTTTACTGCAAATAGCTGTTGCTGAAGCTAATGCTGCAATTTTTTCAGAGATATCCCTTACAATATCAAAACCGTTGAGATCAAATTCATTCAGTTCGGTATTTTCTGAATTTTCCACTTCGTTCTGAATGACGGTATTTGCTGTTTTTTCATTCATTTCATCAGTTTCATCCTCTCCATCCGTTTCATCAGAACCAGCTTCTTCTTCGTTCGGAATAACAGGAATTTTTGATTCGGAAATCATTTCATCTGCTTTAATATCAGCTTCTTTCACTTTAGGGTGTGACATAGAATTGATTTCCGAGAGTAATCCCTTGATCTCTTCAGCCTGTTCGTCGAGTACCCGCAAAGGCTCGATATTTTCGATCATTTCGTCCTGCTCTTCCCCTTCATTGGTTTCCACTCTTTTTTCCGGGATTTTTTCGGTCATAACACCGAGTTCCACTGGTTCGAGATGCGAGAAAGGCTCGTTAATAAGTTCCTTCAATTCATTTTCGGGTATAAATACGGCTTTGTAAAATCCTTCGATGATTATTTCTTCCCCGGTATTAACGTTTATACTTTTACGGGCTTCATTCCACTGTGATTTGAAAGTCCCCAATCCCTTGATTTTGACTGTTTCGCCTTCAGTCAAAGCATCCTCAATGGTTGACAACAGTAACTTCACGAATTCATCAGCTGTTTTTTTAGTAATCATCCGGTCTTTGACCATTAGCTCTGCAATTTCGGAAGCTGATATTTTATCATTACTCATAGGTTCACAGTTTTATGTTAAGTTTATCCTTCAGAACAGTACTTTGTTTGAAACTCACAATCAGCTTTGGAGGAATCATTGTGCGCATTTTCGTAACGGGGTGAACAGATAGCCGTTCTTCCTTTTTCCGGATTTCAAACGTTCCGAAACTTTGAAATCCTATTGAATTATCCTCTTTCAGCTGATTCCTGCAAACTTCCGAAAAAACATCAAGCAGGTATTTCACCTCGGTTTTGGGTAAATTCATTTTCGAAGCTACATTAGAAATTAATTCCTTATTATTCATTTACTTATACCTTTAGAATATTTGTTATTTTATGCTTAGTTTTTGTTTTAATGCGTTATTTTCCGAATAACTCAAAATCGGTTGCATCGGTTATTTCAGCCTGATAAAACTCTCCTGTTTTCACACCTTTTGTATCTGCGGGAATCAGCACTTCGGGATCTACTTCGGGAGAGTCAAATTCTGTTCGTCCGATAAAATAGTCCTTTTCTTTTTTATCAATAATCACTTTCAGGGTGTTACCGATTTTTTGCCGGTTGTGTTCCCGGGAAATTCCCTGCTGAATTTCCATCAGCTCGCTCAGCCGATTTTGCTTCACTTCTTCCGGAATATTGTCGTGGTAGTTTTTGTGTGCAAATGTACCTTCCTCGTGAGAATATGCAAAAGCCCCGAGCCTTTCGAACCGCGTTTCCCGGACAAATTCCTTCATTTCTTCAAAATCCTGTTCCGTTTCATCGGGATGCCCTACCAGCATGGTCGTACGGAGATGAATGCCGGGCACTTCGTTTCTGATTTTCTCTATCAGTTCGTAAGTCTGAGTTTTAGTGATATGCCTGTGCATTCTGTTGAGCATATTATCGCTGATATGCTGTAAAGCCAGGTCCAGATAATTGCATACATTTTCGCGTTCACGCATCACTTTCAGCACATCGAACGGGAAATGTGCCGGGTAAGCATAGTGCAGGCGTACCCAGCCTACACCCGGTATATCCGACAGCCGCTCTGTGAGTTCGGCAAGCTGCATCTTTTTATAACGGTCAAGTCCGTAGGAGGACAAATCCTGAGCTATCAGCTGAAATTCCTTCACTCCCTTATCTACCAGCAGTTTCACTTCATTTTCGATGTCATCCATGGAGCGCGAACGATGTTTGCCGGTGATGACAGGAATGGCACAGTAGGAACATGAACGATTACACCCTTCAGAAATCTTGATGTATGCATAATGCGGAGGAGTGGTTAATGTGCGCTCCAGTTTCAGGTCAGCACGGTACTCCTTACCTATTTCCTTCAGAATATCGGTATAATTGAATTTTCCGAAAAACTTATCCACCTCGGGTATTTCCTTTTCGAGATCGTGCAAATATCTTTCTGACAGGCAGCCCATCACGAAAAGTTTGTTTTTCATCTCCTTTTTCCGGTCGGCCAACTGCAAAATCATGTTGATGCTTTCTTCCTTAGCATCGCCAATAAAACCGCAGGTATTTACTATCACTATTTCGCCGTCCGGATTTTCCGAATCGTGTCGCACCCGGTAGCCCAATACGTCAAACTGGCGCATAAGTTGTTCGCTGTCCACCAGGTTTTTCGAACAGCCGAGTGTGATGATATCAACTGTATTTTTTTTCAAAATTGCTATTTATTTGCTGTAACTGTTTGTTTCAGAAGTGAAATATATGTAACATTATTCCGGCTTACACAATGGTTATTTTGCCATAAAACGTCGGAATAATGTTACATTCCCTCTCTGTACGGATAGTTTTTCTTTCCTGTTTTGATTAGATTTTGCTTATTTTCATCGCGAAACCTCCACCAGGTGCCATTTTAATGGTCATCTTTCTATCAGCCGGAACATCAACGATTTCCTTACGAAAATCGGAACCTGAACGATGAGCGTTCACTCCGTCACGGAAAATCTCGGCTTTAAAATTTCCACTCCCCAGGAACGACAAATCAACTTCAAGCTTACGTGCATCCCAATTGGTCATCGATCCAAGATACCAGTCGTTTTCGCTTCGGCGGGCAATAGTCACATACTTTGAAATTTCGCCATTCAGGGCAACAGTTTCATCCCAGATAGTCGGAATTTCGGCAATAAAGCGGGTACATTCCGGCTCTGCCATGTAATTGGACGGATTGTCGCAAAGCATATTGAAGGGTGATTCGAAAATAACATACTGAGCGAGCTGACGAGCCCGTGTTCCCTGACTCATCGGTTCTGAATTGGAAGGGCGATAATTGCTTTTGGTACCATTGCGCATGGCGCCCTGTGTGTAGTCCATCGGACCGGCTACCATCCGGATAAAAGGTATGGTTACATCATACGTCACCTGATCAACACTTATGGGCGACCATTTCATTTGCTCAAGTCCGTGCACACCTTCAAAATTTATCACGTTCGGATACGTCCGCTGGAGACCGGCGGGTTTGAAGGCACCGTGAAAATCGAGCATCAGGCGGTATTTTGCCGCCATTTGAGCTGCCTGATGATAAAAGTTAACCATCAGCTGATCATCTCTGTCCATAAAATCCACTTTGAAGCCTTTAATGCCCATTTCAGAATAGTACTTGCACACTTTTTCCATATCACGGTTGAATGCCCAGTATCCGGCCCACAGTATCAGGTCCACATTTTTGGATTTAGCGTACTCAGCCAGTTCTTGCAGATTAATCTCAGGTACCACCTGAAACAAATCGGCTTTTTTATTTACCGCCCAACCTTCGTCCAGAATAACATATTGAATCCCGTTTTGAGAAGCAAAATCGATATAGTATTTATAAGTCGCATTATTTACACCCGTTTCGAAATCGACGTTACGGATATTCCAGTCATTCCACCAGTCCCAGGCTACTTTACCGGGTTTGATCCACGAAATATCTGAAAGCTGACAGGGAGCGGCAAGTTTGTACACCATATCGCTGTTGGCCAGTTCGTAGTCGTTTTCGGAAACAATCACCGAGCGCCAGGGAAAAGCTGTTTTCCCATCACACCGGGCAATGTAATTTTCTGCTGACTGAACAACTCCCTGCAACATGTTGTGTCCGCCTTGACGGATTTCTTTCGGTACAGGTGCAAACATGGCTTTAAGTGAATTTTTACCATCGGGATTGTAAAGATACATTCCCGGATAGTTGAGCAGGTCTGCTTCAGTGATGCAAACTTTCTTTCCGTTGGCACCTTCAACCACGAGTGGCAGAAAAGCCAGTTTCTTTGGTTTTGCCTCACTCAGGTTGATGTAGGAGTAAGTATTTTCAAATGAATTGTAAAACTGCTGACTGAATGATGCATCATCGGATTTATTCACATAAGGTATGAATGTTTTTGGATTACCGGGAAAATGAAACTCCACCTGTTCGTTTTCGACCACAAATGGTTGTTTGAAATTAGTCAGAAAACGATAAGCAATTCCATCGTTATAAGCCCGGAACACAATACTGTAGTCTCCTGAAAAAAACACAGTAAGCTCGTTGTAATTGTCTTCAATCTTATTCTTCTTATAAATAACGGCATTAATGGTTTCGTTAACCGTTCTTTTGGATATTTTTTTCACTTTTGCGTTTACACCAAGTAATCTTCCATCAGTCAGTTTCATCGACAGGGGTGATTTTTCGAGCATCGTCTGACCTTTATGCGAAACAGCATATTCGGTGATTTTTCCGGCTGAGATTTCGGTTTTGAGCTCGCCGTCGGGCGAAAGAAGTGTGATTTGTTTTTGGGAAAATGCAAAAAATGCCATAGAAATGGCTGCAAGAGTAAGTAATAAGTGTTTTTTCATGTTTATTGTTATTATTCGAATAATGATTTTACAAATTCTTCTTTGTTAAACACCTGCAAATCTGTCATTTTCTCACCTAAACCGATGTATTTCACAGGAATTTTGAACTGGTCGGAAATGCCGATTACAACTCCTCCCTTTGCAGTGCCATCGAGTTTGGTTACTGCCAGTGCATTTACTTCAGTGGCTTTTGTAAACTGTTTTGCCTGTTCGTAGGCGTTCTGACCGGTTGAACCGTCGAGTACAAGCAATACTTCGTGGGGAGCCTCCGGAATGAGCTTTTGCATCACATTTCTGATTTTTGTCAGCTCATTCATCAGGTTCACCTTGTTGTGGAGCCTTCCGGCGGTGTCAATAATGACCACATCTGCCTGATTAGCTTTGGCAGATGCGAGCGTATCGTATGCTACAGAAGCCGGATCCGAGCCCATTTTCTGTTTTATCACAGGCACTCCTACCCTATCGCCCCAAATCACGAGCTGGTCGACAGCAGCTGCGCGAAATGTGTCTGCTGCTCCAAGATACACTTTTTTTCCTGCTTGTTTGAACTGGTAGGCCAGTTTACCAATTGTAGTGGTTTTACCTACTCCGTTTACGCCTACTACCATGATTACGTATGGAGTTGATGGAAGCGGGGCATCAAAATCATTCACCTGACCAGTATTATTTTCGGAGAGCAAAGAAGCAATTTCCTCTTTCAGGATTCCGTTTAATTCATTCGTGTTCAGGTATTTGTCCCGGCTTACCCTGTTTTCTATACGTTCGATGATGCGAAGTGTGGTTTCAACTCCCACATCGGAAGTAACAAGGACTTCTTCGAGGTTATCGAGCACTTCGTCGTCCACCCTGGATTTTCCGGCCACCGCACGGGTAAGTTTTGTGAAAACGTTTTCTTTGGTCTTGGCAAGCCCCTGGTCGAGTGTTTCTTTTTTTTCTTTATTAAATAGTCCGAAAAATGCCATAATTCGTATGTTGTTTATTTTCTGAAGTTAATTTTGCTGATATTTCTGCTGATAATGCGGATCAGAATGCTGGATACTGTTTCCCGACCGGATAACAGACAAAAATAATTCTTTTTTAGGTATAAAACAAAAAAAATCCTTTCATTGTAATCATGAAAGGATTTTTAAATGCCTGTATTGAAAAGATTATTTTGCCAAATATTCTTTTACTTTTTCGTTGTGCACCATTTCTTCCTGAAACGTATACGCACCGGTTTTAGGCGATTTAACCATCTTAATCACCTTGGAAAAGGTACGACCTTCACCTTTTTGCATACTTGCAACCGCCTTCTTTGCCATAGTTTACTGAATTTATTTAATTTCTTTATGTACTGTCATTTTCTTGAGGATGGGGTTGTATTTTTTCAACTCCATTCTACCCGGTGTGTTTTTTCTGTTTTTAGTAGTAATATAACGAGAAGTACCCGGCATACCACTCTCTTTGTGTTCGGTGCATTCCAGAATTACCTGAACTCTTGCTTCTTTTGTCTTTTTAGCCATTGTAAATTCTCCCTGTAATTAAACGTATAAATACCCTTTTTCGGCTGCCTGTTTAATAGCAGCGTCCAATCCTTTTTTATTGATAGTGCGTAGTCCGGCAGCTGAAATTTTCAGGCTTATCCACATATCCTGTTCTACCCAGTAGAACTTTTTGTTGAACAGGTTTACATCGAAACGACGTTTTGTACGACGTTTGGAATGTGAAACGTTGTTACCAACCATTGCTTTTTTTCCGGTGATTTGACAAATTTTTGACATCTCTGTATCTCTTAAATTTTTCTTAATATTTTTTCTCAAAAACAGTGTGCAAAGGTAGAAATTTATTTTCTTTTCTACAAACTTTTTGAGTTCATATTTTATTTTTTATTTGATTAATCTTCATTTTTTGTTTTCACTCCGTGATTTTCAGACATATAACTATATTTTCCGAATATGAAGGAGATTCTCAGAGCAGTTCCCTGACCAACATCAGCGCAGCCACGGTACTTCGTTCTATAATGCTTTCCCTGTCGGATTTTCCGAACTGAAACAGGCGGCTTACCAGCTTTTCAGGCGTACATACTGCTATCCATACGGTGCCAACCGGCTTTTCGGCTGTGCCACCATCCGGACCTGCTATACCGGAGGTTGCTACAGCCACACCGGTATTCATCAGGTTGCGCACACCGGCAGCCATTTGTTCGACAACCGGCCTGCTTACAGCGCCATACATTTCGATATCTTTTTCACTTACGCCGAGCAGCTTTACCTTTGTTTCATTTTGATAGGCTGTAACCGAACCTGCAAAATAACCGGAGCTTCCGGCAACTGAAGTCAATTTATGAGCTATATTACCACCGGTACAACTTTCGGCTACTGAAATGGTAAGTTTTTTATCTCTCAGAAGTTCGCCCAGATTCTTCCAGACCGGAAAATCGTTTTCAGCAACAATTGAGTTTCCCAGAATATCTCTCAACAATGCAAATTGCCGTTCGGTCTCCGATTGAAGTTTTCCGGTATCGTCATGTGTTCCGGAAAGCCTCAGCTTGACAATACCAAAACCCGGCAGATAAGCTAATTTCAAAAAACCGGGAAGAGCTTTTTCCCATTCAGCTATTTGAAGTGCCAGGGCTGATTCACCGTATCCAAAAACCTGAACAGTCTGATTGACAACCGGTTTGAATTGGAACTGCCTGCATAAACGGGGAATGATCTCGTCGGTCATCGTCTTCTTCATTTCGAAGGGTACACCCGGCATCGACACAATCGCTTTACCACCTGAATCGAACCACATGACAGGTGCTGTTCCCACTTCATTCTGAATGACCGTACAGTTTTCGGGCACATAAGCCTGGTTTCGAGTTAACTCGTTGATTGTAAAATTTCTGTCGCGAAATATGTTTTCGATGTTTTTCAGAACAGACTCATCGAAAACAAGTTTTGTACCGAAAAATTCACAAAGTGTCGATTTGGTTATATCGTCTTTGGTAGGTCCTAACCCGCCTGTAATGAGCACAATATCATTTTTTTGCAGTGCCAGTTCCAGCGCTGATCTGATATGCTGCGCATCATCATGAACAGAAGTTATCTGCGACACCAGAAATCCGGCTTTATTCAGTTGCGCAGCCATCCAGGCTGAATTTGTGTCCACAATTTGCCCGATCAGAATTTCGTCGCCTATGGTAATTATTTCTATCAATTGACTGGATGTTAGCTTGGTAATTATTACGTGTTAAATGAAAGAAGCTACTGATTCGTTCGTGTTACTCATTAACGGAAAAAAAATGTTTGTCGGCTATCTCGAGCTGACTGTACCACTCTTCTCCGAATTTACGGATTAAAGGTTCTTTCAGAAAAACATAAACCGGGACTTTCAGTTCGGTTCCCAGTTTCCGGGCGCAGTCACAGATATTCCATTTATGAATATTTACTGCTGTGAAACTGTTGTATTTTTGAAGCCTGACCGGATACAGATGGCAGGAAACAGGTTTGTAGAATTCTGTCTTTCCTTCGCGAAAAGCTTTTTCGAATGCACATTTACATATTCCGTTTTCATCGGTGAAAGTAAACACACACTCACGTCCGTTTACAATAGCAGTGACGGGTTCATTTTCTTCATCGATATAAAAAAAACCCTTTTCGCGGATAATTTCTTTCGATACTTCTTCCAGATCATTCCATACGACAGGCAAAAGCTGTTCAATTATTTCAATTTCATTTTCCTCGAGCGGCGCACCGTTGTCGCCCTCGATGCAGCATGCACCCCTGCAACTTTTCAGATCGCAAACGAATCGTTCGGCAATCAGATCGGGACTTATGATTGTGTCATCTATTTGCAGCATGTTGTATGTATATTGTGTTGGTTTTCAGTCGTTTTATTCTTTAAAAAAACGCATCCTGATTTTCAGGCAGCAGAATTATTCTCTTGCCTGTCTTTCAGCACGGGTAAGCCGATATGATACCTGGCTGCCACTACTCGTATTAATATTACGGAAATCACGCTTATGGTTTGCGTGGCCACAGGGCTGAAATTCATCCATACAGTGGCAAAATAAATCAAACCTCCCAGAATACATGCTATGGCGTAAATATCTTTCCGCAGGATAAGTGGCACCTGATTGATTAGTATATCTCTTATGATTCCTCCTACTGAGCCTGTTATCATACCCATTACTATGGCAATCCATACCGGGAATCCCTGAGCAAGTGTTTTGTCAATTCCGACAACTGTAAACAGCCCCAGTCCGATAGCGTCAAATATAAATATGGTATAGCTGAGTTTTATAACCCATTTACCGAAAGCGATTACAAAGAGCAGAGCTATACCCGTTACTATCAGGTAGGATGGTTGTGTCATCCAGAAAGGAGTTGTCCCGAGCAGCAAATCGCGTGTGGTACCGCCCCCGATAGCTGTTACCAGACCCACTACATAGGCTCCGAACCAGTCGAAACGTTTAGTTGCAGCTATCCGGATACCACTTATGGCAAATGCAAATGTACCCAGGTAATCGATCAGCGATATAAAATTAAACTCCATTGTTCTTTGGCAGTCGCCATGCAGTTATTGTTTCTTTTCAATATAATGTTAAACAAAAAACGTATCAAAAATCAAATTTGATACGCTTTTGATATATTATTTATTCTGTACAGCTATTTTTTAGCTGGCTTAGCTGCAGGAGCAGCCTGCTTTTCGGCTTCAGCCGGCTGTGCCTGAGGCACTTCACCAAAATTGGGAACTGCAGTACCCTGCTGTATCTGTTTATTAATATCGGCCGATTGTTCTTTAATGGCTGAATCATTTGTCGAACCGGATGACATGTTTGATCTTACTCCCACTGCTAAAATTGATACAACAATTAAAAATGCGGCTAATCCCCAGGTTGCTTTTTCAAGAAAATCGGTTGTTTTACGCACTCCCATAATCTGATTGGACGACTGAAAACCCGCTGCCAATCCTCCTCCTTTTGAATTCTGAACAAGAACTATAAGTGTGAGCAACAATGCTGCAATAATAATGAGAATAATTAACGTGATATACATCTTTCTGTGTGTTTATGTTTAATTTTGTATGATTTTTTTCAAAAATCGAATTTGGTCTGCAAAGTAAATACTTTTTTTTGGATTAATCAAATTTAATTCCTCTAATATTTTCACAGCTTCGCTGAATTTTTTTTCACGAATCAGTTGTTTGGCCTGTTTTTCTTTTTCTTCAAACTTGTCATTCTCAGTCAGGTTCTGTATCTTTTCGTTTTCTACCGGTTCATTCTTCACATTAATATGAGACTGCTGAGGCTGCTGATCGTCTGATTTCAGTGTATCGCGGGCAGCTTTCAGCTTTTCGGCAAGCAACCGCAGCGAAGTCCGGTTGTTTTCTCCTTTCCTGTCGAGTTTGCTTATCATATCAAAATAGCCTCCCGTGCTTTCGTTTCTCTGAACCGACAACTCGTTAACCGGCGATTCATCAGGATATATATAATAGTATAATTTTCGTCTGTCGGCGGCGTACAATGCAGTTTTCTTCAGTTCTTCACCAAAATAAATGCTGCCCGACATGTGAAGCGAATTCAGATAAAGCCATTTGGGTATTTTAAAAAAGGGATACTTGTCAGCCAGTTTTTTCAATTCTTCGGGCTGACAGTTTTTCAGGGTGTCCGGATGGCGGATGTATTTTATGAATTGATCATAAGTCATATAAGTACCGGAAACCACAATTAATTGATGCCGGATTTCAGCATGAGTAATAAAAAAATAATTCAGCTATTATTAACTAATGGTTAATGTCACTACCATTTTGCTACAGTATCGTTGTAAATCTTATCTACGATTTCTTTCACCAGAATATCAATCAGTTCGGGCTCCACTTCGCTCAGCAACCGGTTGCTGTCAAATATCTGAGATGCGGTGTAACGGGTATCATTGAAACTGTTCTCGGGATTTTTCGTATCGGTAAAACGGACATTGACAGTCAGAGTCAGTTTGGTTTCAGAAGCATATGAATCGGCGCTGATAGCCATAGCAGCAAGCTGATATCCGACAATTTCGCCTTCGATGTGCATATTTCCGTTTTGTTTGAGAACCTTCAAACGTGTTTGCCGGGTATATTTATCCCTGAGAGTTTCCGAAAATATCTGTGAAAGTGTGGGATTTACAAGTTCAGAGTTATTCGGAAAATCGGCAATTGAAATGCTGGCGTATTTTGAGTAATCAATGGCACCTGCATTGAAACTGTACTTCACCGAGCATCCGGCAACAACGGACATAAAAACAACAACTATTATTCCTGTAAATATCTTTTTCAATCCGGCCATTTTAAATTTCAATTTCGTAATCTTTAATCTTTCGGTACAATGTGCGTTCGGAAATCTTGAGCTCACGTGCAGCAATCTTACGTTTGCCATTGTGTTTTTCGAGCGTTTTTTTTATCAGCTCGCGTTCCATATCTTCGAGCGAGTATTTTTCCTCTTCCCTGTAATCTTCCACCTCCTGAATAGGTTCCACATCATCTACGTCGTTGAATTTCACAGTTTTCTCGTTCGGATGATTATTAAGCTGACTGACAAAGCTATCTCCCTGAAGTATGGTCGGTGAATAGTTTACATCGGTATTTACCTGCACCTGAGCCGAACTCAGTTCGTTGACCACCTTTTTCAGATCAGAAATGTCTTTTTTCATATCAAAAAGCACCTGATAAAGTATTTCACGTTCGTTGCTGAAAGATTTATTATCCGACTTGGCGCCTGCAACGAGTGCGGGTAATTTTTCCGTATTTTCGTTGGGTAAATACAAACGGAGTGTTGAAGCATTAATCTCACGGTGCTGCTCGATGACCGAAATCTGTTCGGTAATATTTTTTAATTGACGTACATTCCCGTTCCAGTAATAATTCATAAGTATCTGCCTGGCATCTTCGCTCAACCGCACGGGCGGCATGCTGTATTTCTCGGCAAAGTCGGCAGCAAATTTACGGAAAAGTAAAGGGATATCCTCGCGTCTATCCCTGAGCGGCGGAATAAATACAGGTACAGTATTCAGCCTGTAGAAGAGGTCTTCACGAAATCGGCCGTCACGTATAGCCTGCATGATATTCATATTGGTTGCAGCCACAACTCTTACATCAGTTTTCTGGGTTTTCGACGAACCTACTTTTATAAATTCACCGGCCTCAAGCACCCTCAGAAGACGAACCTGTGTGGAAAGGGGCAATTCGCCCACTTCATCCAGGAAAATGGTTCCGCCGTCGGCCACTTCGAAATATCCTTTCCGGTCGGCAAGAGCTCCTGTAAACGAACCTTTTTCATGACCGAAAAGCTCTGAATCGATTGTTCCTTCAGGAATGGCACCACAGTTTACAGCAATGTATGCTCCATGTTTACGATGACTGTAAGCGTGAATAATCTGAGGGAAATTCTCCTTACCCACTCCGCTTTCACCCGTAATCAAAACAGAAAGATCAGTAGGGGCTACCTGAACTGCAATATCTATAGCCCGGTTCAGCAACTCTGAATTGCCGATTATTCCAAACCTTTGTTTTACACTATGTAATTCAGAATGATTCATCTTTATTCTTTAATTGTAAAAAACCTGACAAAATTGTCATATTAAAGACTGACAAAATTACAAAAGTTTTTTAATAAGCAGCAATTATTATTGGTTAAAAAAGGTTTTAATAGTTCTTCCAACCAAGTGGCCGAAGACGAAAAATCATGATTTCAGTTCACTTTTTTGGAAACGAAACGGTTGAAAACACACCTTATTATTCTAATTTCTTCTAAATCAGATTTAAAAATATGATTTCAGGAATCAGATAAACATACTTTTACTTTACCAAGATCAGATTTTCGCTTTATTCAATATCTTTATGTAATTTTTTTTCAATATTTTTTCAGAAATACCACCAACACTTATACATTTTGTCAAAAATGTTACTACTTTTACGGTCAAATATTTTAATAACTCAACAACTATGAAAATAGGCATTCCAAAAGAAATTAAAAACAATGAGAACAGGGTTTCGCTGACTCCCTCTGGGGCTCATACACTTACTGTCAACGGACATGAAGTCTTCGTTCAAACCAACGCCGGCATCAACAGCGGTTTCACCGACGATCAATACCTGAAAGCTGGTGCACAGATTTTACCGGATGCAAAAAGTGTTTTTGACATTGCAGAAATGATTATTAAAGTGAAAGAACCGATTGAAAGCGAATACGAACTCATCAAGCCCAATCAACTGGTATTCACTTACTTCCATTTTGCTTCGGACGAAACCCTCACCCGCGCCATGATCAAAAGCAAAGCAGTTTGTCTGGCTTATGAAACTGTTGAGCTCAACAATACACTGCCGCTATTACTTCCGATGTCGGAAGTGGCCGGAAGAATGGCCACCCAGCAGGGAGCCAAATACCTGGAGAAGCCTCAGGGAGGCAAAGGGATTTTGCTTGGAGGAGTACCCGGAGTAAAACCTGCCAATGTGCTGGTTATCGGTGGCGGTGTGGTAGGACAACAGGCTGCACTGATGGCTGCCGGGATGAACGCCAACGTGACGATTTTTGATGTCTCGCTGCCCCGCATGCGCTATCTCAGCGAAATAATGCCAAAGAACGTGGATACACTCATGTCGAGCAAGTACAACATCGAAGCGCTGCTGCCTTCTACAGACCTGGTAATAGGTGCCGTATTGATACCGGGCGCCAAAGCTCCTCACGTTATTACCAGAGAAATGCTCAACCTGATGCAGCCCGGATCGGTACTTGTTGACGTTGCCATTGACCAGGGCGGATGTTTCGAGACTTCGCACCCCACCTCACACGCCGACCCGATTTACAAGGTTAACGATGTGGTGCATTATTGCGTAGCCAACATTCCCGGTGCTGTTCCGTTTACTTCTACCCTTGCTCTGACCAACGCTACACTTCCCTATGCAGTGATGCTTGCCAATATGGGCTGGGAAAAAGCATGTTCAAAATACCCCGATCTGCGACTTGGATTGAATATCGTGGATGGAAAAGTAGTATATAAGGCAGTGGCTGACACATTCGGATTACCCTACGAAGAGCTGACACTGTAACCTGAAATAATACAGAAACCAACGTGCTGCCATGCAAAAAATGAACATTTTGCATGGCAGTTTCATTTTCCGGGTTAAACTGAGTGAAATCTTCAGAATTTCCAATAAAAACATCATCAAAACACAAATTTTCTCCCCGGTACAGAATTTTATTGAAATTTTTGTAAAAATATTTTTTTATCCCCAGCAACAGTTATACATTTGTATTATTATACTCGTAAAATAATACAAAATGAACTCACACGATTCAAACAGTATTATCCGTGAGATTACTCCCCTGTCAGATAAGGATTGTTTTTATCTGGCCGACAGGATTAAAACCGAATTCACATATCCGCTGCATTCACATTCGGAATACGAATTGAATTTCATCGAAAATGCTGCAGGTGTAAGGCGTATTATTGGCGACTCAATTGAAGTGATTGGCGATTACGACCTGACCCTCGTCACCGAAGAAAAGCTGGAGCATGTATGGGAGCAGCATAATTGCACATCGAAAAACATCCGTGAAATTACCATCCAGTTTTCTCCGGATTTATTTATGGGCAATTTCCTGAACAAGAATCAGTTCAGCAGTATCCGTAAAATGTTTGAAGCTGCCAAGCAAGGCATCAGCTTCCCGATGGAAGCCATTATGAAGGTGTATTCCAAACTCGACACACTCTCGTCGGAAAAAGAAGGATTCTATTCAGTCATCAAACTGCTGACAATATTATATGAGCTTTCCCTTTTCGACAATATCAAAATACTTTCCAGTTCGTCATTTGCCAATATCGACAGTAATTCTGACAGCCGGAGAATATTAAAAATTTACGAATACATCAACACCAACTACAAAGATCAGATACGGCTCGAAGATATGGCCGGTCTGGTTGGTATGTCGCCCGTGTCGTTCAGCCGTTTTTTCAAACTGCGATCCGGCAAAACCATCTCTACATACATCATTGACATCCGCCTCGGACACGCTACCCGTCTGCTCGTAGACACCACCAATTCTATTGCTGAAATTTGCTTCGAATGCGGATTCAACAATTTATCCAACTTCAACCGGATATTCAAGAAGAAAAAAGAGTGCTCACCCAAAGAGTTTCGTGAAAACTACCGGAAAAAGAAAATCATTATTTAGCTTCCATGTTAAAATAGTATCATTTTATACTAAAATATTCAACGGTTAAATCTGATTTTGACTTATGTAAAACCTGTTTTAATTCTTAATGAATTGAATAACTCCGAAAATATGAAATCAAAATACTTCCCTGCTGGAAGCTCTGTAATGCTCTAAAATGTAAAACAACACTAATAAAAAGGAGATTATCAACACCTGATTTTGAAAAATTAACTTACACAAACTACAACTTAGCTTTCTAAACAAATTAATACAAATTTGACAAAAAGTTAAGAATTTCATCTGACTTAGAAAAAGCAGTAAGATGTAAAAAAAATATCTCTCTGATACTAAACAAACAACTGAATTTTACAGAGCGAACCACTCTTAACGATAAAGCTATTAAACTGCTTATATTCATCAAATTAAATATGAGAACATTTAAAATTCCCCATTAATAACCTAAGAAACTAAACCATGAATTCACCTTAATTCAACAGCAGCACGACGGCATAAAAAACCGGATCAGACAAAATAGTATCAATAATTGATAAAATTATACTTGAATCACAAATTTTGATAATCTATTTTTGTCAACAGAAATTAACTTTAATAATTCAATAACACGAAAAAGACAAATTTATGAAGAACATTTTAATGTTATTTTTGGCTCTCATAATGAGCTTTTCTGTTATGGCACAACAACGCCGTGTAACCGGAGTTGTTACCGATCAAAAAGACGGATCTGCCATAATCGGAGCAAATGTGTTGGAAAAAGGAACCAGCAACGGAGCTGTAGCCGATGTGAAAGGTAACTTCACTATCAATGTCAGTTCCGCCAGTCCTACGCTTGTAGTAAGAAGCATAGGATACAAGACGGTGGAAATTAACATTGGCAACCAATCCAGTGTGCGGGTAGCTTTGGAAGAAGAAACTTCCCAACTGGAAGAAGTAGTCGTGGTAGGTTATGGAACCATGAAAAAAAGCGATCTTTCCGGTGCCTCTGTATCGGTAAATGAAGACAAGATCAAAGGTTCCATCATTACTAACTTAGACCAGGTATTTCAGGGTCGTGCTGCAGGGGTAACTTCAGTGATTACTTCGGGAGCTCCGGGATCATCCGTATCCATCCGCGTACGCGGTCAATCAACTATCAATGCCAACGCCGAACCACTTTACGTCATTGACGGAGTGATTGTTCAGGGCGGAGGCAACAGCGGAGCCTCTTTCGGACTCGGCGATGCGCTGGGCAATGGAAGCACATCAACCATCTCACCATTATCTACCATCAGCCCAAATGACATCGTATCCATGGAAATTCTGAAGGATGCCTCAGCTACAGCCATTTATGGTGCGCAGGGATCAAACGGAGTTGTCCTGATCACGACCAAACGCGGAAAAGCCGGCGAAGCAAAATTCACATACGAAGGAATGACAGGATGGCAGCGCCAGGCATCACGGCTTGACATGATGAATCTTAGGGAATTTGCCGAATTCAGCAATTCAGTTTCAGCCGAAAGCAATTCCTCAGACAGCCGGCCTGAATTTATGGACCCAACCCTGCTGGGTGTGGGCACTAACTGGCAGGATGCAATCTTCCAGATAGCTCCGATGAATCAGCATCAACTATCTGCCCAGGGCGGTACCGAAACTGTAAGATACTACGTTTCAGGTTCGTACCTGAACCAGCAAGGTACTATTGTCGGAACAAAATTCAACCGTTATTCTTTCAGAACCAACCTGGATGCCCAGCTGAAAAAATGGTTGAAACTGGGATTAAATGCCATGTTTTCGAACACCAACGAAAGAATCGGACTGGCTGACAGCGACGAAGGAATTGTAAAATACTCCCTGCTGACCCCTCCGGATATACCTATATATAACCTGGACGGAACCTACGCAAGCGTCATTCGCGAAGGTTATACCCGTATCAATCCGATTGCCATGGCTTTGGACGAAGATATTTTATTGGGCAGAAAAAAACTTGCAGGAAGTATTTTTGCCGAAATAAATCCTTACAAACCACTCGTATGGCACACCGAACTGGGTTACGACATTGGCTCGTCACGTGGCGAACGATTCGAACCGGCAGTAAGATACGGAAACTGGAGTCGAGACAAAAACATGAGTTCGATTCAGAAAAACGACAACCTGTTCTACCAGTTTAAAAACTACCTGACCTATACTGGAAAAATCGGTGATATGCACAATTACACTGCCATGCTTGGGCAGGAACTCTGGGAATCAAACTATGAATATCAGAGTATCTCTTCCACCGGATTACCATCCAACGACATTCATAATCCAAGTTTAGGATCAGATCCGAAAATCAGTGCAGGATTCGGCAGTTCGGCTATGGCATCTTTCTTCGGCCGCGCCACCTATAATTACGGCGACAAATATATGGCAACATATACTTACCGATACGACGGATCATCCAACTTCGGACCCAAAAACCGCTGGGCAGGTTTCCATTCGGCTGCAGCTTCCTGGAGATTCAGTAACGAAAAATTCTTCCAGTCGTTACTACCGGTTATCAACAACGGTAAAATCCGTGTAGGCTGGGGACAGACCGGTAACTCAAACATCGGCGGATACATGTGGGGTTCATCCATTTCGAGAATGCCTTCCGGACTCGGACTTGGTTACCGCCAGAGCAATCTTGCCAACCCATACATCAAATGGGAAACCCAGGAACAGTGGAATCTGGGTTTTGATCTGAACTTCCTGAACGACCGGATTGCACTCGTGGTAGACCTGTACGACAAGACTTCAAGTGATATGTTAATGCCGCTTCAGCTTCCATCCTACATGGGAACACGTGGCAACGGTTCATCAGCACTTGCATCGCCAAGAGGTAACTACGGTACAATAAATAATAAAGGACTTGAATTTACCATTAATTCGCGCAATCTGAAAGGCGAATTTGAATGGGATACCGAATTCCAGATATCTTTCAACAAGAACAAACTGGTAGCTCTCGACGGCACCGATGCCGTTCAGATTGAAGGTTACGGTCAGTGGAGTGATGTGGTAACATTGTCGAAAATCGGCGAACCGCTTTACAGTTTCTACGGATACGCTGTTGACGGAGTTTACAAAGATCTGGATGACCTCCAAAGCTCTCCGCAGGCTGAGAAATATCCTTCCAACGGCGTATTTAACCGCTGGAATACAACCTGGGTGGGTGACCTGAAATTCAAGGACGTAAGCGGACCCGAAGGTAAACCGGACGGACTCATCAACACTTACGACCGTGTAAACATCGGTTCGCCAATGCCAAAATTCACCTACGGTATGAGCAATACTTTCCGGTATAAAAACATGGATTTAACCATATTTATCAACGGAACTTACGGCAATAAAGTATTCAACTACATGGCTATGGAACTCTCCGGAATGACCAGTACGTGGAACAATCAGCTGGGAGTAGTAACCGACAGAGCCCGCATGGAACCGATTGATCCGAATAAAGTCTATCCGATTACCGATTCAGGCAACAATACGATCTGGAACTGGTTTGACGATATCACCAATGTGCGTGTAACGAATCCGAACACTACCGTACCCCGCGCCATGTACAACGACCCGAACGACAACAACCGTATCAGCGACCGGTACATCGAAGACGGTTCATATCTGCGTGTCAAGAACATTACTTTCGGATACAACCTGCCAAAAAATGTGATAAAGAAAATATCGCTGGAAAATATACGCGTATATGCCAACATTCAAAATCTGCTCACATTCACCAATTACACCGGATACGATCCTGAAGTAGGTGCAAGCACAGCCAGCTCGTACGTATACGGATTAGACAATGGTAGATATCCATCACCTCAAATTTATTCCTTTGGAATTAATCTTTCATTCTAAACTATAATACTACACGAATATGAAAAGATTTAAAATATTCAAAAGCCTTGCTTTAGTACTGCTGATAATGGTAGGTGTTTCATCCTGCGAGGATTTTCTTAACAGACCTACCGTTGACAATTACACTTTAGACGGCTTCTATCAAACCGATGCTCAATGTTTTCAGGCAATAAATCCTGTTTACAATTCTCCCTGGTACGATTTCCAACGCGGATTTTTCAAAATCGGCGAGGTATTGGCCGGGAACTATTACTGGGGGCAATCTCCATACCTGACTTTCACTATTAACTCCACCGATGCCGACCTTGTCAACATGTCAGCCTCATTGTGGTCAGTCAATGCATACTGCAACGGAATTATCGAAAACATCAATCTGAAAGCCGGTAAGGATGTAACCGCCACAACCAAAAACACCGTAAAAGGTGAAGCTTTGGTATGGAAAGCCATGGCTTACTTCTATCTGGTGCGTACATTCGGAGCTGTACCAATTATTCACAACAATTCAGCCGAAATAGCAGCCGGAAACTACAACCAGATTTTCAAAGCCACTATACCAAACGTATATGATTACATTATCATGACACTGGAAAAAGCAATAGAATGGCTTCCTGCTCAGAATCAACCGGGCAGAATAGATAAATATTCCGCATACGGACTTCTTGCAAAAGTTTATCTGACAAAATCGGGTTACGGACAGAGCGGTACACGTAATGCCGAAGATCTGGCAAAAGCAGCTGAATACGCCAAAAAAGTAATCGATGAAAGCGGACGCAGCCTGATGCCGGTTTATTCGGATATTTTCCGTCTGAAAAATAATTTCAGCCAGGAAAGCCTGCTTGCATGGCACTGGGTGGTTTCCAACAACTGGACTTCTCAAAACACGCTGCAATCTGACCTCGGAATAAACGGTATTGACGAATACGGTGCAACCTGGGGAGGTTGGAACGGACCATCGGTAGACCTGCAGGATGCTTTTGGCGAAAACGCACTGAGCCTTACAAGAAACAACATTGACGTACGCCGAAAAGCCACCATGATGATGTACGGTGATAAGTACGACTATTTCTGGGTGGACAAAGGCGGTCTGGACTACAATGAATTTGCAGTTGCAAAAGCTGAATACGAAAGCGCCGTAGGAGCCAATGAGGTGAAACACATCGTGGGAAATAATAACGACCACGTAATCGGAATAGGTACAAGTATGGACCGTATGGCAACCAGCTTAAGTACTCATCTGCTCAGACTTGCTGATGTATACCTGATTTATGCCGAAGCAGTTATCGGCAACAGCAATTCCACATCAGATCCTTCAGCGGTGAAAGCATTCAACGATGTACGCGGACGCTCTGTACAGGGCTACACTCCCAAAACATCCATTACCTGGCAGGACGTATGGAAAGAACGCCGGCTGGAATTAGCCTGCGAAGGCGACCGCTGGTACGACTATGTTCGCTGGCATTATTATGAACCGGCAAAAGCCATTGCCGAACTGAAAGGACAGAGAAGAAATGCATACCTCGGTTTAGGAACTTACTATAAAACAGGAATTCTTAATACAAGCACAACGTATTACGACACTGGTGCATCAGCTCCAAATATACAGGACAAGGACTTTCAGCTTCCATTCCCGGATACTGACCTGACCATGAATCCAAATTTGCTGAAAGAACCGGTTGAATTTGATTTATCGACCTTAAGTTATTAATTCATTAAGTAATTGAATAAAAATGAAACACAAAAATAAAATTTCAACAATATTTCGGTCATTTCTGATTGCATTAGCCATTATTACCGGATTTACGTTCCAGTCGTGCAATGATAATCCGGATAAATATGAAATGACTGAGGGAGTACCTGAAGTGCACTATGTACGCGTACCGAATCCAGCTTCGGCAGACTCGCTGCTGGTTCAGGCATTTATGGATAATACAATATGCCTGGTAGGTAAAAACCTGAAAAGCATCAGCGAACTTTGGTTCAACGATCAGAAAGCGCTGCTCAATTCAAGTTTTATAACAGACAACACCCTGCTGGTAACAATACCGAAAACAATTCCGGGAATTGTAACCAATAAAATTTACATGATAAACATGGCAAAGGATACTATCACTTACGACTTCGGCGTTCAGGTTCCGGAGCCATACGTATCAAGCATTTCATGTGAATATGCCAAAGACGGCGATGAAGTAACCCTTTACGGAGATTATTTCATTGACGATGCCAACGTACCCCTGACCATTTCAATGGCAGGAAACATTCCGGTTTCCCGGATTATTTCGATTGAAAAAACCAAGGTTAGATTCAAGGTTCCTGCAGGTTCACAAAAAGGATATCTGACTGTAAAATCGATATATGGAACGGGTCGTTCGCACTTCCAGTTCCGCGATGACCGGGGAATGATTCTGGATTGGGACAAACTGAATGCAAATGGCGGTTGGCGATCGGGTAAAATCAAAAACACGGAACCAGACGGTATCAGTGGCAATTATGTATATTTTACGGGAGCACTGAACGGCGATCCGACCAAAGACTGGGCCGAAGATAATTTCTCGTTCAATCTCTGGGGTGCTGCCAACGGCCGTCCGCAGGGTGATTTATTCGCGACAGCTCCGTCTGAATCAGTGCTTAAATTTGAAGTTAATGTTACTCAACCCTGGTCATCACTGGCTATGCAGATAATTTTCACTCCATGGGCTACCAGAGATACAAACGGATATATAGCCGATGGAAAAACACCGAGAGCCCTCTGGAGACCCTGGCAGGGACTGGATAAAGGATACGCTACCGATGGATGGGTAACGGTTTCAATTCCGATTACAGACTTCAAATACCTGCACGACGGAGGCACAGCCGAAATGGCCGGACCAGGAAATTACGGAGGATTAACCATATTTGTTTATCACGGAGGAATTACCGGTACTGCCTGTACACCTTATATCTGCCTGGACAACATTCGCGTGGTTCCTGCAGAATAACACAATACCTTAAAACAGAATAATATGCAAACAAAAAGAAATATATGGACAGCATGTCTGATGATGTGCTTGCTGATACTCACCGGATTTGGATTCAATTCTTGTGAAAAAGATCAGATTGATACCAGGGTTGTTTTGAAATCTTTCGGCCCATCTCCAGCCCTGCGTGGTGGTGAGCTACGATTTATTGGAAACAATCTGGAAAAAGTTACATCGGTAATTCTGCCCGGATTGACACAGGGACAAACCGTGGAAGTAAGTGAAATCACCGTTGTGAACGAACGTGAAATAAAGATATCCATACCTCAGGACGCCGGAGTAGGAATAGTTACACTGAAAACACCCGACGGAGATATCAAAACACTTACGCCAATCACTTATTCTGAACCAATTTCCATAGAAAGTGTGACTCCGGCTACTATAAAACCCGGACAAACACTAACCATCAACGGAGATTATCTGAATTTGATTAAAAGCGTCATTTTCTTTGACGGAGTAGCTGTGGGCGATACTGCATTCATTACTCATACCAGAAAGAAAATCGAACTGGCAGTACCTTTCGAAGCTCAGACAGGCAAAATACTTGTTTCGAACGGAGCTGAAATTCCGATCGAAGTGTATTCAAAAGACCCAATAAACATTGTGTTGCCTACTTTCACTTCATTCTCACCCGCTACCATTAAGCCGGGAAATGTTCTTACCATCACAGGAAAAGACCTTGACCTGGTTAGCATGGTTGAATTTGGCGGCGGAAAAATCATTCCTTCGTTCACGCTGAGCGATAACGGAACCAAGATTACAATAACCGTTCCGGAAGATGCTCAGGACGGGGTAGTAAAACTGATAGCCAAATCGGGCGTATATGTGCCTGCAAGCGGCGAACTTACCATGGTGATGCCTTCCAATCTGGCGGTTGCACCTGCTAAAGTGAAAAACAAAGAATCAGCAACTATTTCCGGAACTAATCTTGACCTGGTATCGAAAGTAATGTTCGGAACACTGGAAGCTGAAATACTGGAAAAATCGGCAACAAAAATTATTCTGACTGTACCCGAAACAGCATCGGCAACAAAAGCAACCCTGGTTACATTATCTACAAAAACAATTGACACACCTGAATTTGCTTACGTTGTACCTGCCATCACAGCTATGGATCCTTCCACTATTATGGCCGGAACTGATCTGACCATTACAGGAACAAATCTTGATCTGGTAAAACAGGTGAAATTCGCATCCTCAGCCAAGATAGTTGATGTAACGCCTGCTTCAGCCACTTCACTGGTTGTAGCAGTATCTACAGATGCTACAAGCGGCAATGTTACATTTATTACGCTGAACGGTACAGAAATAGTTTCGCCGATGACCATCACGGTAACCGCAGCCGATATACCGGTTGTAACAAGTATGCCGGCATCCGTCAAGCCGGGACAACTGCTGGTAATTCAGGGCACAAAACTCAATCTGGTTGAAACGGTTATGTTCGAAAAGGGAGTTAAAGCCACCAGTTTCGGAACCCGCTCTGCTACGCTACTGGAAGTGTATGTTCCTGAAGAAGTTGCCCGGGGCGTAAACAATATGCAGTTAGTTACCTTCAGCGGAAAAACAGTGATAGCTCCGATTACCATCAGCGGTGTGGATCCTATTCTGCCTACTACAAAAATGATTTACGACTTCAACCAGAGAACTTCCGACTGGCATGCTGTGGATTGGGATAACTGGGGTGGCTCTTACGATGCCGCACTTGGTAAAGCCAACGGTTATATCACACTCTTCTCACGTCCGGGTTGGTGGATATTAGGCTGTAATCATCCCGATCCAAACGGTGGCTGGCCATCCGTTGACCCGACAAAATATGTTATGAAGATTGATATCAAGGTTCCAAATCCAATCACCATTACCGGTGGATATGAATTTATTTTCAAAATTGGTGGCGAAGACATTTCGTCGCAGTTGATGGTTATCAATAACAAGATAGCTACTCCGGGTAACGAATGGGCAACTCTGACCATTCCAATCACCGGAAAATTGTCAAATCCGACCAAGAATTCAGGTGACTTTGGAATAATATTGAATTATTCCGATGCTGGTACCGACTTTGCCGGTTTGAGCTTCGACAATCTCCGGTACGATCTGAAGTAATTAATTTGTTTTCTGATAAATTTTTTCAGAAAGGGGAGGTTATTCTCCGGGGTAACTTCCCCTTTCTTTATTCCATATTTGTTTTTTCGAACAAAATAATCGTATGATTCATGCGCATTTCTCTAAAAAACTCACTTCTGTTTATTGTACCGTTTATCATTTTATTATCCTGTAAACCTGATGATCCGGGTGATGTAACTGCACCTTCCTTGATGTCATCAGTGCCGGCAGATAAATCGGTAGATGTATCGACCACCACAGGCATAAGCATGCTATTTACCGAAAAAATTGAACTTTCTTCAAATCCAAAAATCACACTCAACAATCAGGTAGTTCAGGCTTCTGTTCAGGCACGTACACTGTCTGTAACTGCTTCACTCCAGCCATCCACCGATTATACTCTTACCATTCCGGACAAAACACTGAGCGATGTGGCCGGAAATTTTGTAAAAACATTCAGCATCACCTTCCGAACTTCCAAAACCGTATCGGCCGAAGGCACTATTTTCGAAGCCGAAAACGCCACACTCAGCAATGGCGCAGCGATTGCTTCGTCCATTACCGGATATTCAGGCACAGGATATGTAAATATGAACGCCGGAAACATTACTTTCAATGTAAATGCGACCGAAAATGGTTATTACCGCGTTTTTGCACGCTACTCAAGCGGAGGCGACAAAACGCAGGACTTTCATGTGGACGGACAAATGATGGCTGCAATTCACTTTGCACAATCAGCTCAGTGGAAAGAAACAGAAATTGCCACGGTGAGATTAAATGCCGGAGTTCACAGCTTTTCTATTGTAAAAAACTGGGGCTACCTTTCGCTCGATTATCTCAAAATAGCTTATGTGGGCAATACCAATAGCCCGTTCAATATTGCGGCAAACTTAGTCACGCCACAACCATCGGCACAGGCAGTAAAAGTGTATAATTTCCTGAAAGAAAATTTCGGAAAAAAAGTAATCTCCGGGGTTATTGCCGACAGCACACGAAACACCGACGAACCGAAATGGGTTTTCGAAAAAACAGGCAAATGGCCGGCACTGGTTGGCTACGACTTTATAGATCATACCTGGCTGAATCAGAACTGGATAAAATACGATGGTCCTTTCATGCAGGGAAAAAGACATTGGGAAAACAACGGACTTGTGACGCTCACCTGGCACTGGCGCGATCCGCTGACAAAGTCGGGTGCGTTTTATACTGCCGATACAAATTTTGATGTAAGCAAGATAAACGATGTAAATTCCAACGAATACAAAGCCATCATTGTGGATATCGACACCATTGCCACTTATCTGAAGGAATTTAAAAATGCCGGTATTCCGGTCATCTGGCGGCCATTGCACGAAGCAGCCGGAGGTTGGTTTTGGTGGGGTGCCAAAGGACCGCAGCCCTGTAAAGCTTTGTGGCGTCTTTTGTTCGACCGGCTTGTAAATCATCACGGACTCAACAATCTTATCTGGGTGTGGACAACCGATGTGTCTGCCTCAGCTGCTGACTGGTATCCGGGCGACGAATATGTGGATGTGCTTGGAATGGACATTTATCCCGGCGAAAATCAACATGGTTCGCAGTATATCTCATTCAATAAAGTAAAAGAAATTTTCGGAGGCCGGAAACTTATTACGCTCAGCGAGTGTGGCTCAGTGCCCGATCCTGCCATGATGCTCGAATATGGCGATATGTGGTCGTGGTTCATGGTATGGAGCGGTGACTACACCCGTTCCGATTCGCACAATGGCGCAGCTTGGTGGCAAAAATTCTTTAGCTACGATTATGTAATTACAAGAGACAAAATGCCGGATTTGAAATAAATGATAACCCCGGCCCCTAAAGGATCTGCCCCCTAGCCCCCTAAAGGGGGAAAGATAAAAGAACCCTCGGTACTTAAAGGGGAAAAGAAATATTAGTAATGAGATAAAAATTGAAAAATGAAGATAAAAATGAAAGACATACAAGACAAATCTAACAACAATTCCCCCTTTAGGGGTTTAGGGGGCAATATAGGCCTCTTCCTTATTTCTCTCGTGCTGTCGTTTCAGCTTCAGGCGCAGGTATCTTTCAATCGTGGGGTAAATCTTACGGGTTGGTTTCAGACATCCAGCGCTCAACAAATTCAGTTTACAAAATATACAAAAAAGGATTTTCAGAACATCAAAAGTCTTGGTTGCGATGTGATTCGTCTACCCATAAACCTGTTTTACATGACGAATGGCAGTCCTGATTATACCATCGATCCATTGATGTACGAATTTTTAGATCAGGCAGTGAATTGGGCTGAGGAATTGCAAATGTATCTGATACTCGACAATCATACCACCGATGACTTAGCAAGTAAAAATACTAATCTTGAAACTGTACTGAAAAAAGTATGGGTTCAAATGGCTGAACATTATAAAAACCGTTCCAATTACATTCTTTACGAAATTCTCAACGAGCCCAACGGAACGCTTACAACCGCTGCCTGGGGAAAAATTCAGCAGGCCGCGATTACTGCCATAAGAGCTGTGGATACAAAACACACGCTTGTAGTGGGTGGTGCCGGTTTCAATAGTTATACCGAACTGGCCGCATTGCCGGTTTATACCGATAATAATCTGATTTACACCTTTCACTTCTACGATCCCTTTGTGTTTACGCATCAGGGTGCTTCGTGGCCTTCGCCTTCGATGGCTTCGCTGGCCAATGTGCCATTTCCGTACAATGCATCCACTATGCCGTCTACGCCGTCGGCTCTTGCCGGAACATGGGTGGCCAGCGCTCTGACAAATTATAAAAATGAGGGTACACTGGCCAAAGTGAAATCGCTGATTGATATAGCAGCAGCATTTAAAACAAGCAGAAATGTAAAAGTGTATTGTGGTGAATTTGGCGTTTATATTCCCAACAGTCCCAACGCCGACCGGAATTACTGGTATCAGGAAGTGCGAAAATACCTCGAAGTAAAAGGCATTCCCTGGACAACATGGGATTATCAGGGTGGTTTCGGACTTTTTACAAAAGGTTCCGCCGAATTATTCGATTATAACCTGAACATTCCTCTGATCAATGCGCTGGGATTAACAGCGCCAACTCAGCAAACCTATACGCTTAGAGCCGATTCGGTAGGTTTTCCAATTTATACCGATTATGTAGGCGAAAAAATGCTCGAATCGGGCAATCCAAGCGGTGGTACAATCAACTTTTACGCTACCGATAAACCCAACAACGGAAAGTATTGTCTGGCCTGGAGTGGTTCGGGTCAATATGGAACAGTAGGTTTCAATTTTTCGCCCAATAAGGATTTGTCGAAACTCAAAAGCCAGAATTACGCTTTAAGTTTTATGGTACGGGGAAATGCTCCGGGAGCACAATTTCATTTGCGCTTTACCGATACAAAAACCTCTGCATCCGACCATCCCTGGCGAATGAATTTTACAATGGACGAAACCACCGCAAAATGGGATGGAAAATGGCACAAAGTTTATCTTCCACTCTCACGCTTTACTGAAGGCGGATCGTGGGACAATGCGTGGTTCAATCCGGCTGGCCTTTTCGACTGGAAAGCCGTCGACCGTTTCGAAATTGTAGCTGAACAGGCATCGCTTGCAGGTAAAACATTCTGGTTCGATAATATACAGTTGTCAAATCAGGATACAGCGCAGGTGTACGAAACTTCTGCTTTTACCGATATTGAAACTATTCAGGCAAAAAAATTGAAGTTCAGTATTTTCCCAAATCCGGTTTACAATCAGACAACAATAAGTTACTCAATAACAGACAGCGAACCTGTCAACATAAGCCTGTTGAATTTATCGGGTCAAACAATGGAAACAATAGTTAATGCACATCAAGCAGCCGGCGATTACCACATTCGCTGGATAAAAGCCAATAGCATAAGGCAGGGAATATATATTTGCCGCTTAGCAATCTCCGATAAAATTTCGCAATGTAAAATGATCGTCATGTAATTACTCGAAAATAATGTCAAAGATGAAAAAGTTATTATTACCCATATTTTTGTGTATGGCACTTAGCGCTTCAGCTCAGTGGGCTTTCCGCTTGCCCGCCATTATAAGCAACCACGCCGTTTTTCAACAATCGGCCGATGTAAAACTATGGGGCTGGGCACAAAGCGGTAGCACTGTAAAAATTATTTGCAGCTGGAATCCCACAGATACTGTAAAAACCGAACCGCAAAAGAACTGGACATGGAAAACCAGCGTGCGCACGCCAAAAGCCGGCGGTCCGTACACAATTACCTTTATCAGCAACACACAAAAAGTAGTGATCGAAGATATTATGATTGGAGAAGTGTGGCTTTGTTCGGGTCAGTCGAACATGGAATATGCCTTCAACTGGGAATCGAAACCCATTGATGTAGGCGATGAAGTAGCCAATTCGGCAAACAACGAACTGCGATTTTTCCAGCTTTCGCACACTTACAGCATTTATCCAAAAGAAAATACTGATGGTGAATGGAAAGTAAGCTCACCCGAAACCACTCCTTCGATGAGCATAGCAGGATATTTCTTTGGAAAAGCAATCAATCAGAAATTAAAAGTACCGGTTGGCTTAATTGCCTCATACTGGGGCGGTACCAATGTGCAATCGTGGATGACAAATGAGGTTTTTGAGAATAATACCGAACTAAAAAAATTAGCCGACGACACCAAACCTGTGAACTGGGCACCTACCGAGCCTTCGGTTATTTTCAATTCCATGCTGCATCCACTTGTGAATTACAATATTGCAGGAGCTATTTGGTATCAGGGCGAAGGAAATACGGGCGAACCGCAAAACTACGGAAAGCTTTTCGAAGGTCTGATAAAAGGATGGCGGAAAGCATTCGACAAGGAATTTCCTTTTTATTTTGTACAGATTGCACCCTGGAATGGCTATTGGAAAAACAGCTCTGCTTACCTGCGCGAACAACAGGCATCTGTACTTTCGTTGCCCAAAACAGGAATGATTTCGGTTGGCGATTTGGTCGACAATATCAGCGATATTCATCCCCGTATCAAAAAAGCAGTAGGCGACAGACTTGTAAATCTGGCATTGAAAGAACATTACGGAGTACAGGAAATTCAGCCTTATCATCCAAAATTCAAATCGTTTACAATCAAAAAAAATAAAGTAAATATCAGTTTCACAAGCACAGGAAAGCTTACAAGCAAAGCAAAATCGCCCGCAAATTTTCAACTGGCAGGTGCCGACAATCAGTTTTATGCAGCTGTAGCCAAAATTGAAAAAGACGGATCGGTGACGCTTAGCTGCAAAAAAGTAAAAGTACCTGTAAATGTACGCTATTGCTTTACAAACGATGCCATGCCCGATATATTCGATGTAAACGGCCTGCCATTGTTGCCTTTTAGAACTGATAATCTGGAATATAAACCCTGATTTTAAAAATACTTTAAACTTACAAAACAACCTCAGGTAAAAAAATGAAAAGGCACGGACAAATAATTATTCATATAAAAATTTCATTTTCAGAAAGTTAGTAAGCTAATGAAAACAATTTATACTATCATTTTTATTACAGGAATTCTTCTTTTGGGTGCCTGCAGCCCGAAAACAGGAAGCCAATTGGTAAGCATTAAAAACAATCAGTTTATGCTCAATAATCAACCATATTACTTTGTGGGAACCAACTTTTGGTATGGTGCAATACTCGGCTCGAAAGGTCAGGGCGGCAACCGCGAAAGGCTGATTCGTGAACTCGATTTCATGAATGCAAACGGCATCGACAA
>CAZWLJ010000038.1:0-2692 GCA_964634605.1 uncultured Paludibacter sp.
ACCAATTACATCTATGTTAACGGCACACAGGCAGGCAGTAACACTTCAGACGACAATTCTCTCAGCGATCCGGCTTACATCGGTATCGGACGAAATCCAACCGAAACCGGTTCGCAGTTTACGGGTGGTATCAGCGAGGCTATCGGAAAAAACTACCTGGTGAACATCACTGAACGTTACATATTGGAAACTTACCTGGCTGTAAAATATGGCATTACCCTGCCTTATGATTACAAGCGCTCACATGCCACCGATTCAATTGTTTATCCCGTTGCAGGCTACGGATACGACATTGCCGGAATCGGACGCAATAACACCTACGCTCTGAACCAGAAAGTATCTTCGAGTGTGAATGTAGTTTCAGGCTCGTCGCGCATCGTGATGGCCACCACCGGCGATTTCACCTCGTCGAACCTGAACACATCACGCACCGCCCTCACTGACGGGCAGTACCTCCTTTGGGGACACAACAACGGAACGACAAACAGCTGGAACAGTATTTCGGGCAATTATTATAAAAAAGTGACACGTGTATGGCGCGTAAGAAATACCGGAAACGTGGGCAATGTTCATTTCCAGATTGACTTAAGTTCTTACCCGACATTACCTGTTGCGCACTTCTACGCTGTGCTGGTTTCATCTGATGCTTCATTCACAGGAGCAACCTCCTATTACAGACTGACAAAAGGAACAGAAAATCTGTATTCAGCACAACCCGTTTTCGCTTCGGGAACCAGTTATTTTACCATTGCAGCCATTCCCAATTACTGGATCGGCACTCAGAGTACAGCCTGGAGCATTGCAGCCAACTGGTCGGCTGGTGTGCCTGCTGCAGGTGAGGATGTGGAATTTGCCACAGCAGCCAACATCGGTACACCGGCAGTGAGAAATCTGGAATTAGACGGCAATTATGTAGTCGGGAACCTGACCAATGCATCAAATTTTAACCTGATTATCCCGGCAAACAGGTTTTTGACGGTAAACGGAGTGCTGACAGGCAGTTCGACACCGGCCGATGCTGCTAAAATTCAGATTAAGGCAGCAACCAATGGTACCACACCGAACGGTTCGCTCATAATCAATTGTACTGCAAACAGTACAGGAGGTGTACCAAAACCTGTTTATGCCATTGTGCAACTCTACGCCAAAGGCGATAACACCACATCGGCTGTCTGGACCGACAACATCAACGACAGCCCTACCAGGGGAACAACATATACTTCGAAATACAAATGGCAGCATTTCGGAATTCCCGTCAGGGAAATAAAAGCCAATCCTGATTTCTATGGATCTTACCTCCGGAAGTACAACGAAAAGCGTAATTTACCGGATTCCTTCTATGGGAAATGGGAAACGCTGAACAATGAAAGCATACTGAAAGCTTTCGAAGGATACGAGATAACACAGGATTCACCCAAGGTTATTGAAATGGCCGGTGAGCTGCAGTTTTGCGACAAAACACTCACTTTAACCCGCGAGGCTGCCGAGGTAGCCGGAAATGCAACTAACGGGAATATAGCTGTCAGATACGGACTGGGCAAAAACATCTTTGGCAACTCCTACACTTCAGCCATAAAAATAAGCCAGATGACTATACCTGCTGCTGTAGAAAAAACAGTTTATCTGTACAATACAGGCAGTTTTGCCGAATGGGGCAACGCTTCACTGGTTCAGAATCCGGCAAACAATAGTGTCATGATTGCAGGCTCCTACATTTCCATTCCTGTGGCTGTGAGCAATACTGTCTGGGACGACCAGATACCCTCAATGCAGGGATTTCTACTGAAATACACTGATTCTGAAACAATTTACAGTACAACTACGGCTCAGGTTACCCTGAAATACGACAATGGAGGAGTAACAGGCAATACCCGTCCGCAACTGGCACCCCGGACAGATGCAGACGAACACTCATATCTGCGGTTGACATTGCAGAGCCACTCTACTGTGGATAACCTGTGGCTCTTCAGCCGTGAAGGGACAAGCAGCGCTTTCGATAACGGCTGGGACGGGCGCAAGTACTTCGGCACTCCGACGGCTTTTATTTATTCCGTTACACCCGACGGGCCCATGCAGGTGAATACCAGCGAAACTATCGACGGCAGCGTTGTAAGCTTCTATTCCAACGAAGATAAAGATTACACCCTAACACTCACCAAATCGAATCTGAGTCAGTATCCCGATCTGAAGCTGATTGACCTCACTGCCAAAACCATAACACCTCTTACCGGTGAGGTAACGACCTACCGGTTCACAGCTTCAGGCAGTGGAAATACAGAGAAGCGTTTTTTGATAGTGAACAGCACATCCCGGGTTGATTTTGGAAATGACGGTTTCGAATTGCTAACCGGTTATCTGAGTCCGGATAATGTACTTACAATTACAAATCTTACAGGTGAAACGGGCAACGTAATGCTTGCCACATCATCAGGTATCCGGATAATTAGCAGGGTGATGCCCGCCGGAACCAGCCGGATATCCACAACACTAAGCAGTGGTGCTTACATCATGACAATGGAAGCTGGTGGAGAAAGAAGAAGTGTCAAAGTTTTAGTTAATAAGAAATGAAAGCCAGGACTTTGACCATAAAACGGAAATTAGCAGCCACAGGACTTTTCAGCATGATGATGATAGTGGGCGGAGGGTATTTTTCATTCCTTCAGCACACTAAAGTTCCTGAGCGGTTTAATAC
>CAZWLJ010000038.1:2792-6732 GCA_964634605.1 uncultured Paludibacter sp.
TCGGGTTCCGGTTCTGTGTCTTTATCTTCGGGAAGTAGCGGAGGATCCTCATTTTCAACCCAACAACAGTCATTTGTACCATTTGCCGGTTCTGGTACCGGAGGGAAAAATGCACTCCCCGATCCGGGTTTTGATCCGGACAAAAACACGATGATTCCGGTGGGCGACGGGCTGTGGTTACTGTTGCTGATGTCGCTGGGATATGCTGTAATAAAGAAAACAGCCTCATCAAATTCGCCTTCCTGATTATCTTACGATCTTACTATCTTCAGAAAATTTCAGCCGGTTTTTATTAGTTATCCTTCCAGGAGGTCTCTGGCATTGCGGAGGGCTGCTTCGGTAATGGTTTTTCCGCTGAGCATGGAGGCAATTTCGCGGATTCTTTCGCCGGAGTCAAGCAACCGGATTCGGGTTTCGGCTTCGAAGCCTGAGGTATCCTTGGTTACAGCGTAATGGTTGTTTCCCCTGGCAGCTATCTGAGGTAAATGAGTGATGACAACTACCTGTGTACCCTCGCTCATTTTTCGCATAATCTCCCCCATCCTTCCTGCAATCTCGCCCGAAATTCCGGTATCTATTTCATCAAAAACGATGGTTGGCAAATCAGATTTGCTGATCAGCATGGATTTAATTCCCAGCATCAGTCGCGACACCTCACCTCCCGAAGCAATTTCGGCTACAGGCTGAACAGTACGGTTTTTATTGGCCGAAAAAAGAAATTCGACGAGGTCGGTGCCTTTTTCAGTGTATTCATTGTTGCTTTTTACGCTCACCACGAATTGTATTGCAGGCATCCCGAGTTGTGTGAGCTGATGAATGAGGTATTCCTCGATGACAGGGATGACTTTTTTTCGTGATAGAGAAAGCACATCAGCTTTCGTTTTCATTATTTGAAGGGTTTCCTGCACCCGCTTTTCAGCGCCGGTAAGTTCTTCCTCCAGATTCTCTATCCTGTTGAGCTGAATCCTGAGCGATTCGCGTTGCTGAATCAACTCCCCGACCGTTTCCACCCTGAATTTTTTCTGCAGGGAATAAATCAGATTCAGGCGGTTGTCCAGATATCCGAGCCTGTCGGGATTGAAATCGAGTGAATCCTGCGCCCGGTTTATGTCAGCGGCAATATCTTTCAGTTCAATCAAAACAGCATCCAGTCGTTCGGCCCATCCGGAGCTATCGGATAAAAAGCTGCTGATTCGCCTGATGGCTGCGGTAATATCCTTCACCGATTTCAGCACGTTCACCTCTTCCTGAGTGAGCAAGAGATCAGCCTGCCCGAGAGCCGATTTGATTTCCTCCACATGACTGAGCATTTCGAGCTCGGCTTCCAGCTCCGTTTGTTCGCCTTCGGCAAGTTTTGCTTCGTCGAGCTGATTGAGCTGAAACTGCAGATAGTCCAGATCGGCTATGCGGCGTTCGGCTTCTTTCCGAAGTTTATGCAACTCAGATTTTGCGTTGTTCCAGCCGGCGAAAGCATACTGATATTCAGTTAGTTCGGTTTTATTCTGAGCCACAGCATCCACTACCATCAACTGATAATTTTCGGTAGAGAGAAGCAGGTTTTCGTGCTGTGAATGGATATCAAGAAGTTTATCACTCAGTTCGCGGAGCAGGTTAAGCTGCACCGGCGTGTCGTTGACAAAAGCGCGTGATTTTCCATTCGCAGCTATTTCACGTCTTATAATGCACGTATGGCTGTAGTCAAGGTCGTAACTTTCAAAAAATGACTGAAGGTTATAATTCTTCACCTCGAAGCGGGCTTCGACGATGCTTTTGTCGGCACCTTCCTTCACCACACGTGTATCGGCTCTCTGCCCCTGAATGAGCGAAAGCGCGCCAATGATGATTGATTTACCGGCACCGGTTTCACCTGTCATTACCGACATTCCGGATTCGAACCGGATTTGAAGTTCACTTATTAACGCGTAATTGGAAATGGATAAGGATTTGAGCATATTATCAGTTACGATTCAGATACAAAGGTATCATTCCGGCGGTTAAATTCCAAAAAAGAAAGTGAATTTTTCAGGTATGAAAAAAAACCGGGCAACAAAAGGATACCCTTGTTTTTACTTGCGCAGTATCTGTTCGTAGCGGGTGGTTTGCGACGGATTAACCGTGGTGAGGATTTCGTAGACTTTTTCCTTTTCTTCGGTTGTACCTTTTTTGAAAATGTTAATCAGTTCATCGCTTTTTGAGTCGAGAAAAGAGCTGATTACCACAGCTGAAGGCCTTGCACGGTATGCATCGCGGAGTACTTCGATACCTTCGGCAATGCGGGTTCTTCCATTCACAGCATTTACAGCCATCTCGTCGAGCCCGAGCCGGTGGTAGGTGTAGTAGTATTCACGGTATTTTCTGAATGCTTCGTCCATGATATTGCTGATAAGCGCGTAGCGGTTACGGTCGTTCTCGAAAGCCTTCCAGCCTGGCCAGTCGGTACTCTGAGCCTGAGTGACGATTTCTTCGGCTGTCTGAAACCATGGTGTGCCACCCAGCCTGGAGAATGAATCCATATCATAACCGATAAAAAGATACGCGTAATAAGCCAGAACAGCTGTAAGCCCTGAATTCAGGCTGTTGATATTAAACTCGAGCGGTTCAAATTCGCGGTAGGTAAAAGAAAAATTTACATCTCTGAAGTTTAAAAGACTGGTAGTGTAAGACGTATTGAAAACAGGTCTGCGCGATTGAGCCACCAGTTCGGCTTTAAAATTATCACCGTCGGCTGTGTTGATAATGATGTTGATGTTGCATTCAATCCTTTCGTTTTCGGCGTAGGTAAGTTCAGTCCAGCGGCGGTTGTTCAGAAATTCGGTGGCTGCCTTTTGCAACGTGGCAAACACGGATTTGTTTGAACCCTGAATTTTATCGGTGTTGATCTGCAGGTTGCAGTTCAGTTCCTGAGCCGATGTCCAGGTACATGCAAAAAGGAAAGCGAATATGAAGAGCTTGATTTTCATTACTGCTGTTAAAAAAGAATTACTTTGTTCATAACGGATAAATTCTGATATTCGTATGTTATCCCTGTTTTTACGAAGTGAAGTTATCCTGATTTTTCATCCGTTATTTTAATGAAATTCATAGTTATTGTAATTCTGACGGAACAATCCGGTTCGGTTCCCTGCGATAATGTGTCCGGTATTAAAGGTTTTCTGACAAAATGAAAGTTTCCTGTTCAAACGAATGAACAGGAAACAGTAGAGTAAATATGCAACTATGTATTCCGCTTATTTTTTCAGTTTGTCTTTCAGCGGGTTGCGATAGTAAATTTTGTCTTCGATAAATTCCTGAGTGGCCAGAAGAGTTGGTTTCGGCATTTTTTCGTAAAAGCGTGAAATTTCGATCTGTTCGCGGTTCTCAAACACCTCTTCGATACTGTCGCTGTAGGAAGCAAATTCCTGCAGTTTTTTATCCAGTTCGATTTTGAGTTCCTGTTCGATCTGATTGGCACGTTTACCAATTATTGTCACTGCTTCGTAGGTGTTTCCCACGTTCTCGCTCAGCGAATTCATATCACGTGTGATAGTGGAAAGTGGTGAATTTAATCTTTTGTAATCCATATTAATTTATATTTTCGATATACAATTTACCTTTTTATTATTATGATTCAGGGTGCTTATAGCTTTATTTTATTCTAATTGAGAACCGGGATGCTTTTTTCTGCAACTTTCAGGATTTCGTCGGCCCGTTTGATGTGTTTTCCTTCCGGATACTCGTTCTTGTAGGTATATGCCTCATCGATAGTTGCCTGATACCGGTCGGTTTTGAGAGTTTCTTCGCTGTACAATGCCTGCTGGTATTTCGATTCCAGTATGATGATCATCAGATCTTCGCGAAATTTGGTTCCCGGATATTTTTTCAGCGCATTCTCTGCCGTAATCACTGCCGAGAGGTAGTTGTTGCCCAGGTAAGTACCCAGGTTGTAGTACAGGTCGGCATT
>CAZWLJ010000038.1:6832-31168 GCA_964634605.1 uncultured Paludibacter sp.
TCTTTTCTGGCCAGATTGGCTTTAGCCAGGTAATTGATTATCAGCTCCGAACGGTCGGTATTGCGGTAATAGCTTGTCACATCGTCGAAAAGCGTGATTGCTTTTTCATATTTCTCAGCCACAAAGTATTCCACTGCCTTGTCGTACTTCAGTTCAGGATCAGTCGATTTAAGCAAATTCTGATATTCGCTGCATGAAGTAATTACCAGCAGAGTGATTATAATGGTGAGAATGTACTTTTTCATCCGGTAATAATGGTTTTTTGGGTCGTGCTGAAACTCGGCTGAACTGGAAAAAGGGTATAATTCTCTTCCGGGTTCATTTGATACTGAATTTCAGCCTGCAAAATTAGTCAATTTATATCTAATTCAAAAATTATTTGTTTTTTTTTATGATTGAATCCTGACCTGCAGATTCTTTGGAATTACGAATTAACAAAAAAGGAGCTGAATTCCGGTATGTATTCAGTTTTTTAACGGCTTAAGGCCTGCACAATCCGAAAGAATTAATCTGAAAGCGTTGTTTACCGTTCGAAAAGAAGGATTTACAGCTATCGGCCATACTAAGCCTGAAAAGCATTTGCGCAGCTATAAAGTCCGTTTCACTGATTATCCTGAGCAAAGTATCCGGCAAATCCGGGTGTTTGCACGGTCAGCAATTCGCCTTTTTCACTTTCATAGATGAGATAACACTCCATCCGGGGATTTGCTTTGCAGATTGTGAGGCTGCTATCCACACCAAGAACCATGAAAGCTGTGGCATAAGCATCGGCCTGCATGCAGGTAGGAGCTACCACGGTAGCACTCAGCAAATTATGATTTACCGGATAACCGGTACGCGGATCGATGGTATGAGCATATTTTTTGCCGTCGCGGAAGTAAAATTGCCGGTAATTTCCGGAAGTAGCAAGTCCCACGTCAGAAATCGCCACAATGGTTTGCAGTTCGTTTTCCTCGTTAGCAGGGTCATCGTTCGGTTTATCAATCCCGATGTGCCATTTCTCTCCTTTCGGGTTCACTCCGCGGCAGTAAACCTCACCGCCAATTTCCACCATGTAGTTCTTGCATCCGTTTTCTTCAAGGAGTTTGCCTATCACATCGCAACTCTGACCTTTTGCTATAGCGCTGGCATCGAGCATTATACGGGAGTCGTTTTTGATGAGCCTGTGGTTTCTGACAGCGATTTTATTGTAGCCGATGTAAGGGAGTATCGAATCCACATCGGGCACAAGGGTATGATCGTGGTTGCCGAAACCAAATCCCCATGCATTGACAAGGGGCGCTACCGTGATATCGAATGCTCCTTTCGAAGTTTCGGACACCTGCCTGGCCATTTTATACATTTCCTCAAAATAAGAGTCGGTATGTACGGCTGAATCGTTTCGGTTGATTCTCGATATGATCGAGTTCGGATTAAAAGTGGACAGAGAAAGGTCAAATTCGCTGAATTTTTCTTCAATCAGTTGCTGCAGGTCGGCTTTTTTAGGATGCAGGTAGGTGATGGAATAGTAAGTGCCATACACTTGTCCCTTGTTGAATGTATACTCCTTATTTTCGGGTGTGCAACCGCTGAAAAGCACAACCAGAGCAATTGCCGCTCCAATCAACTGAATTTTTTTCATGTGTAAATAATTGTTTTTAAAAGGTCACACAGCTTGTCCCGATTTATCGGGAGAACCCGGATGTCAGATTTTAACCCGAAAGAGTTTCTTTTTTTAATTGTCTCCTTGATTTTTAATTCATTGTCTTTGGTGAATACCCCTGTTAACTACGTCAACCGTTGGTACATGTTCGTTTCATTTGAAAATGAATTAAATTTCTTCCTTATCTTCTTTCTTGGTAATCAGCACTTTATCAATCCGGTTTCCATCCATATCCACTATCTCGAGTGAATAGTCCAGGAAATTTATTTTATCGCCCACCCGGGGTATTTCGCTAACCTGATCGATGATAAAACCTGCCACAGTGGCATAATCAATGAGTTCGAAGTCCACATCGAGTTCCCTGATGATTTCAGTGAGTGTTTCAATCGGGGCATCACCATTGATAAGTACCGATTTATCTTCGCGCACGAAATAATCCGGCTCGGCTGTTTCGCCTTCGTCGGGAATGAGTCCGACCAGATTTTCCATGATATCGTGAAAAGTAACAATTCCCTGAAAATCACCATATTCATCCACCACCACACAAAAGTGCGAACTGCTTTGTTTGAGGTTTTTCAGCACTTTGGGTGCCGATGTCTTCTCGTGGATAACCACAGGCTGCATTATAAGGTCTTCTACCCGGAACTCTTTTTTGAGCAGCATGGCTTTGTAGTAATCGCGGATAAGCAGCACACCCGCGAGATTGTCGAGCGAATCGTGACAACATACAATTTTGCTGTGCTGGCAATTTTCAATTTCATTTCTGATTTCCTCTTCCGTTTCGTTGAGGTCGAGCCATTCCACTTCTATCCGGTGGGTCATCAGATGCCGGGCTCTTTTGTCAGAAAAATTGAAGACTTTTTCATGAATATCGTTTTGCCCCTCTTCAATAATTCCCTCCATTGATGCTGTTTTGATCATCTGGCGCAGTTCCGATTCGGTCATGTGTTCCGATTGCTTTTCGATGCCGAACAGGCTTGTAATGAGTTTTGTTGATGCCGAAAGCAGTTTGACGAAGGGATAAAAAAGCTTGCTGAAGAAATTTATGAACGGCGCCACCCGGATTGCCACTTTCTCAGGATTGCCGAGTGCAACGGATTTGGGTACAAGCTCGCCGATAACGATGGAGAAATAAGTAATCAGAAACATGATAACCACGATACTGATGCCGTGGGCGTAAGGACGCAGCAAATCGAACTGTTCAAAAAACGGGCTCACGTTTTCGGCAAGGCTGATCCCCCCGTAAGCTCCGGTAATCAGACTGATGAGAGTAATGCCCACCTGCACTGCCGAGAGAAACATTTCGGAGTCGGCACGTAATTTCATAGCTATTGCAGCGCCTTTATTACCCGTCTGTTTGTATTGTTCGAGCCGTGTGGTTTTGCTTGATACAATGGCAATTTCAGAAAGTGAAAAAAAACCGTTGAATAAAATAAGGATTAATAAAATGATAATTTCCATTCAGTGTCGGATAGTTTGATCTTTGTATTTCGGAATATTACTTCACGTGTCAGACGTTAAATTTCAAGCGTTTTCCCCTGGTATTTTCACTAAATACTCCCTTGCTGTACACTGCTTTCCCGTTGACAAACGTATGGACAACAGCCGCATCGAATACTTCACCTTCGAAAGGCGACCATCCGCATTTATACAGGATATTTTCGGGCTTTACCTGAAACGAAGCCGAGGGATTGACCAATACCAGATCAGCATAATAGCCGGGCCGGATGTACCCGCGGTTTTCAATTCTGAAAAGATCGGCCGGGGCATGACACATTTTTTCAACCACTTTTTCGGGCGTAAAAAAGCCCTTGCGTGCAAGCCTGAGCATGGCTGTGAGCGAATGTTGCACCATAGGACCACCCGATGATGCCTTGTAGCACGACCCCTGCTTTTCCGGTATGGTATGCGGAGCATGATCGGTTGCTACCACGTCAATCCTGTTGCTGTTCACCGCGTCAATAAGCGCCAGCCTGTCTGTCTCCTTTTTTATTGCAGGGTTCCACTTGATTTTGTTGCCGTATGAAGCATAATCCTGATCGGAGAACCAGAGATGATGTACACATACTTCGGCAGTAATCATTTTTTCTCTGAGCGGAATTTCATTACTGAAGAGCGATAGTTCGGCTTCGGTGGAAAGATGAAGCACATGCAGGCGGGTATTGTGTTTCTGAGCCAGTTCGACAGCCAATGCCGATGACTTGTAACAGGCTTCGGCCGAACGTATCAGCGGATGAAATTCCATTCCTATGTTTCGGCTGTAGTTGTTTTTATAAAAATTCAGGTTGCGATTTATAATTTCCTCATCCTCGCAATGGGTAGCCACCAGCGTGGGCGACTCATCGAAGATGCGGTTCAGCGCTTCGATATCGTTCACCAGCATATTGCCGGTAGATGAGCCCATAAACACTTTAATTCCGCAAACTTCTGCCGGATTGATTTTTTTCAGCTCCAGGATATTGGTATTTGTGGCGCCCATGTAGAAGGAGTAGTTGGCAAGCGATTTGGTGGCTGCAAGGGCATATTTTTCTTCCAGTAATTCGATGGTGGTAGTCTGTGGAATGGTGTTGGGCATTTCCATGAACGAGGTTACACCTCCGGCTACCGCCGCCCTGCTTTCGGAGCTGATATCGCCTTTGTGTGTTAATCCCGGTTCGCGAAAATGAACCTGATCGTCAATTACACCGGGCATCAGCCAGAGTCCTTCGGCATCAATTACTTCGTACGGACCGTCTGTATCCGGCTTTTCATCGGGTCCGAGCACCTGTTCGATGCATTCACCGCTGATCAGAACAGAACCTTTTGTCGATTGTCCTTCGTTGATTATAAGGGCATTGCTTATTAATTGTTTCATAACATGATGGTTCAGAATTTGAATATAACTGCAACGCGATACATTTTTTATCCTCAGGAATTTTTCTGAGGATATTTACGGGTGAAACTGTTGATCTTCATTTTGATCACACCGCTGAAGGCTTCTCCGAAAATTCCGCCGCTCATTTTGGAGGTTCCGAGTCGTCTGTTGATAAAAATGATGGGAACTTCTTTCAGGGTAAAACCGCATTTGTAAGCGGTAAACTTCATTTCAATCTGAAAGGCATATCCTTTGAACCTGATTTTATCGATTTCAATGGTTTCAAGCACCTTGCGACGGTAGCATTTGAAGCCGGCTGTAGTATCGGCAATTTTCAGTCCGGTAATCCATCGCACATATTTGGAGGCAAAATACGACATCAGCACGCGGCTCATAGGCCAGTTGACCACATTCACTCCGCTTATGTACCTGGAACCTATTGCCACGTCTGCTCCTTCGTCTTCGCAGGCACTGTACAGACGGGGTAAATCTTCGGGATTGTGTGAAAAATCGGCATCCATCTCGAAAATATAATCGTATTCGTGTGCCAGCGCCCATTTGAATCCGGCTATGTAGGCCGTTCCCAGACCGAGTTTTCCCCTTCTTTCGAGAATGAACAGCCTGTCGGGAAAAGTGACCATCATCTGATGCACGATACCGGCTGTACCATCGGGCGATCCGTCGTCGATTACCAGAACGTGAAATTCACCTGCCAGATTAAATACAGCACGAATGATGTTTTCTATATTTTCTTTTTCGTTGTAAGTCGGTATCAGTACAATTTTTGAAGGCATGTTTTGAATTATGAGTTATGAATTATGAGTTATTCGATGTTTCAGGTTCGATGTTTCAGGTTCGATGTTTCAGGTTCGATGTTTTAGGTTCGATGTTTCAGGTTTCAGGCCTGACACAGATTCTTTTATCTTTGTTCTTTTATCTTTTGTCTTTTGTCTTTGTTCTTTAATCTTTTGTCTAAAAATCTAAAAATCTAAAAAACATACATCCTTGAAGGCTCTGTTCGTTCGAGCGGTACTATTTCGGTTTTTCCTTCGAAGGCTATCATCTGGCTTTTCAGATGTTCGGAAATGGTGGAAAACGCCAGTTCAGGCGTGTTGTTTTCGCGGCTCAGGTGGCACAGAAACACATATTTCCACCGTTCGGTATAGTTTTCAGCCAGAAAAGTTGCAGCCTGCATGTTGCACAGGTGCCCGGTATCAGCTTTTATCCTGGCTTGCAGCACGAGCGGATAAGGTCCGTTTTCGAGCATTTCTTCATCGTAATTCGCCTCAAGCACCACACAGTCCGAATTGACCAGATAATGTGCCGCTTCGTCGCTCACATAGCCCAGATCGGTAGCGAAAGTAAAAGTATGCCCCTTATAATCAACAGAATAACCCACACTGCCGGTCGAATCATGCGACACTTCGAATGACGTGATTCTGAAATCACCTATTATTGTTTCCCTGCCTTCCTCGATGAAGCGCTTCGATGACGACAGCTTCTGTGTCACGCAGTAGTTTCGGTCTATCCCTTCGTGAACCTTGTGTGTGGCATATACCGGCACGTGAAATTTTTCACCTATTGCTCCGACAGCTTTTATATGATCCGCGTGATCATGTGTGATAAAAATACCCCAGATATTGCAGTAATCGAGCCCCATGGTTTTCAGAAATTTACGCGTGTTGCGCACTCCCACCCCGGCATCAATCAAAATACCGTAAGATGCATTTCCCAAAAAATAACAATTGCCACTGCTTCCGCTTGCCAGACTCCTGAAACGTAACCTATCCATTCAATCACTTCCTATTATGCCACAAAATTAACATAAAAAAATACATCCATGCTATAAAACAATGAAATTAACGTTAAAAACAGGTGCTGACTGCAGAAAACGCAAAAACAGATAAAGAAACGGAATCTTCATCTGTTTTTATTCTGAAACGCGTGTGAGCTCTCATTCTGTTTCGAAACCGATTTTTTTGTGGGTTCCATCGCAGAATGGTTTTTTACTGCTTCCTCCGCAGCGGCAAAGGAATGCATTGCTTTGCACCTTTTCTTCACCGTCGGGCAGGACAAGTTTCAGTTCGCCTTCCACCTTGAGCGGTCCGCTTTTGATTACGGTAATTTTCAGTTCTTTTTCCATGAATGTTATTTTTCTGTGTGATAAAAAGATAACAAATCAGAAGCAACAAAGGTTTTTTGTATCGGAAAAACAACGGATCGTGATGCTTAAAAGGTATAAAACGGCTGATAAAAGCGCAAAGGGAGGTTCATCTGCAATTCATTGCAGATGTCGCGGCATCCCGAAAATTTTTTCCTGCCGAAAACATCCTTCACTTTTCCTTATTATCGGAAATTATTTCTTATTTTAGTGCCCTGAAATATTAAATCATCATTCAACATGCTAATAATTGGAATTGCCGGTGGCACCGGCTCAGGAAAAACCACAGTCGTACGCAAAATTCTGGAACGCCTTCCGCAGGGTGAAGTAGTAATCCTTCCGCAGGATTCGTATTACAAGGACAGCAGTCATCTACCGCTGGAAGAAAGACTCGAAATCAATTTCGACCATCCCGAATCGCTCGAATGGGATTTGCTGATCAAACACCTGAAAGAACTGAAAAAGGGACACGAAATCGAACAGCCAATCTACTCCTACCTGACCTGTACCCGAGCCAGCGAAACGATACCCGTCAAACCTACCGATGTCATCATTATTGAAGGCATTCTGATCCTTTACAATGCCGAACTTCGCAAACTGCTCGATCTGAAAGTGTTTGTGGATGCCGATGCGGACGACAGGCTGATACGGGTTATAAACCGCGACATTGTGGAACGGGGACGTTCGGTAAATAAAGTGATGGAGCGCTACGAGCTGACCGTGAAGCCGATGCACCTTCAGTTTATAGAACCTTCCAAACGTTTTGCCGACCTGATAATTCCGCAGGGTGGAAATAATCACATTGCCATTGATATCCTGACCAAATACATTGAGAATAATCTGAACAATAAATAGCGAACCACCATGGATGCCTCGTTGCAGAAAATTATGTTTATCGATATCGAAACAGTTCCGCAGACTGCCTCGTTCGATGAACTGTCCGAAGAGATGCAACATCTCTGGGAAGAAAAATTTTCGCTCCTGCAGCGAAGAAGTCCCGAAAAGTATGGTTTGGAAACAACCGCAGCTGAAGGTTACGATACCAGCGCCGGTATTTTTGCCGAATACGGTCGAATCGTGTGTATCTCCGTTGGATTCATTCACAGCAAGAACAATGTCATGCATTTTCGCACCAAATCATTCGCCGGTAAAAATGAGCAGCAGCTGCTGAGAGAATTCAGTGAGCTGATCAGCAGATTTTTCACCACACCCGAACATAATTTCTGCGGACACAACATCAAGGAGTTTGATATCCCGTATATTTGCCGCCGTATGCTAATCAACGGGCTGCCTCTGCCCAAAGCGCTCCAGTTCCACAACAAAAAGCCCTGGGAAGTAAATCTGCTCGATACGCTCGATTTCTGGAAATTCGGCGATTTTAAGAATTTTGCATCGCTGAAACTGCTGACTGCCGTTTTTGGAATTGCCACATCCAAGGACGATATCGACGGAAGCCAGGTGGCACGTGTTTTTTACAAGGAAGATAACCTGCCCAGGATAGCAGAATACTGCCGGAAAGATGTGCTTGCAACCGCACAGGTGTGGCTCAGAATAAACGGGTTTGAAACAATCAATCCCGAAAACACTGAAAATGTTTAAAAACTCGTCATGAGTAAACGAAACGGATTCATAGTACTGACAGTGAGCATCATGCTCATCGGCTGTATCAACCGCGCCGCTGAGATAGAGAGAGCTCCGATGGCCGAGCCAAAACCCCTCTCGGACGATACGCTTAGAGTGGTCACTCAGTACGATGCAACATCATATTTCGAATACGACGGCGAACCAATGGGGTACGACTACGAGCTGGCAACGGAACTGGCTCAACACCTGAATCTGCCTCTCAAGGTGAGTGTGGTGAACACCGACGAAGAAATGATTCGTATGCTCAGGTACGGACTTGCCCACATCTCTATTTTCAACAGTGTGGAAACCGATGAGCTGAAACATGAATTCAACTTCGTGTTTTCGGATGAAGAATCATACATGGTACTGGTTCAGATGGCAAAACGGGATGCCATTACCGATATCACCAACCTGGCAGGCAACGAAGTCGTGGTAAAGCAAAACAGCATTTACCACAAGCGGCTGCAGGCTCTTAATGATGAAACCGGAGGCGGTATCATCATCCGTTTTGCTCCGGACTCGGTCAACACCGACGATCTGATGCTTCAGGTTGCAGACAAAACCATCCCCTACACACTTGCCTACCACAATAAGGCATTGCTTCAGAAAAGATTCAGCCATCAGCTCGACTGCCGGACACCTATTGGGTTCAGGCAGCGAAGCGGCTGGCTTATCCCGAAAAGCAACAAGGTTCTTACCGACAGCGTTCAACGGTGGATGAATCTGGAAAGCACCAAAAAATTCAAGTCCAGACTGCATAATATTTACTGGCTGAACAATCCTTATTTTGCATTCAAAAAAGTACCCATCCCCAAAGGGGCTATTTCACCCTACGATAATTTATTCAAACTGCATGCTGCCCGGATAGACTGGGACTGGCGGCTGCTTGCCGCAGTAGCGTATGCCGAATCGGGATTCGACAGCACGGCAGTATCCTGGGCGGGCGCCAGGGGTGTAATGCAGCTCATGCCCGGTACGGCACTCATGTACGGGGTTGATAGTTTTAATATTGAAAATCCGGCCAAAAACATTGCTGCCGCCTCCGCATACATTCAGTTTCTGGACAAGATGTATCAGAATATTGAAGATAAGGAAGAACGGATAAAATTCATCCTGGCAAGTTACAATGCCGGACCGGCACGGGTAATCGACGCAATGGCTCTGACACGCCGGTACGGTAAAAATCCGCATATCTGGTATGAAAACACCGAATTCTACATGGAAAAAATGGACGAAGCCAAATTTTACCGGGATTCGGTAGTCAGATACGGACCTTTCGGCGGCACTGAAACGTTGCGCTACGTGCCATACGTGCTCGACACGTATTCCCGTTTCCTCGAAAAAGGTCTGACAAAAGAAGAAAAAGAGAAATTGAAAGAAAAAGAGAAAAAAAATGACCGGGATTCTTTGGTTGAAAAGGAAAAAACCAGGGAAAAAGACACAATCAGAAACAAGGAACCACTCATACAGAAAGAACCTGAAAAAGAAAAAGTGTCTGAAAAAAATGCGGAAACAGTCCTTAAAACAGAAACGGAGAACAATGAAAAGCGAAATAATTCTGATTAATATTACGGGTGAGGACAAACCCGGTGTAACCAACGCGATTACCAGTATCCTGGGTAAATACGATACCACAATTTTAGACATCGGCCAGTCGGATATTCATCACACCCTGGCACTGGGAATACTTTTCAGAACACTGGATAATCAGCATTCGGGTAATATACTGAAAGAAATACTCTTCAAATGCTCGGAGCTGAATATGAACGTGAGGTTCAAACCTGTTGACGAGGTAAACTACGAGCTATGGGTGACCCGGCAGGGGAAAAGCCGGTTTATCGTCACTGTTCTGGGCAAAGTCATTTCGGCACATCAGCTCTCCCTTGTCACCAAAGAACTGGCTGCACAGGGATTGAATATTGACTCCATCAAGCGGCTCACAGGCCGTCCCCGCCTTGAGGAGAACGAAAATGTAAGGTCGTGCATCGAACTTTCGGTCAGGGGCTATCTGAAAGACAAATCAGCTTTGTCCGAACAATTTATGAACCTGACCGTGTCCGAAGGCATTGATATCTCGTTTCAGCAGGATGATATTTTTCGGCGCAACCGTCGCCTGATATGCTTCGACATGGATTCGACCCTTATCAAAACAGAGGTGATTGACGAACTGGCCGATCGTGCCGGAGCCGGACCGCAGGTAAGAGCAATCACCGAAGCTGCCATGCGGGGCGAAATTGATTTTACCGAAAGTTTTTCGCGCCGGGTTGCGCTGCTCAGGGGACTCGACGTGGAAGTGATGAAGGAAATAGCTGAGAATCTGCCCATTATGGATGGGGCCGAACGGCTGATGTCGGTGCTGAAAATGTGCGGATATAAAATAGCCATCCTCTCGGGAGGATTCACCTATTTCGGAAATTATCTGAAGAAAAAATTTGACATGGACTACATGTATGCCAACGAGCTGGAGGTGGAAAACGGAAAACTTACCGGACGCTACACAGGCGAAGTGGTGGACGGAAAACGAAAAGCCGAACTCCTGAGGCTGATAGCGCAGGTTGAGAAAATTCAGCTCGAACAGGTAATTGCAGTAGGTGATGGCGCCAACGATCTGCCCATGCTGAGCATAGCCGGGCTTGGGATAGCCTTCCATGCCAAACCGAAAGTGAAGGAAGCAGCCCGCCAGTCGATATCTACAATCGGACTGGACGGAATTCTGTACTTCTTAGGATTCAGGGATATTCACATCGACAAGGAAGTATAACCGGCAGGTATCGTACCGTCCAGGTTTGAAACAGGAAAATTACTCTGTTTTGCTACCCGTATTCCGGAAAGAGAGAAAAACCGAAATCAGGGCGTATAAAAGCACCATCACCACCCAAGTATCTTCACCGGTAAACATCAGGTACGCTCCCACTCCCAGAAAAAGTGAAGCGAAAATCATCAGCCGGTACATACGCTGTACACGTTTCGATTCGTTTTTTGCCCGGAAATTCTGAATGAAATATACGACAATAAGGGTAAGTGCGCCGGCTGCAAAAATGTATTTTGAAAACTTAAATTCGAACAATTGCAGTGCAGCTCCCGCTAGTGTGAATACAGATCCAATCATCTGGGCTGTATTTAATTTTTGTATCATCTGTTTGTATTTTATTGTTTGAAAAGATTGACGGATGGAAGCACGATTTAACAGGAAAAGCTATTCCGCAAATCATCCCTCTGTGTATCAGGGATGTTTCGGCATGTCTTTTTCATCCGTTTCTTTAATGATGAAGATATCCTCGCTGTCTTTTTTCAGGTAATACTGTTCGCGGGCATACTTTTCGAGGCTTTCGTCGCTAACCTGCATGTCGTTCATTTTCTTTTTGTTCGACTCTATTTCACCTTTGTAATATCTGATTTCCTTTTCGAGGCTTCTGATGTTTCGTTTTGTTTTCCAGCCACTTATAAGATTATGCTGGTCAAAAAACATGAGGAATACGATGAAAACAACAAATACAAGCACGTACTTATTCAGAAAAATTTTTCTCAGTCTGGTTCCTATGTTCCGGAAAAGTGGCATGTATAAATGTTTTCTGTTTATAGTTCAGGAGTAAACCGGTAAATGATATTCAGGTAATTTTCCGGTGTTATTTTATTCTGCAAAGATAGGTAAAATTTGTTGTAAAAAGTGATGATGCTCTCTAAATCAGCTGAAAGATGCCGTTGTTTTTTCAGTCGCAGAGCGTGTACAGATCGCCGCGCGGATTGACCAGAAGCAGCGGTACAGCTGAACGGCGGATAAGATGATATTCCTTCGGACCGAAAATGAGATCGTCAAGACCATAATCTCTGGATGCGGAAACGAGTACAATTCCGAATTGTTTTTCTTCAGCCAGTTTCACAGCTTCCCTGTCGAGTTTGAAACTGTCGGATTTTGCCTTTTGCTGCGAAAAATTCAGATTAAATTTCCTGAAAAGTTCCTGCATCTTTTCAGCAGTAGTTGCAGCTTTCGAGCCGTAATCGTTGGCAAGCAGCAGGGTGATTTCTGAATCACAAAATCTCCCGAAAGCCGATGCGAACTGGGCTTTCTCGTACTCTTCCACCAGAAATCCCACCGGTACAAGTACTTTGGACAGGTTTAACACCGGAAAACTTTCGTTGAAAAAAATGTACGGCACACGCAAATCGCGGCAATAATTGAGATAGTTCCGCAGTTTTTTATTCTGTTTGTCAGCCCACTGAATCATCAGAAAAGAAACTTCATGCTCTTCGCAGTCGGATGCCAGCATTCTGACAGGATGCGTTTTTATAATCAGTCGTACATTTTCATACTGATTTTCAGAGAAATGCAGCTCAGAAATTTCACGTATTGCATTTGCCTCACTTTCACCCGATGCATAACAAAGCACCCCGAACTCCTTTTTCAGGTTCAGAGCCAGAGCAGACGCGCTTTTCAGCAAATTTTGCGCTGTCTGAATGTTGTGTATAAGCACAGTCAGCATACTGTTTCGGGTTTCGGGTTTCGGGTTTCGGGTTTCAATCAACAAAATACACTCTTTTCACTCTCCGGGATACGCTGGTGAGGATTTCGTAAGGTATTGTGTGAAGTTTATCAGCTATTTCCTGAATGGTGATGTTGTTTCCGAATATTTCCACCGGGTCGCCTTCTTCGGCCGGAATCCCGGTCAGGTCAATCATGGTGATATCCATGCTCACATTCCCGACCACAGGAGCGCGATGCCCGCCGACCCACACTTCTCCGGTTCCGTTGCTCAGATGGCGGTCGAAGCCATCGGCGTAACCAATGGGGATTACCCCGATGCGGCTGTCACGCGTGATCTTACCCTTACGGCTGTAACCCACGGTATCGCCTGCTTTTACTTCGCGTATCTGCAGAATGATTGTTTTCAGGGTGCAGACAGTAGCCAGTCTGACTGAAGGCAGTGCGCTTACATCATATAGTCCGATGCCCAGCCGCACCATATCAAACTGGTATTCCGGGAAACGCTCGATACCGCCGGAGTTGAGAATATGACGCAGAATCCGGTGACTGAACGGTTTTGAAATAGCATCGGCACAACGTGTATACAGTTCGACCTGTTGCCGTGTAAATTCATCCAGCGCCGGATCATCGGTTCCCACCAGGTGCGAAAACACCGAGCGGACTTTGACCTGATTCTGATTTGTCAGCAAACGCAGCAGTTCAGGAATGTCTTTTTCTTCGAATCCCAGCCGGTGCATCCCCGTATCCATTTTTATATGAATGGGATAATCGGTGAGTGCCAGCTTTCCGGCAGCCTCAATAAAGAGTTTCAGCAACCGGAAGCTGTAGATTTCAGGTTCGAGTTTATTGTCGAAAATAGTATTGAAAGCTGATTTCTCGGGGTTCATCACCACGATTGGCACACGAATGCCCTCGCGGCGCAGTTCGGCACCTTCGTCGCCTACGGCTACTGCCAGGTATTCGCACCGGTTGTTTTGAAGCGTACGGGCAATTTCCACCGAGCCGCTTCCATAAGCAAACGCTTTCACCATACACATCATGCGGGTATCAGGGCGGAGAAGCGAACGAAAATAGTTCAGGTTGCTCACCAGCGCATTCATATTCACGTCCAGCGTAGTTTCGTGTACAGTCTGCTCGAGGCGTACCAGCAAATCTTCGAAATGGAAGCTCCGCGATCCTTTCAGCAAGATGATTTCATTTCTGAGCTCGCGCAACAGCGGTGATTTCAGCAGGTCGTCCGTATCGTGAAAAAAATGTTTTTCGGGTGAATCAAACAGACCGGCATTTCTGACTATATCGGCTCCCACGCCTATCATGCGGTTGATTTGCCTGGATTTGACCAGCTTAGCCACCTGCGAATAGAGTTCGTCCGGAGTTTGACCGCTCTGCAGAATATCCGAGAGAATAAGGGTTCGCGACATATTTTTACGTGTCGATTGCAGGTTCAGGAAATTGAGTGCAATGCTGAGCGAATTGAGATCTGAATTGTACGTATCGTTGATGATCAGGCAGCCGTTGATGCCCTCCTTCACTTCCAGACGCATAGCCACCGGCTCCAGTTGCAGCAGCCGGGCGGCAATCTTTTCGGGTTCATAATTCAGATACAGCATCACGCAGACGCACTGCAGGGCATTTTCAACGGATGCATCGTCGGTAAAAGGGATTTCCACACCGAAATGGAGTTTTTCATATTTCAGCGAAATGGTTGTGGTACCATTTTTTTCCACATGAAGCACCCTCAGCCGGGTATCCGCCTTTTTGCCCCACGAAAACAGTTTTGCTTTCAGTTTTGCCTGCAGGATGGAGATCTCGAGCAATTTATCATCCGAATTGTAAATCAACACCTCCGAATCTTTGAAAAGTTTGAGTTTCTCGTCGGCTTTCTGCTTCAACCCGCTGAAACCTTCCTGATGTGCATCGCCCAGATTGGTAAAAATACCGATAGTCGGGCGGATGATTGGCCGAAGTTTTTGCATTTCGCCGGTTTGCGATATTCCTGCTTCGAATATTCCCAACTCTGTGCTTTCGCTAAGAGCCCAGACAGACAAAGGAACACCTGTCTGCGAGTTGTAGCTTCGCGGTGAACGGACAATACGAAAATCGGTGTGCAGCATCTGGTAGAGCCATTCCTTCACCACGGTTTTGCCGTTGCTGCCGGTAATTCCAATCACCGGTATGCTGAATGAGGCACGATGGGCAGCCGCGAGGGTTTGTAAAGCCTGAAGTGTATCATCCACGCGGATAAACAGGGCATCTGTCAGCGTTTCGAAATCGGGAAGCATTTCACTGACAACAAAATACCGGAGATTCTGACGGTAGAGTTCCGTAATATAACGGTGTCCATCGTTCCGGCTGGTTTTCAGGGCAAAGAAAAGCGTTCCCGACGGGAAAGAGAGCGAACGGCTGTCGGTGAGCAACCAGTGAATATCAGTATCGGGAATGTTGTTGTCGTCAGTGCCCAGCAAGTGAGCTATTTGAGATAGTTTCATGAAATGAGGAATTTCAAAATTTTAATGACAACAAAATTACTACATTTCCGGGATATTTGTTCCGTTCAGCATCATCAATATCCCGTAAAAATTTGGCAGGCAGCGCCACCCGGTGAGTGACGCGTAAAAACATCTTCGGTACAAAGGCAGCGTATCCGGGCAGATTTGCTTTCTCAATGGTTCATTTTATCCTCATTCGGTTTTCTTCCCGATATAGAACGCGTAACCGTAATATTCTTTATACTTATCGTACAAATGGGCTTCATGTCTCTCATTGGCAACCAGTTCTTCTGCCGTTTTATTCCCTGAATATTTTTCAAGAAAAATTTCCTGTGCCTTTTTCTGAGGTACATAGAAATTTTCAGTCCAGCAGTTTTCGGGCAGGATAAAGGCTGCGACAGGAATATATCCGGCATTCTGCAGTTGAAGCATCTTCGAGGGGATCGTGTCAATCCCGGGATAGGCATCCTTCCAGAAATCGTCAATTTCAGCGGGACGACTACCGGTAAACCACGAAGCTTCGGTCACTGCAATATATCCGCCCGGTTTCAGGAATTTGCGCCACTCATTGATACCCTTTTCAAAACCGATATTATAAATCGCACCTTCCGACCAGATCAGATCCAGTTCTTCCGGCTGAAAACCGAGCTGATCCATTGAACCCACTTTGCCTGTCACCCGGTCCTGCAGGTTCAGCTTTGCCGCGTTAGCGTTGAACAGACCGATAAAATCCGGAAACAGGTCAATACCGGTAATCGTACCGAGCGCATGCTGTGCCAGCACCATCGTTTGTCCGCCCGTTCCGCAACCGATGTCGGCAATCCGCGATTCGCCGGTTAGATTATCTATAAAACTCAGCGCGCGGAGCGTAACTTCGGGACTGCCCGGCCCCTGACGATCCAGATAGGAGAAATACTCGCAGATAAGCTGCATTTCGAACTCGTGAATGGATTTTGTGTTGTCGCTCATGTGGATAAAAAGTTTGAATTTAGTTTTAAGTAACCAGCAATCCTGCAAATGTATTGTTTTTCTTTTAATCCGCTCATCATTCATGCATAAAATTGTCATTCGTGGAACACCAGATGCAGCTGATGTTGATACTATCAGTCTGCCGGTAAAAAAACGGATGATTGATTCACTGTCCGGCCGGATACTGAAAAAATATATATTCCGGATTTATCTTTGTCTGCAATTGTCAGAAAAGGGATATACATTTGTCGTTCAGTATTTTGAGTGGAAAACCGAATCGCGAAGTTTCAGTTTATTTCTTTCAGAAAAGGAATTTTCATTGTTGCTGGTTTCAAATGATTTCAGGGATATAGAAATTCGGGGGGATTATTTTGAACCTATTCAATATTTCATTACTTTTACAGCGTAAACATCACATTATAAGGACAATCTGTTCGGTTTCGCAAGTACATTGACAATGCATTCGAAAAGCCACCCGGCAACTCTGACAGAAGGTTTACCTGTTTCAGTAAAAAAATCAAAAGAGCAATTCTGTTATCTTTCAAAAAGAAACATATTCAAAATCACGTCTAAAAAAAAACAGACATGGAACCGAGAAATAAAACAATGCTTCTGCGCGACCAGGCTGTAGCTCCTTCAGCTGAAGTATTAAAAAATGCTTGTGGTGAACTCTACAGAGTATATTCAGCCGTTGAGACACTACTGAGTGATGAGTCGCTGGAAATGCAGTGGCGCTTTTACAACGATGGCAAAGCATGGCTCTGCAAAGTCGTTTTCAGAAAAAAAACAATCCTGTGGCTTTCGCTTTGGGAAGACTGTATCAAAACGAGTTTCTACTTCACCGAAAAAACACTGCCGGGTGTAATGGATCTGGACATTCATCCGGTGATAAAAGAACAAACCGCGAATGCTGCTCACACCGGCAAACTGATCCCTCTGTTATTGGAAATTACAAATCCGGAACAGCTGAATGACCTGAAAAAGATCGTTCAATACAAGAAGGAAATCAAATAATCCTTCTGAAAGCAGATTCTCTGAAAAAAGGATGTAACTGCAGGGTGATTATTTCTTTTTAGAAAAACCATACCAGGCTGACCGGAGTCAGCAAGCAGAAAAAAGTCTGCAGGATGTCAAATATTTTCGACAAAACCGGAATCCTGTCAATCATAAAAACAAAAAAGACCTGCCCCCTCAGGCAAGTCTTTTCTGTTTTAAAATTAACCAGATTCACTTTATTATTCCGGCAAATTATAGCTTGGTTCGGTTGTAATTTCGGGAACGAGTTCGGTATAGGTTACCACCCCGTTTTCATCCAGAGCCACTACTGAGCGGGCGCAAAGTCCTTTGAGCGGACCATCTTCCATCAGCACTCCGTAGTCTGAAGCAAAATTATTGTAGCGGAAATCGGATGCTGTTACCACTTTGTCGAGGCCTTCGGCACCGCAGAAACGCGAAGCGGCGAAAGGCAGGTCCTTCGACACGCAAAGTACCACCGTATTTTCCTTTTCCGAAACCCATTTGTTAAACTGACGCACCGACATGGCGCATACTCCGGTATCGATGCTCGGGAAGATATTCAGCACTACTTTTTTCCCCGCGAAATCATTCAGGGTTACTTCGCTCAAATCACTTTTAACCAGCCTGAAGTCGGGAGCTTTAGAGCCAACTGCCGGAAGTTCACCGTTGGTATTCACAGGATTACCTTTGAAATTTGTTGTTGCCATTTTTTATTTATTTTTATTGTGTAAAATTATTTCTATATTATCAGGCATTACAACAATGATTAGCGGTTTTTTGTTTATATTTGTAGAAAAGTTTAGTTCTCGCAAAGCTGAAATTTGTCTGAAAAGATTGTGAAAAAACGGCTTCCATATAGTATCATTATCCTTGCTGGTATTACTTTCTTTTCGTGTAATGACTGGAACGAGTACCGCGTCGAAAGCGATTTTGAACCTTTCGTCACAAGGTTTGAATATGAAGCCAATCTCAGGGGGCATACGTTCAGTTTCCGTTCGTCGGGACTGATTGTCGAATTCGGCAAACTGGACAAAGGAGTGGCAGGTTTGTGTCATGACGGAAATCCAGTCCGCATCGAGATAGATGAAAACTACTGGCGGAAAATGGGGAATTACGGAGGAGCCGAACTGATTCGGGAGGAACTTATTTTTCATGAAATGGGACATGGCATACTGGGGCGAAAACACCTGAATAAAACACTCTCCAACGGCGAATGGAAATCAATCATGTGCGGAGGTGAAATGCAGCAGAACCGGACATGGAATGTAAACTACCGCGGCCAGCGCAGGGAGTATTACCTGGACGAACTTTTCTTCGAAAGCACAGCCGAACCATCATTCTTCACCACGCCGCCTGCGGTTCATACGGATGAATACCTCACGGTACTGTCCGACAATTTCGACAACGCGGCAACATCAATCTGGAAACCGGGTAATTTCGCCAATTCCACCACGTCGGTTGAAAACGGTATGCTTGTCTGCCGCTCGAAATCGGCTGTGAACCTGGCCATACTTACGGAAATACCCCAACTCAACATTCAGTCTGATTTTATTCTGGAATACACCTTTCAGTACAAAGGCGAAGCCGACAGCGCGAAATACGGTGTAGCTTTCGGCACAACAACTTCAGACAATGCTCTCAGCGAATCGGTCGACTTCTTTGTCATCAACAACCAAAAAAAACTGTTCACCGGCAATACAACCTGGTACAGCTACTTTACTCAGGTTAACCGGAACCAGATTATCCCGCGAGGCTTTAACCGGCTGAAAATCATCCGCGAAGGCGGCATGACAAGTTGCTTCATCAACGACATGTTTGCCTACGCCACCGAAGCTGAGAACCGGCAACCCGGCTCGGGCATAGGATTTATGGTACCTGCGGGGCAAACTCTGTATGTGGACGACTTCAGGCTGTTAAAACGGGTAACCGGAACAGCTGTACCGCGGGTACGCATGCCGGTTACCGGCAAACTGAACTTTATACCTGTCGAAAGCATTATTCACGAAGCTAATAACAATTAATAAATAAAAAGGAACTTTATGCCAAAATTTGTGATTTACCAGGTTCTTCCGCGTCTTTTCGGCAATTACAACACCACCCGAAAATACAAAGGCACCATCGAAGAAAACGGATGTGGAAAATTCAACAGTTTTACACCCCGCGCGCTGGAAGAAATCCGGAAATTCGGAGCAACACACATCTGGTACACAGGAATTATCGAACATGCCACCAAAACAGATTATTCGGAATACGGAATTAAAAAAGACCATCCGGGAGTTATAAAGGGCAACGCAGGTTCGCCCTACGCCATCAAGGATTTCTACGATGTGGATCCCGACTTGGCCGAATCAGTTACAAACCGGATGGAAGAATTCGAAGCGCTCATCAGACGAACGCACGAAGCCGGACTGAAAGCCATCATTGACTTCGTACCAAATCATACAGCCCGGCAATATCATTCGGACAGGATGCCCGAAGGCGTAAAGAATATTGGCGAAACCGACAATCCGAACTGGGCTTTCTCACCGCTCAACAACTATTATTACATTCCCGGGCAGAAATTCAACCCTTCGTTCAACACCGAAGGATACGAAGAATATCCGGCCAGGGCTACCGGAAACGACCAGTTCACAGCCACTCCCACAGAATTTGACTGGTACGAAACCGTAAAACTCAACTACGGAGTGAATTACACGGAAGGTTATCAAAAGCAGTTTGACCCGATTCCCGACACGTGGTACAAGATGGTGGACGTACTCTGCTACTGGGCAGCGAAAGAGGTGGATGGCTTCCGGGTGGATATGGCCGAAATGGTTCCGGTGGAATTTTGGGGCTGGGCCATTCCATTTGTCAAAGAAGTAAATCCTGAGATTATTTTTATAGCTGAAGTGTATAACCCTGCCGAATATCGCAACTACATTTGCAACGGAAAATTTGATTACCTGTACGATAAAGTGGGATTGTATGACAAACTACGCGGCATTCTGAGCCGAAACGAAGCGGCAAGAGATATTACCGGCATCTGGCAAAGCCTTAACGGAATTTCTGACCGCATGCTCAATTTCATGGAAAATCATGACGAGCAGCGTATTGCATCCGGTTTTTTCTGCGGAAGCGGAGTATATGCAGAGCCTGCAATGATAGTGGCAGCTACACTTACCAAAGCACCTGTGATGATATATATGGGTCAGGAACTGGGCGAACTGGGTATGGACATGGAAGGCTTCAGCGGTGTGGATGGTAAAACCACTATTTTCGATTACTGGGGAGTGTCATCTATTCAGGCCTGGGCTAACAATGGAGCATTCGACGGAGCCAATCTGACAGAAGAACAATGGAAAATCCGGAATTTCTATCAGAAACTGATGAAAATTTGTCTTTCTGAAAAAGCAATTTCGGAAGGCGAAATGTACGACCTGGAATTTGCCAACTTCGGAAATCCTGCATTCAACTCGCACGAGCAGTATGCTTTTATCCGTAAATATAAAAACGAAATGCTGCTGATAATTGTTAACTTCTACGACAAGCAGGCAAACCTCGAAGTTTGCATCCCTTACGAGGCATTTCAGTATCTGAAACTGCCTGACGGTGACTACTACAGTGCAAATAATCTGCTCGACAAAGACGAAGACCTGCCGGTTCAGCGGCTCTCATCCGTAAGCAATTATCAGGTAAATTTGCCCGCGTGGAGTGGTAAAATACTTAAACTGAAAAAAGCGAATGTACTATAAATCCTGACAGTCAGGTTAAGGGCAAATTATATGGAAATAGACAAAACAAACCTGTGGAAACATGTGTTTTTTTTAGTACCTTTGCGCCCGAATCCGGAACAGTAAACAAAGATAAAGCAATATCATAACAATTTAAAAAAACAATTATGAGTAAAATTGAAAAAATCGTAGCCCGCGAGGTACTTGACTCCCGCGGAAATCCTACAGTAGAAGTAGATGTAACACTCGAATCGGGTGTTGTAGGCCGTGCTTCCGTTCCATCGGGTGCATCAACCGGCGAAAATGAAGCCATCGAACTTCGCGACGGTGACAAAAAACGTTACCTGGGTAAAGGCGTACTGAAAGCCGTAGAAAATGTAAATAAAGTGATTGCTCCTGCCCTCATCGGCGAATGCGCACTGCAACAACGCAAAATAGACAAAGCGATGATCGCTCTGGACGGAACAAAAACAAAATCGAACCTCGGTGCAAACGCCATCCTCGGTGTATCGCTGGCTGTTGCCAAAGCTGCTGCCAACTACCTCGACATGCCGCTGTATCGCTACATTGGCGGAACAAACGCATTCACACTGCCTGTTCCAATGATGAACATCATCAACGGTGGTTCACACTCCGATGCTCCTATCGCTTTCCAGGAATTCATGATCCGTCCGGTAGGCGCCTGCTGCTTCCGCGAAGGTCTGCGCATGGGTGCTGAAGTTTTCCACTCACTGAAAAAAGTATTGCATGACAAAAACCTGAGCACTGCTGTAGGTGACGAAGGTGGTTTCGCTCCCAACCTGGCAGGCGGTACCGAAGAAGCTCTCGAATCAATCCTGCTGGCTATCCGCAATGCAGGTTACGAACCCGGAAAAGATGTAATGATCGGTCTGGACTGCGCTGCATCAGAATTCTACAAAGACGGTATCTATGACTATACCAAATTCGAAGGCGCTAACGCTAAAAAACGTACTTCAGCCGAGCAGGTGGATTACCTGGCTGAACTTGCAGCCAACTACCCGATCGACTCAATCGAAGACGGTATGGCTGAAGGCGACTGGGACGGATGGAAACTGCTGACCGACAAACTGGGCAAGAAAATCCAGCTTGTAGGCGACGACTTGTTTGTAACCAACGTAGAATACCTGAAAAAAGGTATCGACATGGGTTGCGCCAACTCCATCCTTATCAAGGTTAACCAGATTGGTTCGCTCACCGAAACTCTCGACGCTATCGAAATGGCACACCGTGCAGGTTACACTTCCGTAACTTCACACCGCTCGGGTGAAACCGAAGATGCTACCATCGCCGATATCGCTGTAGCTACCAACTCCGGACAAATCAAAACCGGTTCACTGAGCCGCTCCGACCGTATGGCCAAATACAACCAGCTTCTCCGCATCGAAGAAGAATTGGGTGATTTGGCTGTGTATGGATGGAAGAAATAAAGACTACCCCTAACCCCTAAAGGGGAATTTGAAAACCGATTTTCTGATGAGAAGGTCGGTTTTTTATTTTTTTAATTGTTAATTTTTTATACTTTTGTTTTTAGAGTTTCGACCTAACCCAATTTGATATAATGAAAGCCGAAAAAATAACCCATCAGAATGAACCATGAATACGTGTAATCTTTCCTTTTGATGCCGAAAAGGTGAAAATTCTCCGCCAAATTGCAGATACGCGGTGGAGTAAAACACACGGCGCTTGGCATATTCCGTACACCAAACAAGCGTTTGAACAGCTGATTAGCCTTTTTCCTGATGTGCAGTTTGACAAAAAAGTAAAATTACAAGTTGCGGAATCAGCAGGAATGGAAGCGCCAAAAGCAGATCTCGAAGAGAAGGCAAAGGAAATAACCGTGACAACTTCCCCTACTCTTTCCTTGCATGAAACAAACGTTATTATTGTACAGGGAAAACGAATTATCGTGAGAATTCCAAAAAATGATACCGACACTCAATTTCTGCTTTCATTCCGCTACGTGCATTTCGACAAGCTAAACAAACATTGGATTATTCCCCATTATGGAAAAGATTTGGATTTACTGCTAAGTTATTTTGAGAATCGGCAAATAAAGGTAGTTTATGAAAAAAACAGAATAATCCAAAACGCCGCGGGTGAAGCTGTAGAAGCCGGAAAACTAAAAACCTATACGATCCAAAACCGCATTATTCGGATTTATTTTGTTTATAACAGACCAATCATTGATGCTATAAAACATATCGGGATGTACCGATGGAATAGTTCGGAAAACTACTGGACAGTGCCTTACACCGAACAAAATCTGACGAAAATAAGAGAAATTGCGGTTTCTAACAATCTGATGTTTGAAAACTCAGTGATTTCGAAAACAGAAGGTACTCCTCGTCAACCCAAACATGCCAACTATCGGCGATGCCCGAAAGAATATTCCGAGAAGCTGAAAGAGCTTCGCTACAGTCAAAACACCCAAAATGTGTACACGGATTTATTCGAAGAATTTATTAATTATTATGCCGACAAAAAACCGGAAGACATAACTACGGATGAAATCGTTGATTTTTTACGATATTTGGTTAACGATCGGAAAATATCGACATCTTACCAAAATCAAAGCATCAATTCCATTAAGTTTTATTATGAAAGAGTGCTGGGGCAGACTCGAAAAATCTACCCGATAGAACGTCCGCGAAAAGAGAAATTTTTGCCGGAAGTTTTGAGTGAAGAAGAAATTGCGACACTATTGAAAGCCATAACAAATCTCAAGCATAAAGCGCTGATAATGACCATCTATTCCGGCGGTTTACGCATCAGCGAATTAATTAATCTGAGGGTCAAAGACATTGACAGCGACCGGATGCAGATACGAATTTCACAGAGTAAAGGAAAAAAAGACCGATATACTTTGTTAAGTAAAAAAACTTTAATAATTTTAAGGCGGTATTTCTCGGAATACAAACCGAAGGTGTGGCTATTCGAAGGTGATGATGGAGGTCAGTATTCGACCAGCAGCATTTACAGCATTTTTTCAAAAGCGGTGAAGCTTGCCAAGATTAAGAAACAAGTATCCATACACTCACTGAGGCATAGTTTTGCCACTCATTTGTTGGAAAATGGCACGGATCTCCGATATATACAAAGCCTGTTGGGACACTCGAGTAGTAAAACGACTGAGATTTATACGCACATTACTACCAAAGGTTTTGATCAAATAAAAAATCCGCTGGATGGTCTGGATATTTGAACAATGGACAAGAAAACAGAATTTTAACAAATTGGATATGTGCGACACCATCAACTTAGGCGACAAACGCTTAAACATCTATATATAAACGGATTAATAAACATAAGCCAACAAAATAATCTCAAAATATGTGCGACGGTGTCGCACATACACAGATGTTAT
>CAZWLJ010000039.1:0-30447 GCA_964634605.1 uncultured Paludibacter sp.
TAACTTGATAAACTTTCTAACTTGATAAACTTTCTAACTTGATAAACTTTCTAACCTGATAAACTTATAATAAATATATGTCGGTATCTGTAGTAATACTTAACTGGAACGGTAAAAAATACCTCGAAGAATTTCTGCCACACCTTTTCACGAGCATCAGCGATATGCCTGAAGCCGAAATTGTAGTGGCTGATAATGCTTCCACTGACGATTCGGTTGAATTTCTTGCGAAAAATTACCCGCATCTGAAAACGGAAGTTTTTGATCAAAATTACGGTTTTGCCGGAGGATACAACAGGGCGCTGGAAAAAATCAAAAGCGAATACTACGTGTTGCTCAACTCCGATGTGGAAGTTACGGCAGACTGGCTGAAGATTTTGTACAATTACATGCAAAGCAACCCGGGGGTGGCTGCCTGCCAGCCGAAGATTCTTTCGTATCACCGGCGCAATTACTTCGAATATGCGGGTGCTGCCGGAGGATTTATTGACAAATATGGTTACCCGTTCTGCCGCGGACGGATTTTCGGCGTGGTGGAAGAAGATAAAGGCCAGTACGACGATATCCGTGATGTGTTCTGGGCTTCGGGAGCATGCCTGATGATACGCTCAGCCGATTACTGGAATGCAGGAGCTCTCGATGAGGCATTTTTTGCTCACCAGGAAGAAATTGATTTGTGCTGGAGGCTCAAAAGCAGAGGAAGACGCATCGTGTGCAATCCTGAAAGCGTGGTTTATCACATCGGCGGGGGAACACTCCAACCCGAACATCCGCGAAAAACGTATCTCAATTTCAGGAATAACCTGCTGATGCTTTATAAAAATCTGCCCCACAAAAGCCTGAAAAAAACATTCAATGTCCGTTTTTACCTTGACAATTTAGCTGCATTCCAAAAACTTATGCAGGGTAAGATTCAGTACGTGAAAGCCATAACCGATGCCCGTACCGATTTCAGATTGATGCAGGCTGATTTTGCCGGGAAACGAAATGAAAACATCCTGAAATCAGTACAGTCAACATTTTATGAAATATCTCAGAACAGCCTGCTGTCTGAATTTTACATCAAACGGCACCGTAAATTCAGCGAAATTCCGCGTAACGAAGTGATTGTGGAGTTTGATGAACCTGTGAAGCAGGAATCGGATATTTCGTAGCGTTCGGAATGCATCACTGGATGTGATATCCCTGGCTGCTTAGTTCGGTAGCTTTAAAAATATTGTATTTTTCCATGTTCAGCGGGTAATCCCAGCATCCGAGACTATGAAAAATTTCTCCTCCGAAACCGGTTTTGAAACGATATAAACCATACATCGGATGGCTTTTGTCGGGACCCGGTGAAACTCCGAACATATCGTATTCCGTACATCCTTTCATCTTCGAGATTCTAATCGCTTCCCACTGCAAAGCGTATGTAGCCATCAGATTGCGGTGCTCTGCAGATGAGGCGCCGTAAAGATAGGTTCCCCTGTTGCCGCTGATAATCAGAAACATGGCTGCCAATGGCTTGTTGTTGTGTTCCGCCACAAGCAGTTTCACTTCGGCAGGCGATTTCGAATCGGATATTTTTGTCGTAAGTACAGCCCGGAAATACCTGATATCATTCAGAAAGATATTGTTTCTGCTGGCAGTTTGCTTGTAGAGATCATACCACACATCTATCTGGTCAATGTCTGATTTCCTTACAGTCACCCCCTTGCGCAGCGCCAGCCCAATGTTGTACCTGGTTTTCGGTTTCATGGATGCAAGTATTTCATCCTCTTCTCTGCGGAGGTTGAGATATACCGTGTTGGACGGCAGGATGTTGTAACTTGCTTTCCGGAAATTCCAGTTCTGCGTGTTAAAGTTGAATCTCAGTTCCTGTGCCGAAGTTACAGGTTCGCCCATCCAGTTACCGTTTTCATCAAAATGATCCCTGTCTTTGGCCCAATACGACTGCCAGCAAAGGTCGTAGCGTATCATTATGCATTTTTTTGGCAGATAAGAGCGGATACTTTCCGATAATTCTTCGAGAAACATACCCTGAAATTCTTCGGCAGGTTCCAGCTCGGGACCATAAGGCACGTATGCAACCGAATGTTCCCGGTCAATTTTCTTAACAATGACCAGTAAATCCGAAACAATGATATTATCCTGCCGGCCCGAAGATGTATGATAAATAAAGGATTCTTTTGATCTGAAACTGATTGCGATAGTGGCGGCACCCAGTTTCTTTTTCACAACCGACCAGAAAGCCGTCTGTTGTACGATAGGTGTTGAGTTCAACTCACTGATGTCCTTGGTCTGAATGTTGGTAAGCATGATTTCAGGTCAGTATGTAAATTATATCCGGTGCAAAGGTAAGGACAAACCATGAAGAATAAAAATATTTTTCAGGCTTAAAAAAAATAAAAGATTTGTTTCATAAGGTTTTACCTGCTTTATATTCGGAAAAAAGCATTAAGTTTGTATTCTGTATTCTGTAATTTCTATGCGCTTCAAACACTTCATAACATTCATTTACGTGGTATTTTCGTCGGCGATACTGGCTGCTGACAATCTCCCTGTTGACAGTATTATGATGCACGTGAAAAAAGCGGCAGCGACCTACAGTGGTGTTACCGTATCGTACGAAGCCACCGTGTACATGCGTACCCTTGTGGAAACAAGAAAGAAAAATTTCCTGTATCAGTACACCCACATGATACCAAACTTTGTACTTCACGACCGCAAAAACGATGAAGCAATTATCGAATCGGTAAGCAAACTCACATTCAGGACTCCGAATAATTACTCGCAGGATATCAACTATGTGACAGGCACTCTGACCAAAAAAAGCGATATTGCCATGCTGCCTTTCCGGTTCATCAGTATGGATGTGTACGACGAAAGTGCCCACGGTGAAATATTTTTCCTGCCGCTCCGTGAGAAATCGTCCAGGTATTATACCTATTCGGTAGCTTATGTCGAAAATCAGGCAAACCGGAAGATATATTCTATCAACTACACTCCCGTGTATAAAAATCCTCAGCTTATCAGCGGATACTTCCTGGTCGAAGACAATACCTGGCGGGTACTTGGTATTTACGGACAGGGTAACGACCTGTTTGTTGATTTCACTTTTGATATTCAGATGGGCGAAAAACTTGCCAATCAGTTTCTTCCCGTGAAGTTTAATATTGTGGAAGAGTATAGCTACCTGGGCAATGTGGTTTACAACGAGTATCAGGCCGATCTGGATTATCAGCATATCGAATTCAAAACGGTGGAAACAAGAAAAAATAACTATAATCTGGGCAACAGTTACCGGGTACGTATGGATTCGGTGCCATTAAACAATGATACGTTGTTTTGGGAAAAGATTCGTACTTCACCTCTGAATGACCACGAGGCAGAAATGGTCAGAAATCATAATGAGATAACTAAAAAAAACAGGGAAGTACAACTGGCAAATGACTCGTTGCGGCAGCAGAAAGACGCCGCACTAAGGCTGATGAAAAATATGGCAATCAACACCAAATACCGGTTCAAATCGGGTGATATACGGTTCAGCGGATTGCTTAATCCGTCGATGATAGGCTATTCCACCATCGACGGTTTCTCTTACGGACAAAAAATGGCCCTTGCAATTAACCTGCCGCGCGAACAGCGAATCAATGTTAATCTCTTTGGCGGATACGTTTTCGGGAAAAAACAACTCAGATACGGATTAAAAAGTGTATGGAACTACGAACCAACGAAACTGGGTTATCTGTCTTTTTCGGCAGGCAGAGGAAATCCGGCTTACAGTTCGCGTTTCCTGGGTTTGATGAAAGACAGTTTGCTTAATTACAGCGAATTGAATCTGGCTTATTATATTGACCATTATTTCAAATTGTACAACAGCATTGAAATACGAAACGGATTGCAGCTCGGATTGGGAATTGATTATCATATTCGTCAGCCGAATAAAAACAGCCAGGTCAATCCTGTGTATCGGGGTACAAACCAGATACTTACCACTCAATACAACTTTGTGCCGATGATAAGCGTCACCTGGACACCGGAACAATATTACGTGATAGACCGTAATCAGAAAGTGTATGTACGCTCGGATTATCCCACGTTCAAAATTGAATACGCGCAGAGTATCAAAGGCATTCTGGGTGGGAAATCATCTTACAACAGGGTCGAAATTGATGTGAATCAGCGAATCAGATTCGGCCTGATGAATAGCCTTAACTATCACGCCGGAATCGGAGTTTTCAGCCGTCAGAAGAATGAGTACTTCAACGATTTTACCTATTTTGCCAAGTCATATTTCCCCGAAACCTGGGGCGACGGGATAGGAGGCGGTTTCAGTGTGCTGAGGTATCGTTACTACAACTCAACGGATAAATACGCGCAGGCTCACCTCATGTACGAAACTTCAAATTTCCTGATTACCCGTCTGAAAAACCTTTCGAGCGGTGTTGCACGTGAAAGGCTGTATTTGAGCCAGCTTTACACTCCATTCATGAAATCATATACCGAACTGGGTTACGGCATAGGCAACCGTTTTCTGAATGCGGCTATATTCGTGGGTTTCCACCAGCTGAAATACGAAAATATCTCGGCTAAAGTTTCGTTCCTGTTATAAAAAAAACACAGAGCTGAAGATTTTCCGGCTCTGTGAATCTGAATGGGTTTAATTTATTTTATCCGGGTAACATCACCTTCTTACCGTTTTTCCAGTAACAGGCTTTATATTCGGCATCGAATCTGCCTGTGGCTCCGCCAACGTAAATGTCGGTTCCGTCAATAAAAATAGACCAGGCAACGGCGTTATCTTCCAGTACGGTAAGGATTCCGTTTTTCCAGTAACAGGCCGTGTGTGCTGTGCTGGTGGAATTGGATTTGTTGTAAAAACCAACGGCATAAACATCGTTACCTGCTGTCAGAATCTGATTTACTTCTCCGTAATTGTCATTCAGACGTACGATGTTTTTGTTTTTCCAGTACATCGGGTAATTCATCAGCCCGCCTGTAAACACGTCGTTACCTGCCTGGTGCACGCAACTTACGCCATTGAAGTAAGTATAGTCATCCGGCATGGGCAGATGAGTGATTTTTCCGGTTTTATTTATGTAAAAAGCTCTCTCGGGCAGCAGATAAGTACCTGTGACATCTGTCTGGAATCTTCCCGTGAATCCGGCAAAAACTTCACCATCGGCAGCATCTGCGGAGTGGATAGTTCCGAATGCCAGCGTGTCGATGGCAAACCGTTCACCGTCTTTGAAGTAAATCAGCTGGTTACCCGGATCGTGTGAATAAATACGTGGAAACTTGTACTCAACGATTGTTCCGTCTTTTTTTCTGAAAATGGTAGATGCAAGGTAATACTTATCGATGGAAGTACGGAAATGAGTGCCTGGCGGCATAAATTCCTTTAATCCGTCGGCGTCAGTTTTCGTGCTGTCGATCCAGTATTCGGTTTTAATATCATAGTTCTCGTTTACCAGTGACGACATTCCCACTTTCCCGTCGTGTACAATGATGGAAAGTACGGTACTCATTCTGAATTTTTCCGTTTGAAATTCTTCTTCCCTGCTGCAACCGGCAAATAATATCGCGGTTAGCAATAGTAAAGTGGTTGTTTTTTTCATACTTAATATTTTTTTTGAATGTTTCATCCGTCTTTTGTTTTATTATATGATGGAAAACAGCATCAAAACGTTGCATTTTACATGGTTAAATAAACTTAAACATTTTACAGGATTGATTAATACGGAGAATTAAAAAAAATAACAGCCGTTGTTGCTGCGGCTGTTATTGTATCTGAAAAGTTGATTTTTATTTCATTTCTTATTTTTGTTCTTTCTTGTCATCTTCTTTTGTTTCTTCCGGGATTACCGGTTCCGCCTGATCGGTGCCTTTCAGGAAAGCCGGGAGGTTCATTCCGGCGGACTGGAACAAATCATCGAGCGGGGGAATGGTTTTCAGCAAACCCGACATGAAGTTGGCAGTGGATGTTTTGCCATTGTTGACATTTCCCGAATCCCAAACGGTCACTTTATCTATTTTGAGATTTTTCACGGCATCCACCTGGGTTTTCACCAGGTCAGGCAGTTTTTCGATCATCAGCAACTGGTATGCTTTGTCAGGATTGCCTCCGGCTGCTTTCACCACGTCGGCATAACCTTGCGCCTGCTTGGTAAGTATGGCAAATAATCCGCGTGCTTCCGCATCCATTTTTGCAAAGATGGCATCTGCCTCACCTTTTGCCTGAACCCGGATTTTTTCGGCTTCGGCTTCGGCTTCGATTACTACCTTTTGTTTGGCAATTTCAGCTGGTACAACGATGTTGGCTGTTTCAGTGGAACGTTCGCGTTCGGCACGGGCATTTTCGGCTACCTGCTGTGCTTTGTATGCTTCTTCAAGTGCTTTTGCTTCCTGGACTTTTTCGGCAGCAATAGCCAGCCTGGCTGATTCTGCTTCCTTCTCGCGGCGTAAAGCATCCGACTGTGCAATCGTTATTTTAGCTGTATTTTCTCCCTGTACGGCTGTGGCATTGGCTTCGGATGTTTTTATACGGGTAAGTTTATCAGCTTCAGCCTTTCCTATCATTTCATCTTTCATGGCAGTGGCAATGTTGATTTCACGGTCTTTGTCGGCCACAGCTTTACCGGTTTCACCAATTTTTTCCTGCTCTGCCACCGAAATTTTGGCCTCGTTTATGGCTTTTGCCGCAGCTTCTTTTCCCAGCGCTTCGATATAACCCGATTCGTCCTTGATATCGGTTACATTCACGTTTATCAGTTTCAAACCTACCTTCCGGAGTTCATTGTCAACTACTTTTGAAATAGCTTCGAGAAATTTGTCACGGTCAGAATTGATTTCTTCAATTGTCATGGTTGCAATTACCAGACGCAACTGTCCGAAAAGAATATCTGAAGCCAGTTCTTTAATCTTGTCGGGAATAAGCCCGAGTAATCTTTCGGCAGCTGTATTCATGGTCTCCGGCTCGGTGGAGATGGCAATTGTAAAGCGTGAGGGCACATCCACACGTATGTTCTGACGGCTGAGCGCGTTGGTCAGATTGGCTTCGATGGAGAGCGGTTTCAGATCAAGGAAAGCATAATCCTGAATGACAGGCCAGATGAATGCACCGCCGCCGTGAATACATTTGGCCGACGAACCGCCGGTACGGCCGTAAACAACAAGAATTTTGTCGGACGGACAACGTTTGAAACGAGAAACCAGGGCAAGAATAGTTACGAAAATAACCACTGCCAGTACTACGATAAGCAATAAGGGTGATAGCATAAGTTTTAAATTTTATCTACGATTAATACATTGTTGTTTTCAATTTTAACCACCTTTACGGTAGAATGCGAGGGGAGAGGTTCGGAAGAATCGGTTATGGCTTCCAGCTCGCGAACCGAACCTTTCACGCTAATCAGAATTTTTCCTTTTCCGGAGCGGTTTTGCGGTATGGTAAGGTAAACTTCGGCAGTTTTACCGAGTGTTTCATCTATTCTGAACGAATCGTCTTCGGTCAGTTTCATAAGTTGCCTGATGACTATGAAGAATATACCCACGAAGACAATTCCGGAGAGTATTGCCACCAGAAGAAGGATTGTTTTACTCCCGATAATGTTGTAAAATGCAATACCTGCCCAGCTGAATCCCAGAAGAAAATTAATCAGGTTGCGAAGCGAGAACAACTGGAACGGGGCATCTGTATCGCTGAAATCACTGTCGAAATCGGCAGCAATGCCATCAGAGGTGTTGCCCCCGACGAAAGTCATGATAGCCTGTATGATAAAAATAATACTTACAGGCAATGCGATATACCAAAACGTGCGCAGTAAAGGCTCTAATGATTGAAGTGTTTCCATGGATTAAAAATTTTAACTCCAAAGTTATACTAATCTTGTGAAATAACAACAAAGAAAGGAAACAAACATGAATAAAATATTTCGATGGTATGACAGAACAGTTGATGAGTTCATCTCATAAATAATTTTTGAGCGTCATTTTTGAATGATTTTCAACCCCAATTTGATACGTTTCTAACCGGATATTCAGTTTATTCTTTTTATATTTGTCAATCAAACAAAGAGAAAAATGAAACTTGTTCAAATAAAACTGAGATTGTTCCTTCTGGCAATCATTGCCTTTACCGGACCCGGGGTCATTCCGCTCTCCGGACAAACCACAAGCGCGAGCAGCTACTTCGCAGCTCAACCGATACCCGACCGAACAGTCACTTTTAATATTAACGATCAGGGAGTAAGTAAACCCATAATCTGGGGACTGGATCTGGCCTGGCTCAGTGAGTCGAATATCCGTCGGGGCATGGCATTCATGGGTTCCGGGAATGTTGATATTGTCAGAGCATCTTTCCAGCCTACGTATCCACTCGTCAATGGCGACCTCCAGAATTCTCAGATCAACGATCTGAATACGCGGCTGAATCTGATAGATTTAACCGGTCCGGACACGAAAATAGCTTTGAACTGCGACCATCCCAGTGTGGATTCATGGTATATTGGCAATGCTGTCAACTGGGCAGCACTCATTGATGCAACCACACGGAGGGTTCAGGAACGCGGTCGTACCGTGATTTCGGTGGCTCCCTTCAATGAACCCGATTACGGCTGGGGTCAGTATTCCGGACAGAATGGACAGAGTGATTTCTATAACATTGCCGGGGAATTGAGAAAAAATCCCCGTTTTGAAAACATCCGGATATCCGGTGGAAATACACTCAACTGCGACCAGGCATTGCCCTGGTACAACTATCTGAAAGGCAGGTTAGACGAAGGAAATACTCATCAGCTGGCTGGAAGTTTTGATAATTATGCTAATTTCTTTAAAGCAGTAAGAAACAATGGCGATCATGCTACCAATGACGAACTGCATAACGTGATAGAAGCCATGGCAGGTGTGGAATATGGTATGCAAACCGGCATCTGGTGGGGAACTGCAGAATATGCCCGGGGTGAATTTGTAAAAGCAAGCGACGGAGTACGACTCGCGTATGCCGAACACCGTCCCAACTGGACTGCAGCATCTGTGTACCGCTCTCCCGATGGAAAAATTCAGGCTTTTGGCGGATCTTCTGAACGCCAGGCTAAAACCACCACATATCGTTTTTTCTCAAAGGACAGGGATGTTTTTTACGACGGAGCAGGTCCTCAGCGCGAATATACTATGGTTTTGCCTGGCGGAACCGGATATCAGAATGGTCAGTCCAACGCCGAAAGAGTGGTCAGTATTACAACCGGTGATGACATTCAGCCGGTCATCAACGGACGCTATGTACTCGTAAACCGCAACAGCGGAAAAGTAATGGAGGTGGCCGATGGAAATTTGGCAGCCGGTTCCAATGTGCGCCAGAATGTCCTGATTCCGGGAGCAACCTATCAGCAATGGAATGTCACTCCGGTCGATTCACGTGTGGGTGGTGATTTCAGCTATTTCACCTTTACTGCCGTGCATAGCGGAAAGTCACTGGATGTGTATAACTGGTCGCTCGAGAACATGGGTAATATCGCCGTCTGGGATGATACAAAAGGGGCAAATCAGCAATGGTATCTGGAATATGCCGGCGACAGCTGGTTTTACATCCGCAGTCGTCACAGCGCCAGATGCATTGAAGTGGCCAATGCAAGTACTTCCAATAAAGTAAATATTTATCAGTGGGAAAAAGACGGGGATAAAAATCAGCAATGGCGTTTTATTCCAGTCGACGCTCCCGCAGAGTTCATTGCACCTGAACCTCCGGCAGACCTGACAGCCACACCCGCTTCCGAATCGATAAAACTGGAATGGAAACCGGGTGCTGGTTCGGATGTTACGGGCTATAACGTTTACAGAAAAGATTCGGCCGGAGGTGATTTTATGACAATAGCCCGAAATGTGAAAAACACTTCATTCGTTGACAACACCACAACCATCAGCGGACAGTATTATTATGCTGTGAAAGCCGTGGATTACTCACTTAATCGTTCCGGATATTCTGCCGAAGCTTCGGCTGCCGTCACCGGATACAACGACCTGGTTAGCTGCCTGCAGTTTGAAAACACGACAGCTGACAGCACTGTTCATCTGAATCACAGCTCGGCTTACGGTACTATTGCCTACGTTGCAGGCAAGGTTGGTGCGAATGCCATATCGCTCAACGGTTCAAACTCTTTTCTGCAGCTTCCTGCCAGTCTGGCCAGTCAGGAACAAATCACCGTTGCCGCATGGATTTACTGGAAAGGCGGTTCGTCCTGGCAACGAATTTTTGATTTCGGTAACGGACAGAACGAATATATGTTTCTTACTCCCAATAATGGCATGGGGTATATGCGTTTTGCTATAAAAAACGGAGGTCCGGAACAACAATTAAACACTTCTGCACCCGCCACAGGTAAATGGAACCACGTGGCTGTAACACTCGCTCCGGACTATGCCCGGTTATATGTGAACGGCGAGCTTGCCGACGAATCAGATGCTTTCACCATCAGCCCGATCGACTTCAGCCCGGCATTGAATTACATCGGTAGAAGCCAGTTTCCCGATCCGCTCTTCAACGGGTATATGGATGATTTCAGAGTCTATAACCACGCGCTGACCGCGAGTGAAATAGCCCGGATCTCCGGAATTGCTTCAGGAATCGAAGACATGGACAGTTCGCACGGAAAAAAACTTTCTTTATATCCAATTCCGGCCGACGATATTTTACAGGTAAATTATCATACTGAAATCACAAATCAGCACGCAGGTGTTGCAGTGTTCGATACAAATGGAAAATTGATTACCAGTCGTGAAATGAACGGTTCGAATACCATACAACTCGACGTTTCCGGTTTGACACCGGGTGTTTACATTCTGAAACTGACCGGAAGAAACGAAACGCTCGTGAAAAGATTTATCGTGAAACGCTGAGTGTAAGTTTCTTATTTTAAATAACAGTAAAAGCATGTGCTAACCTCAGGCATGTGCTTTTTTTTTGCCCGCTGTCAGGATTATTAGTTCAATGATTGGTAATATGCAGTTCGCTGTTTTAAAAAAATATGCGTTATCTTTGCAGGTACAAAAAAACACGACCAGACATGTATCAGTTAACCGATTTTCTGCCTACAACTCAAAAAGAACTCAAACTGCGCGGTTGGAATGAAGTGGATGTGGTGCTTTTCAGTGGCGATGCCTATGTGGATCATCCCTCTTTCGGAGCGGCGGTCATCGGACGGGTAATGGAAGCACATGGATTACGAGTGGCATTGGTTCCTCAGCCAAACTGGCAGGACGATTTGCGCGACTTCCGGAAAATGGGTATTCCGCGTTTATTTTTTGCAGTCACTGCCGGAAATATGGACAGCATGGTTAATCATTACACTGCCAACAAACGCCTCCGGTCCGATGATGCTTACACTGCCGGTGGCGAAGCTCATAAACGTCCTGATTATGCTACAATTACTTATTGCAACATACTGAAAAAACTTTATCCTGATGTACCGGTAGTTATCGGAGGTATCGAAGCATCGCTGAGGCGGGTAACTCACTATGATTACTGGTCTGATAAACTGATGCCGGGAATTTTGGCAGATAGTAAAGCCGATTTTCTGGTGTACGGAATGGGCGAGAAGCCTTTGAAAGCATTGATAGCCGAAATGAAAAAAGGTAAAAAGCTGCATGAAATAACTTCCATTCCTCAAACCTGTTTTATGACCCGGGTGATACCCGAAAGTGAAGTGAAAACCATTGAGCTGGTTTCGCACGAGGAGTGCCTGAAAGATAAAAAAATGTATGCCTCCAATTTCAGATACATCGAGGAGGAAAGCAACCGAATCCATGGTGCCCGTCTGATTCAGAAAACGGGAGATAAATATTTGGTGGTCAACCCTTTGTATCCTCCATGGTCACCGGATGAAGTGGACGAAACGTACCGGTTGCCTTTTACACGGCAACCACATCCGAAGTACAGGGGGAAGCCTGTTCCGGCTTATGAAATGATAAAATTCTCGGTCAATCTTCACCGGGGTTGCTTCGGCGGGTGTGCATTCTGTACCATATCGGCACACCAGGGTAAGTTTATCGTTTCGCGAAGCAAAGAATCCATACTTGAAGAAGTGAAACAAATAAGCTATGCAGAAGATTTCAAGGGAAATCTGAGCGACCTGGGAGGACCATCGGCTAATATGTACGCCATGCAGGGAAAAGATCTGACCATTTGCGAGCATTGTAAACGTCCCTCGTGTATTCACCCTGCAGTATGTAAAAATCTGAATATAGATCACAGTGCACTTACGGATATTTACCGTTCGGTGGATAAACTTCCCGGGATCAGGAAATCATTCATAGGCAGCGGAGTACGCTACGATATGCTGCTTGCTGATACCCGCGACGAACAAACTGCCCGAAGTCAGCGCGAATACATGAAGGAACTCATCAGCAAACATGTTTCCGGAAGACTGAAAATTGCACCCGAGCATACATCCGATAAAGTGCTGCATCTGATGAGAAAACCATCATTCAGCTATTTTTATCAGTTCAAACGTGTTTTCGAACAAATAAACAGGGAAGAAGGTCTCAACCAGCAGCTCATTCCTTATTTCATTTCGAGCCATCCTGCCTGTCATGACGAGGATATGGCTGAGCTGGCTGCCATTACCCGCGAACTGAATTTCAAACTCGAGCAGGTGCAGGATTTTACTCCGACACCAATGACTCTTGCTACCGAAATTTTTTACTCAGGATTAAATCCTTACACGCTTGAACCTGTATTCACTGCGAAATCCAGGGAAGAAAAACTGTCGCAGCGAAAATTCTTCTTCTGGTACAAAAATGAGTATAAGCGTGAAATTATCGCTGATCTGAAAAAAATGAACCGCCCTGATTTGATTAATAAACTGAATATCAAATAATATCCCGATACTCAATCCGGATTTTTCAGGATTTTCACGTTTTTACTTCATGATTATCATCTGCTGACGAATGGACTCTTCGTGAATAGCCATCAGTACGATTTTCATAAATTCACTGCTCATACCCATTTTTACAGCCTGGCTGATACGGTCTTTCAGTATCTCATCGTAGCGCTGTGCCTGAAGTATAGGCATATTATGCTCCTTTTTATAAGTTCCTATTTCCTGCGAAACCCGCATACGTTTTGCCAGCAGCTCCAGCAAGTCATTGTCAAGTCCGTCGATTTGACGACGCAATGCTGAAAGGCTTTCGGTCGACTGGTGCATATCACGTATCACAAGATTGTCGAGTATAAGTTCGAGTACATCCGGTGTCACTTGCTGCGATGCATCGCTCCAGGCTTTGTCCGGATTGCAGTGCGATTCAATGATCAGTCCGTCAAAGTTCAGATCCATGGCCTGCTGGCTGATCGGTGCTATCAGTTCGCGTCTTCCGCCGATGTGTGAGGGATCGCATATCAATGGCAAATTGGGTATCTGGCGATGAAGTTCGATAGGGATATGCCATTGAGGCTGGTTACGGTAAATTTTCTTATCAGCCGAACTGAAACCACGATGGATTGCCCCGATTCTGCGTATCCCGGCCTGATAGATGCGTTCGATAGCTCCGATCCATAAATCTACATCGGGATTTACCGGATTTTTAATCAGAACCGGTATGTCGGTTCCTGTCAGAGCGTCGGCAATTTCCTGTACCGAAAACGGGTTGGCAGTTGTTCGTGCTCCAATCCACAGTATATCAACTTCATTTTCAAGTGCTTCTGCCACATGTTTTGCGTTGGCCACTTCCACGGCAATATACATACCCAGTTCTTTCTTTACTCTTTTCAGCCATGGAAAAGCAGCTGTACCATGCCCTTCGAAACCGCCCGGTTTGGTCCGCGGCTTCCATACTCCTGCCCGGAATATCCTCACACCTGCTTTATGCAGTGCTTTTGCAGTTGCCATTACTTGTTCTTCTGTTTCAGCACTGCATGGTCCTGATATAACCAGCGGACGTTTCTGGTCGACGCCCGGTAATAAAATTGATTGTAGTTCCATAATTGTAGCCCCTTTTAATTCCCCCCCCCAGGGGGGAAAACCTGAGTGCGAAGGTGATTATAGTTTATTTTTAAATTTGTAAAATAACAGGTCTATGAAAGTCTTTCCTTTGGGAAGATTCAGATAGGCCTTAACCTCTCAATTACTTCCTTCAGCATACTTTCGGGGCTGCAGAGGGAAATCCGCAAGTAGCGGTTTCCCTTGCTTCCGAAGATAAAACCCGGAGTAATAAATACATTTTTCTCATACAGTATTTTGTCGGCAATTTCTCCTGCATCTTTCCATTTTTCGGGTATTTTTGCCCATACAAACATACCAACCTGATTTGAATCGTAAGTACATTCAAGTATATCCATTATCCTGTAGGCCAGAATTCTGCGCTCTGCGTATACAGCATTCATGGCATCGTGCCATTCGTTACTGTTTTGGAGTGATTGTGCGGCAGCTTTCATCATGGGTCTGAACATACCGCTGTCTACATTCGATTTTACCGCAAGCACCCATTTCACAAATTGTTCGTTGCTTGCGAGCATAGCCATACGCCAGCCAGCCATATTATGCGATTTGCTCATCGAATTCAGTTCGATACATACGTCTTTGGCTCCATCGACAGATAAAATGCTGATTTTCCTGTCGTTAAGTATAAAACTGTACGGATTGTCGTTGCAGATTAAAATACCATGTTTCCTGCCGAATTTCACCAGCTTTTCAAACAATTCAAGCGAAGCGTTAGCACCCGTGGGCATATTCGGATAGTTTACCCACATAAGTTTTACGTTCGATAAGTCCATTTTTTCCAGCGCTTCGAAATCGGGTTCCCAGTTGTTTTTTTCATCCAGATCGTATGTTATTATTTTCGCTTCGGCCAGTTTACTCACCGATTGATAGGTGGGATAACCCGGATTGGGCACCAATACTCCGTCGCCCGGATTGACGAATGCCAGTGTAATATGCAGAATCCCTTCTTTTGAGCCGATTAGTGGCTGGATTTCGGTATCGGGATTCAAATCCGTTTTGTACCATTTTTTATACCAGTCAGCGAATCCCCTTCGCAGTTCGGGAATCCCGATATAGCTCTGATAACCGTGTACATCAGGCTTCACAGCTTCATCGCAGAGCACCCTGATGGTTTCATCCGACGGAGGCAAATCCGGATTGCCGATGCCCAGGTTCAGTACCTGCTTACCCTGAGCATTCATTTCAGCAATTTCTCTCAGTTTCTGTGAAAAATAATATTCTGAAACACTGTTCAGGCGGTTAGCGGGTTGAATATGTTCTGTACCCCCAACTCCCCCGGGCGGGAGTGAAGAAGTGTTATTTGAATTTTGTGGCATTGTCATATATATTACTGTATTTTTACTACTGAATTAAAATCTGTTCAACAACTTTCATTATTCCCCTTTCAAGGGGGTTAGTGGGCTTTCAGGAGTTTTTGCTTCCCTGTATTCACCCAGATTCTGGAATTTACTTGTTAACGGCTTTATTGCTTCCAGTGCCTGACGGTATCTTTCATAGTTGCTAAAAGTCAGCGCTACATAGAACTGGTATTCCCATTCTCTACCGATGATCGGGAGCGACTGTATTTTTGTCAGATTAATGTTGTAAAACGAGAGTATGGTCAGTACTTTTGAGAGGCTGCCTTCTTCGTGCGGAAGAGTGAATACGATGGTGGATTTGTTCAGTTCCATGCCTCTGTTCATACGGTAAGCCATATCCGGCTTAGCTATGACCAGAAACCGGGTGAAATTTCGTTTGTTTGTTTCGATGCTTCCGGCAAGGATTTCGAGTCCGTATTTTTCGGCAGCTGCTACGCTGCAAATGGCAGCGCGCCCTTTGATTTTCTTTTCGGCAATTTCCCTGGCCGAAAGCGCAGTATCGTCGCTTTCCACTGCCAGCAGGTGCTTGTTTTCTTCCAGAAAATCCTCACACTGCATCAGCGCAATAGGATGTGAGTGTACTTCCCTGATTTCGTCCATGGTTTGTCCGGGTAAAACGGCAAACTGATGCGAAATGCGGAGTTTGTACTCACCGATTATGAGGCAACCGCTTTCGCGAAGCAGGTTGTGGTTTTGAAGCAAACTTCCTGCAATGGTGTTTTCGATGGCTATGATGCCCATCAGGTCGTTGTCGGTTTCGATGGCCCTGAAAACATCTTTGAATGTTTCGCAAGGTACAATTTCAATATTTTCTTCGCTGAAGTATGCCTGGGCTGCAATCTCGTGATAAGAACCAGCTCCTCCCTGTATGGCTATCCGTTTCATCTGTAATGGAAATGTTTTTTATAAAAAAATCCTGCTCTTTTACCGGAGCAGGATTTCGTATTATTTAATGTTCGTTGTATTTACATGAAATTTTACACATTCGTTATCCTGCTCTCACTTCTTAAAGTAAAAGTAAAAATAAAAATATGCAAACCAGGTTTTCATTTGTTTGTGTTTTATTGAAAAAACTCTTTTGATTTTGCAAAAGTAATATATTTTTCAGAAATAACTTCAAAATGAATTATTTTTTTTCAAAATTATTTCAAAAGTCAGGTTTTCCGTGTTTTTTATTTTCAGTTTCAATTTTAATGATAATTTTGCAATTACGCCGATGATAAGTGATTCTATTATAATAAATAAATATTTTTTTAATGCCCGGCTAATTTTTGATACTTATTTACGAAAATCACAAAAGAATTTTTTAGTATCTTTGAACCTTGATAATAGAAAAATCAATTTTTTTAAACAATTAAATTTAATATTTTATGACAACAGAAAATGTTCAGAAGAAAAATTATGCACTACCCATTGCTATGATGTTTGCATTGTTTTTCATGATTTCTTTCGTGACCGGACTTCCAAGTCCTATGGGAGTAATTGTAGCCAAACAGTTTGGTGCATCCAACTTTCAGTCGCAGTTGGGCTTTTTAGCCAATTTTATTGCATATGCCTTTATGGGAATTCCGGCGGGTATGATGCTTAAGAGATTTGGATATAAGAAACTGGCGCTGGCCGCAGTCGTTGTCGGATTTCTTGGAGTTGGTATTCAGTGGCTCTCCGGACAGGTTGGTAGCTTTACTGTCTATCTGTCGGGTGCATTTGTAGCCGGTTTTTCCATGTGTATGCTCAATACGGTTGTTAATCCGATGCTCAACACCCTTGGTGGCGGTGGTAACAAAGGTAATCAGTTAATTCAGTGGGGTGGAACAATCAACTCCATCGGTGCTACTATGGTGCCAATTCTTGTGGGTTATCTGATGGGCGATATTGCCGGAAGAACAATTGAGAAAGCAAGCCCGGCTTTATTCCTTGCCATGGGTATTTTCGCTCTTGCATTTATCGTGTTGTTCTTTGTAGATATACCCGAACCCCACTTGCAGAAAGTTGCTGAAAAGAAGGTAAAAGATCCTCACAGCCCGCTTTCGTTCCGCCATTTTATCTTAGGTGCTATTGCAATATTTATTTACGTTGGTGTCGAAGTAGGAATACCGAGTACAGCTAACTTATTTATGACAGCTATGCCCGATGCAGCTAATCCCGGATTGGGAATTGATGGAGGTACTGCCGGAATCGTTGTAGGACTTTACTGGCTGCTGATGCTGGTTGGCCGTTTGGTGGGAGCATCTGTCGGTGCTAAAGTTTCCAGTAAAACCATGCTGACCGCTACTTCAGGACTCGGAATTTTATTCGTTCTTCTGGCCATTTTCCTTCCGGTTTCCAATACGATCAATATGCCTGCATTTACTAATACTTTCTCGTTTACAACCGTTCAAGTGCCAGTCAATGTGATGTTCCTGATATTGTGCGGACTGTGTACCTCTATCATGTGGGGAGGTATATTCAATCTGGCAGTAGAAGGACTTGGAAAATATACTGCTGCAGCTTCCGGATTATTCATGGTGATGGTAGCCGGTGGAGGTATTATTCCTCTTCTTCAGGGTGCTGTATCCGATAATTTTGGATTCCTCAACAGCTACTGGGTAATGTTCCTTTGCCTTGCTTATCTGCTGTTCTACGGCTTAATCGGTTATAAAAATGTAAACAAGGATATTCCTGTTGAATAATTTATAAAAACTATTAATTATGATTATGGAAATGGAAAAACCTTATGTGATAGGTATTGACATGGGTGGTACGAATACCGTTTTCGGTATCGTGGATGCCCGCGGTAATGTTATAGCTAAAGGCGCGATCAAGACCGATAATCCCGATATCAATTCATACATCAGCGATCTTAAAACTGAACTTGACAAACAAATCGAGGCTGTTGGAGGTATTGAAAAAATCAAAGGAATAGGCGCAGGTTGTCCCAATGGTAACTACTATACCGGAAACATTGAGTTTGCACCCAACCTGCCCTGGAAAGGTGTGGTTCCCTTTGCAAAACTTCTGCAGGAAACATTCGGTGTACCGGCTGCCATTACCAACGATGCCAATGCGGCTGCTGTGGGTGAAATGACTTACGGTGTTGCCCGCGGTATGAAAAACTTTATAATGATTACTCTGGGAACCGGAGTGGGCAGTGGTATTGTTATCGATGGAAAAATCGTGTATGGTCACGATGGTTTCGCGGGTGAACTGGGTCACGTTCGTGTGGTTCGTAATAACGGACGTGTTTGCGGTTGCGGACGCGAAGGTTGCCTTGAAACATATACTTCCGCTACAGGTGTTGCACGTACTGCACGTGAAATACTCGAAATGTGCGATACTCCAAGTGCTTTAAGATCGATAGAACTTAAAAGCATCACTTCAAAAGATGTATATGATGCGGCTATGGAAGGTGATCAATTAGCCAAAGAGATTTTCGAATATACCGGGAAAATTCTGGGTGAGGCTCTGGCTGACTTCATTGCATTCAGTGCACCGGAAGCTATCGTGCTGTTTGGCGGACTGGCCAAGTCGGGCGATTTAATCCTGAAACCCGTGGTGGAAAACATGGAAAAAAATCTCCTCACTATCTGGAAAGGTAAAGTGAAAGTGCTGTTCTCTGCACTGAAAGAGGCTGACGCTGCCGTACTCGGAGCAAGCGCCCTTGCCTGGGAACTCTGATTCAATTCCTATATAAATAAGAAGCCGGTTCAGTGTTGGACCGGCTTACTTTTTTTTATCTGTTGAATAATATACCGAATTGCAGCGTAGGATTATACAGGAATTTGTTGTCGTAATTTGCAATTAAATACACTGCCTGAAGTGTAACTGAAATTTTTGAGCTTAGCGAATAGTCTGCGCTTATGATCGGAGAGTAGACTAATGCCGGATATTTTGTAAGATATGCATCAGTTAGTTTGTTGTCTGACTGCGATTGGATATGAAGATTTTTCACCGGGCCCATACCTGCAAATCCGGAGAGTGTATAACGGAATTGGTGGAAATAAATAATCCCTGACAGTTTGTCAAGGATCGTTGTAAGAAAGTGCGCAGGATGAGACTCGAACTCACACGCCGGAACCGGCACTACCCCCTCAAAGTAGCGTGTATACCAATTTCACCACCTGCGCCTGGAATATTTAATTAGAAGTGCCCAAAACAGGACTCGAACCTGCACAGCCTTGCGGCCACTAGTCCCTGAAACTAGCGTGTCTACCAATTTCACCATTTGGGCAAATGATCAGGGAAAAAATAACGAAACGCATGTTTCGTTATTCATTTTTGAGCGAAAAACGGGACTCGAACCCGCGACCCTAACCTTGGCAAGGTTATGCTCTACCAACTGAGCTATTTTCGCAAAAACTTATTTATTGCAGCAATTCCCGGTCACTCCCGGCATCGTTTTCTGCAATTGCGGTGCAAATGTAAGTATTTTTTTTAGTCGGTGCAAATCTTTTTTTGAAAAAACGAGTAAAAATACCTTCAAATGGCATTATTCAATGATATTTCTGATTTCTTTCAAAAGAAATGACTTTGTTTTTACACCCGTGAAACGCTTCATTTCTTTACCATCCCGAAATAAAATCATTGTCGGGATACTGCGGATATTATATTTGTTCGCCAGCTGACGGTTGGCATCCACATCTGCCTTACCCACGTAATATGAATTATTGTTCTGATCATCGGCTACAAGTTCATTAAGTATCGGTGCCTGCATCCGGCACGGTGCACACCACGTTGCCCAGAAATCTACCAATACAATTTTTCCTTTTAACTGCTGATTAAAATTCTTATCGGTAAGCGTAATTATTTTTTCATGATCTTCCACGTTTTGCATATTTTTCAGCTTTTGCCGTGAATATACAATGAGACCTGCCAGCGCGAGAATGACTACGGCTGCAATTATTAATACTGTTGTCATTATTCGGTTGTTTTTTTGAATTCGTTATATGGATTATGTTTATGTTCGCGGTCTTTTACCACGAGTGTGGTTGCCGGTGCCTTCGATTTTATGTTAAAGATAATGTCATGCCCCATGCACAATCCGAATGATATGTTTAGTTCGGTATTATTTTCAGCCAGATAATTTGCCTGACCAGCCGGGTTGCAGGAGGTGCCGCGCGCTGTCTCGTCATCCAGCATTTCAGATGACTTCACTTTGCCATACTTGCAATCCACGGAGTAAACTTCAAATTTTTCTTCAAGCCGTTCTTTCAGTTGCATGGCTTCACGCGTCATTCCCACGCAATGTGCAATGCCGATGCGTTTCACACCCGTATTTTCAGCATATTTCATCAGCTCAGCCACGCGGTTCTGACCCATCAGCAACGAGTCTTCAGCAGCCCGCATAAGTTTCAAATCTTCTTTTGAATATAAATCTTTCATTCTTTCTTTCCACTAAATCAAAAATTCAATAAAATCAGTTAATGCTCTCTTTTCTACCAAATTTATAATTGTGTTTAAACTATTGACTATAAACTATCTTTTATCTTTAAGAACTTTACAAACTTTACAAACTTTACAAACTTTACAAACTTTACAAACTTTACAAACTTTATGAACTGTAAACTACCTGCATCCTTCCATTCCCATCAGTTTGAAATATTCGAACCATTTGTCTTCGGGTTGCTGGATCTTGTAAAGTATTTCTAATGATTTTTTTTCATCCTGATGGTTTGCTAGAACATCATACATGTGTATCAGGTTCGACGATTTGATATTACCTCCGCAGTGAACAAAAACCTTTTTGTCTTTAAGTCCGTTCATAATACCTTCAAATGTCGTATAATGAAACTTTTTCAGATTGGAACAATCTACAGGGAAATGAACATAATACATACCGTTTTTTTCAACAATGGATGCTTCATTTGCCAGCGCGTTACGGGTGCTGGCAGGCGAAAGGTTAACAATAGCCTCAAATCCGGCTTCTTTCAAATCGGCAAACTGTGCTTCGGAAGGCTGCGCTCCCGAAGCAAGTATGTTGTTATATTGATAATACTTTTCAATCATAACCCCTAACCCCTGAAGGGGAATATTTTAATGTAATCTTTCAATAATTTCATTTTCTATTATTTTTATTGAGTTTTGAATATCGTTTAATATCTCATCATTTGTAAATCTAATCACTTTTAATCCTAAACTCTTTAATTCTTTGTCTCGCTCTTTATCATATAAATATTATTCAGGAATATTATGGTAACCTCCATCAATTTCTATGATTAATTTTGCTTTATGACAATAAAAATCAGCAATGAAATTTAAAACAGTATGCTGACGTTTAAATCTGATATTTGGTATATTTAAAAGTTTTAAATGATCCCACAAATGTAACTCTGCATATGTTTGTCTGTCTCTTAATTGCTTTGCTAATTCAAAAATAATTGGTTGAGCCCCATAAAACATATTTTCTGCTTCTTTCATGCTGAAATTTGAGTTTCTTTTTCCCCTTTAGGGGTTAGGGGTTTTCTTTACTGATTGACATTGCGGCAATGGTGCCATCTGCAACAGCAGTGGTTATCTGACGGTATTTCTTGCTGATAATATCACCCACGGCATACACATCGGGCAAACTGGTCTTTTTGTCTTCGTCTGCAATAATGTAACCCCAGTTGTCCAGCGCGGGTAGTGTTTCACCCAGTACGGAAACGTTGGCTTTAAAACCGATAAATACGAAAACGCCGTCAGCTTCGAGTTCAGAAAGTTCTTTTGTTTTCAGATTTTCAACGGTGGTAATCATTTTATCACCACGTTTTTCGAATTTACGCGGTTCGTGTTCATACATTACACTGATTTTTTCGTTGGCTTGCAGGTTCTCAATGGCTGTCTGGTTGGCTGTCAGTTTGTCGAACTGGTGAACCATCGTTACTTTCCGGGCAAATTTGGTGATAAACTGCGCTTCTTCAACGGCTGAATTTCCGCCGCCGATAACGGTAACATCCTTATCAACAAAGTATTTGGCGTCGCAGGTAGCGCAATAGGATATACCTTTTCCTTTCAGTTCGTTTTCGCCCGGAGCATTCATTGTGTTGGGAGATGTGCCTGTCGCAATGATGATTTTCCTGGCTTTTACGGTTTCAAATTCATCAATAACGATTTCTTTCTTTGCAAGATCCACCGAAGTCACATCCACTGCTACCTTGAAGTCGATACCGGTTTGTTTGGCCTGTTCGCTCATGTAGTGTGCCAGCATAAATCCAGGTTGTGGTTCCACATAGCCCGGATAGTTGGAAACCTGATGGGTGATGCCCATATATCCTCCCGGTAAAGCAGGATCAATGAGTACGGTTTTGAGTTTGGCTTGTCCCAGATAAATACCGGCTGTCAAACCGGCAGGACCACCACCCAGAATGGCTACGTCGTATTCCGATACAGTGTGTTTCTGACGGGCTTTTATTGCCTTCACTTCTTCGGAACTAATCATTTTATTCAGCCTTTCCTGAATTTCGGCTTTTTTAATACCGCCGCTGATGGTGTCGAGGATTTGCTTGCCGTCTTCGAAAAACAGCAGGGTAGGCGAGGAGCTTACGCCCAGTTCGTTAGCCAGTTCACGGTTTCCCTGACGGAACATTTTCACGAATTTAATTTTATCACCGTATAGCTCAGCCATGGCTTCAAATTTTGGCGCCAGTGCTTCACAGGGAGGACATTCTGTCGAATAAAAATCAAGAACTACCTTACCTCCTTCGAGTACTTCTTTCTGAAATTCAGATGCATTAATTTCTTTCATAATAATTTGAGACCCCTGATCCTAAAGCGGGAAACGGGGATTTTAATTGAGTATTATGTGTTATTGAATAATTTTTTCTCTATTAAACAAACGAAAACAATATATGTTCATTTGTTCATATAATTTGGTATGATTTCTTTCAAATAGTTGGCTTACTTCAGTTTTCATTAAGATTGATGCAGATATGCCGCTGCTCCCAAACTCAACAACTCCTTAATAGGTCTGCAATCAGGAGTGTTTGTAGAGCCGTTTTTGTTTTTTGCCACGGAAGCACAACCGCCACCGCAAGCTAATGCCACCTCGCAGGTTTTGCATTTTTCTATAGTGGTAACGTCGCGGTCCTGCCATTCGCTGATTATGTCTTCATTTCGGGTTACAGTGGGGTAAAAGGTGCCGAGTTCTTCGCCCTGTTTTCCCACAGTTGCGGTACAAGAATAAATGGTGCCGGTGAAGTCAAATGCCCATTCGGATTTACAGGCAGGGCAGCTGTCGAACAGCGGCGAAGGTAATTCTTCGTTTTCAGCAATATATTTGGCAATGGAAAATCCCGGTTTGTAGAATTCTATGATTTCCGGGAAATCTTTTATCATTTCATAGATACGTTCGTACAGTTCAGCTCTGGTGTAAAGTTTATCGGGTGAACTGTTGCACACGTGAAGCTCGTAATTTCGTCCTATCTGTGTTTTGAACAGCGGTGATTTTGTCCATCCTTTTTCGATAGCAAAACGGGCCAGTTCGGGGAGATTTTCAAGGTTATCCTTATCGGCGACCATTCGAAGGTTGATGGAAATGTTGTTTTGCAGACAAAGGTCAATGCCTTCAATGATTTTGTCGAAAGTGGATTGACCGCCTTTCATGTAGCGGCGGCTGTCGTGAACACTTTTTGTGCCGTCCAGTGTTACCTGCACTTCCCGAATTGATGCTGTTTTCAGCAGATCGACATACGAAGCCAGCGTGTATCCGTTGGTAACGAAAGCCACGTCCAGCTTTGCCAAATTGGACTTCCGGAGCAGATATTCAATAATTTTTCGCTGGTTTTCACCGGGCAGTAACGGTTCACCACCAAATACGGTAATGTATTTTTTTCGTCCGGCAAATTCAGTACCGATGTAATCGAAAAACGCATCGACAACTTCGGTGGTCATTTTGCTTTCGGCAGGACTGTAACCTTCCTGGTAGCAGTACGAACAGGCAAAATTGCAGGAATAATTGGGCACGAAAAACAGCTGAATTTCATCCTCTTCCCGGGTGTCTATAAAATCCAGATAAGCCAGTTTAAAAGCTGTCTTTTCTTCATTTTCATCAACCAGGTAGTTTCTATCGGAGAATTCACCGTTTGTATCCTGCTCTTTCTGAAGCAAATCCAGTTCTTCCGCCGAGATAAAATCAGCTGACTTATGCAACGGATTGACAATGAAAAAATCATCGCTGTCTTTGACCGGAACAATAATATTGTGTTTGGAACCCCTAACCCCTAAAGGGGAATTTTGGATTACGTTCATTGAGTTGGCTTTACGTTAATCTATTTAAAATTTCTTTTTCAATTGTTTTCAATGTATTTTCTATGTCATTGAAAACTTGTTCATTGGTAAACCGAATTACTTTTAATCCCAATTCTTCTAATTCATTATTTCTGTTAACATCATATCTGAATTGCTCAGGTGAATTGTGATAGCCGCCATCAATTTCAATAATTAATTTTGCCTGATGACAATAAAAATCAGCAATAAAATATAAAACCGGATGCTGTCGCTTAAATCTTACCCGTGGTATATTTATATATCCCAATTGAGACCATAAAAATATTTCAGCTTCTGTCTGATTATCCCTTAAATTCTTAGCTAATTCAAAAAGAATTGGTGAAGCACCATAAAACATTGTTGTCTTTTTATTCTCCATATATACTAAAATACAAGGTGAAAAAATTTTCCTTTTCTAGTTAATAAGGATACTCAGGCAAATTCACCAAATTATTTATATTAAAAAATCTGACTAACCCCTAATCGTTCCCCTTTAGGGGCTAGGGATTAGTCAGGGGCCAGGGGTCAGTCGTGACAACCTGCAACATACTTCGAAACTTTGGCACAGCATTGTGCCTGTTTCTGTTGATTTGCATTTTTGGTTGCACTGCCTTTTTTTACTACACTTTTCATACTTTTTTTGAATTTATTATTGATTAATATAGCTCCTGTTGATTTACAATTTAGTAATTTACGATTTACGATTGGGTATATTTACGGTAAAATGAACTCAGTCAAAATGATAAATCTGAAAATTTACAATTTTAATTCCCCTTCAGGGGTTAGGGGTTATTTTTCCCCGTACACCGTGAAACTTGCCACTTCAGCTTTTCCTTTGGTGTAAGGTTCACTTTCTTCCAGTATCTTTATTTTTCTGAAACCGGCTTCTTCAAGCATGAAGAGGTATTCAGCTCGTGTTACAGCACCTGCCCAGCATTCTGCAATAGCTTCCGGATCATTTCTGTATTCTTCTGCAATTGGCAAAGTGGCATAAATATCACTCACCACAAATCGACCGCCAGGTTTCAGCACCCGGTAAACTTCGCTCCACACAGCTTCTTTGTTCTGGCTGTGATTAATGGTGCAGTTGGAGATGGTTACATTTATACTGTTGTCAGTCAGAGGCAGGTTTTCCATTTCCGACTGGATGATTTCGGCATTTTTTACCCCGAATTTTTCCAGACTGGTACGCGCTTTATTTACCATACCATCCGAAAGGTCGATGCCGTAAGCATATCCGCCCTCACCGGCAGCTTCTGCCATCCGGATTACATCGTTGCCGCGTCCGCTGCCCAGGTCCAGACAGATTTCATTCAGCTTTACACCGGCGTGATTAATGGCGCCACCGCACGACAGACAGCAACTGGTTTCACTCAGACTGGTGTAACGCGCGTTGATCGACTGAACGTTCATCTTCAGCGAATTAACATCAATTTTTTGTCCTGTTTTATTTTCAATCAGCATAACGAAATGAGAATACTATAATACGTTTTGAAATCGGATGCAAAGGTAAATATTTTATTTTATATTACAATAGTATCACCGTAAATGGAAAAATTTTATTTATGAAAAATAATGAGTAATTTTGTGCAAAATTTTTTATTACAAAGTTAGTCAATAATATTTTCTTTTAGATATAAAATGCAAAAGAAAGATTTGAATCCGGAATTTATCCAAAGCCTTTGTACCGACAACGACAAGGCGCATCAGTTTATTGCGGACGTGAAGTGGGAGAATGGTTTTGTTTGCCGTAGTTGCGGTCATACCAATTATTGCCCGGGCAAAGGTTATGCTTCCCGTCGCTGTACCCGCTGTAAAAAAGAGGAATCTGCCACTGCCAACACCATTTTTCATAACTGCAAATTTCCCCTCAGCAAAGCATTTTATATTGTATACATGGTTTGTTTCGAAAAGAAAAAAATATCAGCTGCAGAGCTTTCAGATAAACTGGAAATTAATCCGATGACCTGCTGGAAATTCCGGAAAAAAATCAGGCAATGCGTTCAGCGTCAGCAGGAAAACCAAAACGATGACGTGGATATTAAGGATATACTGATAGAGAAAAAGGAAGGATGAGTTTTTAAGTTTGTAAAGTTCTTAAGTTTGTAAAGTTCTTAAAGTTCTTAAAGTTCATAAAGTTTGTAAAGTTCATAAAGTTTGTAAAGTTCATAAAGTTTGTAAAGTTCATAAAGTTCGATTCTATTACTTGATAAACTTGACAAACTTTCAACTTGACAAACTTGATGACCTTTCAACTGAACAACCTTCCCTGCCACGTATCTCTTTCAGCCAGTCTTTTTTCAATTTTACTCACGAACTCAAAATTCTTCAATCCCCAGTCGGGAGCTATCAATAACGAAGGGGGAGATTGTGAAATAAAGCGTTCCACTGCAATTCGGGGATTAAGTATTTCAAGAAAGTCAATCACCAGTTCAATATATTCCATAGCTGTCATCATATTGAACCATTCGGGATGTTCGGCATACTGTCTGGCCATTACAGTACCCCTTACCAACTGGAGCTGATGCAGCTTTATGGCAGTGAGCGGAAGCCCCGATATTTTTTTTGCATGCGACAGAATGGTTTCCTTGCTTTCACCTGGCAGTCCGAGTATCAGGTGAGCTGCTGTACGCAATCCTTTTGCCGCTGTTTTTCGGATGACTTCTTCGGCACAGGCGTAGTCATGACCGCGATTGATGAATTTCAGTGTATCGTCACTCGTACTTTCCACACCATATTCTATCATCACGTAATACCGTTTGTTCAGTTCCGCAAAATAATCCAGCAATTCATCGCTAACGCAATCAGGCCGGGTGCCAACGACTATTCCAACCACTTTCGGATTGTTCAGAGCTTCTTCGTAAATCCTTGTCAGATTTTCGGTTTTATCGTAGGTATTGGTGTAACTTTGGAAATAAGCCAGGTATTTTTGAGCCTCGTATTTATGGTTGAAGAAGGCGATACCTTCTTCTATTTGCTGTGAAACAGATTTTGCAGGTCTGCAGTAATCCGGACTGAATGTCTGATTGTTGCAATAGGTACAACCGCCAGTTCCCTTACTTCCGTCGCGGTTGGGGCAGGTGAAGCCGGCATTAACCGATATTTTCTGAACACGTTCAGCAAACTCCGATTTCAGAACTGTATTATAATTGAGATAACGTTGCATGTAAATTGAACAAAAAAAAATTTTAACTACGAATTACACGGATTACACGAATAAATTCTCAGAAAAAAAGTTTCATTAAATACCACCATCACAAAATATTCATTCGTACCATTGGTTTCATTCGTATTTTCAAAGTGTTTTATTTCTTTTTCGTTGATATGACTTACCTCAGGAAAAAGAAGTTTAAACTACGAATAACACAGATTACACGAATAAATTTAATTAATAGATGTTTAGAAATCTCTTGTAAGTCAACTTATCAGTACCAAAATTGATTAATAGTCCTAGTTGTACTGTACTTGCTTTGAGATAGTTGATTATTTGCGCTTCATGTTCCGGCAATAAAGCAGATACAGCTTTAATTTCAACAATTATATCGTCATAACAAAAAAAATCAGCAATATACTTCTTTTCCAGAATTTTTCCTTTATAGTCAATTGTCATAGGAGCCTGAGGCAGAAATTTTATATTTCTTTCGGTAAATTCAATTTGCAGAGCTTGCTGATAAACTTCTTCAACAAATCCTTGTCCCAATGTTCGGTGAACTTCCATTGCAGCACCAATTACTGCATAGCTTTCTTCTTTGTATAATAAATCAGTCATTCTCCGGATAAATTTTTCATTAAACATAAAAACTACGAATTACAGATTTCTTATTCGTGAAATTCGTGTAATTCGTAGTTAAATATAGGATTTAGTGATATGAATTTTGGGGGTGATTTTTACACTCCCATCGAAGCTCGTACTGCTTCCACTTTCAGGTTGGCAGCAGCTTCGGCAGCATCATAATCAGCGCGTGTTTTCATTTCACCGCGTACCTCGATGTAAAATTTGATTTTGGGTTCTGTTCCTGATGGACGAACAGAGATTTTTGTTCCGTCTTCGGTAAAGAATTGCAATACATTGGAAGTGGCAGGCATATCGAGATCGCTAACCTCACCCGATTTTACATCCGTCATTTTTAGTGTTTGATAATCTTTGATCGTTTTTACAGCTGAACCGGCAATTTCTTTCGGAGGATTGTTACGATAATCAACCATCATCTGAGCAATTTCCTCGGCTCCTGATTTTCCTTTCCGAACCACGGAAATGCCCTTTTCTTTCCCGTAACCATATTCGATATAGATGTCCTGAAGCATTTCGAACAAGGTTTTACCATTATCCTTAGCCCATGCGGTGATTTCAGCTATCAATGCACATGCCGATACAGAGTCTTTGTCGCGAACGAAGTCTTCAGCCAGGAAGCCGTAACTTTCTTCTCCTCCGCCAATATATGTTTTCTTGCCTTCATTCTGCCGCATCACGTCAGCTATCCATTTGAAACCGGTGAAGCAATTGTAGTATTCCACATTGTTTTTGATTGCAATATCTGCCATCACTTCCGTAGTAACAATCGTTTTTACAACATATTCATTGCCGGTAAGTCTGCCAAGTTCTTTCCATTTGGTAATCAGGTAGTAAATGAAAATAAGGAATGTCTGGTTTCCGTTTACCAGGATCCATTCGCCCTTATCGTTCTTGATGGCAATGCCAATACGGTCAGCGTCAGGATCCGAAGCCATTACGATATCAGCGTCGGTTTCTATGGCTTTTTGTACTGCCATTGCAAGCGCTGCCGGTTCTTCCGGATTCGGTGATACTACGGTTGGAAAGTCGCCACTGATAACATTTTGTTCAGGGACATCTATAATATTGGTGAAACCGTATTCGCGCAGGGTTTTTGGAATCAGTTTAATGCCGGTTCCGTGAATGGGAGTATATACAATTTTGAGGTCCTTATTCCGTTCGATGGCTTCGGGAGACAGAATAAGTGTTTTGATTTTGTCAATGTACAAATTATCAATTTCTTCCCCGATAATCTCTATCAGTTCGGGATTACCTTCAAACAGAATATCATCCACATTTTTGATTTTCATAACCTCCGTAATGACATTTTCATCGTGCGGAGCAATCATCTGCGCACCATCGTCCCAGTAGGCTTTGTAGCCATTGTATTCTTTCGGATTGTGTGAAGCAGTGAGAATGATTCCGCTCTGGCATCCTAAATGACGAATAGCAAAGGACGCTTCCGGGGTAGGCCGGAGGTCTTCGAAAAGATACACTTTAATACCGTTTGCCGAGAATATATTGGCGCTGATTTCAGCAAACTTCCGGCTGTTGTTGCGGCAGTCGTGACCAATCACCACGCTTATTTGTGGCAGCGATGCAAACTGTTCTTTCAGGTAGTTACTTAATCCCTGCGTAGCAGCGCCAACCGTATAGATATTCATCCGGTTTGTACCAGCGCCCATAATACCGCGTAGTCCTCCGGTTCCGAATTCCAGATCCCGGTAGAAAGCCTCAATTAGATCGGTTTTATCTTCGGCTTCCATCAGTTTTTTTACTTCAGCTTTCGTTTCAGCATCGTAGTTGCCATCGAGCCATACCTGTGCCCGGGCGGTTACTTCTTTTAATAGTTCATCCATAGTTTATCAAGTTTATCAAGTTTGTCAAGTTTATCAAGTAGAAAGTTTATCAAGTAGAAAGCGTCGCACTGAGCCTTGTCGAAGTGTTCATCAAGTTTGTCAAGTTGAAAGATTGTCAAGTAAGAAATAAGTTTGTCAAGCTAGTGAATTCATCAAGTTTATCAAGTTTGAAAGTCTGTCAAGTAAGAAATGAGTTTGTCAAGTTAGCGAGTTCATCAAGTTTGAAAGTTTGTCAAGTTTGAACTTTATGAACTTTATGAACTTTA